>NZ_JBFADC010000006.1:0-327851 GCF_040641195.1 Glycomyces sp. NPDC021274 | reverse complement strand
TACCAACCAAACCAGCCGACACCTTGTGCCGAACCAATCCAGTCAGCCCGCACGCTGACCATCCAAACACCCTGTTGAGTTCTCAAACAACACGCCAACCCAGAACGATCCTCATAAGGATTCGGCCTCAGCCGGAGCAACCCGAACAACATTACTAGTCTCGAACCGCGCTGTCTAACTGGGGGTCATTGACCCTCGTCACACGCGATTGAGCCTCTATGGAGTCTCAGGTGATCCCCGCGTCTCGATCTCGGACCGCGCCAGCGCTCCTCAGAGCTTGTCGCGTGCCTCCGTGATCTCCGGACCGGCCTCGTTTTCCTCGGCTGTTCCGTTCCCCCGCGGGCAAAGACAAATATACACACCCTCGAGGGGGCCGAAACCAGGGGGGTCACCTCGGGTTCAACGATACGCTTGACCAGCGGAGACATCAAGGTCTTCCAGAAAGACGGTGGATGAACCCCGGGCGCGGGCGCCGTCTCGGACCGTCTCCAGACTCCATCTGCGGCTGTTAGCCTGCGAGCGAAGGTACTTCGACTCCTAAAGGAGAAGGCATGTCAGCCACTCGCAATGCAAGCACTCGTTGGACCGGCGACCTCCAGGAAGGCAACGGCGTCACCAGCTTCCTGTCGTCGGGACTGCCGGACACCCCTGTCACCTGGGCGGCTCGCACGAACAACCCCGAGGGCAAGACCAGCCCGGAGGAACTGATCGCTGCCGCGCACACCTCATGCTTCTCCATGGCGTTCTCGGGCGCCCTCGCGAAGGCCGGATACACCGCGGACGAGATCGTCACGGAAGCCGGCGTCACCTTCAAGCCGGGCACGGGCATCACCGACATCGCCCTGACCGTCCGCGCCTCGATCCCCGGGATCGATAACGACGAGTTCCAGAAGATCGCGCAGGGAGCCAAGGAGAACTGCCCGGTGAGCCAGGCCCTCAAGGCGGTCCCGATTTCGCTTGAGGCGACGCTGGGTTAGGGTCGTCACAAACGACTGAAAATTTCATATTCACGCACAGTGTGCGCGAAAGCATCGGGTGCACCATCCGTGGCCGAAACGTCACGGAGCCGAACGGCGGGCGGCTTCGCCCGCGGGAGGCAGGGTGGTCGTTGGTTTCGCGCACTTGTTTGTAACCAGGCCCGCCTGCCCAGTTGCAAACCGACATCGCAGAGGAGGGGGTTCTCGTGACTGCTCCTGAAAACACCGGTAGGCGGTTCCAGGCCTACACCATCCGCCACCTGGACGAGTTGCTCCAGCGAGCGCCGCTGACCGAGGAGCAGCGGCTCCGGACAAGGGCTGTGGCGTCCGTCCTGCCGTTCCGAACGAACGCCTATGTCGTCGACGAGCTCATCGACTGGGACAATCCGTTCGAGGACCCGATGTTCCGGCTGGTCTTCCCCCAGGAGGACATGCTGCCGACCGAGGACGTCGACCACATCGCGGGCCTGCTCCAGAACGACGCCTCCAAGCAGGAGGTGACGGCTGCGGCCAACCGGATCCGGTTCAATCTCAATCCGCACCCGGCCGGGCAGCTCGCGCTGAACATCCCGAAGGCCGGCGAGGAGCCGATCCCGGGCCTGCAGCACAAGTACCGCGAGACGGTGCTCTTCTTCCCGCAGCAGGGCCAGACCTGCCACGCGTACTGCACCTACTGCTTCCGCTGGGCGCAGTTCGTGGGCATCGCCGACCTGAAGATGGCGAACAACGACGTCGAGCAGTTGACGGGTTACGTGCGGGACCATCCCGAGGTGAGCAGTGTGCTGCTCACGGGCGGGGATCCGATGATCATGGGCGAGCCGGTGCTGCGGCGGTACATCGAGCCGCTGCTCGAGATGGATCACGTGGAGTCGGTCCGGATCGGTTCGAAGGCGCTGGCGTACTGGCCGCAGCGGTTCGTGTCGGACCCCGACGCGGACGACACGCTGCGGCTGTTCGAACGGGTCGTGGCGTCGGGCAAGAACCTGGCGTTCATGGCCCACTTCTCGCATCACAAGGAGCTGGACTCCGAGATCGTGCAGGAGGCGGTGCGGCGCATCCGTGCCACCGGTGCGGTGATCCGGACGCAGGCGCCGCTGATCAGGACGATCAATGACGACGCGGAGCAGTGGGCGGGGATGTGGAGGACCCAGCACAAGCTGGGGATGATCCCCTACTACATGTTCGTGGAGCGGGACACCGGTCCGCAGGACTACTTCTCGGTGCCGCTGGTGCGGGCGTGGGAGATCTTCCGCGACGCGTTCAGCCAGGTGTCGGGGTTGTGCCGGACCGTGCGGGGTCCGTCGATGTCGGCCACGCCGGGCAAGGTCGCGGTGGACGGGGTCGTGGAGATCGGCGAGGAGAAGGTGTTCGCGCTGCGGATGCTCCAGGCCAGGGATCCTGACCTCGTCGGCCGTCCGTTCTTTGCGAAGTTCGATGAGAACGCGGTGTGGCTGGACGACCTGAAGCCGGCGTTCGCCGACAAGTTCCCGTTCGAGTAGTGCGGTAGATAGAGAAAACGAGTGAAGGGCCGGAGCGGCGATGCCGCTCCGGCCCTTTCGCGTGCTGCTAGCGGGCGATGTGCAGCGCGAATCCGGTGGTGCCCTCGGTTTCGCGGCCGGGGAGCAGGCGCTTGTCCTCGTCGTAGTCCTCAGTCTGCTTGCGGTAGGCGATCGGCTCGGTCTCGGCGATGGTCTCGAGGCGTTCGCGCAGGTGCTTGGCGCTGTCGGCGTACTCGGTCTGCCAGCCTGCGCCGGTGATGACCACGGGTGGGAGGACTGCCATGCCCGTGTAGAAGAGGACGCCGTGCTGGATCGGGAAGAGCAGGTCGTTGATGTCGCCGTTCACGCCGCGGTCCGAGAGGTGTGCCTCGGCGGCGCCGGTGGTCACGATGACCATGGCGCGCTTGCCTTTCAAGACGCCGTCGCCGAAGCGCGGCCAGTCGCGGGAGGGGCTGTAGCCGAAGCCGTTGGTGAAGACCCGGTCGAACCAGCCCTTCATGATCGCCGGGACCGTGTACCACCACAGCGGGAACTGCAGGAGGACGAGGTCGGCTTCCAGGAGCTTCGCCTGCTCGGCCTTGATGTCGGGGGCGATCGAGTCCTTCTCCCAGGCTTCGCCGGCGGCGGCCATGAAGTGCTCGTTCTCGGTGGGGCCGAAGTCGTCGTAGTCGGCGACGGCCTTCCAGTTCATGGCATACAGGTCGGAGACGGTGACGGTGTGGCCGAGGCCCTCGAGGGTCTGGACGGCTTCGTCCCGGAGCGAGGCGTTGAGCGAGCCGTTGTGCGGGTGGGCGTAGACCAGGTGCGTTCTCATGCGGACCATGCTTCTGGGGTTTCGGCGGGGCTGCCAGACGTCTGTTCGACCTGGGGTCGTTCGACCCTAGGACTGACAGACCTAGGCATTCGCGAGGGATCCCGGCGATACTTGCCGCGGAGGTTTGCGTGATGACACCTGATGCGACAGAGACCAGGAAGACCGAGATCCACCGGCTCGAGGACGTGGTCGACCTGGGGAAGTTCCTGCAGGCGCGCCGGGCCCGCGTGAACCCCGGTGACGTGGGGCTGCGGGAGGACTCGCGGCGGCGCGTGCCCGGCCTGCGGCGGGAGGAGCTGGCGCTGCTGGCCGGGGTGAGCGTGGACTACTACACGCGCCTGGAGCAAGGCCGGGCGAAGCACCCGTCCGATCAGGTGCTCGACGCGGTGGCGCGGGCGCTGCGGCTGGACGAGACCACGCGGGCGCACCTGCACCGGCTGGCGGGGAACTCGCGGCTGAGTCCGCTGCAGGCCAGCGCGGGGGTGCGGCCCTCGCTGCAGACGATGCTCGCGGCGATCGACGGGTTCCCGGCGCTGATCATGAACCACCGGCAGGACGTGTTGGCGTCGAATCGGTTGGCGCGCTTGCTGTACGGCGGGTTCGGGTGGGATCTGGAGGCGAATCCGAACTTCGTGCGGCTGCTGTTCGACGATGATTCGCGGGCGTTCTTCCCGGATTGGGAGTCGGTGTGCTCGTGGGAGACGGTGGCGCAGTTGCGGAAGATGGCGGCGTTGTTCCCGGATGATCCGGAGTTGACGGGGCTGATCGGCGAGTTGTCGGTGCGGCACCGGTTCTTCGCTGAGTTGTGGGCGCGGGCCGAGGTGAAGGACTGCAATATCGGGTCGGTGCGGTTCGACCATCCGATGGTGGGTGCGTTGGAGCTGTATAAGGACCAGTTCCGGGTGGCGGACGGTTCGGGGCAGATGCTGGTGACGTTGACGGCGTCGCCGGGGACTGATGATTACGACAAGTTGGCGCTGCTCGGGGCGGACCGGTAGGGGGTCCGCCCCGTTGGCGTGTCAGCGGATGGTGAGTTTTTCGATCACGCTGACCCAGTCGGCGGTGCCGCGGCCGGTGGCGATGAGTTCGTCGAGGTGCTTGACGAGCGGTTCGAGGAAGTCGGCGCTGATGCCCTGTTCGCGGGCGGCGGTGACGAGTGAGCCGACGGCGGCCTTGGTGAAGGCGACGTCCTGGCCGGGTGCCGGGTCGTAGTCGCCGGTGTCGACGACGGCGACGGTGGGTTCGGCGAGCGGGACGACGGCGCTGAGCCAGGCGGTGACGTCGCGGGCGGTCTGGGTGGCGGGGACGCCGACGGTGCGCATCATCGCGGAGGCCTGGAGGACCCCGGTGAACATCGCGTACATGGCGGTCAGGAGGGCCATGTCCTTGAGTTCGGCGATCCCGGGGTCGGTGCCTTCGTATTCGGCGGTGCCGAGGGTTTCGAGGGCCGGCTTCGCGATGGCGTAGGCGTTCTCGTCACCGGAGTAGAGCAGCTTGGAGCCTGGTCGGCCGATCATCTGGGGGACGGCCATGATGGCGCCGTCGAGGTAGGTGATGCCGTGCTCGGCGGCCCAGGCGGCGGTGGTTCGGGACTCGTTCGGTGTGGTGGTGGTGAGGTTGACGACGACCTTGTCTTTGAGTTCGGCGGCGACGGGTTCGAGGTTTTCGTGGACGCTGGCGTGGTCGAGGAGGACGACGAGGATGATGTCGCCGGCTTTGGCGGCTTCGGCGATGGTGGCGGCGGCTTTGGAGCCGGCTGCGACGTGCGGTTGGGTTCTGGCGGGGGTGCGGTTCCAGACGGTGGTGGTGTAGCCGGTGTCGCGGAGGCGGGCGGCGATGGCCGAGCCCATGGCGCCGAGGCCGAGGATGCTGATGGTGCCCTTTGACATGGTGGTGTCCTTCGTGTGTTCAGGTCTTGCGGTGGTCGGTCAGTGGATGGTGAGGCGTTCGATGATGCGGATCCAGTCGCTGTCGCCGTGGCCGGTGGCGGCGAGCTCTTCGAGGAGTTTCTGGTGGGGTTCGAGGAACTGGGCGCTGATGCCCTGTTCGCGGCTGGCGGTGATGAGCGACTGGATGCCGAAGCGGTCGAAGTCGACGCTCTGGCCGCCGGTGTCGTAGGTGCCTTGGTCGACGATCGCGGCGAGTTCCCGGCCGTGGGGCAGCATGGCGGCGAGCCAGGCTTCGACTTCGCCGGCGGTCTGGACGGCGGGGGTTCCGGTGGTGCGCATCATGGCGATGGCCTGGACGTAGCCGAGGAACATGAGGTCCATGGCGGCGAGCAGGGCCATGTCCTTGAGCGAGGCGAGGCCGGGGTCCTTGCCGGTGTACTCGGCGGTGCCGAGGGTTTCCAGGAGCGGCAGGACGGTGTTGTACGCGTGCTCGTCCCCTGAGTAGAGGAGGCGGGCGTGCGGTTCGCCGATCATGGACGGGACGGCCATGATGGCGCCGTCGACGTAGCGGATGCCGTGGTCGGCGGCCCAGGCCGCGGTTTCGCGGGCCTGGTCGGGTGTGGTGGTGACGAGGTTGACGACCACTTTGCCCTTGAGTTCGGCGATATGGGGGTCGAGGTGTTCGCGGACGCTGGCGTGGTCGAGGAGGACGACGAGGATGACGTCGCTCGCGGCGGCGGCTTCGGCGACGGTGGCGGCGCCCTTCGATCCGGCTGCGACGTGCGGTGCGGCCTTGGCGGCGGTGCGGTTCCAGACGGTGGTGGCGTGTCCGGTCTCGCGGAGTCGGGCGGCGATGGCCGAGCCCATGGCGCCGAGGCCGAGAATGCTTGTGCTCGAGCCCATGTGGTTACTCCTTTCGGTGGGGCCGGGGTCGGGCTGGTGGACCGACCCCGGCTCGTTCGTTCGCGGGGGTCAGGCGGCGCGGCGGAGGATCTGGTAGACGGGGACGGCGTGCCCGGCCTTCTCGCTCGCGTCCAGGGCGCGCTGGTAGTGGTCCTGGACGGTGCGGGTGAGGGAGGCGTCGACGCCGACCTCTTCTGCGGCGTCGATGACGTGCTGGGCGCCGGCGTGCATCATCCTGAGGTTCGCGATGTCGCCCCAGCCGCCCTGCTTGGCGGCCGCGCCGAAGAAGAGGGTGAAGTCGCGGTTGCTCTCGGTGCCGTTGGAGGCGAACTCGATGAACTTTTCGACGTCGCCGCCGCCGGCGTCGATGATCGCGACGGCCTGCTCCAGCGAGGTGAGGAACGCGTGGAACTGGGCGAGCCCGGCCTGGTAGTAGAGCTGGGCGAGCCCGTAGTCCTCGCCGAGGTACTCGACGCCGGGGACGAGCGTCTCGAGGAGTTCGCGGTGGGCCTCGTAGTCGGTCTCGGGTGCGCTGACGTAGAGGCGCGAGGACGCGTGCTTGAGGTCGTCGCTCTGGGTCATGTAGGCGCCGGTGACGAAGGCGCCGCCGCGGGCGGTGACCCATGCGGCGCCCTTGCGGGTCTTCACCGGCGAGTCGGAGGAGAGGTTGACGATGGTCTTGCCGGTGAGGTCGGCGGGGCCCTGCTCGAGGACGCCGTACATGGCGTCGTAGTGGATCAGGGAGAGCAGGACGACGTCGTTGGCGGCGACGGCCTCGGCGACCGTGTCGGCGGGCTTCGCGCCGAGTTCGGCGATCGCGTCGAGTTTGGGTCGGGTGCGGTTCCAGGCGGTGACGTCGTACCCGGCGTCGAGGAGGACCTTGACGGTCGCCTGGCCCATCGGGCCCAGGCCGATGACGGTGACGGACTTGTTGTGCGCAGTCATGTTGTGCCCCTTGCGAAGTGGTGTTCCCATGGTCTTGTTGACGGGATCCATGTTCGTCCGGCCGGATAAGCTCTGCAAGACCGCACTTTCGGGTGGGGCTACTTACTTCGAGGTTCGAAATATGGCCGGGAGGGGTCCGATGGAGACGCAGAGTGACGCAGATCAAATCTGCGGGATGTCGCTCGCGATCGACGTGGTCGGCGGCAAGTGGAAGATGCACCTGATGTGGGTGCTGGCCGAGGGCCCGGTGCGGTTCGGGCAGATTCGCCGCAAGCTCGACGGCGTGAGCGAGAAGGTGCTGGCCGAGAACCTGCGGCAGCTGGAGGCGAGCGGGATCGTGCACCGGGAGCTGTACGCGGAGGTGCCGCCGCGGGTGGAGTACTCGCTGACGCCGCTCGGGGAGTCGCTGAACCGGGCGCTGGCACCGCTGGAGGTCTGGGGCGACACGAACCGCGAGGAGCTGTCCGCTCGGTTGTAGCCCTGAACGCGTCGCGTCCCGCCTTCCGTTTCGCGGAGGGCGGGACGTCGTCGTTCAGGGCGTCATCAGATCGGTGGTGCTTCGCGGCGGCGGTACTCGCTGCCGTCGAGGTTGCGTTCGAGGAGGAGTTCGTCGATGAGGTCGCGGCGCAGTTGCAGCGGGTCCTCGAATTCGGCGGCGAGCGGTTCGTTGATCTCTTGCTCGGTGTAGACGCGGTCGAACGCGAAGTGGCGGTCCGCGAGGTCGCGCAGGAGCGCGACCCGGGTGCGGCGGTTGACGGGCCGGGCGGTGATCCGACCGTTCGAGTAGAGGTGGGCCACTTCGAGACTCACCCCGGGCGGTGCGTCGGGGCGGGCTTCGCGGGCGGCCGCGGCGGCGGCTTTGAAGGCCTCGGGTGCGGCGCGGACCTTGCCGTCTTCGCGGATGACGAGTCCGGACTCGAAGAGGCGGTGGAGTGCCTTCTCGGCGCGCGGGTGGCGCGCTTTCAGGTCGGTGACGCTGGTGCCCGGCTCCCCCAGGACGATGTCGGCGAAGACGCGGAGGCGTTCGGGGTCGGCCAGAGCTTTGACGATGACGTGGCTGGGCTCCATGGGAACAGCCTGATGCGGGCTGGGGCGGCCGTCAACGCGTTTTCGGGCGGGGCCCGGTGGCCGCGGGAGGCTAGCGGCCTTCCGGGTTCACCGGACAGGCCTCACCGAGGCTGCGCAGGTACGCCAGGTCGATGCCCTCGAGGGTGTCGAGGCGCAGCACGTCGAGGTCGGCCGGGAGCGGGACTTCGCTCGGGACGGCCAGGGTGACCGCGCCGGCGGCCAGCGCGGAGCCGACGCCGGAGACGGAGTCTTCCAGGGCCACGCAGCGTGCGACGTCGACGCCGAGCTTCGCGGCGGCGGCGAGGTAGGGCTCGGGGTCGGGTTTGCGCTGCTCGACCTCGTCGCCGCAGATGGTGAGGTCGAAGTTCTCGGGGCCGACGTGGCCGATGATGACGTCGGCGAGTTCGCGCGGGGTGGAGGTGACCAGCGCGGTGGGGATGCCGGCGGCGCGGCATTCGAGGAGGAGTTCGCGGGCGCCGGGCTTCCATTCGACGCCTTGGGCGAAGAGCTCCTTCATGCGGGTGCGCAGCCAGGTCTGGCGGTGGGGGGCTTCGGTGACGGGGATGCCGAGGCTGTCGAGGAGCATGATGACCGAGGCGTCCTCGTTGGTGCCGACCATGCGGGCGCGGACCTCGGGGTCGAGGGCGCCGCCGAGGAGGGCGGCGAGTTCTTCGATGCCGGTGTCCCAGATGATCTCGCTGTCGACGAGCGTGCCGTCCATGTCGAAGAGCACGGCTTGCGGGAACGCGGCTTTCGCTTGGTCGGTCACGGTGTCAACAGTACGGGCGGGGCGGGTGGGTCGGCTCGGGTCGCGGCGGAGCCGCGAGCGGGCTCACACAGTGCGGGCGGGGCCGCGAGCGGGCTCGCACATAGTGAGGCTGGGGCCCCGAGGCGGCCCGCTCGGTGCGAGCGGGGTCTCGCGGTGTCAGGCGAGGCCGGCGCGGTGGTGGCGGCGGCACAGGACGGTGTAGGAGTCCATGTCGCCGACTTCGACGAGGTCGCCGGAGAAGACCATGACGCCGTCGCGGACGCGGGCGTTGTGGGTGCCGCGTTCGCCGCACCAGCAGTTGACGCGGACGGGGAGTTCTTCGACGCGGTCGGCGAGTTCGATGAGACGCTGGGTGGCCGGGAAGAGGCGGCCGAGGAAGTCGGTCTTGAGGCCGAAGGCGTAGACGTCGAGGCCGAGGCCGTCGACGGCGTCGGCGAGGTGGTTGATCTGCCTGGGGGCTTCGAGGAACTGGACTTCGTCGACGATCACGTACGGGGGTTTGATCGCGGCGAGGTCGTCGTAGATGTCGAAGCCGGGTTTGACCTCGCGGGCCTCGTGGCTGAGGCCGATGCGGCTGGAGACGACGCCTTCGCCGCCGCGGTCCATGGAGGTGTAGACGACGCCGGTGCCGCCGAGGGAGTGGTGGTACTGGAGCGCGAGCGTGGACTTGCCTGCGTCCATGACCCCGAGGTAGGCGACGAGTTCGTGCGACATGGCTCTATGGTGCCGGGCGGATGGAGCTGCGGTGAACGCGGCCGCGGTTTCGGTGCCCGGCGCCCTAAGACGACCGGGCACCTACCGGGGTCATTTGGCGTTGAAGTAGCTCGCCTCGGGGTGGTGCAGGACGATCGCGTCGGTCGACTGCTCCGGGTGGAGCTGGTCCCCTTCGGACAGTTCGACGCCGATGCGTTCGGCACCGAGGAGTTCGACGAGGGTGGCGCGGTCGGCCAGCTCGGGGCAGGCCGGGTAGCCGAACGAGTAGCGGCAGCCGCGGAAGTCGACGTCGAAGTAGCCCTTGAGGTCGCCGGGGTCGGCGTCGGCGACGGTGCCGCCCGAGGGCAGGACCCATTCGCGGCGCATGCGCCGGTGCCAGTACTCGGCGAGCGACTCGGTGAGTTGCACGGTGAGGCCGTGCACCTCGAGGTAGTCCCGGTACGCGTTGGCCTGGAACAGCTCGTTGGTGTACTCGGAGACCTTGGAGCCCAAGGTGACCAGCTGCATGCCGAGGACGTCGAGGCGGTCGCCGTCCTTGGCGCGGAAGAAGTCCGCCAGGCACAGCCGCCGGCCCTGCCGCTGGCGCGGGAAGGTGAAGCGGGTGCGCTCGGAGTGGCCGTTCTCGTCGAGGACGACGAGGGTGTTGCCCTCGGAGTACGCCGGGAAGTACGCGTACACGACCTTCGCCTCGATGACGTTGTCCGTGGCGAGCCGGTCGAGCCAGTAGCGCAGGCGCGGGCGTCCCTCGGTCTCGACCAGCTCCTCGTAGGAGGGGCCGTCGCCGCGGGCGGGCTTGAGGCCCCACTGGCCGAGGAAGGTGGCGCGCTCGTCGAGCAGCGCCGCGTACTCGGACGTCTGGATGCCCTTGACGACGCGCGAGCCGTAGAACGGCGGGACCGGGATCTCGACGTCCGTGGCGACGTTGGAGCGCACCGACGTGTCGTTGAGGTCCGGGAGGGTGTCGGCGACCATCGTGGCCTGCTTGGCGCGGCGTTCGCGGCGCAGGGCGATCTTCGCCTCCTTCTCGGCGTCGACGATGGGCACGCCGGTCTTGCGGGCGGTCATGACCTTGTTCATGAGGTCGAGGCCCTCGAACGCGTCGCGCGCGTAGTGGACCTGGCCGCCTTCGAACATCTCGCGCAGGTCGTCCTCGACGTACGCGCGGGTGAGCGCGGCGCCGCCGAGGAGGACCGGCCAGCGCGTGTGCATCGAGCGGGCCATCATCTCGGCGAGGTTGTCCTTCATGATGACCGTGGATTTGACGAGCAGGCCGCTCATGCCGATGACGTCCGCCTGGTGCTCTTCGGCGGCGTCGAGGATGGCGTTGATGGGCTGCTTGATGCCGAGGTTGACGACGGTGTAGCCGTTGTTGGACAGGATGATGTCGACGAGGTTCTTGCCGATGTCGTGGACGTCGCCGCGGACGGTGGCGAGGACGATGGTGCCCTTGTCTGCGGCGTCGGCCTTGTCCATGTGGGGTTCGAGGTGGGCGACGGCGAACTTCATGGCCTCGGCGGACTGGAGGACGAACGGCAGCTGCATCTGGCCGGAGCCGAAGCGGTCGCCGACGACCTTCATGCCTTCGAGGAGGTGGTCGTTGATGATGTCGAGGGGCCGCTTGCCGTTGGCGAGGGCCTCGTCGAGGTCGGTGTCGAGGCCGTTCTTGTCGCCGTCGATGATCCGCTGGGCGAGTCGCTCTGGGAGCGGGAGGGCGGCGAGGGCTTCGGCGCGGGCCTCCTTGGTGCCGGCGAGGCTGACGCCGTCGAAGATCTCGATGAGCTTCTGGAGCGGGTCGTAGTCCTCGGTGCGGCGGTCGTAGACCATGTCGAGGGCGACCTGCTTCTGCTCCTCGGGGATCGAGGCCATCGGCAGGATCTTGGAGGAGTGGACGATCGCGCTGGTCATGCCCGCTTCGACGCATTCGTTGAGGAACACGGAGTTGAGGACCTGGCGGGCGGCCGGGTTGAGGCCGAACGAGATGTTGGAGACGCCGAGGGTGAAGTTGACGCCGGGGTAGAGCCGGGCGATCTCGCGGATGGCCGCGATCGTCTCGATGCCGTCCTTGCGGGTCTCCTCCTGGCCGGTGGAGATGGGGAAGGTGAGGGCGTCGACGAAGATGTCCTGGATCTTCATGCCCCAGGTGCCGGTGAGGTCGCCGATGAGGCGGGCGGCGACGCGGACCTTCCAGTCGCGGTCGCGGGCCTGGCCCTCCTCGTCGATGCAGAGCGCGACGACGCCCGCGCCGTGCTCGGCGACGAGCGGCATCATCCGCTGGTAGCGGGAGGTGGGGCCGTCGCCGTCCTCGAAGTTGACGGAGTTGACGATGCATTTGCCGCCGAGGGCGTCGAGCCCGGCTTCGACCACGTTCGGCTCGGTGGAGTCGAGCATGATCGGGAGCGTTGAGGCGGTGGCGAAGCGGGCGGCGAGGACGTTCATGTCCACGGCGCCGTCGCGGCCGACGTAGTCGACGCAGAGGTCGAGGACGTGGGAGCCGCCGCCGGCCTGCTCGCGGGCGATCTCGACGCAGCGGTCGTAGTCGGCGGCGAGCATGGCGTCGCGGAAGGCCTTGGAGCCGTTGGCGTTGGTGCGCTCGCCGATGTTGAGGATCGAGGCGTCCTGCAGGTACGGGACGTGGTGGTACGAGGAGGAGACGCCCGGTTCGATGACCGGGGTGCGCTCCTTGGGCTTGACGAGGTTCTCGGGGGCGCCGCCGAGGCGGGCGCGGACGGCCCGGATGTGGTCGGGGGTGGTGCCGCAGCAGCCGCCGACGAGGCTGACGCCGAAGTTCTTGACGAAGTCCTCGTGGGCGTCGGCGAGCTCTTCGGGCGTGAGCGGGTAGACCGCGCCGTTCGGGCCGAGGGTCGGCAGGCCGGCGTTGGGCATGACCGAGATCGGGACCGGCGAGTGGCGGGAGAGGTAGCGGAGGTGTTCGCTCATCTCCTCCGGGCCGGTGGCGCAGTTGAGGCCGATGAGGTCGATGCCGAGGGCCGCGAGGCTGGTCAGGGCCGCGCCGATCTCACCGCCGACGAGCATGGTGCCGGTGGTCTCGACGGTCACCTGGGCGATGATCGGGATCTTGGTGCCGAGGGCGGCGTTGGCGCGCTTGGCGCCGATGACGGCGGCCTTGGCCTGGAGGAGGTCCTGGGCGGTCTCGACGAGGAGCGCATCGGCGCCGCCTTCGATGAGGCCCTGCGAGCACTCCTGGTAGTGGTCGCGCAGGAGCGCGAACGGCGCGTGGCCCAGGGTCGGCAGGCGGGTGCCGCCGCCCATGGAGCCGAGGACGAAGCGCGGCCATTCGGGGGTCGCGTACTCGTCGGCCTTCTGCCGGGCGAGGGTGGCGGCGGCGCGGGCGAGCTCGCGGGCCCGGTCGACGATGTCGTACTCGACGAGGCCGCCGTAGTTGGCGTTGAAGCTGTTCGTCTCGACGCAGTCGGCCCCGGCGGCCAGGTAGGCGTCGTGGATGCCGAGGACGATGTCGGGGCGGGTCACGCACAGGATGTCGGAGAGGCCTTCGAAGCCGTCGTAGTCATCGAGGGTGGGGTCGTAGGCCTGCAGCATGGTGCCCATACCACCGTCGGCGATCACGACGCGGCGGCTCAGGACATCAAGGAAAAGGCTGTTCGCAGACACGGGACCCAGGGTACTTGGGGGTGCCGCTGAGTGGGAACTCGGTTTCACTGTATGGGCATTGTGTCGGGCGAAGATCACACAGGGACGAATAGGATGCGGCATATGGAAGCACTCCTCATTCCCGTTCTGTACCTCATCGGCTGCTACATCCTGTACCGGGTGATCCGCTCGGCGGTCCGCGACGGCATTCTCGACGCCGACGAACAGCGGTCGCAGATCGGGGGCGACGGGCGTAGCATCGGGTCGTAACGGCTTCCTCCCCCGAAGGGACCCAGATGGACTCGCTCGACAGTCACCTGTGGACCGAAGTGACCGACCCCGACAAGCTACGGGAGATCGTGGGCGAGGTGATGCCCCAGGCCGCCACGAAGGAGCGCGCGACGCTCCACCAGCGCGACCGCGAATGGCTCGCCGCCTCCCCCTACTGCGTGGTCGCGACCGCCGACGCGGAAGGCAACTGCGACGCCTCCCCCAAGGGCGACCCGGCCGGGCAGCTCGTGCACGTCCTCGACGACACGACGCTCGCCATCCCCGAACGCAAGGGCAACCACCGCGTCGACGGCTACCACAACGTGCTCGCGAACCCGCACGTCGGCCTGCTCTCGCTCATCCCCGGCCGGCGCGAGACGCTCCGCATCAACGGTCGCGCCCGGGTCGTCTCGGACGCGCCGTTCTTCGCGGACATGGTCGTCAAGGGCCACCGGCCGGTCCTGGCGCTGGTCGTCGAGATCGACACGATCTACTTCCACTGCGGCAAGGCCTCGATGCGGTCGGGCATCTGGAAGCCCGAGACCTGGACCTCGGACACGCTGCCCCGGCACGCGCAGCTGGTCAAGGAGACCCAGGTCGTCGATGCGACCCTGGAGGAACTCGTGGAGAAGTACGGCCCGCAGTACGAAGCGGGCCTCTACTAGCCCACCGCTTCGCACTCGACGGGGTCTTTCACCGAATCGAGCAGCCCGCGACGAATCTTCCTTACCCTGAACTCGCAATAAGCGCAGCTCAGGACACGGGAAGACGCAGGGGCGCCGATGTCGGCAACAGTGAAGTACGCGGCGGCCGTACTGGCCGCCCTCTGGCTCGCCCTCTCCGGAACCGCGGCCTCCGCAGTTCCGCCCGTCGAGCTCGACTCCGGCGCGGTCACCGACCAGATCGGCGCGGTCGGCGACCGCGGCCCTGAAGTCGAGGCGGCGATCGACCGGCTCCGGTCCGACGCCGCGATCGGCCTCTATGTGGCCTATGTGGACTCGTTCTCGGGCTCTGCGCCGCAGGACTGGGCGAACGACACCGCTGTGCAGAGCGGCCTGGGCACCAACGACATCCTGCTCGCCATCGCCACGGGCGACCGCCGCTACTCCTGGTCGGTGGCGGCCGGGTTCCCCCTTTCGGACTCCCAGCTGAACGAGGTCGCCGCCTCCGCGATCGAACCGGAACTCGCCGACGACGACTGGGCCGGTGCGGCGATCGCCGCCGCCGACGGCTACCGGGAGCAGGCCGCGGGCGGATCGAGCGGCGGCGCAGGCTGGCTGGTGTTCCTGCTGGTCCTCGCGGTGATCGCGCTCGTCGTCTTCCTCATCTGGCGCAAGCGGCGCGGCAAGCGGGGCGCGGCGACCGGCAAGCAGATCCAGCGCATGTCGACGCAGGACCTCGACCGCGAGGCGAGCCGGCTGCTGGTGGAGGGCGACGACGCCGTCCGCACCAGCGACCAGGACTTGAGCTTCGCCGTCGCCGAGTTCGGCCAGGAGAGCACCGCCCGGTTCTCCGCCGCCCTCGACACCGCCAAGAGCGAACTCGCCGAGGCATTCCGGCTGCGCCAGACCCTCGACGACGACGTGCCCGAGACCGAGGAGCAGCGCCGCGCGCTGCTGACCGAGATCGTCGACCGCCTCACCAAGGCCGACGCGGAGCTCGACGGGGCCGCCGCCGAATTCGAGGAGCTGCGCGACCTCGGCCGCCGCGCGCCCGAGGCCATCGAGAAGCTCGCCGCCGACGCGAAGGCGCTCGCCGGCCGCACCGGCGCGGCGAGGGAGGCGCTGGCGGCACTCGCGGCGGCCTATCCCGCATCGGCGTACGAGACCGTCGCCCGCAATGCCGACGACGCCGAAGACCGGCTCGCGTTCGCCGACCGGAGCCTCGCCGAGGCCCGCGACGCGCTCGCGAACGGGGAGGGCGGCCGGGCCGCGGTGGGCGTGCGCGCCGCCGAAGGGGGTCTCGCCCAGGCGAAGCAGCTGCTCGACGCGGTGACCGGACGCCAGACGGAACTCGCCGAGGCCGCCCAGGGACTGCCTGGGCTGCTCGCCTCTCTGCAGCAGGACATCAGCGAAGCCGAACGCAAGGCCGACGGCTCCCCCGGCGGGGAGCGGCTCCGCCGCGCCGCCGCCGACGCGCGCGCTGCCACGGCCGCCATCGAGGCGGCCAAGGCCGCCGGGCCCGTCGACCCGCTCGAGAGCACCCGCCGCCTCGAGCAGGCCCAGGCCGCCGTCGGCGGGGAGCTGCAGGCGGTGCGCGACGAGCAGGAGCAGCGCGAGAGCGCGAAAGCCCAACTGGCGCAGACGATCGCGAACGCCTCGGCCACGGCCGCCGCGGTGGAGGACTACATCAACACGAACCGCGGCGGCGTCGGCACCGAGGCCCGCACCCGCCTCAACGAGGCGAACCAGCAGCTCGACGCCGCCCGCGCGCTCGCGCCCTCCGACCCCGTCCAGGCCCTGGCGGGCGCGCAGCGGGCCGACCAGCTCGCCGCGGCGGCCTCGCGGCTCGCGCAGCAGGACGTGAACGCCTACCGCAACCCGGCTGGGCCCGGCGGCGGCATGGGCGGCGGCTTCGGCGGGGGCGTGGGCGGGGGCGGCAACGCCGGCGCGATGCTCGGCGGCATCCTCCTCGGCGGGCTCCTGGGCGGCTCCGGCGGTGGACGCGGCGGCGGAGGGTTCGGCGCGCCGAGCTCGTCGCGCCGCCGCGGCCCTTCACCGGGTTCCTTCGGCGGCACGGGCACCCGCAGGGGCGGTGGTGGCCGATTCTGACGACCGCGAGGACAGCGACCACTGACAACCGATCCGAAAGGCGTGGGGACCACCAATGACCAAGAAGCAATCGATCTTCGGCCGCATCGGCCAGCTGCTCAAGGCGAACATCAACGAGGCCATCGACTCCGCGGAGGACCCGGAGAAGATGCTCGCCCAGATGGAGCGCGACTACAAGAACAGCATCGCCGACGCCGAGAGCTCCATCGCCGAGACCATCGGCAACCTCCGGATGATGGAGGAGGACGCCGCCGCCGACAAGGAGGCGGCCCAGGAGTGGGAGAACAAGGCCCGCAACGCCAGCCGCAAGGCCGACGAACTGCGGGCGGCGGGCAACACCGCCGAGGCCGACAAGTTCGACAACCTCGTCAAAGTGGCCCTGGGCAAGCAGCTCGCCGCGGAGAAGGAGATCCAGGCCGCCGCGCCGACCATCCAGAGCCAGCAGGAGGTCGTCGACAAGCTCAAGACCGCGCTCAACCAGATGAAGACCAAGCTCACCGAATTGCAGTCCAAGCGCAGCAGCCTGGCCGCGCGCGCGAAGACCGCGCAGGCGCAGCAGCAGGTGAACGAGGCCATCGGCAGCGTCGACATCATGGACCCGCTCAGCGAGGTCAACCGCTTCGAGGAGAAGGTCCGCCGCGAGGAGGCCAAGGTCCGGGGCCAGGCGGAACTGTCGATGTCGTCACTGGACCAGCAGTTCGAGAGCCTCGACGGGCTCGCCGACGACGCCGAGATCGAGGCGCGCATGGCCGCGCTCAAGAGCGGCGGCTGAACCGCGGGACGAGGTGGGGTGCGGCCGGGCGGTGCGCCCGGCCGCTTCGCTGTGCCGCTAGCGGGCGTCGGCCTTCAGGCGCTCGATGGACTCGTCGTCGCAGGTCGACCAGAACTCCCCCACCACGTCCTCCAGCTGCTCCATCGAGCCGGCGTCGAACAGGTGGTCCTGGTACTTCGTGATGTCGTAGTCGATGGTGCCCATCGTGACCAGGTCGAGCGGCATGATCTCCATGCCCCGGAACTCGTCGATCTCCCCGTACGAGGACAGGATGCCCGCACCGTAGGCCTTCAGGCCGTCCTTCTCGCTCATGACCCCGAACTCGAGGGTGAACCAGAAGACGCGGGAGACGAACTCGAGCGCGTCCTCGGAGTGGACGCGGCGGGCCGCCTCGCCCGCGGCCCGGTACAGGGCGGCGAAGCGCGGCGAGGCCAGGGCGTTGGCGTGGCCGATGACCTCGTGGATGACGTCGGGCTCGGGCGTGTACAGCGGCACCGAGTGGTGGCGGATGTACTGGGTCGCGTGGAACTTGCCGTCCGAGAGCACCCCGTAGAACTCGCGCAGGGGCACGAGCCCCGCCGCGGGCAGGTAGCTGAAGCCGGTGAGCGGCTCCAGCGCCTCGGAGACCTCGTGGAGCTGCGGGATGTGGTCGGCGGGGAGTTTGAGGCGCTCGGCGCCCTCCAGGTACTCGTGTGCGGCCAGGGCTTGGTGCTTCACGGAGAGTTCGGCGCTGACCAGCCGCCATATCTCGTGCTCGGTGTCTGAGTAGGAAACGGTCGGCATAGGTTGGCCGGGTTCCCAGTCCAGTGCGAGGGCCGCGATGGCGTTGCGCCGCTCGCGGTACTCGGGGTCGGCGAAGCCCGGGTGGTTCTCACCCAGTTCCACGACGACCGTGCCGTCGGCGTCGGTGTTGACCGGCGCGAAGTACTGTCCTTCTTCGAACATAGGGACAGTCCATCAGGTGGGACGGCACCTGTCAACGCAGTGGCGAGACTGGCAAACCCTCTCCGGCCCGCCTCACGTTGAGCGGAGCTGCTCCCCTCACTTGAAGCGGAGCTTCTCCGGGGTCTCGGTCGGGGCCGCCTTGCCGAGGAACGCGCGGCGCTTCCCGTGGAAGCCGTGGCGGTCGTCGAACATGTCGCGGGCCATCTCGGCGAGCT
Organism: Glycomyces sp. NPDC021274; assembly: GCF_040641195.1. NCBI lineage: Bacteria > Bacillati > Actinomycetota > Actinomycetes > Glycomycetales > Glycomycetaceae > Glycomyces > Glycomyces sp. NPDC021274. Next base: position 309,691 of record NZ_JBFADC010000006.1, on the reverse strand, counting down.
CGATGGTGCGGTAGTACGACAAGGGCTTGGACTCGGCGCGGCGGCGGGCCTTCGCGGCGAACATGCGCCCGCGCGTGACCGGGTCGTTGTAGCCGATCGCGACGGCGCGCAGCCAGCGCTGGAACTCGTCCCAGTCGCGCGGGCCGACCGCGCCGATGAGGCCGATGTGCTTGGCCTCGGCCGCGGAGATCGGCAGCTTCTCCCCCAGGAGGCGGGAGGCGACCTGCTCGCCCACGCGGTTGGCGACCGACCAGGTGTGCAGTTCGGATCCGTAGATGCCCATGTCGTAGTACGGGTTGAGGACGGTGCCGTCGCGGGCGACGGTGACGTCGGCGCAGAGTGCGGCCATGACGCCGCCCGCGCCCGCGTTCGCGGAGAAGGCGGCGACGGTGAGCTGCTCGGCCTCGGCGATGGCGAGGCACAGGTCGTCGATGGCGTTGATGTTGTCCCAGGCCTCGGCGGCGGGGTCCGCGGCGGCGTCGATGACGCCGAGGTGGATGCCGTTGGAGAAGGCGTGCTCGGTGCCGGTGAGGACGAGGATGCGGGTGTCCTCGGTGAGTGCCTTCTCGACCGCTCCGGTGAGGCGGCGGCACTGCTCGGTGTGCATGGCGCCGTTGTAGGAGCGGATGGTGAGGTAACCGATGTCGCCTTCGCGGCGGTAGACGGTCTCGGCGATGGCCTCGGGCGCGGGTTTGAACGCCGCGTGGGCGGCGTCGATGACCATGGCGGCGGGGAGCTTCGGGCCGCGCTTCTTCTCGAGGAGGGCGGCGTAGCCGACCCAGAGGGTGCCGCGGCCGGTGGCGAAGGCGATGGATTCGCAGTCGCGGCCGACGATGGTGCCGGGTTCGGCGCCGGTGTGCTCGCTGACGGCGGCGGCGTCGAAGAGGCAGTAGGTGCGATCGGCGATGACGGCGGGCGCGCCGGGGGCGCCGTCGGCGGCGGCGATGCGGCGGGCGAGCTCGGTCGCGGACGCGCGCCAGTCGAGCTCGAAGGCGTTGCGGCGCAGCAGCGGGAGCTCACCGGTGCCCTGGACGGGCGGGGGCAGTTCCTCGGCGGGGACGGGGCGGTCGCCGCCCTGGACCTTGCGCACGACGGTGGCGACGCAGTCCATGGCGGCGTCGGCCACGCGGCTGTTGTAGAGCGCCGATTTCGTGATGCCCTCGGGGACGTCGAATGTGGAGCAGGCCCAGACCGGTCCGGCGTCCATCTCCTCGACCGCCGAGAGCGCGGTGACGCCCCAGCGGGGGCTCTGGCCGAGCAGGGTGTGGTCGAGCGAGGAGGGGCCGCGGTCGCCGACGGGTCCAGGGTGGACGATCACGGTGGTCCAGCGGCGCCAGACCGCTTCGGGCACGCGGTGCTTGAGGAACGGGCACAGGATGAGGTCGGGGTCGATGCGCTCGACTGCGCGGGTCAGCGTCTCGGGGGCGCTGTGGGCCGCGGCGAGTTCCACGCCGACCTCGTGCCCCTGCTCGCGCAGGGTGCACCAGACGCGCTGGGTGAGTCCGTTGAATGCGGACGCCAGCAGCAGGATCTTCAATTCGACTCCAGGAGGACGGGGAGTCGGCCACGCTCAACTGCGAGCGTACCGATACTCGGCATTTCGCACAATCAGCGTGCGCAGTCTATTCCGAGCAGTCCTCGCATCGTGTCGCGGGCAAGGGTGGGCGCCGAGGGGTCTTCGCCGCCGTTCTGGAGTGTTTCGTTCGCCCAGGTGTCGACCGCGGCGAGTGCCCCGGCGGTGTCGAGGTCGTCGGCCAGGCGCTCGCGCACGGCCTTCAGCATCGCGCCGGCCGGGACGGCGAGCTCGCGGCCGGCGGCCTCGCGCCAGCGCCCCAGGCGCAGTTCGGCTTCGGCGAGCGCGGTGGCGCTCCACTGCCGGTCGGCGCGGTAGTGGTCGGCGAGGAGGGCGAGGCGGACGGCGGCGGGGTCGACGCCTTCGGCGCGGAGTTTGGAGACGAACACGAGGTTGCCGAGGGACTTCGACATCTTCTCGCCGTCGAGGCCGATCATGCCGGTGTGGACGTAGGTGCGCGCGAACGGGCTGGTGCCGGTGAGGGATTCGGCGTGGGCCGCGGAGAACTCGTGGTGGGGGTAGATGAGGTCGTTGCCGCCGCCTTGGACGTCGATGCTCTCGCCGAGGTGGTCGAGGGCGATGCAGGCGCATTCGATGTGCCAGCCGGGGCGGCCGGGGCCGACGGGCGAGTCCCAGGAGGGCTCGCCGTCGCGGGGGGCGACCCACAGGACCGCGTCGAGGGGGTCGCGCTTGCCTTCGCGTTCGGGGTCGCCGCCGCGTTCGCGGGCGTAGCGGAGCATGGTCTCGCGGTCGTAGTTCGATTCGCCGCCGAAGCCGGGGTGGGATTCGACGGCGTAGTAGATGTCGCCGGACTCGTGGCGGTAGGCGGCGCCGGTCTCGAGGAGGCGGGCGACGGCGCGGCCGACGGAGGGGATGGACTCGACGGCGCCGATGTAGTGGCGGGGCGGGAGGACCTGGAGGGCCTCCATGTCCTCGCGGTAGAGGGCGGTCTCGCGGAGGCCGAGGACCTGCCAGTCGGTGCCGTCGCGGGTCGCGCGCTCGAAGAGCGGCTCGTCGACGTCGGTGACGTTCTGGGCGTAGTGGACGTCGATGCCCTGGTCGAGCCAGTACCGGTGCACGAGGTCGAAGGTGATCATCGTGGCGGCGTGGCCGAGGTGGGTGGCGTCGTAGGGGGTGATGCCGCAGACGTACATCGAGGCGCGCTCGGCGCCGGGCTTGACCGTCTCGCGCAGTCCTGCGGACGCGGTGTCGTGCAGGCGCAGTGCCGGTCCGTGGCCGGGGAGGGAGGGCAGGTGCGGGGCGGTCCAGGATTCCATGCCCGCGATCATATTTCGAAGACCGGCCGACCGGCCAGTGCCGGGGCGTTCGCGTCCGATGCGCACTTGTTGCCCTTCCCAGTGCACCTGAGGCTTTCATGCGAAGGTTGCTCGATGTAACTTGTGTGGTCATGGAACGCCGACCACTTGGACGCAGCGGCATCGAAGTCTCCTCGCTCGGCCTGGGGACGATGACGTGGACCACCGACGAGGCCGGCCTCGAGGACGCCGCGGCGCAGCTGCAGACGTTCGTGGAGGCCGGCGGCACGCTCGTGGACACCGCCGACGTGTTCGGGCAGGGCGCGTCCGAAGCGGTGATCGGGCAGCTCATCGGCAAGATCGCGGCCCGGTCGGAGCTGCACATCGCGACCAAGGCCGGGGTGCGAACGGACGGCGCGCCGCGCAAGCGCGACACGTCGCGCGGCTGGCTCATGCGGTCGCTGGAGGGCTCGCTGCGGCGGCTCGGCACCGACTACATCGACCTGTGGATCCTGCACGTGTACGACCCGGACACGCCGCTCGAGGAGACCATGTCGGTGCTCGATTCGGCGGTGTCGAGCGGCAAGGTCCGCTATGTGGGGCTTTCGAATCACACCGGGTGGCAGACCGCGCGGGCGTTCGCCTGGCAGTCGGCGTGGCCGGGGCGGGCCCCGATCGTGGCCAACCAGGTGGAGTACTCGCTGCTGCAGCGCGGTGTCGAGCGCGAGGTCCTGCCGGCCTGCCTGGCCTTGGAGATGGGCGTGCTCGCGTGGTCGCCGCTCGGGCGCGGTGTGCTGACCGGCAAGTACCGGTTCGGGCGGCCTGCCGACTCGCGGGCGGTCTCGGCGCAGTGGGCGCGGTTCGCCGGGGTGTACCTGGACGAGCGTTCGGCGGGGATCGTCGAGGCGTGCGCGACCGCGGCCGAGGGGCTCGGGGTGAGCCCGCTGGAGGTGGCGCTGGCGTGGGTGCGCGACCAGCCGGGTGTGGCGTCGGCGATCGTGGGCGCCCGGAACGCGACCCAGTTGCGGGCCTCGCTGGCGGCCGAGCAGTTGTTCCTGCCGCCGGAGATCCGCCTGGCGCTGGACGATGTGTCGGCCCCCACAGTCGGGTACCCCGAGAGTTACTAAGGGGCCCTTAAGAACCCGTTTTTCGTGACGACTGGCCAGTACCGGTGCGGGTGGGTCCGCTGTGGACTTTGGGGCGCGATTCGTCCTGTCCTCCTTGGACATGAAGGCAACCCGTCGCGCCTTGAGGAGCGTGTTCACTCGGGGACGGTGAGAGTGTGCTCACGCCCCGCTGCGGGGACCGGCCGCGAGGCCGGCTCTGCGGACAGGACACGACAGGAAAGACGGTGCCTTCATGGCAAACGCTCTCGCCAACCGCCTCGTGCGGCCGGCGTTCATCATCTTCGCAACGCTGGTCGCCGTGGCGGCCATGCTCGTCGCCACGGCGCAACCGGCTTCGGCCCACACCCGCGCCGAGGCCGTCACCAACGGCTGCGGATCGGGCTACGCGATCGCCTCCGACGGCGTGCGCAACGTGAACTCCAGCTCGGGCGCGAAGTGGGGCGAGGTCATCCTCGCCTACAACGCGAGCAACGGCCGCAACTGCGTCGTCACCAACAAGACCAGCGGCTCCCCCTACCACGGCACCCCGACGCGCATCGCCGCCGTGCTCGTCGTCCAGGGCGACACCACCTACCACAGGGCCGACGACAGCGCCTCGCACTGGGAGTCGATCTCGGCGTACGCCGCGGACGCGTGCGTCCAGTACTGGGGCTACATCTACTCCCCCAGCGGCTCCAGCGCCTTCGGCGGCCGCCAGAGCTGGGGCAACTGCGGTTAGCCCCCGATAGCGCCGGTACCACTCCCCGATCGAAGTCCCGATCCCCGCAGCAAGCGACCGCCCCGCGCCGACTCCGGCGCGGGGCGGTCCGTCTCCGCTTCCTAGCCTTCGCCCATGGAGGCGATCCACTCGTCGATGCGGCGCTCGGCCTCCTCGTGCGAGACGTCCTCGACCCGGGTCATGATCGACCAGCGGCGCCCGAACGGGTCGGCGATGGACGCGTACCGGTCGCCGGTGAGGAACACCGACGGCTCCTCGCGCACGGTGGCACCGGCTTCGACCGCCTTGGCGTACACCGCATCGCAGTCCTCGACGTAGACCGCGAGCGACCCGGTGATCTGCTCGGCGTTCGGCGATTCGAGGCCCCACTGCGGGTTCGCGTCTCCCAACTGGAGGACCGAATCGCCGATCTGCAGGTCGCAGTGCATGACCGAGCCGTCCGGCCCGTTGTTGCGCATGAGGACCTTCGCGCCGAAGACCTCCTTGTAGAACTCGATGGCCCTGGCGGCCTCGTTGACGACGATGAACGGCACGATCGAGTGGTAGCCGTCCGGGATCGGGTTGACCTTGGTTTCGCTCATGGGCCCAGTCTCGCCCGGGCGCGCCCGGGCTCGCTTGTAAAAAAACGACGTACCCCCGGGGTAGTTTTCGGGGCGTGAACGGAGCTACCGCGAGCGACAAGGGCCTGCTGCGACCACAGGAGGCCGTGCGCTTCATCGACCTGCGGCGATACCGCGAGACCGGCCTGCTCGGACAGTACGTCGAGCGGTACTGGTCGGTCCACTGGGACCTGCCGGACGGCGCTTCGTACGAGTCGGTGGTGATCCCCCACCCGTGCGTGAACCTGAGCTTCATGCCCGTGATCGGCGCCGAGCTGCACGGCCCCGGCATCGCCGTCTCGCGGCACCCGCTCACCGGCCGCGGCCGCGTGTTCGGCGTGAAGTTCCGGCCGGGCGGGTTCACGGCGTTCAGCGGTGTGGCGGGGACGGCGCTGGCGGACTGGTCGGCGGGCGCGGCCACGGTGTTCGGCCCCGAGGTCGACGAGTTGAACGCGATCGTGATGAGCGGCGGCGACATCGACGCCATCCAGGTGGTCTCGCGGTTCCTGACCGACCGGGTCCCGGAGCGGCCCGATCCCCGCTACGGACGGTTGCTCGCGGTGGTGCGGGCAATGCTCGAGGATCGCTCGATCACGCGCGTGGACGAGGTCGCGGCCCGCTTCGACATGTCCCCCAAGACACTCCAGCGGCTCTTCCAGGACTTCCTGGGGCTCGGCCCGAAGACCTTGATCCAGCGGTACCGCCTCCACGACGCGGCCGACCGCCTCGCCGAGGACCCGCAGGCGGACCTGTCCCGCCTCGCGGCCGAACTCGGCTGGTCCGACCACGCCCACTTCACCCACGACTTCAAGAACCTCATCGGCTACCCGCCCTCCGAGTACGCCGCGCAGTGCGCGACGGCCGGAAGAGCACTGGTCATGGCCCACCGTTGACCGGGATTCGCCGTCAGTCGGGCTGGTCCGACGCGTCGGCGTCCTCCCATGCGCGCAGGCTGCCGATGGAGAGGAGGCACAGCACGGCCGCGCAGGCGAAGACCGCACCGGCGATCGCGAACGGGATCCGATAGCCGAGACCGGAGGCGAGCAGTCCGCCCGCGCCCGCGCCGACGGCGAGGCCGATCAGGCCGACGAAGCCGTCCAGCGACCCGACCCGCCCCATCATCGCGGCCGGGGTGGCCCGCTGGCGGACCGTGGTGGCCATGATGCCCCAGACGACCGCATGTGCAATGTAGACGGCCAGTGCGATCGCGACGATGACGAGGTTGGTCGTCAGTGCGATCACCGCGAACGAGAGAGCTCCAGTGGTGAGCGCGGCGACCATGGACCACCCGTAGCCGATCCGCCGGCGCAGCCTCGTCGCGATGAAGCTGCCCAGCAGTCCCCCGAGGGCGGAGAACGCGAGCAGCAGGCCGTAGCCGGTCCCGTCGAGGCCCAGCTCCGCTTGCGCGTAGAGGACGAGGTAGGAGAACGGGATCATGTACGCCACGCAGGTGATGCCGCTGAGGGCGATGAGCAGTCGTATGACCCGGTGCCGCATGGCCCAAGCGGCGCCTTCGCGGATGTCGGTGCGGATGCTTCGTGGAGCGGTGTCGGTCGTGTCCCGGGCGACGGCGTACGTGCCGCGCAGTCGCCAGAAGGCGAGGCCCGCCAAGAGAAAGGCGAGGGCGTTGAGCGCCGTGGGCGCGAAGGCGGCCATGGCGAACAGGAGCCCGCCCAGAGGCGGGCCGATGAACTCGTCGATCACCAGTTGGGTACCGGCGATCTGCGAGTTGGCCTTGTCGAGTCCCGCTGCGGGCACCGCTTGCGGCAGGACGGCGCGCGCGGCGCCGTCGGCCAGGGTCTCGACCACGCCCATCACGGCGTAGACCAGATACAGCACGGCGATCGGTGCGGCGTCGAGAAGGACCAGGCCCGTCAGGAGCGCGAACATTGCGGCACGGGCGAAGTTCGCGAGGTAGGCGAGGCGGCGGCGGTCGGCGCGGTCGATGAGCACGCCGATGCCAAGGACCGAGACGATGCGGGACGACGAGTGCGCGACCGCGAGGCCGGCCACCGCGAGCGGGTTGGTGGTGATCGTCGCCGCCAGCAGCGGCAGTGCGATGAAGGTGATCCCGTCGGCCAGGTTCGCCGACGCGTTGCCGAACCAGATCCGCCGGTAGTCGGCCCCGAGCCCCACCTACAGCTTCCCGTCGAGGACGAAGGGCCAGCCGGGCTGCCACTGGAACGGGGCGTCCACGAGGTCTTCGATACGGGCACCGCCGAGGAGGACCTGCAGGGCCCAGCGGTTCGCGGAGTGGGCGATGACGACGATCCGTCGGCCGTCGTGGTCGGCGGCGACGTCGCGGAGGAATTCGCGGGTCGCCTCGATGACCTGGTTGTAGCTCTGTCCGCCCGGGAACGGCCGGTCGATGCGTACGGCCCGGAGTGCGGCGACCTCGGCGACCGGGTGGCCGTTGAGGTCGCCGTAGTCGCATTCGCGCAGGCGCGGGTCTTGATGGACGGGGATGTTGGTGTCGCCGAAGGCGATTCGCGCGGTCTCGACCGCGCGCTGGAGGTCGGAGGTGAACACGGCGTCAGGGCGGGGTGCGCAATGGCGAGCCCCGAGTTCGGCGGCGACCTCGCGCCCCCGGGCCGACAAGCGGCCGGGAAGACGACCGGTCGCGATGCCGTTCTCGTTGTCCTCGGTGATCGCGTGGGTCTCGTAGATGATCGTAAGGGCCATGAGGGGTTCCTTTCCGGGGAGGGGGTGGAACCGAATCCGGTTGCGCCGGTTCCGGTCCCACCTTCGGCGGGTGCGTGTCAGGCGATCGTGCCCGCGTCCATTTCCAGGTGGCCGCCTTGGAAGGACTCGCGGAGGCGGCGGTCGTGGCTGACCAGGACCACCGTTCCCGCGTAGTTCTTCAGTGCCTCCTGCAACTGTTCGGCCAGCAGCGGGGACAGGTGGTTGGTCGGCTCGTCCAGGAGCAGGATGTCCACCGGTCTCGATACGAGTCGGGCCAGTTCGAGGCGGCGGCGCTGGCCCACCGACAGTGCCGTCACCTGGGTGCCGAACTGTTCATGGGCGAACAGGCCCAAGCGATCGAGTGCTTCGGCGTGCTCTTCGAGCGTGCCGACGCGGCCTTCGGCGAAGGCCCGCAGGACCGACTGCCGGCCCGAGCCCGGTCCGGCGAGTTGGCGCAGGTGGCCGACGGCTCCGTTGCGTTCGACCTCGCCTTGGTCGGAATCGAGTTCTCCTGCGAGGACCCTCATGAGCGTGGTCTTGCCCGCACCGTTCGGTCCGGTGATGAGGACCCGCTCGCCGTGGGCGATCTTCAGGCTGTCCACTTTGAGTCGGTCGCCCACTCGGATGTCGTTCAGCACCAAGGCGGGCGCCTCGGTGCCCGCACCGGTGGTCTCCAGTGCGGATTCGAAGCGCATCGGATCGGGCGGCCTCGGGACCGGGTGCGCTCGGAGCCGTTCGAGCATCTGCTTCGCGACCTTGATGCGGCTGCCCGCACCATGAGTGCGACCCCGAGCCCGGAAGGCCCCGGCACCTGATCCGGGCTTTTCGAGCTTGCGCGGGATCGCATCCATGCGACCTGCGTTGTGGTCCACGATGCCTTGCTGGCGTTCGACTTCGACCTTCCAGGTCTCGTAAGCCTCCGCCGCTTGCAGGCGTTCGGTCTCCTTTGCAATGAGGTACCCGGTGTAGCCGTTGCCGTAGCGGCGCGCCTTCCGATCGACCACTTCGAGCATGGTGGTGGTGATGGCCTCCAAGAAGGCGCGGTCGTGGGTCACGGCGACCACGGTGCCGGGCCAGTCGCGCAGTTGCGCTTCGAGCCAGGTGACGGCGTTGTCGTCGAGGTCGTTCGACGGCTCGTCGAGCAGTAGGAGCGCGGGCCTGGCCGCGAGGGTCGCGGCCAGCATCAGTCGCGAGCGCTCGCCGCCCGAGAGCGTCCCCAAAGGGCGGCTTCGGTCGAGGCCTGGGAGCCCGAGGACTTCCAGTGCCTGGTCGACGCGGAGGTCGGCGTCCCAGCCTTCGCGGGCTTCGAAGTGCGCGAGGAGTTCGGCGTACCGCTCGCCTGCGGCGTCGTCGCCGTCGGCGAGTTCCTGTTCGGTCTCGCGCATGTGCCGCTCGATCTCGCGGAGGTCCGCGAGGGCGAGGTCGATCGCGTCGGCGACGGTGTCGTGTTCGGGCAGGTCGAGTTGCTGCGGCAGGTAGCCGACGCCTCCGGGGGAGACGATCGTCAGCTCGCCGTTGTCGGGCGGCTCGACTTCGGCGATGAGCCTGAGCAGGGTGGACTTGCCGGAGCCGTTGTCGCCGATGACGCCGAGCTTCTCCCCCGGTTTCACGGTGAAGGTGACGCGGTCGAGGACGAGGTGGTCGGCGTAGCGCTTCGTGATGTCTACAAGGGTCAGTTGGGCATGGCGGAACATGCGCGCCTCCAGAAAGCAGTCGTTCGCGAGGGAATTGCGGATGAGCGGCACGCGGGAAGCGTTCAGGGCTTCATGGATTGCGATGCGTGCCTCGGCGGCCGTCGCGGAGCGGTGCTCTACGCGAAGGCCTGGCTGCTTTCTAAAGGAAGATCAACATCGCCACCGATTGTAGCGGGGCTCAGGGGGCGGTGTCCAGCATCAGTCGGGCCCTGAACCGGTGAGCGCGCTCACTGGCTCAGGGCCCGTTGGGTTCTCGCGGTCTAAGACTGGGAGATGAAGCGGTCCATGACGTCGACGCCGAACGTCAGGCCGTCGAGCGGGACGCGCTCGTCGATGCCGTGGAAGAGGGCGGTGAAGTCGAGGTCGGCGGGGAGTTTCAGGGGGGCGAAGCCGAAGCAGCGGATGCCGAGGGTGGCGAAGGCCTTCGCGTCGGTGCCGCCCGAGAGCATGTACGGGACGGTGTGGGCGCCGGGGTCGGCCTGGCGGATCGCCTCGGCCATCGCATCGACGAGGACGCCGTCGAAGGAGGTCTCGTAGCCGGGCTGGCGGATCTCGTACTCGAAGTCGATGCCGTCGCCGGCGAGTTCGCGGAGGATCGCTTCGAGTTCGTCGTTGCGGCCCGGCAGCGAGCGGCAGTCGATGACGGCGTCGGCGGTGGAGGGGATGACGTTGGTCTTGTAGCCCGCGTTGAGGCGGGTCGGGTTGGCCGTGTTCCGCAGGGTCGCGCCGATGAGGCGGGCGACGGGGCCGAGCTTGGCGACCGTCTCGTCCGGGTTGTTCGGGTCGAATTCGATGCCGGTGAGGTCGGAGACGGATTCGAGGAACTGGCGCACGGTGGGGGTCATCTCGACCGGGAACTCGTGCTGGCCGATGTTGGCGACGGCGCGGGTGAGGCGGGTGACGGCGTTGTCGTCGTGGAGCATCGAGCCGTGGCCGGGGCGGCCGGTGGCGCGCAGGCGGAGCCAGTCGAGGCCCTTCTCAGCGGTCTGGACCACGTAGACGCGCAGGTCGTTGGGGAGGGTCATGGAGAAGCCGCCGACTTCACCGACCGCTTCGGTGACGCCTTCGAAGACCTCGGGGTGCTGTTCGACCATGAAGCGGGCACCGTAGTCGGAGCCGGCCTCCTCGTCGGCGGTGAAGAGGAGGACCAGGTCGCGCGGGGGGACCTTGCCGCGGCGCTTCCAGTCGCGGACGAGCGCGAGGAGCATGGCGTCGAAGTCCTTCATGTCGACCGCGCCGCGGCCGAAGAGGTAGCCGTCCTTGATCTCGCCGGAGAAGGGGTGGACGGTCCACTCGCTGGCTTCGGCGGGGACGACGTCGAGGTGGCCGTGGAGGAGGAGGGCCCCGCGGGAGGGGTCGGCGCCGGGGTAGCGGCAGGCGACCGAGGCGCGGCCGGGCGCCGACTCATAGATCCGGGCTTCGAGGCCGACTTCGGCGAGCTTCTCCGCGACGTACTCGGCGGCGGCGCGTTCGCCCTTCGCGGTCGCGTTGTCGCCGGTGTTGGTGGTGTCGATGCGGATGAGGTCGCGGGCGATGTCGACGACCTCGTCTTGCGGGCGGGGCTCTTTCGCGGTTTCAGCCATCCCTGAGTTCTATCAAGCCGGGCTGGCGGTGCGGCGTGTGCGGTGGCGGGAGTGAAGGATGCGACTCCCGCCACCGCGCTGCTAGGACGCCGCTTGCGCGAGTCGCCTCGCGCGGTTCTTCTTGCGGCGCTTGGCGACGATCGGGCCCGCGAGGCGCGGTGCGAGCGGGCCGATGGCGGCCAGGATCAGCACGTACGCGGCGGCGACGGATCCGAGTGCGGGATTGAGGCCCGCCGTGACGCCGAGTCCGGCGATGACGATCGAGAACTCGCCTCGCGGTAGGAGCACGAGTCCGGCGCGGAGCTTGCCGGTGAACGCGGAGCCGGAGCGGCCGGCGGCCCACCAGCCGGTGGCGAACTTCGTCGCGATCGTGCAGACCGCCAGCGCGATGGCGACCGGGAGGACCGGTGGCAGCGCGCCGGGGTCGGTCTCGAGCCCGAAGTTGACGAAGAAGACCGCCGCGAACAGGTTCTTGAGCGGCTCCAGGGTCTCCTCGGCTTGGCGCGAGACCTCGCCGGAGAGGGCCATGCCGACGATGAACGCGCCGACGGCGGCCGAGACGTGCACCTTCTCCGCGAGTCCGGCGACGACGAGGACGAGGCCCATGACCTTGAGCATGAGGATCTCGTCGCTCGGCGAGGCGAGGAACCGGGAGAGCAGGCCGCCGAAGCGGGAGGCGATGACGAACGCCGCGGCGACGGCGAGCAGGGCGACGCCGAGGCCGATCGCGGCCTGTCCGAACGCGAGTCCGGCGAGGATCGTGGTGAGGATCGGCAGGTAGAGCGCCATGACGAGGTCTTCGGCCACGAGGAGCGCGAGGATCGTGGGCGTTTCGCGGTTGCCGAGCCAGCCGAGGTCGGAGAGGACTTTCGCGATGATGCCGGAGGAGGACACGTAGGTGACGCCGCCGAAGACGACGGCCGCGACGGGTCCCCAGCCGAGCAGGAGCGCGCATAGCACGCCGGGCGTGGCGTTGAGGACGAGGTCGACGACGGCGCCGAGCCATGAGGTCTTCATGGTGCCGAGCAGTTCGCGCGGCGTGTACTCGAGGCCGAGGGTGAACAGGAGCAGGACGACGCCCACTTCGGCGCCGACGTCGAGGAAGCCGGTGATGGCGTGCATCTCGTAGATGCCGCCGTGGCCGAAGGCGAGGCCGGCGAGCAGGTAGAGCGGGATGGCGGAGATGCCGAACTTGCCGGCGATGGCTCCGAGCAGACCGAGGGCTCCGATGAGGAGGCCGAGTTCAAGGAGGAGCTCGACGGTCTCGTGCATTAGTCGATACCGCGCAGGATCCGGTCGACGGCGTCGACGGCCTCTTGCGTCCCGATGGTCACGAGGCGGTCGCCTACGTGGAGGAGCGCGGAGGGGGGCGGGCCGGTCTCGACGCCGTCCGTCGCGCGGACGATGGCGACGATGGAGGCGCCGGTGCGGGTGCGGGCGCGGGTGTCGCCGAGGGGCCGCTCGGCGTAGGGGCTGGTGGCGTCGATCTTCAGCTGGCGGGAGACGAGGTTGTCGATCTCGTGGTGGAGCCGGTTGAGCTTCTCGACGATGCGGGCGCCGCCGAGGAGTTCGCCGATGGCGGCGGATTCGTCGGCGGAGAAGACGATGCAGTCGAGCATCGAGTCGGGGTCGTCGGGGTCGTAGATGATGAAGTCGCGGCGGCCCTCGCGGTGGGCGACGATGCCTAGGCGCACATGGCGTTTGGTCTCGAATTCGAACCGCACGCCGATTCCGGGCAGCTCGGTGCGCTCCACGTCCACTGTTGGTCACTCCTTTTGTGTGGGATACGCACCGAACCGTACAGCACCGGTGGGTCAGGAGGCCGGGATGACCGGCTCGGCCGCCTGGCGGACCGCGTTGCGGACCTGGTCGGGGACGCGGAGCCGCTCGTCGGTCGCGTAGCGTGAGCGGACCTCGGCGGCGGTCGCGGGGTCGGCGGTGGTGGTCGCGAGTTCGTCGAACAGGGCGGTGAGGTCGGGTCCGATCTCGTCTTCGGGTTCGGGGATCGCGCCCCACAGGTCCCAGGGCAGGAGTTCCATGTTGGACAGTGCGGCGGTGTCGCGGATGAGGTTGGCGGCGATCCACCAGGGGCCCGACTCGCCGGGGATGCCGGGGAGTCCGCACTTGTCGGCGTCGATGTCGCCCGCCCGGTAGGCGTTCCAGGCCTGCCCGGCGACGACGAACTTGTCGCGCGGGACGTCCGCAGGGTCGAAGTCGAGGCCGAACTCCTTGACTTGAATCGGGTCCATCTGGGCGTCGGAGAGGATCCAGCGTTCGCCGTTCCAGTACTCGGCGACCCAGTGGTCGATGTGCCAGCCTGGGGCCGGGAAGTAGTTGCCGAAGCCGCAGCGGGCGCGGGCGGGGACGCCGTGGGCGCGGAGAGCGGCGACGGTGACGAGGGTGAAGGTGCGGCAGGTGCAGGCGAAGCGGCGTTCCGGTTCGCGCGCCTCGGTCAGGGGCCGTCGGTCTTCGGCGAGGATCCGGTCGAGAATGCCCGCGGTCGCGCGGAAGTGGGCGGTGTCCCTGCGGTCCTCGGGGAGTGCGAAGCCGTAGAGGCCGGTCAAGTCCTGGTGCACGAGGGCGCCTTGGACGGCGGCGAGGAGGCCGGGGACGTCGGCCGGGAGGGCGAGCAGGGCGTCGTGGTGCGCTCCGGCGTCGGAGAGCGGGCCGGGCCGGGTGTAGTAGGCGAGGACTTCGTTGGCGCTCATGGTGTTCCTTTCGTGGGAGTCGCCTGAAGCCTATGGAGATCGCGGGCCGTTCGTCCAAATGCAATCGTACAAATGTACGGCCCTGGATTTGTGGGGATTCGGCCCCGGCCGGCGTACGGCCGGGGCCGACCCGGTCAGGCGGCGTCGATGCGGACCTTGACGCGCTTCTTCTCGTACTCGGCGGTGGCGGTGTAGCCGGGGACGTCGAGCACGATCTCTGCGAACGTGCCCTTGACCTCTTGTGCCTTGATGACCGGGAGGTCGACGCCCGGGGTGGGCGGGCGCTGCGGGTCGAGGGTGACCCGCAGGACCGCACCGGCGCCGAGGGTGACTTTCTTGTCCACGTCCAGGGCGGGCTCGTCGCCGTCGTTCAGCAGCACCTGGAGGGTCGCGTTCGACTGGGCGAGGGCGCGCACTTCGAGCTGCCCGGTGTCGACCGCGAGCGTGCCGCCGGTGAGGGTGACACCGCCTTTGCCGAGGGCGTTCGCCGAGGCGGCCCGGAGGGTGCCGGCCTGCAGCGCGACGCCGCCGGAGAAGGAGTTGTCGCCGGTGAGGGTGAGGGAGCCGGTGCCGGCCTTGGTGAGCTTCCCGGACCCGCCGATGTCGCCGCGCCAGGTGTCGGCGGCGTTGAAGCCGCCCAGAGCGGCGTCCATCGTGACCTGGACGCCGTCGTCGAAGCGGCCGTAGCCGTCGGCGGCGGCGAAGAGGTCGAGTCGGCCCCACTGCTCCGGGCCGTCGAGGATCGGGTAACCGGCCCTGAGGGCGGTGGTGCGCAGGACTTCGCGGCGCTGGTCGGCGCTGAGGTAGGGCAGGCGGGTCTCCAGCAGGACCTCCGCTCCCTTGGGGACGGTGAACGCGGTGTCGCGGCCCGAGCGCTCGAGAATGTAGGTGAGGCGTTCGGCGAAGCGCGCCCGGTTGGCCTCGCGGTCGGCGTACTCGTCAGTGTCGGTGGCCTCGCGGTGCGCATAGGCGTGCAGCTCGTCGGCCGAAACGCCGGTCTGCTCGGTGAAGTACGCCAGCGCCTGGGCGCGGGCGTCGGCCTTGATCTGGGCGGTCGCGGGGTTGCAGAGCACGGCGGCGGCGAGTGCGGTGCCGAGGATGCGGCCGCCGACCACGTCGACCGCGCTGTGCATCCCGGCGACGATCCGCGAGTGCGAGGTGTCGGAGGCCCGCATCAGCAGTTCCTGGAACCGCTCGGGGACCGCGTAGGCGAGTGCGAGCCCGGCGAGCCAGGCGGCGTTGGTGTGGCCGGAGGGGAATCCGCCGTCGTCGGCGGGGGTGGTGGAGCGCTGGCGCAGCAGCTCGGGGGCGGCCGCGACCGCCGAGTCGTAGGCGGGGACGCCGAGGACGGGGATGCCGCCGGTCTCGACGACTTCGCTGGCGCGGTTCATCCGCCACGGGCGCGGGTACTGGTAGGCGAGTTTGCTCGGGTTCGAGGAGGTGTTGTTCCCTCGGACCGTGTTCACCAGGAGCGCGACTTTGCCCAGGTCGGAGTCGGTCGCGCCGGGGCCGATCGCCGAACCGGCTGGGGCGTCGGGGGGCAGCGAGTCGCTGATCTTGTCGGCGGGGATGCCGTCGGGGGCGCCGGTGATGGCGGTGACGGCCTTCGCGCCGGTCTTGTAGAGGGCTTCGAGGGGGCCGAGGCCGCCGATGGCGCTGTAGCTCTGGTGCTGGCGGTCGAAGATGTAGGCCTGTTTGGACGCGGCGGGGGTGCGGGCGGCGGTGACCTCCTCGCTGTACTCCAGGTTCGCTTCGAGGACGTCCTCGTCGAGCGCCGTGCCGTTGTTCCATGCCGAGCCGGTCTGCCACAGGTCTTTGAAGCCGCTGAGGATGCGGACGGCGGCGTTGGTCTCGGGGGTGAGGTTCTCGACCGTGTTGGTGCTGTAGGTGTCGACGAAGGCGGGGCCGGTGTACTGGGCCCACTGGGTGCGGGGCGCCTCGGACGCGATCGAATCCACTGTGGACTGGAGCGCGCTAGTCGTCTCACCTGCGGCGGCCGGTTCGGCGACGACCGCGGCGGCGACGATCCCGGCGGAGCCGGCGAGGAGGGCGCGGCGGCCGATCGTGTGCTGTTGTCCTGGCATGTTGTGCTCGTTTCGGTGCGGTGGACCAAGCCTCGCGGACTCGGGGGGCGCCGCGGGAACTGATTGCGAGCATCACTCTCGCTCCGCGCGGTGAACGGATCGTAGCGAGCCGGTGAGCAGGGGCTGCACGGCGGCTGACGGTTGCTGGAGACGGCGGAGTCCCGGCCGCGAGCGCGGCCGGGACTCCGTGGTCCGGACTACTGGGTCAGGCCGCCGTTGAGGGCTTCCTGCTCCACTTCGAGCGTCACCGCGTCGGACGCGGCCATGCCCGCGGCGTTCACGATGTCGAACATCTTGCGGCCCATGACGGCGTGGGCCTGGACGGCCGGGTGGGTCGCGCCGTAGTTGCCCCAGTGGTCGGTGAACTGGGCCATGAACGAGTAGACGAGGGCCGGGGCGCCCGAGGCGCTGTAGACCACGCCCGACTCGCTGCGGGTGGCGTCGTCCGCGCCGTACTTCACGGCGACGCGCGCGCGTTCGACCGAGGACATGTTGCGGCGGAACCCGTCGTGGTAGCCGCTGAGTCCCTTCAGGACATTGAGGAAGAAGCTCGTGCTCTTCGCGGAGAGCAGCTCGCCCTTGGCGAGGCGGGTGAGCAGTCGGTTCGTCTCGTACGCGGTGGTGTCGCCGAGCCACATGCGGCTCGGGTTGGCCGGGTTGGGGATGACGCGGGTGTCGTTGAAGCCCTTGGCCGCCAGCGTCTCGTTGATCTCGGCGGGCGGGCAGACCAGGCCGCACAGCCGCACCGAGGTGTTGTCCGAGGTCAGGAGCATGGCGACCAGGACGTTCGCGACGGTGATCTCGTCGCCGTACGCGGTCTGGTGGAAGTAGAAGCCGGAGCCGGTGAGGATGATGTCCGGGGTGAGCGTGATCCGGTCGTCCAGGGCGAGTTCGCCGCGGTCGATCTTGTCGAGCACGCCGAGCGCGATACCGAGTTTGTTGATGCTCGCGGCGGTCTGGATGCTCCTGGAGTTCTTGCTCACGGCCGTCACGGGCGCGGCGGTGCCGTCGAGGAGGGTCACGTAACCCTGCCAGGTGCCGCCGGCTTTCGCGATCTCGGTGTCCCAGACCGCCTTGATCTGCGCGGCGGTCGTGGCAGCGGCCTGCGCAGTGGACTGCTCCGCGTGCGCGGCGGAGGCGGAGCCGAAGACGGCGCCCCCGGCGGTCACTGCGGCACCGAGCTTGATTACATCGCGTCGTTCCATGGTCGCCTTTCGGTGGCTTGCAAGGTGGTGAGGGATGTCAGGGACTGGTACGCCGCAGGATGGGCGAACGGTTGCCTCGGATCAGAACGAAGTGGACGCGAGCAGTCCTATTGCGGCGTAGCGGTGTCCGTTCGCGGCGAGGAGTCCCGCCGGAGCGAGCCGGTAGTCCGCGTCGATCGCGAAGCGGGCGTCCTTGGGCGGCCGGACCCCGCCGGAGGTGTCCGCGCCGACCGCCTCACGCAGCCAGTCGGCGGCGCCCGGATCGCGGCGGAGGATGCCGCCGGAGCCGACCACGAGGCTCACGGCCGCGAGGTCCTTGCCGCCGCGGAGCGGTTCGTGGGGACCGCCGATGCGCTCGCCGCGGGCGTGCCGCCGCACCGCGATGCGGGCGGCGAGCGCGCTCAGCTCGGCGTCAGCGCTCATTGCAACGGCGCCGACCGGGTCGGCGGCCCGGAAGGCCGGATTCGCGGCGCGCAGGCGCGCGGCCTCCAGGAGGCCCCAGCTCGCCGAGAGGTCCTCGTCGTCGGCCGCTTCGACGATGCCCACGGCGGTGTGGCGCACGCCGAGGTCGCCTTCGACGGTCCTTGAGCGCCAAGCGGTTCCGGCCACTTCGGCGCGCGGGCCCTCGCGTTCGGCGTCGGGAGTGAGCACCGAGTAGACGTCAGTGGTCGCACCGCCCACGTCGACCACGAGCAGGTCCGCTCCGGTGACCTCGGCGAGGAGTTCCACGCCCGTGAGCACGGCGTCGGGCGTGGCGGCCTTGACCATCCGGGTGAAGTCGGCGCTGGCGGAGAGGTGCTTCCCGCTGATCACATGCCGGAGGAAGACCTCGCGCAGCGCGGTGCGGGCAGGGACGGGGTTGAGGACGCCGATGCGCGGCAGGACGTTCGCGACACGGGTCGTGTCGATGCCGGCCCCTGTGAGGAGTTCGGCGAGGTCGTCGGCGGCGTTCGCGTTGCCCGCCAGCACGACCGGTGTGCGCAGGCCGGACTGCGCGAGGGCTTCGGCGTGGGCGCGCAGGGCGGTCTCGTCGCCGCCGTCGGTGCCTCCGGCCAGGAGGATCACGTCAGGGCGGGCCCCGGCGAGGTCGACGAAGTCCCCCGCCGCGAGGTTCCCGGCGCGCACGTCCACGACCCGGGCGCCGGCGCTGAGCCCCGCCCGGTAGGCGGCTCGGGCGGTCACGAGGGGCTCGTTGCCGATCACGGCGAGGCGCAGTCCCCCGCCCGCGGAGGAGCAGACGAGGGTGTCGACGACGTCGGCGCCCTTGGGCGTCGCCTCCTCGGCGGCGGCGCGGAGGCCGTCCATGACGTCGGTGCCGATCGTGGTCGGGCGCGAGGCCGTGCCGAGGAGGTCGCCGGAGTCCGCGTCGACGGCGGCGGCCTTGGTGTAGGTCGAGCCGACGTCGACGCAGACGACGGCTTTGCTCATGGGACGACCACGGTGCCCGTGGCGGTGGTGGCGATGATCGGCTCGTCGAGCACGGCCGCCGCCGAGTCGCCCCGTGCGGGGTCGGCGCGGCACACGACGCTGAGCGTGAACTCGACGGTGCGGCTGCGGCGGCCGGTGCGCACCACCGTGGCGGTGGCCTCCACTACGTCGCCCGCTTTCACCGGCGCCTTGAACTGCACGTCCGAGTAGGAGGCGAACAGGCCCTCGTCGCCGTCGGTGATGATGCACAGCTCGGTCGCGACATCCCCGAACATCCCCAGGCCGTAGGCCCCGTCGACGAGGTTTCCGCCGTAGTGGGAGTGGCTGTAGGGGATGTAGCGGCGGTGGGTCACGGTGGTGCCGTCGTGGTCGGTCATGCTGCGGTCTCCCTACTGGTGACGAGCCGGTGGACGAGGTACGAGGCCACATCGGAGGGCGTGGTCCCGCGGGTGAAGATCCGGTCGACGCCGAGTTCGGTCGCGGCGCCCTCGTCGAAGCGGGGCCCGCCGACGACGAGCAGCGGGCGGCGGCCCGGCGGCAGCGCCTCACGGAAGGCCGCGGCCATCTCGCGGGTGTTGTGCAGGTGGGCGTCCTTCTGGGTGACGACCTGGCTGACGAGCACCGCGTCGGCCTCCTCGTCCACCGCGCGGTTCACGAGGTCGGGCACGGCGACCTGCGCGCCGAGGTTCACGACCCGCAGCTCGCGGTAGTACTCCAGGCCCTTCTCCCCCGCGACCCCCTTGATGTTGAGGATCGCGTCGATGCCCACGGTGTGGGCGTCGGTGCCGATGCAGGCGCCGACGACGCAGAGCTTGCGCCCGAGCCGCTCGCGGATGGCGTCGTTGACCTCCTTGGGGCTCAGGTGCGGGTAGTCCTTCTCGACCACTTTGACCTCGTCGAGGTTGACGAGGTGCGTGGACGCGCCGTACACGACGAAGAACGTGTAGCCCTCGCCGATCGGCTTGGCGTGCACCAGCATCGCCCCGTCGAGGCCCATCTTCGCGGCGAGCTGGAGGGCCGCGCCCTCGGCGCGCTTGTCGTGCGGGACGGGCAGGGTGAAGGAGAGCTGCACCATGCCGTCGCCGGTGGTGTCCCCGTAGGGCCTGACGATGCGGCTCATCGGGCGGCCTCCTTCGGCGCGTCCTGGTCGGGGCTGGTCCGGTCCAGCTCCTCCGCGGCCGGGTTCCAGTAGTCGTCGGCGCGTTTCGCGACGCCGTCGAGGCCGCGGCCGCCGTCGGCGGGGCGCTTCATGATGCCGAACGTGCCGTCGGCGATGGCGTTGAGCAGGCCGTCGTCCACGATCTTCCCGAGCAGGTCGACGGCCTCGCCGAGGACCTGGTTGGCGCGGGCGGCGATGAAGCCGTCCTTGGGCGGGTGGAAGTCCTCGGCGAGCCCGGCGCAGGCGCTGAGCACGTACCGGACGTTCTGGAGCGCGATGTCGCGGTCGGAGAGCCAGGGGGTGACGACCGCTTCGGTCATCATGCCCACCAAGAGGATCGACTGCCCGGTCATGACCCCGGCGAGGTTGAAGAACCCGTCGAGGAGGTTGCCGCGGAACACGTCGCCGGTCATGTGCTTCGTGGGCGGCATCCACTTCAGCGGCGCGTCCGGGAACAGCTGGCGGGCCAGGAGCGCGTGGGCGAGTTCGAGCCGGAACGACTCGGGCACTTCAGGGTTGATTTCGAAGGCGTGCCCGAGGCCGAGCAGCGGGTCCGGCAGCCCGGCCTCGTGCGCGAACCGCTCGTTGAGCAGCTGCGAGACGGTGACGGTGTGCGCCGCTTCGACCGCGTCGGCCGTGGTCAGGTAGTTGTCCTCGCCGGTGTTGATGATGATCCCGGCCCGGGCGTGCACCTGCCGCGAGAAGCGCTGGTCCACAAAGGTGCGGATCGGGTTGATGTCGCGGAACAGGATGCCGTACATCGAGTCGTTGAGCATCATGTCGAGCCGGTGCATCCCGGCCAGCGCGGCGATCTCGGGCATGCAGAGCCCGGAGGCGTAGTTGGTGAGGCGGATGTAGCGGCCGACCTCGCGGGAGGTCTCGTCGAGCGCGGCGCGCATGAGCCGGAAGTTCTCGCCGGTGGCGTAGGTGCCGGCGAAGCCCTCGCGGGTGGCGCCTTCGGGGACGTAGTCCAGGAGGGACTGCCCGGTGGAGCGGATGACGGCGATGACGTCCGCCCCTGCTTTGGCCGCGGCCTGGGCCTGCGGGATGTCCTCGTAGATGTCGCCGGTGGCGACGATGAGGTAGATCCAGGGGCGCTGGGGCGGGTCGCCGATCTCGGCGACGAGCGCGTCCCGCCGGTCGCGGGACCGGTCGATGCGGTCGAAGCCGTGCTGGACGGCGGCCTGGGCGCGTTCTCGGGCGGTCCGTGCGTCGTTGGCGGTGGGGAGGGTGAAGCGGACGCCGTCCGCGGCGGCGGCGTGGGCGAGGCGGTCGAGGTCGGGGAAGTCCTTGAGCGCGTGGAAGACCGGGAGGGCGATGCCGTGTTCGATGCCGACCTGCTCTTGGACGGCGTCGGCGAGGCGGTTGACCCAGGGGATGCCGTCGGGGTCGGCGCCGGTGAGTCCGGCGAGGCGGAGGGTGGCGCGTTCGACGGAGACGGTGGTGTGGCTGCGGGCCAGGTCGACGACGGGTTGCGCGGCTTTCGCGGCGAGGCGGCGGGCCTGGGCGACGACGGCGGGGTCGAGCGGGAGTTCGGCGGCCATCTAGTCCTCGTCCTCCTTGCCGACGCGTGCGATGAAGAGGTCCTTCAGGTGCGGGTTCGCCCTGAGGAGGTGGAGGGCGTACTCGGCGTGGCCGGGGACGTAGCCGTTGCCGATGAGCATCTCGACGTCGGCGGCGAGGCCTTCGGCGCCGAGGGCGGCGGCCGGGAAGGAGGTGGCCATGGAGAAGAAGACGACGGTGCCGCCGGTGGCGGTGGCGAGGATGGCGCCGTGCTCGCAGCCGGGCACGTCGACGCAGACGACGGTGACGTCCGCGCCGCGGCCGTCGAGGGCGTCGTTGACCTTCTCGGCGAGGCGGAGCGGGTCGGTGGCGTCGGCGATGACGATGTCGTCGGCGAGGCCGGAGCCGCGCAGTTGCGCGTCCTCGATCTCGTCGCGGACGACGGCGACGACCTTCGCGGCGTGGGCGTCCCGGGCGGCGGCGAGCGAGAGCGAGCCCGACTTCCCGGCGGCGCCGAGGACGGCGACGGTGGTGGTCGCGTGGGGTCGGCGGGCGACGACGCGGCGGACGAGCGCGGGGGCGCCGCACACGTCGAGGACGGCGAGCGCGAGGTGCTCGGGCAGGTCATCGGGGAGGACGGCGGCGATGGAGCGGGCGAAGAGGATCGCGTGGCCGCTGGTCGGAACCTGCTCGGAGTTGCCGTCCCAGCGCATCAAGCCGTCATCAATGCGCAGCGGGGTGAGGGTGAGCGAGACGAGGGTGGCGACCTTCTGGCCGGGTTTGAGGCCGAGCGGGGAGCGGGGTCCGACGGCGTCGACGGTGCCGATGAGCATGCCGCCGGAGCCGGTGACGGGATTGTGCATCTTGCCGCGTTGCGCGATGATGGCGCGCACTTCGGCGCGGACGGCGTCGCCGTCGCCGCCGTGGGAGGTGTGGAGCTGCCGGTAGGAGGCCGCGTCGAGGTTGAGGCGCTCGACGCTGATACGGACCTCGTCGTCGGCGATCTCGGGGTCGGGGTCGAGCCGGTCGGCCGCTTGTGGCAGCGCTCCGGCGGGGCTGACGACTCGGTGCGATCCGACCGGTGAGCCTTTCGACATCGTTGCCGCCCTTCTTGTAGCAGGGAGTTTATGGAGTCTCAATATGCGGGACCTAGCGCACTACAGTAACGGAAGGTTATCCTCGTCACAAGGACGGTCATCCCCGTCTGCGAGGTTCCCCGGGCCAACAGCCCGGACATGGAGGTGAAAAGGTGTCGGATCGACCGACGGGAGACACAGCACCCGTGATCGAGCAGCCCTACCAGTACCGGCGTCGCAGGCTGGAGGAGCCCGACTGGACGCGGTTCCCCGGCTGGGCGGACGTGACCGAGGCCGACTGGGCCTCGGCGCAGTGGCAGCGCGTGCACTGCGTCAAGAACGTCAAGCAGCTCCGGGACCTCATCGGCGACCGGCTCCACGAGTCGTTCTACGAGGACCTCGCCGCCGACATGGAGCGTTCGGCGACCATGTCGATGCTGCTGCCGCCGCAGATGCTCAACACGATGGCGCCCCAGGTCGAGGAGACCGCCCCGGGCTCGTGGACGGACGCGTTCTACGCCGACCCGGTGCGCCGCTACATGCTCCCGGTCGCCTCCGACCGGCGCTCCGACTGGCCCTCGCACCCGTTCGCGACGCGCGACTCGCTGCACGAGCACGACATGTGGGCCGTCGAAGGCCTCACCCACCGCTACCCGACGAAGGTGCTCGCCGAGCTGCTCTCGACCTGCCCCCAGTACTGCGGGCACTGCACCCGCATGGACCTCGTCGGCAACTCCACGCCCACAGTGGACAAGCGGCGGCTGGCACTCAAACCGGTCGACCGGCAGACGGCGATCCTCGACTACCTCGAGGCGCACCCGGGCGTGCGGGACGTGGTCGTCTCGGGCGGCGACGTGGCGAACCTGCCGTGGAAGCAGCTCGAACGGTTCCTCGACCGGCTCCTCGACGTCGAGACCATCCGCGACATCCGCCTGGCCACCAAGGCGCTCATGGGCCTGCCCCAGCACTGGCTGCAGGACGAGATCGTCGATGGGCTCGCCCGCGTCGCCAAGCGCGCGGCCGGGCAGGGCGTCAACCTCGCCATCCACACGCACATCAACCACGTCAACTCGGTGACCCCGGCCGTGGCGCGGGCGGCGGCGGCGATGCTCGACGCGGGCGTGCGGGACGTGCGCAACCAGGGCGTGCTCATGCGCGGCGTCAACGACACCCAGGCGGACCTGCTCGACCTGTGCTTCGCGCTGCAGGGCGAGGCGAACATCCTCCCGTACTACTTCTACATGTGCGACATGATCCCCAACGCCGAGCACTGGCGGACCTCGGTCGCCCAGGCGCAGGAGCTGCAGACGGCGATCATGGGCTACCTGCCCGGATACGCGACGCCGCGGATCATCTGCGACGTGCCGATGGTCGGCAAGCGCTGGGTCCACCAGCTCTCCGAGTACGACCGGGAACTGGGCATCTCCTACTGGACCAAGAACTACCGGACCTCGATCGAGGCCGACGACCCCGACGCGCTCACCCGCCGGTACCCGTTCTACGACCCGATCGACACGCTGTCCAAGGCGGGCCAGCAGTGGTGGGCGAACATGCACGCGCCGGTCCGCGCGAAGGAGGACGGCGACGCGGCCGCGGCGCGGTCGCGGCAGGCCGCGGCCCGCCAGGACGAGGCTGCGGAGGTCGCATGACCGGCACCCTCATCACGGTGGCGCCTACCGGGGCCGAAGTGGAGAAGGCCGAGGTCCCGGCGCTGCCGGTGACACTGGACGAGCTGGTCGACACCGCGAAGCGGTGCGAGCAGGCTGGCGCCTCGATCATCCACGTGCACCTGCGCGACGACGACGCCCGGCCGACCCTCGACCCGGTGCGGCTGCGCGATGCCGTTGCGGCCCTTCGGGACACGACCGACCTCATCGTGCAGCTCTCGACGGGCGGCTCGGTGCGCGACGGCGAAGGGGCCCGCCTCGCGGTGCTCGACGCCGAACCGGACATGGCCTCCTGCACGATGGGCACGGTGAACTTCGGCGACGACGTCTTCATGAACCGCTGGGCGTTCATCACCGAACTGCACCGGCGCATGCAGGACAAGGCGGTCGTGCCCGAGTACGAGCTGTTCGACCTGGGACACCTCTCGGCGCTCGAGCGGCTGCTGGACAAGGAGGGGCTGCCGTTCGGCGGGCACGTGCACGTCGACTTCGTGCTCGGCGTGCCGGGCGGCGCGGCCGGCGATGCCGCCACGGTGACCGCGTTCGCCGAGGGCGTGCGCCGGTACCTCCCCGAGGGGACCACCTTCTCGGCCACCGGCATCGGGAGGACGACGCTGCCTGTCATGTTCGCCTCGCTGGCCCACGGCGGGCATCTGCGGGTGGGCATGGAGGACACGGTGTCGTACGCGAGGCGGCAGGCGGTCACCGGCAACGACCAGCTGGTGGAGCGGGCCGCGGCAGCGGCGGCGCTGGCCCAGCGGCCTGCGATCACCACGGTCGAGGCCCGCAAGCTCCTGCGGATGCGCGACGCCGACTGATCGGCTCGTTTCTCCCGGTCTTCCTCGCACCTGGCCCCTATAGACTGGAGCAATGGACTCGCAGTCGCCCGCCGACCGGCTTCGGATGGCATTCGAAATGCACGAAGTCGGTCGGCGCATGTACACGCAGAAACTGAAGCGCGCCCGCAGCATCCTCACCGAGCCCGAACTGCGCGACGAACTCCGCCGCTGGCTCCTGAACCCGCCAGGCGCCGAGAACGGTGACTATCCCGGTCCCCGTTCACACCGACGCATATGAACGAACTCGAACAGAGTCTGCACCGCATCGCGACCTTCTTCGACGATCGCGGCACCTCCTGGGCGCTGGTCGGCGGGTTCGCCGTCTCAGCACGAGTCGAACCCCGCTTTACCCGCGATATCGACCTCGCCGTTGCAGTCGCCGACGACGTCAGCGCAGAAGCGACACTTCGCGATCTCATGGCCGGCGGATACCAATTGTTCGCCACAGTCGAACAGGAGGCCGTCGATCGACTGGCGACGGCCCGCCTCCTCGACGCTCGCGAACCTCAGCATGAGAACGTCGTGGATCTGCTCTTCGCAAGCTCAGGAATCGAACCCGAGATCACTGCGGAAGCTGAACGACTCGAAATCCTGCCGGGCCTCGTTCTACCGGTCGCCCGTCTCGGGCACCTGATTGCGGTCAAGTTGCTCGCACGCGATGACGAGACCCGCCCGCAGGACATCGCCGACCTGCGAGCCATGCTGCGCGAGGCCACGGGCGCCGACATCGCCCTGGCTGAGACCGCGGTCGAGCTGATCACCGAGCGCGGCTACCACCGAGAGCGGGATCTCAAGGCCGCGCTGAGCGACCTGGTCGAAGTCCGCAAGCCAGGCTAGGGCCTTGGCCTCGCGCTCCGGTTCGCTCCCGACTCAGTCGCGCCAGCGGCGGCCGAAGCCGGAGAACAGGCCGCCGATCGCCAGGTAGACCAGAGCGGCGATGCCGTAGTTCACGACGGCGCGGACCTTCGGGTCCTCGATCCCGGTGAACATGTCGCGGAACAGCCAGGAGAACCAGTTGGCGAGGTCGGCCATGAAGTTCACCAGCGGGTTGTGGGGGTTGGCCTCAAGGAGGACGAATCCCAAGTGCAGCAAGATGATCAGCGCGATCGCACCGAAGATCGCGGTGATGATGTGCACGATGAGAGGGTTGTAGCGCGTGACGACGTGTGCCATGACGATTCCGTTCGCTCAAGTGTCTGTCGTTCTAGGACACCCGGGTTCCCGCTGAGCAGCGGCGCAAACGGGACCTCTCGGAACTGGCACAGCCGGAAATGCGACAGTTTTAACCGGTTACTGGAATACCGGTCGGCCGGTAAGCTTGGGTCCCATGCCTTCCAGACCTCGCTCCGGGACAGGGGCCCCGCCCCTGGAACGGCCGCTCACCCCGCTGCGGCTCCTCACCGGCCTCGCCCGGCCCCACTCCGGCCGGATCGCATTGGGCGCGTTGTTCTTCCTGCTCGCAGGCGGTGCGTCGATGTCGCAGCTGTGGATGCTCGGCCGCGTCGTCGACGACGGCCTCATCGCCCGCGACGGCGGCGACTTCGCGTTCTGGTTGACGCTCATGGCGATCGCCGTCACCGTGCAGCCGACGTTCTGGGTGCTCGGCTACCGGCAGTTCAACAGCGCGGACGCCGCGAACCAGCGGGTCATCGTCCAGCGCCTCACCGACCACCTCAACACGGCCGGAACCGGTGTGCGCGGCCGCGTCTCGGCGGGCGAGCTGGTGAACCTGCCCAGCGAGGACATGCGGAAGGCGGCCCATTCGGTCACCGAGATCGGGTTCCTCACCAACAACCTCGCCATGTTCGTCATCGGCTCGGCCCTGGTGTGGTCGATCCATCCGCTGCTGGGCGGCATCGTGATCGCCGGCAGCGTCGTCACCGCCCTCGTCGCCGGGCCGCTCCTCAAGCGCCTCCAGCACCGCCAGGCCGACTACCGGGACATGATCGGCGGCCTCACCGCGCAGGCGGCCGACATTGTCGGCGGCCTGCGGGTGCTCCGCGGCATCGGCGGGGACCTCATGTTCACCGCCCGGTACCGCGAGCAGTCGACGGCGCTGCGCGACCGCGGCTACGCCGTGGCGAACTCCAGCTCGTGGATCCACGCCCTGCGCAGCTCGATGCCGATCGTGTTCGTCGCGGTCATCACCTGGGTCGGTGCGCTCCTCGCCGTCGGCGACGCGCTCACCATCGGCGGCCTCGCCTCGGCGTTCAGCTTCGCGACGATCTTCATCGCCGTCTCCGGCAACTTCATCATCTCCGCGAACTACCTGGTCGCGAGCTGGGTGGCCGCCGGCCGCCTCACCCGGTTCCTCGCGATATCGACCGATGTGGACGACCAGGGGACCCTCCGCGGCGAAGGCGGCGAACTGCGCGACCCCGACTCAGGCCTCGCGGTCCCCGGCACCGGTCTCACCGTGCTCGTCACCGCCGAGACTGCCCCGGCGCTGGAAGCCTGCGAACGACTGGCCCGCTACCGCGACTCCGAAGCGGCGTGGGGCGCGCATCCCCTGGAGGCGTACGCGCTCGCAGACGTGCGCGAGCAGATCATGCTGCTCACCGACGAGGACTACCTCTTCGAGGCGACCCTCGCCGAGACGCTGCGGGTCGGCCCCGACGCGGCGTCCACCGCGATCGCGACCGCGTGCGCCGGCGACGTGCGCACCGCCCTCGGCGGCTCCCTCGACGGGCGCATCGCCGAGGGCGGGCGCAACCTCTCGGGAGGCCAGCGCCAGCGGCTGCGGCTCGCCCGCGCGCTCGCGGCCGAACCGCGGGCACTGCTGGCGGTCGAGCCGACCTCGGCGGTGGACTCGCACACGGAGTCGCTCATCGCCGCGCGCGTCGCCGCCGCCCGCGCAACACTGGCGACGCTCGTGGTGACGGCCTCGCCGCTGTGGCTCGCCCACGCCGACCGGGTGGTCTGGATGGTCGAGGGCAAGGTCCACGCCACCGGCTCGCACGCCGAGCTGCTGGCCGAGCCCGAGTACCGCCGTCTCGCATCGCACGAGGAGTCCGCATGAGCGCCAACGACACTCGAGCACGGCTGCCGATCGCGAACCCGGCGCAGGTGCGGCGGGCGTTCCTGGAACTCCTCGCCGCCGACAAGGGTCCGGCCGTGCAGGTCCTGGTGATGTACACGCTCGCGGCCGGGTTCAGCGTCGCCGTGCCGGTCCTGCTGGGCCGGGTGGTCGACGGCATCGGGGCGGGCTGGGGCGCGGGCGACGTCAACCTGTGGTGCGGGGTGATCCTCGCGTGCGTCGCCGTCCAGTTCGTGTTCAGCCGCCTGGGCCGGCGTGCGGGCTACCGGTTCGGCGAGCGGGCGGCGGCGCGGCTGCGCGAGGACGTCGTCGCGCGGGTGCTCGGGCTGCCGCTCGACCGGGTCGAGCAGGCCGGACGCGGCGACCTCGGCACGCGCACGGCGTCCGACGTCAACACGGTCGCTGACCTGCTGCGCGACAACGGACCCACGATCGTCACCTCGCTCATCGAAGTGCTCGTGCTGTACCTCGCGCTGTTCGTTGTCGACCCGCTGCTGGGCCTGGTCTCGCTGCTGACGCTGCCGCCGCTGCTGCTCGCGGCGCGCCGGTACCTGCGCCAGGCGAACCTGGTGTTCACCGCGCAGCGCGCGGCCATGAGCGAAGCGGCCGAGACGCTCTCCGCTTCCGGCAGCGGGGCCCGGACGGTGGCGGCCCTCGCGATGCAGGAGGAGCGGCGCGCGCTCGGGTACGCGCGGGCCGCGACCCTGTTCGAGCGGTTCATGCGGCTCATCCGGCTCCAGGTCGAGTTCTTCTTCCTGCTGCTCTGGCTCAACCGGCTGCAGCTGCTCATCACGATCCTCGCGGCCGGGCTGTGGTACCTCGAGGGCGGCTTGAGCCTGGGCACGGCGATCGCGGCGATCACCGTCGTCGTGCGCATCGCCAACCCGACCAACGGGGTCATGATCCATCTCAGCGAGTTCCAGCAGGGCTCGGCCGCGCTCGCGCGGATCGCGGGCGTCGGGCTCATCGAGGCGTCGCCCCGCGAGGCCGAGCCGGACGGGACCGACCTGGTCCTCGACACCGTGACGTTCGGGTACGGCGACGGCCCTGACGTGCTGCACGGCCTCAGCCTCCATCCGAAGCAGGGCGAGCGGCTGGTCGTCGTCGGCCCTTCCGGGGCCGGGAAGTCGACGATCGCGCGGCTCCTCGCCGGGATCGACCGGCCCCGGACCGGGACGGCCGTGCTCGGCGGGGTGCCGGTGTGCGACATCGCGGTCGAGGAGCTGCGCCGCCGCGTGGTGCTGGTGACGCAGGAGCACTACGTGTTCACCGCGACCCTGCGGGAGAACCTCGTCCTGGCCGCGCCGGAGGCCGACGATGCGCGGCTGGTCGAGGCGCTGCGGCGCGTCGACGCCGAGTGGGCGCTCGCCGAGGGCCTGGACTCGATGCTCGGCCCCGAGCACCGCAGCCTGTCCACTGCCGAGGCGCAGCAGATCGCGCTCGCACGCGTCGTCATCGCGGACCCGCCGATCGTGATCCTGGACGAGGCGACGGCCGGGATCGACCCGGCCAGCGCGGGCAATGTGGAGGCCGCGCTGGCGGCGGCGCTCGCGGGCCGCACGGTCATCGCGATCGCGCACCAGTTGCAGGCGGCGGCCTCGGCCGACCGGATCGCGGTGGTCGAGGACGGCCGGATCGTGGAGGAGGGCACGCATGCTGCGCTGCTCGCCGCGGGCGGGGTGTACGCCGGGCTCTGGCACGCGTGGCAGGGCGACTGAAGCGGGTTGCCCGGTTCGCGGCCGGCGATTAAGGTCCGAAGATGAGCAGAACCCTAGTGACCGGCCCCGATGTCGAACGGGCCGTTGACCTCACAGCTGCCGCGCTGCGCGGCGCACCCGCCGGGGCCTGGGCCAATCGGGCCGGGCCGATGGACTGCGACTGCTGGGACGCCTTGGACCACTTGAACAACGGCCTGTTCTCCTATGCGCTGCGGCTCGCCCCTCAGGTGCCGTACGTCCAGGGTCGTCCGACGATCGTGTGGCAGCGGCCGGGAGAGCAGCCGCTGCCGCTCATCACCGACCGCGAGTCCGGCCCTGAAGCCGGGATCGAGGTCCTGCTGATGGTGGGCGGCCTGGTCGCGGCCGTGGTCGACGCGCGCCCGGCGACGGCGCGGTCCTGGCACATCTGGGGCAAGGGCGACCCCGAGGGCTTCGCCGCGATGGGCGTGGTCGAGACCCTCGCCCACGCCTTCGACCTCGCACAGGGCCTCGGTGTCGACTTCGAGCCTCCGTCCGACCTGGTGGCTCCGGCGCTGGCGCGGCTGTTCCCCGAGGCGCCCGCGGACACCGATCCGTGGCCGACTCTCCTGTGGGCCACGGGCCGTGGGGAGCTCGAAGGGCACGTGAAGCGGGGCCCGGACTGGAGCTGGCACTCCGCGCCACTGGACGAGGACTAAGACTCGGAGCTTGTCGCTCTCGGCGCTGTTGCGAGCGCCGAGAGCGTTTCTTGTTGTGCTGCTTCGCCTACAGGTTCCCGGCTCCCGCTCCGGCGGGA
Source organism: Glycomyces sp. NPDC021274 (assembly GCF_040641195.1). Lineage (NCBI taxonomy): Bacteria > Bacillati > Actinomycetota > Actinomycetes > Glycomycetales > Glycomycetaceae > Glycomyces > Glycomyces sp. NPDC021274. Next base: position 279,260 of record NZ_JBFADC010000006.1, on the reverse strand, counting down.
ACGGTTGTCGGCAGGGTCGCCGGATTGTCGAGCGAGTAGTCGTAGTAGTCGCCCGGTTCTTCGACCGAGCCGGAGGTCTCGCAGGGGCCCGAGGCGGTGAAGATGTTGCCCCGCTGGACGAGCCTGCCGGGGTCGCTGTCGGCGTAGCCGCTGGCCGAGAAGCACGGGAAGGGCACGTTCTGGAAGTAGTTGCCCTCCACCAGCACTCCGGCGTTCATGGTGGAGGCGGCGGCGTAGAGCTCGTTGGCGCGGAAGTAGTTGTTGTAGACGTGGACGGGCTCGCCGAACCGCACGCGCGGATGCCGCTGCGTCGAGCCGTCGAAGTAGTTGTGGTGGATGGTCGTCTTGAGGTGCCCGGCGTCGCCGGACGCGCCGTCGGAGTGGCCGAGGAGCATGCTCTTATCGGTGCCGTCGAAGTGGTTCCAGGAGACGGTGATGTAGTCGGCCCGGCGCGCGATGTCGATCGAGCCGTCGGCCGGGTTCACGAAGGTGTTGTGGTCGACCCAGATGTGGTGGGACTCCTGGCCGATGCCGACGGCGTCGTCCTCGGCGTTGGTGAAGGTGAGGTTCTGGACGATCACGTTGTAGGACCGGTAGAACTCGAAGCCGCCGCCGTTGATCACGGCGTCGTCGCCGATGCCGCGGATCGTCTTGTTCGGACGGACGCCCTGCTTGCTGGTGATGTCGATGGTGCCCTCGACCAGGATGGTCATGGCGCCCACGGTGTCGATGGCCTCGAGCAGTTCGTCGGTGGTGTCGACGGTGACGGTGGTGCCGCCGGCGCCGCCGGTGGTCCCGTTCTGGCCGAGCGCGTTCACCGAGGCGAACCCGGTCGGCGTTCCGACCTGCAGGGGCGCTTGGTCGATGGCGTCCCGGGTGCCATCGGCCTCGGCGGCCTGCGCGGTCGGCAGCGCGCCCATCGTCGCGGCCGCGGCGGCCACGGCGACCAGGCCGGTGACGATGGCGGCGCGGGTGTGTCGTCTTCGCATGGGATGACCTCTCGTGAGGATATTAGTCGGTATCGATATGTTATCGATACCGACCTCCACATGCAACCGGTTGCACGAGCGATCTCGCGGAAGGCGGCTCGGGCGACGCCGCTTAAACGGTTTCGGGCTCGTCGACCCAGCCGGCGATGAGGATCAGGCCGGACGAGCGGTGCCGGGCCAGGTAGGCGAAGGGCCGGTCGAAGCGGATCGAGGCGCGCACGTGCCGGTGCTTGGGTTTCATGAAGCCCGCGGCGCGGGTCATGGCGATCGCGGTGACCGCTGCGGCTTCGAAACCGGTGGCACTGAAGACCGCTGTCGCGGTCTGCCTGGCCTGGGTGATGTAGACCGGCTCGGCCGCGAGCCGGTCGAACTGCGCGCGGTCCTCATCGGAGGCGGTGACGATGCCGAGCGCGGCGGCGTCGTCGCCGAGGTCGAGGTCGGCGTCGAGTTTGAAGCCCACGGTCTGGACCTCGACTTCCGGACCGGTCTGCGGCTGCACGGCCTGGTACTCGGTGACCGCGACGCCGACGGCCCGCTCCCCGACGGCGAGCCCGGTCGACGAGCGGCCCCACCCGGGATCGGTCGCGGCGTCGATGAGGGCGTTCATGACCGCTTGCGGCGCAAGGCCTTCGCGGCCGAGGCCGAGGAGCACGTCGATGTCGCCGTCGCCGGGGACGGTGAGCACTGAAGCATCGTCGGCGACGCGCAGGAGGTCGTCGCGGAGGGTCGCGGTGAGGGCGCGGCAGCGTCCGAGGCCGGACCAGGGGCCCTGCTTGAAGTCGCGGGCGGCGTCGTTGAACGGGGTGGCCCAGGTGGTGCGCACGGAGAGGGCGCTGGCGAGGACGAGGTCGATCGGTCGACCGAAATCGAGCGGCATCCGCTCGATGAGCCCGCCGGTGTTCCGGGAGGCCCATTCGTCAAGGGCGGCCTTGTCCGCGGCGGCGTCGCCGGTGAGCGACCCGACTGCGTCCACCGGCAGGTTCGCGGCCCATTGCGGATCGAGCGTGACCCGGGATCCGGCCCAGACCGCGAGCGCGAGACGGATCGCCGGAGTCGAGCGGGCCGCTTCAAGAAGCGCGGCCGGCAATCTGGAGGCCTGGTCGGCGTCGATGCCGGCGGCGGCGAGCAGCTCGTCACGGGTCTCGCCGACCGCGCCGGTCGCCAGCGCCGCGAGCAGCGGCCAGATGCCGAGCCCGGAGGCGACGGCCGGAAGGGTCGCCCGGGTGGCGAGCCAGCGGCGGGTGAGTTCGTTGGCGGCCTTGATCTCGCGTGCGCTCAGTGCGTCTTGGATCGTCGTCTCGGTGCCCATGGCTTGGATGCTAGTGCCTCGACGCTTGGGGCAGCTTGTTTCAGCCGCCCGGGGGACGCGAAGGCCCCGCACGAGTGCGGGGCCGGTCCGATGGACTATCCGCCCGGGTTGTCGACCCAGCCGCCGATGAGGATGAGGCCGGAGGGCCGGTGGCGGGCGAGGTAGGCGAAGGGGCGGTCGAAGGTGACCACCGCGCGCCGATGCTTGTGGATCGGCTCCGGCGGCGCCGAGCCCATCCAGTCCATGCCGAACGCGGTGACGGCTGCGGCCTCGAAGCCGGTGGCGCTGAACACCGCGGTGCAGACCTGCTTGGCCTGGCTGACGTAGAGGCGTTGGGCCGCAAGGCGGTCGAACTGGGCGAACTCGTCGTCGGAGGCCAGTTCAAGGCCGAGCACGGCTGCGTCCTCGAGGAGGTCGAGCTCATTGTCGAGCGTGAAGGCGGGCACCACCGCGTTGGTCTCCGGCGCGGTCTGCGGGTCGGGACTCCGGTACTCGTAGCGGTTGACGCCGATCGAGGGCGCATCCGCGGTGAGGTCGCTCGCCGAGCGGCCCCAGCGGGGGTCGGCGGCGGCGTCGATGAGGGTCGAGACGACCTCTTGCGGCCTGGCCTCCTCGCGGCCCAGCGCGAGCAGGACGTCGATGTCGTCGTGTCCCGGCACGGTGAGCACGGCCGTGTCCGGACCCACGCGCAGGACCTCCTCGCGGTACGAGGCGCTGAGGACCTTGCCGCGGTCTTTCCAAGGACCGGTCTGGAAGAGCCCGTGATGCTCTTCGAACGGCGTGCGCCACTTGGTGCGCACCGACAGGGCGCTGGCGAGGAGGAGTTCGATCGATTCGTCGAGGCTGACCGGCATCTTCTTGATGAGGCCGCCGGTGTTCCGATCGGCCCACTCGTCGAGGGCGGGTGCGTCGACGGCCGGGTCGCCGGTGAGGGCGCCGATGGCGTCGCCCGGGAGGCCCGCGACCCAGTCGGGGTCGAGGGCGACGCGGGGTCCGGCCCAGGCCGCCAGCGCGAGGCTGAGGGCGGGAGCCGACTGCACGGCGTCCAGGAGCGCGGTCGGGACGGCGGCGGCCTGGCCGATGTCGATGCCTGCCGCTTCCAGCAGCTCTTCGAGCGTGGCTTCGACGGCGCCGGTGGCGAGGACGGCGAGCAGCGGCCAGATGCCGAGCCCGGAGGCGACCGCGGGGACCTCGGCGCGGCCGGTGAGCCAGCGGCGGGTGAGTTCGTTGGCGGCCGTGATCTCGTCGGCGCTGAGCGCGTCTTGCAGGGTGGTCTGCTCCATGCCCCGAAATGCTAGCCGCCCGCTGCGCGTTAATTCGCTTGCGCGGTCCCCGCACGGGCTCTAACCTCGGCACATCGTCGGTTCTGACGTGTCAGTCCTCGCCGCAGAGGGAGATCGCAATGCGCCAAAACTCGGAGTGCTCCATCAGCTTCCAGTCGATCCCACTCTCGAGGACTTGCATTGTCGTATCTCAGCCCGAGCTTTCTGAACCTGGGGATTCTCGCCCACGTCGACGCCGGTAAGACCAGCCTGACCGAGCGGCTGCTGTTCAACGCGGGCATCATCGACCGCGTCGGCAGCGTCGACTCCGGCAGCACGCAGACCGACTCCATGGATCTGGAGCGGCGCCGCGGGATCACCATCCAGTCGGCGGTCGTGGCGTTCCGGTTGGACGACCTCACCGTCAACCTCATCGACACTCCCGGCCACACCGACTTCATCGCCGAGGTGGAGCGGGCGCTTCGCGTGCTCGACGGCGCGGTGCTGGTGGTGTCGGCCGTGGAGGGCGTGCAGGCGCAGACGCGCGTCCTGTTCCGCACGTTGGAGCGGCTCGGGGTGCCGACCCTGCTGTTCGTGAACAAGGTCGACCGCCGCGGTGCGCGCGAAGCGGATCTGCTGGAGGACCTGGCCGAGATGCTCAGTCCGCGGCTGCTGCCGATGGGCACGGTCCGCGAGATCGGCACCGGTGCGGCTTCGGTGGAGCCGTTCGCGTTCGGCGATCCGGCCTTCACCGATCAAGCGATCGAAATGCTCACCGCGGGCTCGGACGAGTTCCTGGCCGCGTACCTCGACGACCCCGCAGCGCTGGACTGCGAGGCGGAGCTGGCCGCGCAGGTGCGGTCGGGCAGGGCGCACCCGGTGTACTTCGGGTCGGCCGTCACAGGCGCGGGCGTGGCGGCGCTGACCGAGGGCGTCCGCCGGTATCTGCCGGTGCCGCGGCGCGACCCCGAAGGCGCGCCGGTCGGCACGGTGTTCAAGGTCGAGCACGGCGCGGCGGGCCAGAAGGTCGCGTACATCCGGCTGCACAGTGGACGGATCGCGCCGCGCGAGCAGCTCACCACGTTCCGTCGCGTCGACGGGACCGTCGAGTCGTTCGAGGGCAAGGTGACCGGCGTCGAAGTGTTCGCCACGGGCACCGAGACCGTGATGGCCGTCGCCGAACCCGGGAGCATCGCGAAGGTCAAGGGGCTCACCGAGGTCCGCATCGGGGACGCGATCGGCTCGGAGGAGGCGCTGGCGAGCGGCGGGTTCTTCACGCCGCCGACCCTGGAGACGGTGGTGCGCCCGGCCGAGTCGAAGGACCGCATCCCGCTGAACCGGGCGCTGCTGAGCCTGGCCGAGCGCGACCCGCTCGTGGACCCGCACTTGGACGAGCTGTCCGAGGAGATGGCGGTGCGGCTCTACGGCGAGGTGCAGAAGGAGGTCGTGGCCTCGCTGCTCGACGAGGATTTCGGCATCGCCGTCGAGTTCGAGGAGACGCGGGCGATCCACATCGAGCGTCCGGTGCGGACCGTGGAGGCGCTGCACGAGATGGGACCGTGGCAGCAGACCCCGCACGTAGCGACGGTGGGTCTGCGGCTGGAGCCGGGCGAGCCGGGTTCGGGCCTGCACTACGGGTTGGAGGTCGAGCGGGGCTCGCTGACGCGGGCGCTGCGCAACGCGGTCGAGGAGACCGTCCACAAAGTATTGAAGCGGGGACTGTACGGCTGGGCGGTCACCGACTGCCGGGTGCTGCTCACGGCCACCGGGTACATCGGCCGGGCGAGCACGGCGAACGACTTCCGGGCGGTCACGGCGTTCCTTCTCGACGGGATGCTCAAGGAGGCCGGCACCGAGGTCTGCGAACCGGTCAACAGCTTCAATGTGGAGTTCCCGGCCGGGACCGGGAACGCGGTCCTGAAGACGCTCGGTGAGGCGCGAGCGGACATCAAGGGCCAGTTCTCGACCGAGACCACCGGATACGTCTCGGGGTTCATGCCGACCGAGGCCGTCCACGGCGTCGAGCGGCGCCTGCCGGGCATCACCGAGGGCTTGGCGCTGTTCACCACCGAGTTCGCCGAGTACCGCCCGGTCTACGGCACCCCGCCCAGGAGAGGTTAGGAGATCCTTGGAGATCGAGCAGATCGAGGACCGCTGGGAGGCCCGCGACGGCGACGGCCGGGTCGGGACGGCGCACCTGTGGGACCGCCCGGACGGCAAGCGCTTCGCCTGGTTCGACCCGATCGACGCGGAGCTGATCGCGGCGCTGTGCGACGCGCTCGGTGCGGGGCGGCCCGTGTACACGCTGGCGGACGTCCACGAGACCGGCATACAGCGGCAGCTCGCGGCGGCCGGGTTCATCGGCGAGCGCTATGAGCACGACTGGACGATGCCCGTGGCGACGGCGGCGGACTGGGACGAGGCGGCGCTGGCCGGACTCGAGATCGGTCCGCCCGAGCAGTTCGGCATGGAGGCGGTGCGACGCTTCGACGATGACGTGCGCGCCGACATTCCGGGCCTGCGGGGTTGGCGTTCGAGCGCCGAGTTCTGGGCGGATGAGCATGGGTCCGCGTACGATCCGGCGGTCTACCCGGTCGCGTGGGACCCTGCGGCGGGGCGCTTCGCCGGGATGGTCCGGGTCTGGATGACGGAGTCCGGGCCGCGCCTCGGGCTGGTCTGCGCGGCGCGGCCGTACCGGGGCCGCGGCGTGGCGGCGGCGCTGCTGGGGCGGGCGTTCCGGGTGCTGCGCGAACGCGGCCACACGAAGGTCGCCACCGAATGCGACGCCGCGAACATGGGGTCGAAAGCGCTGCTGGAGAAGGCGGGCGGCACGATCGTGGGCGGCTCGATCGAGTTCATCCGGCACCCGTGAGGGCGCCGTTCAGGCCGCAGGAGTCGAGCGGGCCATTGGGGGGTTAGACGGAGGGATCGTCGTTCGATCGCATGTCCCTGTCGGCAGGGCGCGCGCGGGCGGTCGCCCGGTTTCCACGATTCGGGAGCGCCGCGCCGGTCCGTGGACCACCGTGTAGGCGGGGCCTGGGGCGGGCATACTCTCTGATCGTGCGAGTACTGAGGGGCGGGTGAGTCGGATCGAGACCGCTGACGTTGTCGTGATCGGGGCCGGAATCATCGGTGCTGCGTGCGCCGAGGCGCTCAGTGCCTCGGGCCTGCGGGTCCTCGTGGTCGACCGTGGCGCCCCCGCAGGGGGGACCACGGCCGGGGGCGAGGGCAATGTGCTGCTGTCCGACAAGGCCCCCGGGCCGGAACTGGACCTGGCCGTCCTCTCGCGGCGGCTGTGGCCCCAGCTGATCGAGTCGCTCCGGGCCGAGCTCGGCGACGAGGTCGCCCGGGTCGAATGGGAGCCCAAGGGCGGCTTGGTGGTCGCCACCGACCAGGACGCCGTGGGGCCGCTCGCGATCCTCGCCGAGGCCCAGCGTGAGGTCGGCGTCGAGGCGGTCGAAGTGACCCCCGATGAGGCCCGCGCGATGGAGCCGTACCTGACCGAGCAGGTCGCCGGCGCCGTCCACTACCCCGGGGACGCGCAGCTGCAGCCCGTGCTCGCCGCGACCGCGCTGCTCGCGGCCGTGCGCGCCCGCGGCGGCGAGGTGCGCGGCGGGGCCGAGGCGCACAGCCTCGTGTTCGACGGATCGGGCAAGGTCGCCGGCGTGCGCGTGGGCGAAGGGACGATCGGGTGCGGCGCGGTCGTGAACGCGTGCGGGCCGTGGGCGGGGCATTTCAGCGTCGCCGCGGGCGCGCCGATCGAGGTGCTGCCGCGCCGGGGCATGGTCCTGGTGACCGCCCCGCTCCCCCAGGTCGTCGGCCGCAAGGTCTATGCCGCCGATTACGTTGCGGCCGTGGCGAGTTCGGACGTGGATCTGCAGGTGTCGGCGGTCGTCGAGTCGACCGCGACGGGCACGGTCCTCATCGGGTCGAGCCGCCAGCGCGTGGGCTTCGACGAGGCGCTGCAGGTCGAGGTGCTGCGGCGCTTGGCGCGCAGCGCTGTGAAGCTGTTCCCGGTCCTGGCGGGCGTGCCGGTGATGCGCACGTACGGCGGGTTCCGGCCGTACACCCCCGACCACCTGCCGGTGATCGGCGAGGATCCGCGGTTCCCGGGCCTGTGGCACGCGTCCGGGCACGAGGGCGCGGGGATCGGGCTGGCTCCGGCGACGGGGCGGCTGCTCGCGGATCTGATGTGCGGGCGCGAATCCGAAGTGGACCCGTCGCGGTTCAAAGTGGACAGGCCAGCGGTGATCGCGGAGGTGCGGACGTGAGAGTGCGGTTCGACGGCGAAGAGGTCGAGGTCCAGGAGGGCCAGACCGTCGCGGGGGTGCTGCTGGCGAAGGGGATCCGCTCGTGGCGCACCACCCGGGGCGGCGGCCGGCCGCGGGGGCTGTTCTGCGGCATCGGGGTGTGCTTCGACTGCCTGGTGAAGGTGAACGGGGTGCCCGATGTGCGGGCGTGCCAGCGGGTGGTCGCCGAGGGCGACGACATTCGCACGCAGGCCGGAGCGGAGCTGCCGTCATGAGGCGCATCGTGGTGATCGGCGCGGGCCCGGCGGGGATGGCGGCGGCGAATGCCGCTGCGCTGCACGGGGTCGAGGTGGTCCTGATCGACGCGGGCGCGAAGCTCGGCGGGCAGTACCACCGGCAGGACGCAGTGGCGTCCGGGGACCGGTTCGCCCCTTCGGCGCTGTCGAGTGACGTCTCGCAAGCAGCCTCGGCGAAGCTGGCGCGCCGTCGATTCGTATTGGCGCCGAACGTGGAGCATGTCGCGAACGCGGCGGTGTGGGCGATCGAGCCGGTCGACGGCGGGCACCGCGTGCACCTGCGGGTCGGTCCGGCCGACGGCCTGGACCGGATCGGCCGGGCGGTGGAGGCGCGGGCGCTCGTGCTCGCCACCGGCGCGTACGACCGGGCGCTGCCGTTCCCGGGCTGGGACCTGCCGGGCGTGTTCACCGCCGGTGCGGCGCAGGCGCTCGCGAAGGGCCAGGGCGTGGCCGTCGGCGACCGGGTCGTGGTCAGCGGGACCGGGCCGTTCCTCCTGCCGGTGGCGGCCTCGCTGATCGGCGCGGGTGCGCGGATCGTGGAGGTCGCGGAGGCGAACGCGGCGGTGACCGGGTGGCTGTCACGTCCTTTCAAAGCGCAGGCGACTGGGGCGCTGGCGGGCTGGTCGAAGACGGGCGAGCTGGCGCGGTACGCGGGGATGCTGGCGCGGCACCGGGTGCCGTACCGGTCGCGGACCGCGGTGATCGAGGCGCACGGCAGCGAGTGCGTGGAGTCGGTGACCGTGGCGCGGCTCGACGCCCTGTGGAACCCGGTGCCCGGTTCGGAGCGGCGGCTCGAGGCGGACGCGGTGGCGGTCGGGTTCGGGTTCACGCCGCAGTTGGAGCTCGCTTTGGCGGCGCGGTGCCTTGTCGAGGACGGGTTCGTCGTCGTGGATGCGGCGCAGGGCACTTCGGCGCCGGGGGTGTTCGCGGCCGGGGAGCTGACGGGCATCGGCGGGGCGGATCTGGCGGCGTCCGAGGGCGCGGTCGCGGGTGCGGCGGCGGCGAAGTACGTGGGTGCGGCGGTCGAGCCGCCCGTGAGGGCGATGGCGAGAGTGCGGTCGGGCCGGCGGTTCGCGGCGGCGTTGAACGCGGCGTACCCGGTGCGGCCGGGCTGGCAGGGCTGGCTGCGCGACGACACGATCGTGTGCCGGTGCGAGGAGGTCACAAGAGCGTCGCTCTACCGCGCCGTCGACGAGCGGGACGTGGGCGCGGTGCGCGCGCTCAAGCTCGTGAGCGGGGCCGGGCTGGGCCTGTGCCAGGGCCGGGTCTGCGGTCAGAACGTGGCCGAGCTGGCGGATGTGGACCCGGCCGGTTTCGCGAAGCGGCCGATCGCGTCCCCGATCCGGCTCTCGGAACTGGCCGAGGAGGAGCCGGTCGAATCGCCGATCGACGCCGAGGAGTCCGGTCGGGCGCTGGGCGTCGAGTACTAGGAGCACCGGCCGGATGTACTGGTCGCAGAGCCGTCCGCGTTCGCGGGCGGCTCTTGCCGTTGCCGGCGCCGCGCATGGCGCTTCGCACTGGTCGCGCTGCGCGCGGCTCCTCGCATTACCGCGCTCCGAACGGAATCGGCGCGGGCGGGGTAGGGGTTGACATACGCTCCCGGGGTTGCGTACGGTACGTCTGACTACGTAGTCATAAGGAGCCGAGCATGAGCAACTGGCCGAACCCGATCCTCTTCGGGGCCGCTTACTACTTCGAGTACCAGCCGGACGCCGCCGCAGGGTTCGACACCGAGGCCGCCCAAGCGCGGCTGAAGACCGACCTCGACCTCATGGTCGAAGCCGGGTTCTCGGTGATCCGCGTCGGCGAGTCCGTATGGAGCACTTGGGAACCCGAGAACGGGCGGTTCGAGCTCGACTGGCTCCAGCCGGTCCTCGACGGCGCCCACGAGCGCGGCATCAGTGTCATCCTCGGCACCCCGACGTACGCCGTCCCGCCGTGGCTCGTGCGCCTCTACCCCGAGATCGCCGGCGAGCACCGCACCGGCCAGCGCATCGGATGGGGCGAGCGCCAGGAGGTCGACTACACCCACGCCGCGTTCAAGTTCCACGCCGAGCGGGTCAGCCGCAAGATCCTCGCACGCTACGCGGACCACCCGGCCGTCATCGGCTACCAGGTCGACAACGAGCCCGGCCTGCGGATCTTCCACAACGAGGGCGTCTTCCAGCAGTTCGTCGACCGCCTGCGGCACCAGTACGGCGACGTCGAGACCCTCAACCGCGAATGGGGCCTCGTCTACTGGTCACACCGCCTCACGACCTGGGCCGACCTGTGGCGCCCGGACGGGAACGCCCAGCCGCAGTACAAACTCGCGTGGCGCAGGTTCCAGGCCGACCTCACCACGGAGTTCATCTCCTGGCAGGCGGACATCGCCCGCGAGTACGCGCGCGAGGACCAGTTCGTGACCACGTGCATCTCGTATTCGCGCCCGGGCATCGACGACACCTCGCTCACCGAGAACCTCGACGTGACCGCCGGGAACCCGTACTACGCCATGCAGGACGGCCTCGAGATGCCCGCCAAGGGCGGTAGCAACGCCATCGACTGGAACACCAAGGGCGCCTGGGCGCTCTACCACTCCGCCGACCGCATGTACGCCTCGAAGCAGGCGCCGTACCTGGTCACCGAGACCAACGCGCAGGCCATCGGCATGCCGTGGTGGAACGAGCCGGCGTACGACGGCCAGTGGCGGCAGTGCGCCTGGTCGCTGATCTCCCGCGGCGCGGCCATGATCGAGTACTGGCAGTGGCAGACCCTCCACTTCGGAGCCGAGACGTACTGGGGCGGGGTCCTCCCCCACAACGGCCGGCCCGGAAGGACGTACCGCGAGCTGGCGCAGATCGGCAAGGAGCTGCGCAAGACCGGTGGGGCCCTCCAGGGCCTGGTGCCGGGCGCGGACGTGGCCGTCCTGTACTCCAAGCGCAGCGAGTGGGCGCTGGCGGCCGAGCCGCAGATCCAGAACGATCAGGGCGGCCCCGAGCACCGCTCGTTCGAGGTCATCCACGGCCCGTTCTACCGGGGCGCGTTCGACGCCGGGCTGCAAGCGCGGATCGTCCACACGAGCCAGCTCGGCTCGCCCGAGGAAGCGGTGGCGGAGTACCCGGTCCTCGTGGCCGCGGGCCTGTACGCCGAGGACGACGACATGCTCGACTGGCTCAGTGCCTACGCGGCCGCGGGCGGCCACCTCGTGGTCGGTCCGCGCACCGGCTACGCCGACGAGGAGGCGCGGGCGCGCCAGGAAGTGCAGCCCGCGAGGCTGCGTGACGCCGCCGGCGTCTGGTACGAGGAGTTCGCGAACCTCACGAGCGAGATCACCGTGCAGGCTCCGGAGGGTTCGCCGCTGGAACTGGAAGCCGGTTCGGCGGCGGTGAAGTGGGCCGACGGCCTCTACGTGGAGGGCGCCGAGACCCTCGCCGAGTACGTGCACCCGCACTACGGCCGGTTCGCGGCGGCGACGACGAAGCCGCACGGGGAAGGCCGGGTCACCTATGTGGGCGCGATTCCCAACGCGGCCTTCGGGAAGTCCCTGTTCAAGTGGATCGTCCCCGAGAACGCGTGGCGGCCCGAGCACCCGAGCCTGACCGTGACCAGCGGTGTCACCGGTGAGGGCCGCACGGTGCGGTTCGTGCACAACTGGTCCTGGAACGAGGTCGGCTTCCCGCTGCCCGCGGCCGTGACCGACGCGATCGACGACACCGCGTACGAGGCGGGCGCCTCACTGCCCCTCGGCCCGTGGGACGTGAAGGTCCTCATCGAGCAGTAGCCAGAGGACCATGGAAGGAAGCCGGTGGCCTTGCTCAGTGAGCAAGGCCACCGGCTTCTCCTTGCCCTGGGCACCCTGCATTGTCGTACCCCTCGGCGATCGTTGCATAAGGGCATCTCTTCCTGGTCGCCGATGGCGTCAGCCCTGCCCGGGGAACGCCGCCAGTTCGAGCGTCGCGATCGTGTCCGGCGCGTTCATGATCTCGATGCTCGCCACCTTGCCGTCGACCACGGCGAACGCCAGGACCGACCGCGGCGTGCCGCCCGGGGCCCACATCGCTCCGGCGAGGCCGTCGACCAGCACCGTGACGGCGTCCTTCGCCTGACCGTTGAAGATCGCGGCCACGGCGGACGCGCCGATGACCTCGCGGCCGGAGAAGCCGGTCGCCACGGCCTCCGCGTCGGCGACCACGGTGATGTCCGGGTCCAGCACGGCGAGCAGGTCCTCGAAACGGCCGTCACGGGCGGCGGACAGGAACGCCTCCACTACCGACTTCCGCTGCCGCGCATCGCGATCGGCCTCGGCCCGCTCGCGGCCTTCCCGCACGCGCCGGCGGGCGCGGCTCGCAAGCTGGCGCGTCGCCTCCGTCGTGCGGTCGAGCACCGGGGCGATGCGGTCGAACGGCACACCGAACAGGTCGTGCAGCACGAACGCCACACGCTCGGCCGGGCCGAGCGCATCGAGGACCACCTGGAGCGCGAGGCCGACCGAATCGGCCATGACCGCGTCGAGCTCCGGGTCGCCGCCCGCGCCCGGGCCCGCGGCCAGCGGGAGGTCCGCGTCGAGGGCGTCCTCCTGGCGATGGCGCCGCGAGCGCAGCAGGTTCAGGCAGATCCGCGAGACCACGGTCGTGAGCCAGCCGCGCAGGTTCGCGACAGCGGCGGTGTCGGTGCGGGCGAAGCGCATCCACGCCTCCTGCACCGCATCGTCCGCCTCACCGGTGCTGCCGAGCATCCGGAACGCGACAGCCCGCAGATGCGCGCGGTGCTCCTCGAACTCCGCCGCACCCTGCTCGTCGACAACACCCTCGTTCATCGCATCCTCCACTCGGGCCACCACTGTACCGACCCGGTCCGGACCGGAAACGTGACAAGCCCAGACGAAACCGGAGGTCAGCGGCGGTGAGCTGACACACCGCCATCAATTCGACCGTGCGGCGACCGCCGCACTCCTGATCGTCGCCGCGGTCCTCCAGCCCCAGGTCGCGCCGTGCCTGACCTGCCGAAATCCGTTGCGGGCCTTGGCGCGAGCTGTGATACTCGCCCCGTGACTCTGATTCGACGCGAGACCGAGGGCGACGCGCCCCTCATCCACGCCCTCCACGACGCCGCCTTCGCCGGCCGCCCCTACTCCTCCGGAACCGAAGCCGCGATCGTGGACGCGCTGCGCGGCAGCGAGGACTGGGTGCCGCAGCTGTCGTTCGTCGCCGAGGCCGACGGCAAACCGGTCGGCCACGCCGTCTGCTCGTACGGGCGGCTGGGCGAGACCCGCATCCTCGGCCTCGGCCCGATCGGCGTCGAGCCGGCCCTGCACGGCCAGGGCATCGGATCGGCCCTCATGCACGCCTCGATCGGCGCCGCTGACGCGCTGGACGAACCGATGATCATGCTCCTCGGCGACCCGAACTACTACGGCCGCTTCGGATTCGAGCCCGCCTCGCGGTACGGCGTCGAGCCGCAGGACCCCGCCTGGGAGCCCGCGTTCCAGATCCGCAGGCTCGCCGGCTGGCACGACGGCCTGCGCGGACGATACGTCTACTCCCCCGGCTTCGACGCGCAGCCCTGAGTCCGGCGAGACCCGGTGTGATCCGAATTTCGTCCCCATTGTCTTGAAAAATTGAAAAACGTAGCGTTGGACGGAACCGCTCCTCGAACCCTGGAGAACTTGCATGTTCCTGCCCTACACCGGTTCCGGCCACTACTGCTACGCCAACTCGCTCGCGATGGTCCTCGGTCCCGACTCCCCCGGGCCGGGGGTCCTCGAAGTGCTCACCGGCTCGCCGTTCGGGATGCAGCTCCTCGACGGCACGACGCCCTTCTTCGACCCGGCCGGCTGGGAAGGCGACATCGCCCTCGACGCCGCCTGCACCGCCTGGGGCTTCGCGTGCCTCCGCGAATCCGGCGGGACCCCCGAGGACGCGGCCGGCCGGCTTCGCGCGGCGGGCCCCGGCGAGCCGCTGCTCGTCGGCCCGGTCGAGATGGGGCTGCTCACGCATGCACCGGGTCGCGGCACCCCTTGGGAGGCCGACCATTACGTGGTCGTGCTCGGTGTGGAGGACGACCTGGTCCGGTTCCACGACCCGGCCGGGTACCCCTTCGCGACGCTTCCGGTCGAGCAGTTCGTCGCCGCATGGCGGACCGATACGCTCCCTTATGGAACATCGTTCACCTCGCGGCGGGCGTTCATGCGGATCCGGGAGACGACCGCGGCGCAGGCCGTCCGGGAAGCGATCCCCACCGCGATCAGCTGGCTGCGCGGCGACCACGACCACCCCGTCTCGGCCGGGACGCTCGCCAACCGCGAAGCGGCAGAACGACTCGCCGATCTGTGCGAGGACGGGATGCCGGACAAGATGCGGTCGCAGCTGGTGGACTTCGCCGTCGCGGTCGGCACGCGGCGGCTCGCCGATGCGGGGGCCTGCCTGGCGGCGGCAGGCGCCGACGAGGCATCGGCGATCACCGCCAGGCAGGCCCGGCTCGTGGGCGGGCTCCAGTACGACCTCACCGCCGGACGCACCGGCGCGGCCGCCGAGTCCCTGCGGGCGCTCGCGCCGACCTATGGCGAACTGGCCGACGCCTTGGCGTCGTTCGCCGACTGACACCGTCAGCCCGAGACGGCGACCGGCTCGGGCTCAGCGGGCCCGGGCAGGTCGCGCAGATTCCGCAACGGCGAGAAGAAGACCGGTAGGAAGGCGAGACAGACGCCGACTGCGCCGATCCAGAGCGTCGCCCGCGCTCCGGCGAACTCGCCGAGGATCCCGCCGATAAGGGCACCGACCGCGCTAAGGCCCCAGGCGAGGAACCGCACGGTGGCGTTCATGCGGCCGAGCAGCCGGTCCGGGGTGAGGCGCTGGCGGAAGCTCACCTGGTTGACGTTGTAGACGACCGAGCCGACGCCGACCGCGCCCATGCCGGCCGCGGCGATCCAGACCTGCCACCCGGGTTCGGCGGCGGGCAGCAGGAACAGCCCCGGCGAGGGCACGAGCGCGGCGAGCCAGATGGCGCGGCCCTGGCCCAGCCGATTGGTCACCGGGCCGGTGACGAAGGCGCCGATGAGGCCGCCCGCGCCGAACACGCCGAAGAACAGTCCGATCTCGCCCGGCGTCAGGCCCAGGGTGCGCGGCAGGAACACCACGACCATCGCCAAGTACGCGCTCATGCAGAGGTTCCACCAGCTGGTCGCGGCCACGATGGACGCCAGGATCCGGTTGCTGAAGACGAAGGCCAGGCCTTCCTTGATCTCGGCGGCGATCCTGGCGTCGTGGGCGACTTCGGGTTTGGATTCGCGGCGGCGGATGCGGACGAGGAAGAGGGCGGAGGCGCCCATCGCGACGGCGTCGAACGCCAGGGCGACGGGCGCGGTGAGCCAGCCGATGAGCTGCCCGGCGAGCACCGGGCCGCCGAGGTGCGCGGTCGACCTCACGACTTCGAGTTTCGCGTTGCCTTCGACGAGTCGGTCGCGGCCGACGAGGTGCGGCAGGTAGCTCTGGTACGAGACGTCGAAGAACACGGTGAAGACGCCGATCAGGAACGCGACCGCGTACAGCTGCCAAATGGTGAGCGCATCGGCCCACCAGGCCACAGGCACGGTCATGAGCACGACGGCGCGCACGACGTCGCTGACGATGAGGACGCGGCGGCGGCGCATCCGGTCGATCCAGGCGCCGGCGGGAAGGCCGATGAGCAGGAACGCGGCCATCGTCATCGAGGAGAGCAGGCCGACCTCGAACTCGCCGGCGTCGAGCGCGATGACGGCGGCGAGCGGCAGCGCGAGCGTCGAGATCTGGTAGCCGAACTGCGCCACGGTGGTCGAGAGGAAGAGGCCTCGGAAGTCGGGTTCGCGCAGGAGGCCCAGGCGGTCGCGTTTCGCGGGGGCGTCGGGGACGGGGGCGCCGATGGCGATCATGCGATTGAGTATTTCCAATCAGTTGGGAAAAGTCAATCGCTCTTGCCGCTAGGATGAGGTGGTGTCAGACAAGCGCAGCTCAGAAGGCTTCAAGCACGACCGCCCGCTCGCCTCGGAGGCCGAGGCCAAGGCGGTGGCCTCCGCGGTGCGGCTGCGCATTCTGCGGCTGTGCCTCGACCGCGCGCTGACGAACAAGGAGATCGCCCAGCGGCTGGACGCGAACCCGGCCACGGTGCTGCACCACGTGCGCAAGCTCGTCGACACCGGTTTCCTCGCACCGCAGGAGGAGCGGACCGGCGCGCGGGGTTCGCGGGAGATCCCCTACCTGGCGACCCGGAAGTCATGGGCGCTGCGCCTGGGCGAGGAGTTCAAATCGGACCTGTCCACGGCGATGCTCGAGGCCTTCCGCACCGAAGTCGCGCAAGTCCCGGATCTGAAGCAGGTGAACTCCGCACGGCTCGGCGTGCGACTCAACGAGGAGCAGTACGAGGAGGTGAGCCGCCGGTTCAAGGTCCTCTTCGACGAGCTCGCCACCATGGAGCCGGGGCCGGGGGCGCGACCGTACTCGCTGTTCATGGCGATCCACCCGGATGCGAGCCGGGACTTATCCCGCATTTCCGGCTCTAGCCTTCAAAACGGACACCCTGGGGCCCCCGAATCAACTATGGCATGCGGGTACGACAACTCCAGTGCGCATGGGCCGCAAGCAAAATGGCGAGGCCGCCACGCGAATTCGATTCGCGTGGCGGCCTCGCCGCTCCCTCATCACTTGCGGTCTAGCAGCGCCTGGACCCTGGCCCGCACCTCAGGGGTGTCGAGGCCGCGGATCATCAGCGTGGTGCGTCGGCGCAGGACGTCGTCCGCGGTCTCGGCCCACTCGACGTCGCGGGCGTAGACGACCTGGGCCATGATCTCCGGTGCGTCCGGGTGGACCCGCTCGGCGAGTTCCGGGTGCTCCCCCGCCAGGCGGGTGATGTCGAACGCGAGCGAACCGTAGTGCGTCGCAAGGTGCTTCGCGGTGTCCTCGCCGAGGTTCGGCAGCGGCGCGCCGCCGTCCGAGAGCAGCCGGTGCTCGACCGCGTGCGGGTTCGCGATGCCCGGCAGCGGCAGGCGGTGCGGCAGGTTCGCCATCGGCTCCATCTCCGCGCCGAGCGAGTAGCCCGGCAGAGCAGCGAGCTTCTTCATCACGGTCCGTCCGATGTGGCGGAACGTGGTCCACTTGCCGCCCGCCACCGAGAGCATCCCGCCGCGGCCCTCGGTCACCACGGTCTCCCGCTTGGCCTTCGAGGTCGCGCCCGGGCCGCCCGGCAGGACCCGGAGCCCGGCGAACGCGTACGTGATGAGCTCGGGCCGCAACTGCTCCGAGCGCACCGACAGGCTCGCCTCGTCGAGGATCTGCTTGAAGTCGGCCTTCGTGGGCGAGACCTGGCCCGGGTCGCCCTCGTACACCTCGTCCGTGGTGCCGAGCAGGAGCATGTCCTCCCACGGCAGGGCGAACGTGATGCGGTACTTGTCGACGGGGGTGGCCAGCGCGGCGCCCCAGTCGGCGGTGCGCTTGAGGACCAGGTGCGCGCCCTTGGAGAGCCTGATCGACGGGTCGGCGGCCGGGTTCTCCATGCGGCGCAGGTGGTCGACCCACGGGCCGGTGGCGTTGAGGACGACGTGGGCGTTCACGCCGAACTCGGTGCCGTCGATCTTGTCGCGCAGGTCGGCGCCGGACACGCGGCCGTCGGTGCTGTGCTTCCTAGAAAAGCGCAGCCCGGTGACCTCGGCGTAGTTGAGGACCGAGGCGCCGGCTTCGGCCGCCGCGCGGGTGGTCATGAGCGCCATGCGGGCGTCGTTCATCTGGCTGTCGCCGTAGACGGCGACGGCTTTGAGGTCCTTGACGCGCAGCTCCGGCACGGCCGCGCGGGCTTTGGCGGGGCTGAGCAGGTGGCCGACGCCGTCGCCGAAGCCGGAGAGCGCGGAGTAGGCGAAGACGCCCGCGCCGAGCTTGGCGGCGCCGTGCGGGCCGCCTTTGTAGACCGGCAGGTAGAACTTGAGCGGGCGGGAGAGGTGCGGCGCCACCTGGCGGGTGACGGCGCGCCGTTCGAAGTGGTTCTCCGCCACCAGTTTCACCGCGCCGGTCTGCAGGTAGCGCAGGCCGCCGTGGAGGAGCTTGGAGGAGGCGGAGGAGGTCGCGCCGGCGAAGTCGCCGGCGTCCACGAGGGCCACCCGCAGCCCCGACTGCGCGGCGTGCCAGGCGGTGGAAATGCCCAGGATGCCGCCGCCGATGACGAGCAGGTCGAACTGGGCGTTCCCCAGCTGCTCGCGCGCTTCGGCTCGGCCCACCCGCTCGGTGAAGTGAATGGGGCCGGTCGGGTTCGCCTCCGGGCCGGAGACGTGCTGCAAGGTGGTCATCGCGATGCTCCTACTCGTCCTGCCAGCCCATGGTCCGCTCGACGGCCTTGAGCCAGTTCTTGTATTCCCGGTCGCGGACCTCGGGGTCCATGTCGGGGGTCCATTCGGCGGCGCGGCGCCAGTTCGCGCGCAGGTCTTCGATGTTCTCCCAGAAGCCGACCGCGAGGCCCGCGGCGTAGGCGGCGCCGAGGCAGGTGGTCTCGGCGACCATGGGGCGCACGACGGGGGCGTCGAGCACGTCCGCGAGGAACTGCATGAGGAGGTTGTTGGAGGTCATGCCGCCGTCGACCTTGAGCGCCACGAGTTCGTCGCCGGAGTCCTTGACCATGGCGTCGGAGATCTCGCGGGTCTGCCAGGCGGTGGCCTCCAGGACCGCGCGGGCGATGTGCGCCTTGGTGACGTACCGGGTGAGCCCGGCGATGACGCCGCGCGCGTCGGAGCGCCAGTAGGGGGCGAAGAGCCCGGAGAAGGCCGGCACGAAGTAGGCTCCGCCGTTGTCCTCGACGCTCATGGCGAGCGTCTCGATCTCGGCGGCGGTCTTGATGAGCCCCATCTGGTCGCGCATCCACTGGACGAGCGAGCCGGTGACGGCGATCGAGCCTTCGAGGGCGTAGACCGGGTCCTGGTCGCCGATGCGGTAGCCGACGGTGGTGAGGAGCCCGGACTCGGAGTGGATGAGCTTCTCGCCGGTGTTCATGAGCATGAAGGTGCCGGTGCCGTAGGTGGACTTGGCCTCGCCGACTGCGAAGCAGGTCTGTCCGAAGAGGGCGGCCTGCTGGTCGCCGAGGGCCGAGGCGACGGGTACACCGGCGAGCATGCCGCCGAGGGGGCCGCCGGTGACGGTGCCGTAGACCTCGGAGGAGGAGCGGATCTCGGGGAGCACCTGCATGGGCACGCCCATCTCGGCCGCGATCGCCTCGTTCCACTGGAGGTCGTCCAGGTTCATGAGGAGGGTGCGGGAGGCGTTGGTGACGTCGGTGACGTGCACGCCGCCGTTGACGCCGCCGGTGAGGTTCCAGATGACCCAGGAGTCCATGGTGCCGAAGAGGATCTCGCCGGCTTCGGCGCGCTCGCGCAGGCCGGCGACGTTGTCGAGGAGCCAGGCGATCTTGGGGCCGGCGAAGTAGGCGGCGAGCGGCAGGCCGGTCTCGCGGCGCCAGCGGTCCTGGCCGACGTCGCCGCCGAGTTTCTTGCAGAGGACGTCGGTGCGGGTGTCCTGCCAGACGATGGCGTTGTGGACGGGCTTGCCGGTGCGCTTGTCCCACAGCATGGTGGTCTCGCGCTGGTTGGTGATGCCGATGGAGAGGATGTCCTCGCGGGAGGCGCCGGCCTTGACCATGGCCCCGGACACGACGTCCTGCACGTTCTTCCAGATCTCGGCGGCGTCGTGCTCGACCCAGCCGGGCTTGGGGAAGATCTGCTCGTGCTCCTTCTGGTCGACGGCGACGATGCGGCCGTCGCGGTCGAAGATGATGCACCGCGAAGAGGTGGTGCCCTGGTCGATGGCCGCGATGAACGGGCCGGTGTGCGTGTCGGTCATGGTTCGCTCCAGAACGTCGTTGTCGTGGTGGGAGTCGGCGAGGGATACGTCGATTGTGTCCGCATGGCTACGCGAAGGCAATGTTGTAGAGGCCGCCGGCCAGCGCGGCGCCGATCAGGGGGCCGACGACGGGGACCCAGGCGTAGCCCCAGTCGGAGCGGCCCTTGCCCTTGAGGGGCAGGAGGGCGTGCACGATGCGGGGGCCGAGGTCGCGGGCCGGGTTGATGGCGTACCCGGTGGGACCGCCGAGGGAGAGGCCGATGCTGACGACGACGAGCGCGGTGATGAGCACGCCGAGGGTGCCGAGGCCGTTGCCGGCGTCGTTGAGGCCCTGCGTGAGGATCGCGATGACGAGCACGAAGGTGCCGATGATCTCGGTGAGGAGGTTGGGCACGGTGCTGCGGATCTCGGGGCCGGTGGAGAAGATGCCGAGGACCGGGCCGGCCTTGGCGTCGTCGGGGCCTTCGACGGCCTCGGGCTGGTTGGCGAGGTCGGCCATGTGGACCTTGAACTGGCTGAAGTAGGCGACCCAGGCGAGGAAGGCGCCGAGCATCGCGCCGACGAGTTCGGAGGCGATGTAGAGGGGGACGTCGGCCCAGTCGGTGCCGCCCTGGATGGCGAGGCCGAGGGTGACGGCCGGGTTCAGGTGGGCGCCGGAGATGCCGGCGGCGATGTAGGCGGCGGTCAGGACCGCGAAGCCCCACCCGAAGGCGATGGCGAGCCAGCCCGCGTTCTGGGCCTTGGACTTCTTGAGCGTGACGGCGGCGCACACGCCCGCGCCGAGGAGGATCAGCATGGCGGTGCCGAGGACCTCGCCGATGATGATGTCTGAGTTGGACACACCGACTCCTTTGTCTGCGTCCGAGGTCGTCGCCGGTGGGCGTCGACCTCGTTGGAAGGGCTTGTTCGACACGGAAGGCGGAGCGAACTTTGAAGCCGTTAGGCGTTCGACAATGCCGACCGATGTACGAAAGTGTTCTCCTTCATTACCGGTGCGTCAAGTCTTATGTGACCGGCATCACACATCCATTCATGAACCACTAGAAACGCCTGCAAGACAGGCATACCAGGGTCACACGGCAGGCGCGAGAATGTGGCCGAATCGGACGAAACGCTAGAAGGGCTTGGCCCCGAGATCGCGCGAGACCGAGCGGGCCGTGTCGCGCACGGCGGCGATGAGCTCGGGGCGCAGCTCGCCGTCGCGGCAGACCCGCTCGACGGCACCGGTAATGCCGACCGCGCCGACCGCGAGGCGGCGCCGGTCGTAGATCGGGGCCGCCACCGCGGCGACCCCTTCCAGGGTCTCCTCGTTGTCCGTGGCGTACCCCTGGGCGCGCGTCAGGGCCAGCGACCCCTCGATCTCGTCGAGCTCGGTGACCGTGCGGGCCGTGAACGGCTCCCGCTTGGCGTCCACGAGCTCGGCGTGGGCCACCGGGTCCGTCGCGGCGAGGACCTTGCCGAGGGCGGTCGAGTGCAGCGGCTGCATCGCGCCCACCTCGAGCACCTGGCGGCTGTCGTCGGGGCGGAACACGTGGTGCACGATGAGCACGCCGTGCTGGTGCAGCACACCGAGGTAGACCGCCTCGCCCGAGGAGCGCGCCAGGTCGTCAGTCCACACCAGGGCGCGGGCCCGCAGCTCGTGCACGTCGAGGTAGGTGGTGCCGAGGCGCAGGAGCTCGGCGCCCAGCTGGTAGCGGCCCGAGCCGGGGTCCTGCTCGACGAAGCCCTCGTGCTGGAGGGTGCGCAGTATGCCGTGGGCCGTGGCCTTCGCCAGGCCGAGCGAGGACGCGATGTCGGACAGGCCGAGGCGCCGCTCGCCGCCCGCGAGCAGCCGCAGCATGGCCGCCGCCCGCTCGAGCGACTGGATGTTCTTGGCCATCCGCGCGTCTCCGTTCCGTCCTCGTCCGCATCCGGCCGAGCCGGATCGGCATTGCCGCGCTCGGCAGTGCCACGTTCGACAATGCTAAACGCTATCGGCTCTTGCCGACCAGCCGTGTCCACCTTTCGGACGGTTCGGGGCGCACGCAGACGGCGGCGGGCCGATCGCCCGCCGCCGTCGAGTCCGCTAGGAGGCGTTAGTAGCCGTAGCGGCTCTTGAGGTGGCGCCACCAGTCGCGCAGCATCCACTGGTCGAACGTGGTGATCGTCGCGGAGGAGCCGGCCTTCATGATGAAGCAGCACTGGCCCGTGGGCGACCAGTCGTAGAAGTCGTCCAGGCCGAACGTGTGGCCGAGCTCGTGCAGGTAGATCGTGATCTGGCTGGAGTTCAGGGAGTTCACGAAGTACTCCTGGCCCATGCGCTGGCCCCAGTCGCCGCCCGCGCCGCCGCCCATGCCCTGCGTCAGCCACAGGCTCTGGTCGTAGTGGTGCGCCGCGCCGCCCGGGCACCTGGAGTAGTTCCCGTCCTGGTGGAAGAAGCGCCCGCAGTCCTCGGAGCACTGCGGCGCGTCCTCGCGGATGTCGCCGATGTAGACGTCCACCGAGCTGTCGTTCCATTGGAGATCGGCGCGGTCGTAAGCGGCCCAGCCGACGACGTCCACTTCGATCCGCTCGAAGGGCCACTCGCTCCAGCCTTTCATCGGCGCGAACCAGAGGTCGTACTGCTGCTGGAGCTTCGCCTCGATCGCGTCGCGGGTCTGCACGGACACCGGGTTCTGCGAGTCCCAGCGGACGCAGTAGTTGATGGTGCCGCCGGTGGCCATCACCTGGTCCCAGCCGAAGTTGCGGAAGTTGAGGTTGTAGGTGTCCTCGACGTGCGCCCAGACCTCGTTGAGGGGCTGGACCAGGTTCGCGGGCGGGTTCCACTCGTCCTGGCCGGGGCCGCCCGTGGGCACCTCGGTGGGCGAGGCGGTCACGTTCGTGGGCGGGTTCGTGGGCGAGGGGCCGGTGTCGCCGGTGCACGCGATCCCGTTGAGCTTGAACGTTGCAGGCACCGCGTTCGCGCCGGTGAAGGTACCGGTGAAGCCGAAGCTCGCGGTCGCGGCGGCGCCGAGCCGCTTGTTGTGCGCCACGCCCGCGGCGGTCACGTGCCGGCCGGACTGGGTCGCGGTGGTGTTCCAGGCGTTCGACACCTGCTGCGTGCCGGGGAAGTCCCATTCGAGCTTCCACGGGTCGACCGCGGTGTCGCCGAGGTTCGTGATCTCCACATTGGCGTTGAAGCCGCCGGGCCACTCGGCGGTGACCTGGTAGTCGACCTCGCAGCCGGTGGTGGCGGCCTCGGCCGTCACCACGGTGAACGCGGTGGCGCCCGCGCCGACCACGGCCACCGCCGCAGCGGCGATCGCGGCGCGCAAGCGCCTCTTGGGGAGTGCCGGTCCCATGTTCGTTTCCCGTCTCATAGCGGCGGCCGGGCCCGTCCCGGCCGGCCTCGGATTGCGCTAACGTGACTGCGGCTTCGCGCCGCACCAGCGACCGTCACGAAACTGTGCACGATCACACGCACAGGCTATATCGAGGAGTTTCGATGCACAATGCTCCGGTGGGTTTCCGAAAACTGGACGAGCGCTTCGCCGTCGCCGGCGACGACTACCTCGAGTGCCTGTTCTCCGGCGGGCGCTGGACCGAGGGCCCGGTGTACGTGCCCTCCGGGAAGTACCTGCTGTTCAGCGACATCCCGAACGACCGGATCATGCGCTGGGACGAGACCGACGGGTCCGTGAGCGTCTTCCGCTCCCCCGCCGGCTACACGAACGGGCACACCCTCGACCGCCAGGGCCGGCTCGTGTCGTGCTCGCACGGCGCGCGTCGCGTCGAACGCACCGAACTGGACGGTTCGATCACCGTGGTCGCCGACCGCTGGGAGGGCAAGCGGTTCAACAGCCCCAACGATGTCGTGGTGTCCGGCGACGGCGCGGTCTGGTTCACCGACCCGCCCTACGGGATCACGAGCGACTACGAAGGGCACCGGTCCGAGCCCGAGATCGACGGCTGCCACGTGTACCGGGTCGACCCCTCCGGCGCGGTCGAGCGCGTCGCGGACGACTTCGAGCGGCCCAACGGGCTCGCCTTCTCCCCCGACGAATCGGTGCTCTACATCGCCGACACGCGCCGGGGCC
The DNA here is from genome assembly GCF_040641195.1 of Glycomyces sp. NPDC021274. Taxonomy (NCBI): domain Bacteria; kingdom Bacillati; phylum Actinomycetota; class Actinomycetes; order Glycomycetales; family Glycomycetaceae; genus Glycomyces; species Glycomyces sp. NPDC021274. The sequence continues at coordinate 255,271 of NZ_JBFADC010000006.1, read as the reverse complement.
ACCTCCGGCGCTTCGACGTGAACGGCGGGAAGCTCACCGGCGGCGAAGTGTTCGCCGAGACCCCGGGCGGGAACTTCGACGGCCTGCGCGTCGACGTCAAGGGCCGGGTCTGGGCCGCCGCGGCGGACGTCCACTGCTTCCACCCCGACGGCACGCACCTCGCGACCCTGCCGGTCCCCCAGCCCTCGGTGTCGAACCTGGTGTTCGGCGGGCCCAAGCGCAACCGCCTGTTCATCACCGCCACGGACTCGGTGTACTCGATCATGCTGAACACCAACGGGACCTGGCGGCTCTAGAGCCCTAGCCGAGGGCGTGGGCCATGGCCACGACGATCGGGCCCAGCAGCGGCAGCACGACGTTCGAGAACGCGTAGACGATCGTGTAGGCCATGAGCGGCGTCGCGTTGCCCGCGGCTGCCTGCACGGCCGTCACGCCCGGCGTCGAGCACTGCTGCCCGGTCACCGATCCGAGCACGAGCGGGGCCGGGAGCTTCATGAGCTTCCAGGCCACGAAGAACGACACGAACGCCGGGATCGCGGTCATGGCGACGCCCGCGATCGGCAGGCCCAGGCCGAACTCCTTGACGAGCTCGACCGCCTGCGGGCCCGAGGAGAGCCCCACGGCGCAGATGAACACCGCCAGGCCGAGCGTCTTGATGACGTCCGCCGCGCCCGAGTCGTACTGGCCGAACGTGGGCCGCTTGGAGCGGATCCAGCCGAACAGGAGGCCCGCGAGGAGGCAGCCGCCGCCGGTGCCGAGCGTCAGCGGGATCGTCCCCACGGTCCACACGAGCATGCCGATGAGGAAGCCGAGGACCACCCCGATCGCGATGAACACCATGTCGAACCGCACCGCCGGGTCGAGCCGGAAGCCGACCATCGGGATCACCCGGCTCAGGTCGCGCCCGGAGCCGGAGAGGCGCACCGTGTCGCCGTGCTGGATCAGCGTGGAGGGCTTCACCGGCAGCTCGTGGTCGCCGCGGGTGATCTTCTGGAGGTAGACGCCCTGGCGCTCGTCCGCGAAGTCGCGGCGGATCTCGGCCAGCGTGGTCGCCTTGTAGCCCTTGCGGGTGACGACGACGTCGGCGAGGTCGAGGCTCATCGCCATCGACTCGTCGAGCGCGACCTCCCGCCCGATCCGGTCGGCCGAACCCACGAGCGCCTCGCGGCGGCCGACGACGAGCACGCGGTCCCCTTGGGCGAGTTGCAGATCGCGTGAGAGCGGCACTTTCTGGCCGTCCCGGAAGACCTCTTCGACGGTGGCCTCGCCGAGGTCGGCCTGGAGTTCGGCGACCGTGCGCCCGGCCGCGGCCGTGACCTGGTACTCGCGGCCGACGACGGCCGGGGCCGCCGGTGCGGCCGTGTCCTCGTCCGCGGCGCCGCCGAGCTGCTTCCACAGCTTCGCGGCCTCGTCGCGCAGGTCGATGCGCATGATGAGCGGGAAGAACTGGCTCGAGAGCAGCACGATCGTGATGAGGCCGCAGATGTAGGAGATCGAGTACGCGGTGCCCACATTGTTCTGGAGCGTCTCGATCTGGTCGGCGGGCAGGTCGAGGCGGCCGATCGCGTCGGTCGCCGTGCCGACCGCCGCGGACTCGGTGGCGCCGCCCGCCAGCAGCCCGGCGGCGGTGCCCACGTCGAGGTTCATGATGAGCACCGCGGCGGCCGTGATCACCAGGACCGAGACGACCTCGATCCCGGTGAACGTGGCGTACTTGAGGCTCTTGCGGTTGAGACTGGCGAAGAACGTCGGCCCCGAGATGTAGCCGAGCGTGAAGATGAACAGGGCGAAGGCGATCGTCTTGACCTGGTCGTTCAGCTCGATGTCCGCGAACATGCCCAGGAGGATCGCCACCACGAGCGTGCCCGCGACACCGCCCAGGGAGATCTTCCAGACCCGCACCTTGCCGAGCGCGAACCCCAGTGCGAGACATACGAACAGCGCGATCTCGGGCGTGCCCGAGAGCGTCTCCTTGATCCAGTCCATCTTCCGCTCCCCGTCCGCTAACGCCGCTGGTTCTGGAACTGCGAGTGGTACTCCTCGCCGATCTTGCGCAGCGCCGACCCGATGCGCTTGTAGGCGTCCATGCGCAGGTTCGCCAGGCTCACCCGCACCGACCACTCCGGGCCGTCGAAGCCGCCGCCGTTGAGCAGGACCACCGACTCCTCCTCGGCGAGGCGGAAGATCGGGTCGACCGGCTCGAAGTTGGCCTGCATCCAGTCGGCGAACTCCGGACCCCAGTTGCGCTGGGCCCAACTGAGCAGGTCGAGCTCGACGTAGTAGTTCGCGGCCTCCGGGTCGGCCGGGTAGGGCACGTCGAGGCCCTCGACGAGGGCCTTGAGGCGGCGGGCGATGATCGCCTGGCAGTCGCGCTTGTACGCGTCCTCGGTGTCGGTCAGGCAGTGCAGGGAGAACAGCGCCATCTGGACCTGCTGCGGCGTCGAGAGCCCCGCGGTGTGGTTGAGCGCCACGTCCCGGGAGTCGGCCACGATCCGGTCGATGAACTTGACCTTCCACGGCTCCAGCGTGATCGTCGAGTACCGCTCGTTGAGCGCCGCGGTCTTCTCCGCGGGCAGGGCCGCGATGCGCTGGTCGAACACGTTCTCGCGGGCGACGGCGATGACGCCGAGGCGCCAGCCGGTGCAGCCGAAGTACTTCGAGAAGGAGTACACGCCGATGGTGTTGGCGGCCTGGCTCGACATGAGCGAGGTGAAGCCGTTCGTGAAGGTGCCGTAGACGTCGTCGGTGATGATCGTCAGGCCCGGGTTGTCGTTGGCGACGATGTCGCGGATGCGCTCCAGTGTGGCCTCGGCGAGCTTGACCGAGGGCGGGTTGGAGGGGTTGACGAGGAACAGCGCCTTGATGGACGGGTCCTTGAGCTTGTCGATCTCCTCGTCCGGGTACTGCCAGGTGTGGAGGCCCTCCTCGGTGGTGCGGGACGCCTCCAGTTCCACGATGTCGAACGCGTAGCGCTCCAGCAGCGGGATCTCCAGGTAGGGCGTGAAGATCGGGACCATGAGCGCGATCCGGTCGCCCTGGTTCAGCAGGCCGTTGACCTGCGCGGAGTCGAAGAGGTAGCACATGGCGGCGGTGCCGCCCTCGACCGCGTAGAGGTCCCAGCCGCCGTCGGGCGCGCCGCCCATCTCGGCGTCGAGGTAGGCGTGGACGACCTGCTCGATGTGGGTGAGCATCCGGTCGGGCACCGGGTAGTGGTCGCCGATGACCGCGTCGGCGAGCTCGCCGACCCACGCGTCCGGATCGAAGCCCAGCCGTTCGACGCCGTGGGACACGTAGGAGGCGAGCGCGGACGCGCCGGGCGCGTTCGCGTTGGCCTTGAGGTAGGCGTCGAGCCGTTCGGCGATGCCGCCCGGCTGCGGCATGCCGCCCAGGCCCTCGAACTCGTCCCAGTCGCGCCGGGTCTCGGTGACCGCGAACTGGCCGAGGAGGAAGAACGCCTCGCGCGGGGCGGTGGCGGTCCAGTTCGGGTTGCCGCGCCCGGCGTTGACCATCGCGAGCGCGTTGGCGCGCTCGTTCTCGCCGGCGAGTTCGATGAGCAGGTTCTTCAGCTCGAACGGGCTCAGCCCTTCGAGCCGCTTCTCTTCGTCGCGGTCGACCTTGGACATGTCACTGCCTTTCAGTAGTGCGGGTCTTCTGGTGCGGTTCACGCGAGCACGGCGACGATGGCCGCGCCCGAGGTCGTGAGCGGGACGGTGCCGACGGCGTAGGGGATCGTGGGGCCGAGGGCGGACAGGTACGCGACGAGGCCGAGGGCCGGGAAGGTGGTGATCTCAGGGAGTGCGACGAGCGCGTCGGACGACCAATGCCACACTGCGATCTCCCCATCACTCTCAGTAGTGACATGAATCTAGTCGAAACCTCGGGTTCGCTCAGCGGGTTCGGCGCGACGGGGCCCGTATCATGTTGCCGCAATGAAAACTTTCTTCACTTCATTGACAACTCAAGAAGTGTTCCGTCATTCTGGTCGGTACATCGAGGACCGGTGGCGTGCCCGCCGGGGCGCCCGAATCCTGGAACCGAATGCGAGGACATGCACCCCATGAATCCCCACGCCCTGACACGGCGGTGCCTCTCCGCCGTCGCCGCGCTGGCCCTCTCGGCCGGTGCGCTCGCGGTGGCCGCGCCCGGCGCCACCGCCCAGGAGGACGACACCGACAGCCTCCGCATCGCCACCAACCAGGAGGTCGACACCTTCAACCCGTTCAAGCGGCGGTTCGTCATCACCTACGAGACCAGCATGATGACGTACGAGACGCTCGTGCGGATGAGCGCCGAGAACTACGAGCCGGCGCCCGGCCTGGCGACCGAGTGGGAGGAGTCCGCAGACGGTCTGACGTGGACGTTCCAGATCCGCGAAGGCGCGACCTGGTCCGACGGCGAGCCGCTCACGGCGGACGACGTGGCCTACACGTACGGCCTGCTCATCGAGAACGAGGCGATCCGGGACTGGAACATCGACTTCGCGCAGAACCTCGTGAGCGCCGAGGCGACCGACGAGTCGACGTTCGTGCTCACGCTGGCCGAGCCCGCGCCCGCCGAGGTGCTCAGCCGCGAGGTCTACATCGTTCCCGAGCACATCTGGTCGCAGTACCCGGACCCGTCCGCTGACGACGCGAACCAGCTGCCGCTCGTCGGCTCCGGCCCGTTCCAGGTGGCCGAGTACAAGACGGACGAGTTCATCCGGCTCGAGGCCAACGAGGACTACTGGGAGGGCGCGCCGGGCTTCGACGAGGTCGTCTACACGTACTACCTCGAGACGGACGCCGCCGTCGCCGCGCTCGAGACGGGCGAGGTCGACATCGTCGGGTCCGGGATGCAGGGCGGCCTGAACCCGGCCCAGATCGACGCGCTGGCGGCGCAGGAGCACGTGACGACGAACAACGTGCAGGGCCGCCGGTACGTCTCGCTCACCCTCAACCACGGCACCGTCACGCAGGACGGCACCGAGTTCGGCGACGGCCACCCCGCGCTCAAGGACCCGGTCGTCCGCCAGGCACTGCACACCGCGATCGACAAGCAGGCCCTCGTCGACACGGTGCTCGCCGGCGGCGGCGCCCCGGCGACCTCGCTGATCCCCGCGATCTTCGACCAGTGGCACTGGGACGGCGGCGATGCCCTGGTCCAGTTCGACCTCGCCGAGGCGAACCGGCTGCTCGACGAGGCCGGCTACGCCCGCGGCGACGACGGCGTCCGGACCATGCCCGGCGGCGGCAGGCCGCTCAACTTCCGGTTCTACCACCACGCCGACAACACCGCGTACGCCACCATCGTGGAGTTCGCGACCGAGTGGTGGGCCGAGCTGGGCATCCAGGTCGAGGCGCAGGCGATCGAGCAGGGCACCCTGAACGACCTCGCGTACCTCGGCGAGTTCGACATCGCGTTCTCCGGCTGGGGCGTGGGCCCCAACCCGACCGAGCAGCTGGGCATGCACACCTGCGCGGTGCTGCCGACCCTCACGGACGGCTCGGAGCGCTCGAGCGAGAACTCCTACTGCAACCCCGAGTACGACGCCCTGCACGAGCAGCAGAAGGTCGAGTCCGACCCGGCGGCGCGCGCGGAGCTCGTCAAGCAGCAGCAGGAGATGCTCTACACCGACGCACCGGTGATCTGGCTGTACTACCAGAACGTCATGGAGGCGTACAACCACGAGCGGGTCACGGGCATGACCTCGCAGCCCGCCGAGGGCGGCATGTACACCGGCCAGCAGGGCTTCACGTGGGCGTACGCCACGGCGCAGCCCGCCGGCACCGAGGAGAGCGGCGGCGTGCCCATGGGCGTGTGGATCGCGGTCGCAGCGGGCGCGGTCGCCATCGCAGCCATCGCGGTGGTCCTCGTGATGCGGCGCAAGAAGACGGCCGACGAGCGCGAATGACGGACGGTCCACTACCCGCGGACGGGGCCTCGCCCGAGGCCGCTCTTGGAAGAGGCCCTGTCGCGGGGCGCGCGCCCGGTGAACGGCGCGTCTCCAGCGGCTTCGGGCGGTACCTGCTCAAGCACGTGAGCGGCGCGGCCGTGTCACTGCTGCTGGTGCTGTTCTCCTCGTTCTTCATCTTCCGGCTCATCGCCGGCGACCCGATCGACCAGCTCACCAAAGAGCGGCCGGTCTCGCCCGAGCAGCGCGCGGCGATGCGGGCCGAACTCGGCCTCGACCAGCCCCTGTGGCAGCAGTTCATCGACTACCTCACCGGCACGCTCACCATGGATCTCGGCGAGTCGTTCCAGTACCGGCGGCCGATCTTCGACCTCATCGTCGAGCGCCTGCCGGCCACGCTCCTGCTCTCGGGCACCGGCATGGTCCTCGCGGTGCTGCTCGGGTTCTGGATCGGCACGCGCTCGGGCTGGAAGCAGGGCAGCCGGTTCGACCGCGGGCACGTCGCCACCGGGCTGGTGCTCTACTCGGCGCCCACGTTCTGGCTCGGGATGATCGTCATCCTCATCTTCGCCCGGTACCTGGGGCTGTTCCCGGTCAACGGGATGCGCTCGCCGAGCACCCCGCCGGACTTCTGGTCGCAGGCCGTGGACATCGGCCACCACCTCGTGCTGCCCGTGCTCACCTACACGGCCGTGGTCTACGCCGGGTACCTCATGATCATGCGATCGTCCATTCTGGACGAGATCGGCAGCGACTACCTCACCACCGCCCGCGCCAAGGGGCTGCGCGACGACGAGGTGCGCAAGAAGCACGCCGTGCCGAACGCGCTGCTGCCCACGGTGACCCTCGTGTTCCTCGCGCTCGGCTCGGTCGTCAACGGCTCCATCGTCACCGAGACCGTCTTCAGCTGGCCCGGCCTCGGAACGCTGTTCGTGAACTCGATCTTCTACCCGGACCGGCCCGTGCTCCAGGCGCTGTTCGTGCTGTTCTCCTCCTCCACCATCCTCGCCGTGCTGTGCGCCGAGATCCTCTACTGGTTCATCGATCCCAGAATCCGCAGGTCATGACGGCAACGAACACGCTCTCCCCGCGCGCCCTGCGATGGGCCCGGCGGCGGCAGTCCCTCACCCGGTCCTGGGCCGCCTACCGCAGCCAGAAGACCGGCATGTGGGGCCTGGTCCTCCTGGGCGCCATCGTGGTCCTCGCGATCGCCGCGCCCGTCCTCGTCGACGAGTCCGCGCTCAGCGTCACCCAGGCCACCGGCGGGCGCATGGCCCCGCCGAGCGCCGCATACCCCCTCGGCACCGACGAGACCGGCCGCTCGATCCTCGCGCTCACCCTCTGGGGCTCGCGCCTGTCGCTCGTCATCGGCCTGACCGCAACCGTCGTCGCCATCGTCATCGGCACCGCCGTCGGCATCACGAGCGGCCACATCGGCGGCTGGTACGGCTGGATCGCCCTGCGTCTCTCCGACTGGTTCATGGTGCTGCCCAGCCTCGTCGTCGCCATCGCACTGCTCGCCGTGCTCGGCCGCAGCATGGCCACCACCATCACCGTGATCGCCCTCGTCTCCTGGCCCGGCACGACCCGGCTCGTGCGGGCCCAGACGCTCACCGTCCAGTCGCGCCCGTACCTGGAGCGCGCCAAGGCGCTCGGCGCGGGACACTGGCACCAGATGACGAAGCACCTCCTCCCCAACGTGCTGCCGCTCGTGCTCGCCAGCGCCACGCTCCTGGTGCCCTCGGCGATCCTCATGGAGTCCTCGCTCGCGTGGCTGGGCCTGGGCGACCCGGGCGTCGTGTCGTGGGGGTCGATCCTCAACCGCGCCTCCGAGAACGGGGCGGTCTCGGCGCACGCATGGTGGTACCTGCTGCCGCCGGGCCTGGCGATCCTGCTGGTGGTGCTGGCGTTCATGATGTGCGGCCGGGCACTGGAGGCCGTGTTCAATCCGAGGCTGCGGGGTGAGTCGTAGTGCTCCTGGAGTTCAAGGACCTGCGGGTCGCCTACCGGGGTTCGCGCGGGCGGCTCCCGGCCGTGCGGGGCGTCGACCTCACGGTGGACGCCGGGGGGACGATGGGCATCGCCGGGGAGTCGGGGTGCGGGAAGTCGACGCTGGCGATGGCGGTGCTGCGGCTGCTGCCCAAGAGCGCCGAGGTGAGCGGGGAGATCCTGCTCGACGGTGAAGACCTGCTCCAGATGGGGTGGGGGCGGCTGCGGGCGGTGCGGTGGACGGGCGCTTCGATCGTGTTCCAGGGGGCGATGCACTCGCTGAACGCGGTGCAGCGCATCGGGAGGCAGATCGCCGAGCCGATCCTGGTGCACGAGGCGACGACGACGCCCGCCGCGGCGGCGAGGCGCGCGGAGGCGCTGCTGGAGCGGGTCGGGCTGCCGGCGGCGCGGGCGCGCAGCTACCCGCATGAGCTTTCGGGCGGGCAGCGGCAGCGCGTGATGATCGCGATGGCGCTGGCGTGCGACCCGGACCTGGTGATCGCGGACGAGGCGACGACCGCGCTGGACGTGATGGTGCAGGCGCAAGTGCTGCAGTTGATCTCGTCGCTGGTGACCGAGCGGGGCGTGGGGCTGATGATGATCAGCCACGACCTGTCGGTGCTGTCGGCGGTGTGCGACCGGGCGGCGGTGATGTACGCGGGGCGGATCGTCGAGCAGGGGCCGGCGCACGAGGTGTTCGCGGACGCCCGGCACCCGTACTCGGCGGCGTTGAGCGCGGCGTTCCCGGTGATCGGGGACCCGGCCGCGCGGATGAATCCGGGTGGTCTGGCGGGCGATCCGCCGGATCCGGTGCGGCTGCCCGAGGGCTGCTCGTTCCGGCCGCGGTGCGCGGTGGCCGTGGATCGGTGCGGCGGGGAGTCGCCGGAACTGCTGGCCGTGCCTGTGCGCGGCTCCGCAGGCGGGGCCGCTGAAGCACCGCGGGTGAGTGCTTGTTTCGTTGCGCAGGAAGGGATGCCCGTTGTCCGCTGAGGAGAAGACGCTCACCGCCCGGAACCTGCGGGTCGAGTTCGGGCTGCCGGGCGGGCGGGTCGCGCGGGCCGTGGACGGGGTGGACCTCGACGTGGCGCCGGGCGAGATCGTGGCGCTCGCGGGCGAGTCCGGTTGCGGCAAGACCACATTGGCGCGCACGCTGCTCGGGCTGGAGCGGGCCACGGGCGGGACGGTGGCGTTCGACGGGGTGCCGCTGCGGTACTCGACGCGGGCGCTGAAGGCGTACCGACGGCAGGTGCAGCTGGTGCTCCAGGACCCGACGGGCGCGCTGAACCCGCGGCACACGGTGTACGACGCGGTGGCCGAGGGCCTGCGGATCCACAAGATCCACGACGACGAGCCCGGCCGGGTCGCGGAGGCGCTGTCGCTGGCGGGCCTGCGGCCTCCGGAGCAGTTCTTCCTCGCCTATCCGCACGAGCTCTCGGGCGGCCAGCGGCAGCGGGTGGTGATCGCGGGGGCGCTCGTGCTGCAGCCGAGCCTGCTCGTCGCCGACGAGCCGGTCGCGTCGCTGGACGCGTCGGTGCGCGGCGAGATCCTGTCGCTGCTGCTGCGGCTGAAGGAGGAGCAGGGCCTCGGGGCGCTGGTGATCACGCACGACCTGGGTCTGGCCTGGAGCATCGCGGACCGGATCGCGATCATGTACCTGGGGCGGATCGTGGAGCAGGGGCCGGTCGAGCGGGTGCTCACGGCGCCGCGGCATCCGTACACGCGGGCGCTCGTGTCGGTGCTGCCGGCCGCTCCGGCCGTCAAGGCGGCCGTGGCGGAGCCGATCGTGCTGGCCGGGGAGCTGCCCGATGCGTCGCGGATCCCGGGCGGGTGCCGGTTCCGGCCGCGCTGTCAGGAGGTCGCCTCGGGGAACGCCGCGTCGGTGCTGCACCAGTGCACCGGCGAGGACTTGAAGGTCCTTGGGCCCGAGGCGAAGCCACACCTGGTCGCGTGCCATCTGGACCGCAACTTGCACGAGGGTGCGAGGATGGCGGGGTGAAGATCCTGATCAGCGCAGACATGGAGGGCGCCACGGGCGTCACCTGCCCCGACGACGTGCTGCCTGGAGGTCCCGGCTGGGAACGGATGCGGCCGTTGTTCACCGATGAGGTGAACGCCGCGGTGGAGGGCCTGCACCGCGGCGGGGCGCGGGAGATCGTGGTGAACGACGCGCACTGGTCGATGCGGAACCTCATGCTCGAGCGGTTCGAGTGGCCGGTCACCGTGATCAGCGGGCGGCACAAGGATCTCTCCATGATGGAGGGTGTGCGGGACGCGGACGCGGTGGTGTTCCTCGGATACCACGCCGGGGCCGGCCTTGAAGGCGTGCTCGCCCACACCTATCTGGCGAACACGATCACCGGCGTGTGGCTCGACGGCGTGCGCGCCAGCGAGGGCCGCTTGAACGCGGCGGTCGCGGCCGAGTTCGGGGTCCCGGTGGTCATGGTGACTGGTGACGACAAGACGATCGAGGACGCGCATGCCTACGCGCCCAAGGCCGTAGGCATCGCGGTGAAGGACTGCATCTCGCGGTACGCGGCCGCTTGCCGGACGCCGCAGTGGGCGATCCGCGCGGTCCGCAAGGGCGCGGCCGAGGCGGTGGCGCTGGCCGGGCGGCGCGAGCCGGTGGTCGAGCCGCACCGGATCGAGGTCGAGTTCGACGCGGAGCACTTGGCGGGGGCGGTCACCGTGATCCCGGGGGTCGAGAAGACCGGCGAGCGCCGGGTCGCCTTCGAACTCCCTTCGATGTACGAGTCGATCCGGTGCTTCAAGGCCGTCACGACGATCGCCTCGGCGGCAATGGAGGAGCAATATGGTTGACGCGCAGGCGATCGAGGAGGTCGTGCGGTTCACCGCCGAGCTGGTGCGCATCGACACGACCAATCACGGGGACGGCGACGGGAACGAGCGGGAGGCCGCCGAGTACGTGGTCGCCAGGCTCGCAGAGGTCGGCGTCGAGGCGCAGATCCTGGAGAAGGCACCGAACCGCTCCAATGTGGTCGCCCGGATCGAGGGGACCGACCCTGAGGCACCGGGACTGCTGGTGCACGGGCATCTCGACGTGGTGCCGGCCGAGGCCGCGGACTGGAGCGTCCACCCGTTCTCCGGTGAAATCACAGACGACGGGACGGGCGGGATGCTGTGGGGGCGCGGGTCGCTCGACATGAAGAGCATGATCGCCATGATGCTCGCGGCGGTGCGGTCCTGGGCCCGGGCGGGGATCGGGCCCCGGCGGCCCATCGTCCTCGCGTTCATCGCCGACGAGGAGGCCAGCGCCGAATACGGCTCGCGCTTCCTGGCCGAGTCCCACGCGGGCCTGTTCGCGGGCTGCACCGAGGGCGTCTCGGAGTCGGGCGGGTTCACCTTCTACGGCGGTCCGGATCTTCGCATCTATCCGATCGCGGCGGGCGAGCGCGGCACGGCGTGGCTGCGGCTCTCCGCCCGCGGCACGGCGGGCCACGGTTCCAAGACCAACCCGGACAACGCCGTGAGCAAGCTCGCGGGTGCGGTCGCGCGCATCGGCGCGCACCGGTGGCCGGTCCGGTTGACGCCGACCGTGGAGGCCGCGCTCACCGAGCTCGCGGCGATCTACGGGGTTGAAGCGGATCTCGACGACATCGACGGACTCGTCGCGAAGCTCGGCCCGGCCGCGCAGCTGGTGGAATCCACGCTGCGCAACAGCGCCAATCCCACGATGCTGCAGGCGGGGTACAAGGTGAACGTCATCCCCGAGCACGCCGTGGCCCAGGTGGACGGCCGGGTCCTGCCCGGCGGCGATGCCGAGTTCGAGGCCACGATGGACGAGCTGTGCGGTCCCGACGTGCAGTGGGAGTACCAGCACCGGTCCGGGTCGCTCAGCTCGCCGGTCGACTCGCAGGTCTTCGCGGCGATGCGCGCGGCGATCCTGAAATTCGACCCCGAGGGCCACCCGGTGCCGTTCTGCATGTCGGGCGGCACGGACGCGGAGCAGTTCGCACGGCTCGGCATCGCCGGGTACGGCTTCTCGCCGCTGGGCCAGACGCCCGAGCTCGGCTACGGGCGGCTCGCGCACGGCGTCGACGAGCGGGTGCCCGTGGAGGGGCTCGGGTTCGGATTGCGGGTCTTGGACGACTTCCTGCGGAACGCATAGAGGAGAACACCGCAATGGTGCAGCAGTCCCCTTACGGTGCTTGGGATTCGCCCATCACTGTGGACATGGTCGCGGCTTCGGACGGGCGGCCGGGCTTCCTCGGCGCGGTCGGCACGGAGCTGTGGTGGACGGAGCCGCGCCCTGAGGAGGGCGGGCGGCGGGCGCTGATCCGGCGGCGCGAGGACGGCACGACCGAGTCGGTGCTGCCACCGCCGTGGAACGTCCGCAACCGCGTGCACGAGTACGGCGGGACCCCCTGGGCAGGCGCGATCGGGGAGGGCGGCAGCCCGGTTCTCGTGTTCACGAACTTCGCCGACCAGCGGCTGTACCGGTTCGAGCCCGACACGGGCGGCGAGCCGGTGCCGCTGACGCCCGAGCCGGCGATCGCGAGCGGGCTGCGGTTCTGCGAGCCGACGGTCGCAATGCGCTACGGCGAGGCGTGGACGGTCATGGAGGAGTTCACCGGAGAGCGGCCGACGGACGTGCGGCGCGTGATCGCGGCGGTGCCGCTCGACGGCTCGGCGGCCGAGGACCGGGGAGCGATCCGGGAGCTCACGGACGGCTCGTACCGGTTCGTGACCGGCCCCAAGGTCAGCCCGGATACCGAGTCGTTCGTGTACCTCGCCTGGAACCACCCGCAGATGCCCTGGGAGGCGACGGAAGCGCGGGAGGCGATCCTCGCGCGCGGCGGTCTGCCCTGGATCGATCGTCGGATCGCGGGCGGCCCCGGCGTCTCGATCGCGGCGGTCGAGATCGGCGGGAACCCGGGGGCGTGCGGGATCTACTACCTGTCGGACGAATCCGGCTGGTGGAACCCGTACTGGTTCGATTCGTACGACAGCTCGCGCGGGGTGCTGCACCGTGCCGAGGAGGAGTTCGGAGGTCCCCTGTGGACGCTAGGGTCGCGATGGTTCCTGCCGCTCTCAAGACCAAGCGTCCACTCGGCGTTCGCCATGATCCACGGCAGGGGCGAGAGCCGCCTGAGCCTGTACGGCGACGGATCGCAGGAGCTGCGGGCGGTCGAGGGCCCCTGGACCGACTGGGCCCCGAGCCTCTGCACGATCGGCGACAAGGTGTACGGCCTCGCCGCGAGCCCGGCGTCCGGCTACGAACTGGTCGAAGTGGACTCGTACACAGGTGAGGCCCGCGTGATCGCGAACGCGCACACGGACAAGGTCGACCCGGCCTACTACCCGGTCCCCGAGCACCGGACCTTCGAGGGCCCTGACGGCCGCGAGATCCACGCGCACGTCTACCCACCCCGTAATCCCGGATATGAAGGGCCCGAAAGGGAACGGCCGCCGTACGCGGTGTGGGTCCACGGCGGGCCCACGAGCCATGTGCGGGCGGTGCTCGACATGGAGCTGGCGTACTTCACCTCGCGCGGCATCGGCGTCGTCGAGGTGAACTACGGCGGGTCCACCGGGTACGGACGCGCGTACCGGGAGCGGCTGCGCGAACGCTGGGGCGAGGTCGACGTGGAGGACTGCGCGGCCGTGGCGCGGGCGCTGGCCGCCGAGGGCACCGCCGATCCGGCGAGGATCGCGATCCGGGGCGGCAGCGCCGGAGGCTGGACCGCCGCCGCTTCGCTCACGTCGCCCGAGTCCCAAGGGGTGTACGCGTGCGCGGTGATCAAGTACCCGATCCTCGACCTCTCGGGCTGGACCGGGAACGACACGCACGACTTCGAATCGCAGTACGTGCACTCGCTCGTGGGCCCGCCCGAGGTGCTCGAGGAGCGCTCGGTCGAGCGCTCGCCCGTGCACCACGCCGACCGCATCGAGGTGCCGTTCCTCCTGCTGCAGGGCCTGGAGGACGAGGTCTGCCCGCCCGCGCAGGCCGAGAAGCTGCTGCAGGCCGTGGCGGGCAGGGGCGTGCCGCACGCCTACCGCACGTACGAGGGCGAGCAGCACGGCTTCCGCCGCGACGCGACGATCGTGGACGCGGTGCTCGCCGAACACGCCCTGTACGCGCAGGTCTTCGCGTTCCGCGGCCCCGACTTCGACCTGGAGCTGCGGCCGTGAGCCTGGCACCGCTGCGCCGTCCTAGGCGGCTCTCCCCCGGAGACCGGATCGCGATCGTCTCCCCCGCGAGCCCGTTCCCGCCGGGCGGCCTCGACGCCGGGCTCGCGGTGCTGCGCGGCTGGGGCCTCGAACCGGTCGTGATGCCCAGTGCCGCTGCGAGTACCGGGTTCCTCGCCGGTGCCGACGGGGAGCGGGCCGCGGACTTCGCCAAGGCCTGGCTCGATCCGTCGATCGCGGCCGTCATCGCCTCGCGCGGCGGGTACGGGTCGCAGCGGATGATCGACCGCATCGACTGGGAGGCTCTGCGGGCGGTCGAACCGAAGGCGTTCATCGGGTTCAGCGACATGACGGCGGTGCACGAGGCGATCGCGCTCGAGCTGGGCGCGGCTTCGATCCACGGCCCGATGCCGACCTGGACGGCGTTCACCGGGAGCCCGGAGATGCAGGAGCGCCTGCGGCTCCAGCTCTTCGCGCCCGAACGGGTCCAGCGCCTCGACTCCCCCACGGCCGCACCGATGCGGGGCGGCACCGCCGCCGGCGTCACCTTCGGCGGCACGCTGACACTCCTGGCCGCCGGGGCCGGCACGGTCCACCACCGGCGGGACGTCACCGGCGGGCTGCTGCTCCTGGAGGACATCGGCGAGGCCCCGTACCGGATCGACCGGGCCCTGACCCAGCTGCGGCGGGCCGGGTACTGCACCGGGCTCGCCGGCGTCGTGCTCGGGTCCTGGGCCGACTGCGGGCCGTACGCGGCGGTCCGCGAGATCCTGTACGAACAGTTCAATGGTCTCGGTGTACCGGTGGTGGAGGAGTTCGGGTTCGGGCACTGCCCCGGATCGCTCACGATCCCGTTGGGCGTCAAGGCGACACTCGATGCGGACGCCGGGACCCTCCACTTCGCGGTGCCCGCGCTCGCCTGATCTTCATTTGAAAATATTCTCCGTAGTCTTGCCTTCACTTGAAGTTTTCTGCCAGGATGAGCCGATCGGGACAACCGGCCTATAAAGGACCGCGCCGATCCCGGCCGCCCCACCTGGAGGAGCCCATGCAGCATCCCCGCCGGACCGTGCTCGCCGCCGCCCTCGGCGCCGCCGCCGCAGCCGCCACCGCCGGACCCGCCGGAGCCCACGGCGGCCCGAGCGAGAAGCGGTTCGTCAAGCGCCGCTTGAAGGCCATGAGCCTTCAGGAGAAGGTGGGCCAGCTCTTCACGGTCTACGCGTACGGGCGCACCGCCGACACCGCCGACCCCGCCGACGTCGCGAAGAACCAGGAGACGCATGGCGTGGACAACGCCGCCGAACTCATCGCCGCCTACAAGGTCGGCGGCATCATCTACTTCGCCTGGTCCAACAACGTCGCGAACCCCGCCCAGATCACCGGCCTCTCCAACGGCCTCCAGGCGGCGTCCACAGCGGACGGCGGCGAGCCGCTGCTCATCGCCACCGACCAGGAGCACGGGCTCGTCGTGCGCATCACCGCGCCCGCCACGCAGCTGCCCGGCGCGATGGCGCTCGGCGCGACCCACGACGCCGCCGCCGCCTACGAAGCGGCCGTCATCAGCGGCACCGAGCTGCGCGCCATGGGCCTCAACGTGAACTTCGCGCCCGACGCGGACGTCAACGTCAACCCCGCGAACCCCGTGATCGGCGTGCGCTCCTTCGGATCCGACCCCGCGCACGTCGCCGGTCTCGCCGCCGCCCAAGTGGAGGGCTACCAGGCGCGCGGCGACCTCGCCGCGACGGTGAAGCACTTCCCCGGGCACGGCGACACCGAGGACGACAGCCACACCGACCTGCCGCAGATCGACCACACCTACGAGGAGTGGCAGGAGGTCGACGCGCCGCCGTTCCGCGCCGCGATCGACGCCGGAGTCGGCGCGGTCATGAGCGCCCACATCCAGTTCCCCGCCCTCGACCCGACCCTGACCCCCGCGACGCTCTCGAAGCCGATCCTCACCGGGCTGCTGCGCGAGGAACTGGGGTACGAGGGCGTCATCGTCACCGACTCCCTCGCCATGGAAGGCGTGCGCGAAGGCTACGGCGACGACCGCATCCCCGTGCTGGCACTGCAGGCCGGGATCGACATGCTGCTCATGCCCGTCGACCTCGACCTGGCCTACAACGCGGTCCTCGCCGCCGTCGCGAACGGCGAACTCACCGAGAAGCGCATCGACGAGTCCGTGACCCGCATCCTCGGCCTCAAGTACCGGCTCGGGCTCTACGAGGACCCGTACGCCGATCCGGACGACATGGCCGCGATCGTCGGCGCGCCCGCGCACCTCCAAGCGGCGCAGGCACTCTCGGACCGGACCACGACCCTCGTCCAGAACGACGGGACCCTCCCGATCCCCACCGACGGCGGTTCCCTGCTCGTGACCGGCTGGGGCGAGACCACCACGAACCTGCTCGCCGCCGGGTTCACCGAGCGCGGCTTCACCCCGACCCGCGTCGTCACCGGCATCGCACCGACGCAGGCGCAGATCGACACCGCCGTCGCCGCCGCGAACGGCAAGGGCTTCATCCTGGTCAGCACCAACGGCGTCGCCGACAACCCGGCGCAGGTGGCGCTCGTCAAGGCACTCGCCGCCACCGGCACGCCCGTGGTGGCGCTCGGCGTCAGGAACCCCTACGACATCGCGCACCTCACCGACGACGTCAACGCCTACCTGGCGACCTACTCGTACTCGGCGGACGGCCTCGAATCGGCCGTCGCGGCCGTCCTCGGGCACCTCGACCCGCAAGGGCGGCTCCCAGTGGACATCCCCAGTGCTGACGACCCCGAGTCGGTCCTGTTCGCCTTCGGCCACGGCCTCTCCTACGAGTAAAGGGGCATCCCATGCAGCGCAGGAAACTCCTCGGGAGCGCACTCGCCGGGGCCGCACTCGCGACCACCGCCGCCGTCCCGGCCGCGGCCCGCGGCAAACGAGTCCGCACCGGCATCGAAGTCCTCGCCGACGACGGCTTCGCCGCACTCGCCGGCCAGAAGATCGGCGTCATCGCGAACCCCACGAGCGTGCTCCCCGACCTGACCCACGAGGTCGACCGCATGCACGCGAGCGGCGCAGTGGACCTCGTGGCCGTGTTCGGCCCCGAGCACGGCTTCCGCGGGGTCTCGCAGGCCGGCGAAGGCGAGGACTTCTTCCTCGACCCGAAGACCGGCATCCCGGTGTACAACGCGTACAACGACAAGGACCGGATGGCCGAACTCCTCGCCCAGACCGGGGTCGAGACGCTCGTCTTCGACATCCAGGACGTGGGCTCGCGGTTCTACACGTACATCTGGACCATGTACCTCGCCCTGGAGGCCGCCGGGCGGCTCGGGCTGCGGTTCGTCGTCCTCGACCGCCCGAACCCGATCACCGGACGCGCGGCGAGCGGGCCCGTGCTGCACCCCGAGCACGCCACGTTCGTCGGCCTCAAACCGATCGCGCAGCGCCACGGCATGACCGTGGGCGAACTCGCGTCGCTCTTCAACGGCGAGTTCGTGCCGACCCCCTCCGACCTCACCGTCGTCACCATGCGCGGGTGGAAGCGGGACATGCACTTCGAGGAGACGGGCCTGCCGTGGGTGGCGCCCTCCCCGAACATGCCCACCGTGGCCACGGCCGCCGCGTACCCCGGGACCTGCCTGTTCGAGGCGACCGCGCTCTCGGAAGGGCGCGGGACGACGAAACCGTTCGAGCTGCTGGGCGCGCCTGGGATCGATCACACGTGGGCCGAGGCGGTCCAGGGGCTGCCGGGCACGCGGTTTCGCGAAGCGTACTTCACGCCGACCTTCTCGAAATGGGCCGGTAAGGTCTGCGGCGGCGTCGAACTGCAGGTCACCTCGCGGCGGGACTTCGACCCGATCCGGACGGCGCTGGCGATGATCATCGCGCAGCGGCGCGCCTTCCCGCAGTACGGGTGGCGCTCGCAGGACACGACCTCGTTCTGGCTGGACAAGCTGACAGGGAATCAGGCGGTCCGCCTGGCGATCGAGGCGGGCGCGGACGTCGACGACGTGACGACGCTCTGGGCCGACGAATTGGATGCGTTTTCCGAGCAAAGAGAATCGTACTTGCTCTATCGCGGCACCGCTTAGTGATGGCACGATAACCAGGAGACACGAATGCAGCGTCGAACCATGCTCGGGGGCGCGGCGGGGGCGGCGCTGGCGCTCGCGTTCGCCTCCCGCGCCAACGCCGAGGAGATCCCCTCAATGCCCGAACTCACCGGCCCGCCAACGGCCGGCCCCTACGACGTGACCTTCCCCGAAACCCCTGTACACCTGCGGTACGGCTCCTGCCGCGAAGCCCGGCTCACGCCCGCCCACATCGCCCGCATCGGCCCTGGCCTCGACGCCTTCATGGAAGGGCCGGCGCCCGCGTTCCCCGGCTACACCGTGCTCGCGGCGCGTGACGGCGTCGTCGTCGAGCACGCCGCCGGCGGCCACCGGCTGCGCTACAGCGGCTGGGACGAGACCGCGAAGACCGCGGTCGAACTGCCCCGGGACCAGTGGCTGCCCGCCGCCCCGGACACCGTCTACGACCTGGCCTCGATCTCGAAGCTGTTCACCGCCACCGTCACCGGCGCGCTCATGGACGACGGCCGCATCGACCTCAAACTGCCCGTGGTCGACTACCTGCCCGACTTCGACGCACTCGACCCGCAGAAGACCCCCATCACCTTGGGGCACCTGCTGTCCCACACCTCCGGGATGATCGCGTTCATCAACCTGTACGGCCTGCCCGACGAGCAGGCGCGCATGGAGGCCATCTACGCCCGCCCCCTGCGCCGCCCGCCCGGGAGCGGCTACGAGTACTCCGACCTCAACCTGATCGTGCTCGGCAAGATCCTCGAGATCGTCGCCGAGAAGCCCCTGGACGCGCTCGTGGACGAGATCATCTGCGAACCGCTGGGGCTCAACGACACCGGGTACAACCCGGGCGACCGGGCCCGGACCGCCGCCACCGAGTTCCAGCCGTGGACCGGCCGGGGCATGGTGCACGGCCGGGTGCACGACGAGAACGCGTGGGCCTTCGGCGGCGTCGCCGGCCACGCCGGCGTCTTCGCCACCGCCTGGGACCTCGCCGTCTTCGGTCAGATGATCCTCAACGGCGGCCGCTACAACGGCACCGAGGTCCTCACCGAGAACACCGCGCGCCTCGTCTTCACCGACATGAACGCGGGGATGGGCGAGAGCGCCGCGCGCGGCCTCGGCTGGCAGCTCGGCCAGCGCTGGTACATGGACGCGATGGGATCGCCGGTCACGGTGGGCCACACCGGGTACACCGGGACGTCGCTCGTGCTCGACCCGCTCGCCGGAAGCCTGCTCGTGCTGCTGACGAACCGGGTGCACCCGACGCGGAACCGGGGCACGGCGAGCGCGTACCGGCGGGCGGCGAGCCGCCCGATGGGCCGGGCCGTGCCGGTGCGGGTCAAGGACCGGGCCTGGTACGCGGGCCAGGCCGACGCCGCGACCGCGACGCTGACGGGGGTGCTGCCGCGCGCGGTCTCGGGCGCCAAGGCCTCGTTCAGGCTCTGGTACGACACCGAGGCGACCGATGTGGCCGTGCTCGAGGCGAGTCCGGACGGCGTCGCTTGGGCGGCCGTGCCGCTGGATCTGCGCACGGAGGACCACTGCTGGCGGGTCGAGGGCGCGTTCTCGGGGTTCGCGGGTCGGCAGTGGATCGACGCGGCGGCGGTGCTGCCGGAGGGGACGTCGCAGGTGCGGTGGCGGTACACGAGCGACCCGAACTACCAGGGCCGCGGCGTGTACGTCGAGAAGGTCAAGGTGCGTGAGGGCCGCGCCCTCCTGTGCGAGGACGCGGACCTCGAGCCGGACGGTTGGGAGCCGGCGGGCGACTAGTCCATGGGCTTGGGGGCGTAGCGGTCGGCGAGCCAGTCCATGGTCTTGTCCATGACTGTGTCGACGGTCTGGTGCTCGGGGTGGGCGTCGTACCAGGCGATGACCTCGCGGGCTCCGAGTCGGTACGGGGTCGCGCCGAGGCCGAACTCGGGGACGAGGCGCTTGACCTTGGTGTTGTCGAAGACCATGGAGTGGGCCTTGTCGCCGAGGAGGCCGGCGCCCCAGCGGGGGTCGGCGGCGGCGATGGCGTCGCTGGGGACGTGGACCAGGTTCGGTTCGGCCCCGGCGGCTTCCGCGACCCAGCCGAAGATCTGGTTCCAGGTGGGGGCCTCGTCGCCGGTGATGTGGAAGGCCTCGCCGATCGCCTCGTCCCGGCCGAGGAGGCCGGTGAAGCCGAGCGCGAAGTCGCGGGCGTGCGTGATCGTCCACAGTGAAGTGCCGTCGCCGTGCACGACGACGGGCTTGCCCGAGCGCATGCGGTCGACCACGGTCCAGCCGCCGTCGAAGGGCAGCATGGTCTCGTCGTAGGTGTGCGAGGGCCGGATGATCGTGGCGGGGAAGCCCTGGTCGCGGTAGGCCCGGACGAGGAGGTCCTCGCAGGCGATCTTGTCGCGCGAGTACTGCCAGAACGGGTTCTTGAGGGGGGTGGACTCGGTGACGGGCAGGCGCGCGGGCGGGGTCTGGTAGGCGCTGGCGGAGCTGATGAACAGGTACTGGCCGGTGCGGTCGGTGTAGAGGTCGATGTCGCGCTGGACCTGCTCGGGGGTGAAGTTGACCCAGTTGACGACGGCGTCGAAGGTGCGGTCGGCGAGGGCCTCGCGCACGGACTGCGGGTCGTTCGCGTCGCCGGTGAGCATGGCGACTTCGGGCGGGAGGGTCCGCTCGGCGGTCCGTCCGCGGTTGAGGACGGTGACCTCCATGCCGCGCCGCACGGCCTCGCGGACGCAGGAGGTGGAGATGCGGCCGGTACCGCCGATGAACAGCACGCTGACGCTCACGTGGAACCCCTTTTTCGGTCGATGACGGCCCCACCCTACCGGTTTCAGCGGCGGTGGAACCTGGAGCGGCGGAAGGATCGGCTCTCGCCGCTGAGCAGGCCTCCGGCGATGAATCCGAGCCCGCCGAGCAGCAGCACGAGCAGGACTCCCATGGCTTGTCCGACGATGATCGCGAGGGCTAGGAGCATTCCGGCCAGCAGGCCCGTGTACGACGCGCTCATGGCGCCTCCTCGGTGTCGGGGACCGCGAAGGGGGCGGCCCGATCCACTGTGGGTACCCGGGCGGGCGGCGGCGAACCGCCGGGGAGCAGGCGGCTCAGTGTCCCAGTATCCGCGTCGCCGTTCGGCCGCCTCGCGGTCGACGGGCATGTTCGGTCGGTCGGCGCGGCAGCGCAGCCGCCGTTCCCGCGGCCGCACTGAACGGTCAGCGGACGCGGGGCGTGTGGCGGGCGCGTTCGCGTTTCGGTCCGTCCACGATGACGCGGACGGTGACCTCGCCGTCGGGGAAGGCGGCGGCGACCGATTCGGTGAGGCCCGCGGCGGCCTTGATGAGCGATTCGCCGTCGGCGCGGGGGTCGACGTGGGCGTGGAGCCGCACGAGCTGGCCGCCGCGGAGCTCGAAGCGGCGGCTGGTGACGCGGTCGACGGGCGCCTGCCGTTCGAGGTCGGCGCGCAGGCGGGGCGCGACGGAGCGCACGTCGAGGTCGATCCGGTCGGACCCGGTGGCCGCCAAGGCGACCCGGCCCTCGACGGGGTACGGGATCCGCGTGAGGAGCCACCAGAGCGCGAGCCCGGCGAGCAGCAGCGCGGCGCCGAGAGCGGCCCACGGGAACCAGCCGGTGTCCATGACGGCGTCGATCGGGCCGGTGTCCAGGCGGCCCCACAGGCCGGTGAAGTCGAAGCGCCAGTCGATGACGGCGGCCCCCGCTGCGAGCAGGCAGAGGCCGATGACGGCGGCGGCGGGGCGGTCGGCTGCGGGTCTGCTCATCGGCTCGCCTCCTTGGCCTGCACGGCGACTTCGAGTTCGGCGAGGCCGCGCAGCCGCTCCCCCACCGCTTCGAGGATGTCGGCGACGGCGGCTTCATGGCCGCGGGCGAGCAGGGCCTTCACTTTGAGGCGGCGCCCGCGCAGTTCGCTGGAGGCGTGCAGGACGCCGGGCGCGCGCCCGGCGGCGTCCGACGCGAGGGCTTCGATGACGCGGGGCGAGACCCAGAGGTCGCCGGGGCCGTCGGCACGCAGGTGGCTGCGGCGAGCGGGGAAGCACGCGGCGATGAGGAACCACAGGCCGAGCAGGACGGCCGCGATCCCGCCGGCCAGGACCCACCCGGATGGTTGTGCATCGTCAAGGGCCGCACGGGCACTGCGCAGCCATGAGTCGGCGCCGATCCAGCCGAGTTCGGCCGCGGCGTGCTGGCCGAGGAGCACGGCGAGGGCGGCGAGCAGGAGCGCGGCGAGGACCGCGGGCCAGGCGACGGCGGGCAGGTGGCGGGGGTCGCGGAGCTTCATAGGACCCTCCGCTCGGTCTGCCGGGGCGCGTCGACGAGATGGACCACGACGTCGAGGGCGACCACGTCGTAGCCGGTGATCCGACTGGTCTCCGCCCGCACGCGCCGGGTGAGGTCGCGGGAGAGATCGCCGATCGGGCCGGGCCAGGCGATGCCCACGTCCAGGTGCGCCCAGATCCGGCCGTGCTTGACGGTGGCGCGGGCGCGCGGACGGCGCGAGGCTGCGGCACCCTCGCAGGCGCGCGCGGCGCCTTCGAGGACGTGGGCCACGGCGGTGTCGGCGAGGTGCAGGTCGCCGCGTTCCCCGGGCGGGCGGTCGGCGCCGGAGCCGGGGAGCTCTGCGAGGGTGAAGGCGTCGTCAGTCACGGCGGCCACGGAAGCGCTCGAAGAGGTCGACCTCGCCGCTGAGCCTCCCGGCGACCGCGAAGCCGATCGCGCCGAGGACCACGGCGAGCAGGAAGCCGGTGAAGCCGCCGGTGATGACGGCCAGCGCCAGCAGCAGCCCGGCCACCAGGCCGGCGAAGGAAGCCTTCATGGTCATCTCTCTCTTCTGC
Organism: Glycomyces sp. NPDC021274; assembly: GCF_040641195.1. NCBI lineage: Bacteria > Bacillati > Actinomycetota > Actinomycetes > Glycomycetales > Glycomycetaceae > Glycomyces > Glycomyces sp. NPDC021274. Next base: position 232,339 of record NZ_JBFADC010000006.1, on the reverse strand, counting down.
GGGTCGGGCGTTGTCGGTTCGGGGAGTCGGCGATGCGGTCAGTCCGCTTGCCACGGTTCGTCCACGTCTTCGACGGTGACGATGACGGGCCGTCCGCCCGCGAGCGGGGCGACCGCCGCGCGGATCGCGGCGGCGGTCCGCGGGATGTCGGCGTCCCATTCGACGGCGACGTGGACCTCGCAGGCGGCGTCGCCGAGGCGCAGGCCCGGGATGCGGCGGCCGGGCAGCAGCAGGGCGATCTCGCCCTGCACGCCGCCGTGGAGGTCGCTCACGCCTGGTGCGTCGCGGACGGCGGCGGCGATGGCGTCCGCGTCGGCGGCGAAGTCGTCGTTCGGCATCTGGTCGGCCCTGCCCCTCGGCTGCGTGCTCCGGCCCGGCGCTGTCGCGCGGGCTATTCGACCCGTGGTTCGCCCTCGGGTTCGCCCTCCGACTCGTCGGGCAGGTGCACGTCGTGGACGACGAGGTTCACTTCGGTGACTTCGAGGCCGGTCATGCGCTCGACGGAGGCGATGACGTTGCGGCGCACGCCCGCGGCGAGGTCGGCGATGGCGACGCCGTACTCGGCGACGACGTCGAGGTCGACGGCGGCCTGGCGTTCGCCGACTTCGACGGAGACGCCCTGACCGTAGTTGGTGCGGGAGCCGGGGATGCGTTCGCGCAGCGCCCCGACGGCGCGGCTGCCGGCGCCGCCGAGCTGGTGGACGCCCTCGACCTCGCGGGTGGCGATCCCGGCGATCTTGGCGACCACCTGGTCGGCTATCACGGTCTTGCCCTGGTCGCTGGCGAGCGGGCCGTCGTCCTTGAGCGCGGCCTCGGCGCGTTTCTCCGTCATCACTGACCTCCCTTGTCGCGATCCGTCCTACACCGTCGCACAAGTACTCGGTGATTGTCACGGAAAGTGATGAACCGGGGTGGCGGGCTTATTCTCATCCTTTATCGAAGGAGTTGACTTTCTCAATCCCCGGTGCGATCATCAGTGCATCGCGACCCTCTGGAGGCCCCTCATGCGACGACGCACCCTCATCTCCGCCGCCGGCGCCGGCTCGCTCGGCGCCCTCGCCGCGCCCGGCGCGGCGCAGGCCGACTACACGACCACGGTCAACCCGGGCACCAGTTGGGGCACCTGGGAGGGCTGGGGCACCTCGCTGGCCTGGTGGGGCAAGGCCTTCGGCAACCGCAACGACCTCGCCGACATCATGTTCACCCGGGGCAGCGTCGCCTTCGGCGGCGCGACCCTGCCAGGCCTGGGCATGAACATCGTGCGCTACAACGCGGGCGCCTGCTCGTGGAACTCCATCGACGGCCAGAGCATGGTCGTCTCGCCGAACATGATGCGCTCGCGCCAGATCGAGGGCTACTGGAAGGACTGGAACTCCAGCGACCCGGCCTCCTCGAGCTGGGACTGGTTCGTCGACAGCGCCCAGCGCAACCTCATGTGGAAGGCCCGCGACCGCGGCGCGAACATCTTCGAGCTGTTCTCCAACTCGCCGATGTGGTGGATGTGCGTGAACCACAACCCCTCCGGCGGCGCAGACGGCAACGCCGACAACCTCCAGTCGTGGAACCGGCAGCAGCACGCCGTCTACATGGCCACCGTCGCGAAGTACGCGCACGACAACTGGGGCGTGGACTTCGACTACGTGGACCCGTTCAACGAGCCCATCGCGAACTGGTGGACGGCCACCGGCACCCAGGAGGGCTGCCACTTCAACGTCCCGACCCAGTCGATCGTCATCGACCACCTGCGGACGGAGCTGAACAACCGCGGGCTCTCCTGGATGCCGATCACCGCCTCGGACGAATCCCTCTACGACCAGGCCGTGAGCACCTGGAACGGGCTCACCAGCTCCGCCAAGAGCAAGATCGCGAAGGTCAACGTCCACGGCTACCAGTACGAGAACGGCCGCCGCGACTCCGTCTACAGCGCCGTCAGCGCGGCCGGGAAGCGGCTCTGGAACTCCGAGTACGGCGAGAACGACGCCTCCGGGATGCGCCTGGCGCGCAACCTCAACCTCGACTTCCGCTGGCTGCACCCGACCGCCTGGTGCTACTGGCAGGTCCTCGACGGCGGCGGCTGGGGCCTCATCGAGGCGAACAACGAGACCGGCACGCTCGGCTCCGCGAACGCCAAGTACTTCGTGTACGCCCAGTACGCCCGCCACATCCGGCCCGGGATGCGGATCATCGACGGCGGCGAGGCGAACACGGTCGCGGCCTACGACGCGGGAGCGCGGCGCCTCGTGCTCGTCACCACGAACTACGGCAACGCGCAGACGATCACCTACGACCTCTCGCGGTTCGCCACGGTGCCCAACGGGACGGTCACGCGCTGGTCGACCCAGACCGGCGGCTCCGAGCGGTACGCGCGGCACACGGACACGCAGGTCGCGTCCAAGCGGTTCGCGCGGTCGTTCCCAGCGAACACGGTGCAGACCTTCGAGATCGAGGGCGTGGTGATCTAGGGCCGGTCCTGGGCACGCCGAAACGGGACGGCCGGTGCGGCCGTCCCGTTCCTGCGGTCCTAGCGGTACGCCGCCTCCGCGGGCTTCGGGGCCACGGTCATGGCCCAGATGCTGAAGATCGCGAGCGCGATGATCAGCAGGGACCAGAACGGGTAGAACGGCAGGTACAGGAAGTTGTTGATGAGCACCAGGCACGCCAGCGTGATGCCGAGGACCCGCGCCCACGTGGCTCCGCCGAAGAGCGCGAAGCCCACGACCGCGGTGATCACGCCGAGGATGAGGTGGATCCAGCCCCACGCGGTCGTGTCGATGTCGACCACGTAGTCCTGAACCTCGGCGTAGAACTGGTCGGTGGCGATGCCGAAGATCCCTTCGATCGCCTGCCAGACCCCGATCATGATCATGCTGACCGCGGCGAAGACCATCCCGCTGACGGCCCAGGCAGTCTTGGATTCCCCGTCCATCTCGGACCCCCTCGTGAAGGAAATGCCCTCACGGTAAGCCCGAAACGGACCATGTCCAGGCGGAACGCGAAAGATTGGCCGGCCCGGAGCCGCCGGGCGCCTTGAGCGGCGCCCGGCGGCCCTGCCTACGACAAGATCGGGTCGAGGGCCTCGAACCAGTTGGCGGCGAGTTTGACGTAGCCGTCCTCGTCGGGGTGGACGCCGTCGTACGTGTCGACGGCGGGGTCGAAGCCGGTCCACTGGTCGACCACGACGATCGGGGACTCGGCGGTGGTGTGCTCGGCGGCCCAGGCCGGGATCGTGGCGTTGAAGTCGATCGCGCGCTGCGGGCAGTCGGTGCAGCCGAAGGACGCGTCCGGGTGGAGCGGGATGATCTGGGCGACCAGGATGACCGCGTCCGGGTTGAGTTCGCGCAGGTCCGCGACGATCTGGGTGTACGCGGCGAGGATCTGGGAGGGCGGGAGGTTCGACCAGACGTCGTTGGTGGCGAAGTGCATCATCAGCACGTCGGGGGTGTGCTGCTCGAGCCAGCCGCGGACGCTGCCGTTCGCGACGGACTGGGTGACCTGGAAGCCGCCGTGCCCTTCGTGGTCGGGGTCGGAGCCCGCCGGGTTGCAGGCCTGCGAGAGCGAGCCGACGAAGTCGACCTCGTGGCCGGCCTTGTCGAGGAGGTCCCAGAGGTTGCCGCGCCAGCAGCCGGGGCTGCCGGTGATGGAGTCGCCGAGGGGCATGATCCTCACGGCCTCCCCGGGCGGGTCCTCGGTGGGCGTCTCGGTCGGGTCGGTGGGGGTCTCGGTGGGGTCGACCTGGCCGTCGCACAGGTCGCCGTTGATCGTGATCGAGTGCGGGGCGGCGGTGCTGCCGGAGCCGATGAAGCCGAAGACCTCGCGGCTCTGGCCCGAGCCGATGGCGGCGTTCCAGCCGACGTCGCCGCCGGTGAACGCGGTGCCGGACTGGTCCCAGTCGACGTTCCACGCGCTGGAGACCCGGGTGCCCGCCGGGAAGTCCCAGGTGAGTTCCCAGCCGTCGATCGGCTCGGCGGCGGTGATCGAGACGTTCGCCTGGAAGCCGCTGCCCCAGCTGCTGACGACCTTGTACTCCACCTCGCAGCCGTCCTCGGCCTGGGCCTGGTTCGCGGTGGCGATCGTCAGCGCGCCCGCGCCGAGGACCGCGACCGCCGCGGTGGTGAGGGCCAGCCGCCTGCTTCGTGTACTTCGCATATCGCAACGTCCTTTCGGGAGCGCTCCCGAAGATCGTAGCGGCCTTTAATTTATGTAGTCAAGTATATGAATGTGCCGCTCTTGCGGAGCCCCCGTTCAACATCGCGGAGTACGCTCCGGAGCGGGCGAACGGAAGGAGCGGGGCGTGGCGACCGGTGCGGAACGCGTCTCGGGAGGCGCACTGGACGGTCTGGACGAAGCCGCCGCAGTGTTCACCGAGGTCCGCCCGCGCCTGTTCGGCATCGCCTACCGCATGCTCGGCAGCGCCGCCGAAGCCGAGGACCTGGTGCAGGAGGTCTGGCTGCGCTGGCAGGCGTACGACCGCAGCCGGGTCGAGCACCCCGCGGCGTTCCTCGCGACCACGACCACGCGGCTCGCCGTCAACGCGCTCAAGTCCGCGCGGGCGCGCCGCGAGACCTACATCGGGCCGTGGCTGCCCGAACCCGTCGACACCGGGGCCGACCCGTACCTGGGCGCCGAGCGCGGCGAGGCCCTTGCACTCGCGGCGCTGCTGCTCATGGAGCGCCTCTCCCCCAACGAGCGCGCCGCGTACGTGCTGCGCGTGGCCTTCGACTACCCGTACGCGCAGATCGCCGAGATCCTGCAGTCCAGTGAGGCCGCCGTGCGGCAGCTGGTGAGCCGGGCGCGCAAGCGCATGGCCGAGGGACAGCGCAAGCGGGTGCGGCCCGAGGCGCAGCGTGCGCTCCTGGCCGCCTTCCTCGCCGCGGCCGAGTCGGGCGACATGGCCGGGATCGAGCGGCTGTTCACCGCGGACGTCACGAGCCTGTCCGACGGCAACGGCGCGCACCAGGTCGCGCGGCGGCCGCTGGTGGGCGCGACGCGGGTCGCGCGGTTCCTCGCGACCATCGCCGACTGGTTCTGGGAGGCCCTCGAGATCGAGCTGGTCGAGGTGAACGGTCAGGCCGCCGCGGTGCTGCGCCGCGACGGGCGGCTGTACTGCGTGATCACCGTCAACGCAACGGACGAGGGCATCGACCAGATCCTGTGGATGGTGAACCCCGAGAAGCTGACGGCGCTGCCGCAGCGGGACTGAAGCGGGCCCGCGCTCTGCGCGGGCCCGGACCGGTCAGCGGCCTTCCGGATGCACCGGGCGGGCTCTAGCGCGCGAGCCACTCCCGGTAGGAGGTCTTCGCGATCAGGGCCTCCCCCTTGGGGACCAGGGCGTCGCCCTTGATCGCGGCGAACATCCCGGCAGTGTCGTCGGTGACCACGGCGCGCGAGTCCCCTCGGGCCGCGAGGGTGATCCGGCCGAGCTCGTCGAGCGTGAACACCTCCGGACCGGCCACGTCGCGAGTGCCCTGGAGGGGCGCGCCCGCGGCCGCTTCCGCCACGGCCGCGGCGATGTCCGCCGCCGCGATCGGCTGGACGGGCGTCGCGGGCAGGCGCACGGTGTCCTCGTCAGAAGTCCAGGACATCACCGCGTCCATGAACTCGAAGAACTGCGTGGACCGGACGATCGTGTAAGGCACCGGCCCGGCCTTGAGCAGGTCCTCCTGGAGGGTCTTGGCGCGGTAGTAGTCGAGCTCCGGAACCAGGTCCACGCCCACGATCGAAAGGATCACCGCGTGGCCGACACCGGCGGCGTCGGCGGCCTGCAGCATGTTGTCCATGCTCTTCTGGAAGAACTCGAACGACGCCTCGTCGAAGGTCGGCGAGTTCGTCAGGTTGACCACGACGTCCGCGCCCTCCATCGCCTCCGGCATGCCCTGGCCGCTCAGCACGTCGAGCCCGGTGGACGGCGAGTGCGGCACCGCCTCGTGCCCGCGGCCGTTCAACATGTCCACGACCTGCGACCCGATGCGCCCGGTGCCCCCGATGACAGCGATCTTCATGATGTCCTCCTGTTCGGCGGGGCGGTCCGCCGCCCCGATACGAGCTAGGACAACACAGCGCCCCGGTTTGTGACAGGAATTCGCCGGGGTTCTCAGAGGCGCGGGCGCGGCTCCTCGGTCCTGCCCGCCCACCAGCCGATCGCGTGGCGGATGTGCCGGCGCATGAGGGCTTCGGCGGCGTCCGCGTCGCCGGCGGCGAGGTGGTCGAGGAGGCGGTGGTGCTCGTCGGCCGAGGTGCGGAGGCGGCTCGACTCGACCATCGAGACGAGCCCGACCAGGCGGGTGCGCTCGCGCAGGTCCGCGATGGTCTCCACGAGCACGCCGTTGCCGAGCAGGGCGGTGAGTTCGAGGTGGAAGCGCTGGTCGGCGAGGAGGTACGCGGGGAGGTCGCCGGCGCGGGCGCCGGCGACGATCGCGTCGGCCTGGGCCCGGAAGTCCGCCAGGCGCTCGGCCGGGAAGGCCCCCGCGACGCGGCCCATCGCGGGCGGTTCGAGGAGCAGGCGGATCTCGACGAGGTCCCGGAGCAGTTCGTCGCTCACCGCGGTGACCCGGAAGCCCTTGTTGCGCACCGTCTCCACGAAGCCGCGCTTCTCGAGGTCGAGCATCGCCTCCCGCACCGGGGTCGCCGAGACCGCGAACCGCTCGGCCACCGTCGGGACGGTGAGCAGCGTGCCGGGCGCGAGCTCGCCGGAGATGATCGCGAGCGAGAGCATCCGGCCGACGCGCACGCGCAGGCTCTCGCCGGGCTCCAACCGCCGCCCGCTCACCGCGGGCCGTCCGTCCCGGGGATCACCAGTCGCCGCCGCGGCTCCTCGTTGCCCGCGCGGTCGGTCGCGGCGTACTCGATGACCTGGGGTTCCGGTCCGATCGCGCGCACGAACGCCTCCTGGAAGGTGCCCCAGAACGTGCCCGGGCCCTCCCACTGAATGCGCTCGACGCCGGAGACCCCGTCCTCGGCGTGGAGGGTGATCTCCCAGCTCGAGCCGAGCTCCTTCACGGTGGCCCGCGACCGCGGCGGGGCCGTGTCGACGCTGATCTCGCGGCCGGTGGTCGCCGCGCGCCCGCGGGCGTCGGTCGCGCGGGCCTGGATCTGCTGCACGCCTTCGGTTTCGATCGGTACGGGCCCGGTGTACGGCCGCCAGTCGCCGCCGTCGAGGCGCCATTCCAGGCGGATGCCGCCCGGGTCGGCGGCGGCGTCGTCGGCACTGGCGGCTTCGAGGGCGTGGAGGCGGAGCGTGGGCGCGGTCGTGTACCAGCCCGAAGGGGCCGGCTCCTCGAGGATCTCGACGGCCACCGCGGGCATACCGGACGCGCCCTCGAAGGCGATCTCGGCGTCGCGGCTGCGGACGTACATGTGGTACTTCGTGTCCAGGCCCGACCAGCACGGCTCGAACGCGACGCCGTCGAGCTGGACGACCCCTGTCGCCGCGAGTTCGGCGAGGAGTTCGGTCCCGGACGCGTCCGTGATGAGCCCCTGGGCGTCACGGCGGTCCGCGAGCGGGAACGGGAGCGGGGTCGTCAGCGCCGAGCGGGCGAGGAGCAGGGTCGGTCCGAGGAAGAGCGCGCACTGGCGCTCGTCGTCGATCGCCGGTTCGGCGCGGAGTCGGGCCGGGGTGGTCAGGTGGAGCTCGTCGCCTGATCGCCAGGCCCGGGTCAGGAACACGTACTCCCCTGGGACCGGGTCGACGCCCGTGGGCTCGCCGTTGAGGCGCAGTTCGAGATCGCCTGCGGCCCAGGAAGGAACGCGCAGGTGGATCGTGCGGTCCGCGCTCGATTCCCCGGTGAGGGTGAGCGTGGTGCCCTCGCCCAGCGGGAAGCCCGAGCGGAGCCTGACGTGGAGCCCGGCCTCCGCCCATTCGAGGTCGGAGTCGATCGGCAGGTTCACGTAGAGGCCGTCGTCGCCCTGGAAGTAGACGGTGTCCTGGTACTTGACGTGGTTCTCCAGGCCGGTGCCGCCGCAGCAGGTGCCGGTGTTGCCGTACTCGCGGAACGCGCCCGGGTGGACGGGGAACATGTACGTCACTTCAGGACTGGTGTCCGATGGTATTGCGCGGCGCGAGCCGAGGACGTGGTTGAGGACCGTGCGCTCGTAGTAGTCCATATAGGCGGGATCGAGGGTGTGCGCGAAGAGCCTGCGCGCGAGTTTCAGCAGGTTGTAGGCGGCGCAGGTCTCGGCGTTGCGGTGGCCCACGTCCCCGGCCACGGTGTCCGGCGGGCCCCACAGCTCGCTCTCACCGGTGCCGCCGTGGGCGAACATGCGTCCGGGCACGACCTGGTGCCAGATGCCTTGCGCCGCTTCAAGATAGCGGGTCTCACCGGTCTGCTCGTATTCCTCGATGTAGCCGATGAGCTGCGGCAGGTGCTGGTTGGCGTGCATGTCGGTGAGGAGGTCCGTGCCCGCGGCGCCTGCTTCGAACACTTGGTCCTGGTCGAAGAAACTGGCGGTCTCCAGGAACTTCGGCTCGCGCGCTGCGACGGCGAGGCGGGCCAGGGTCTCGTTCATCCCGCCGAACTCCCCCGCGATGTAGAGCGACCACATCTTCTGGCGGCGTTGGGGTTCGAGACGCATGAGCCGCTTGTGGACCCAGCGGCCCATCCTGACGGCGATGGTCAGGGCCTGCTTGTTGCCGGTGAGCTCGTGGGCGTCGAGCAGCCCGGCCATGAGCTTGTGGCAGGTGTAGTAGGGCGCCCAGATCTCCCCGTACGGGGCGAAGCCCTCGAGCCGCGAGAACTGCCATTCACCGTAGGCCGCAAGGAAGCCCGGGTGGGAGTAGCGGCCGGTCGCGGCCAGCGCGTCCTGGACTTCGCCCAGGCCCGTCACGAATCCGTCCACTTTGGCTTCGAGCACGGGGTCCCGCTCCCCCGCCGCCGCGTGGGCGAGCATGGAAAGGAAGTGCCCGGCGTAGTGCCCGCGCAGGAGGTTCGCGGTGGGCGCGTGCTCGCGGCCGGGGTAGTCGGCCTCGCTCCAGGCCTGTTCTTCGGGGTGGCCGAAGTCCTCCCAGTTGCCGGGCGGGGTCGCGCCGCGCGTGTCGAGGCCGGCGTTGCGGCGGAAGACCGCGAGCAGGCGGTCGACGGGGTAGACGCGCGCGAGGTGCAGCATGGCGTCGCGGGCGCGGGCGAAAACGCTCGCATCGTCGATGCGGACCGCGCCGAGAGGGAAGGGCCGCAGGCGGGGCGGGGCCGTCATGCGGCCTCCTTGAGGCGGGCCCGGGTCCAGGCTTCGACGCCCGCCGCGTCGATGGGGAGGGCGTCGGAGAGCACTTCGGCGCCGCCGTCGGTGACGAGGAGGTCGTCTTCGAGGCGTACACCGATGCCGCGCAGTTCGGGCGGCACGGTCAGGTCGTTGGCGTGGAAGTACAGGCCGGGTTCGACGGTCATGACCACGCCGGGTTCGAGGTCGGCGCCCATGTACTCCTCGTATTCGGCGTGGCCGCAGTCGTGCGTGTCGAGCCCGAGGTGGTGGCCGATGCCGCAGGCGAGGTAGCGGCGGTGCTGCTGGCCGCTCGGGGAGAGGGCCTCGTCGACGGAGACGGGGAGGAGGCCCCAGTCGTGGAGGCCTTGGGCGATGACTTCCATTGCGGCGAAGTGGAAGTCGAGGTACTGGGTGCCGGGCTTGACCTGGGCCATGCCGGCGCGGTGGGCCCGTTCGACGAGGTCGTGGACGGCGCGCTGCTGGGGGCTGAAGGTGCCGCTCGCGGGGAGGGTGCGGGTGACGTCGGCGGTGTAGAGGCTCTCGGCCTCGACGCCCATGTCGAGCAGGAGTGCGGCGTCGGGCAGGACGGGGCCGTCGCAGCGGACCCAATGGAGGACGGGCGCGTTCGGGCCGGAGCCGACGATGGTGGTGTAGCCGGTGCCGTTGCCGTGGGTGCGGGCGTGGCGGTCGAAGGTGCCCTGGAGCCAGCGCTCGCCGAGGCCTTCGCCGATGGCGCGGGGGATCTCGCGGGCGACGGCGGCGAAGCCTTCGACGGTGGCGTCGACGGCGAGGCGCATCTGGTCGATCTCCCAGGCGTCCTTGACCATGCGGAGGACCGAGAGGTGCCGGTCGAGGAGCGCGGAGGGCTCGAGGCCGTGCTCGACGGTGAGGGACGCCGCCGTGGACTGGATCGTGAGCGCGCCCTTGAGAGTCTGGTCGGCGAGGCGGGCGATCGGCGCGACGTCGATCTGGAGGGCGTCGGCCCATTCGGGCAGGCCGGGTGAGGCTCCCACCCAGAGTTCGCCGTGGTTCGCGTCGCCGAAGAAGCCGGTCTCGCCGGGGCGGAAGGGCGGGGGAAGGTAGAGGCGGGCGTCGTGGCCGCCGGGGCGCGGGGTCATGACGAGGACGGCGTCCTCGGCCTCGCAGCCGGTGAGCCACACGAAATCGCTGTCGGGCCGGAAGCGGTACGTGTTGTCGTCGTTGCGGGTCGGTGCGGAGCCGGAGGCGACGACGATCGTGGCGGCGGGCAGCCGGTCGCTGAGGCGGCGGCGGTGGTCGGCGGCGGCCTGCGCGGCGCCGGCCACGGGGTTCGCGGGGACGGGTTCGCCGCTCCAGCCGGTGGCGATGAAGTCGGTGAACCCCTTGATGTCCTTCATCCGGGGGTAGCGGGTGCCCGCGTAGGGCGGTCTCGCGTCGGTCATCGCCGTTCTCCTCCTCGGTCGCGCACCAGTTCCCGGAGGCGGGCGAAGACCCGCTCGGCGCCGATGCCGTCGTGCTCGTATTCGTTGGTGACCCACGCCTGGGCGCTGCCGAGCCCGCGGAGGGTGTCGAGTTGCAGTCCGGAGTCGACGAACATGTCGTCGTAGTAGACGGCCGCGGCGACCGGGACCTCGTTGGCGGCCAACCGTTCGGGGTCGAGGATCGGGCTCCACTCCTCGCGGGCGGCGAGGGCGTGGACGGCGGGGGCGAAGCCGCGCAGGAGCCTGACCTCCTCGAACATCCACGGGAAGGCCATCTCGCCGGTGAACGGGAGCGGGCGGACCGCTTCGTCGAACTCGGGGCGGCGATCGCGTTCGCGCTGGGCGGCCCAAGCGGTGGGGCCGTTCGGGCCGTCGCCGTAGATGGACTCCTGGAGGGTCCAGAAGAGCGGATTGGCGGCGGAGGAGGTGCGGGCGTGGACGCCGGCGAGGAAGCCCTCCGAGAGGCGGTCGCCCCTGATGAAGGCGTCCTCGACGAGCCAGTGCATGCGCTCGAAGCCGGGCTTCATGCCGAAGTCGATGCCGAGGGACTGGAAGCGGCGCACCGTGAGCACGTCGCCGTCCGGGAGCAGGACCGGTTCGGCCGCAAGGCGGTCGGCGATCGCGGCGACCGCCGCGACGTCCTGCGGGTAGCGGCGGTAGTACTCGGCGGTCTTGGACGCCACGCGGTCGAAGGTGCGGCGGTAGACCTCCTCGGCGCTCATCGGGACGCCGGGAATGCCGCCGCACACGTACGCGGCGGCCAGCGCCTCGGGGGCGTGCGAGAGGTAGGCGAGGGTGAGCCAGCCGCCGTAGCTCTGCGCGAGCGTCGCCCACTTTCGTCCGTTGTAGACGGTGGTGCGGACGTGCTCGAGGTCGCGCACGATCGAGTCGGCGCGGAAGTGTGCGAGGTGGTCGGCGCCCTCTTCAGCGTCCATGCCCGCGAGGATCTGCGCGTCGAGCGGGGTGCTGCGGCCGGTGCCGCGCTGGTCTACGAGGATGATGCGGTAGTGCTTGAGCGCCTCCGTGATCCAGCCGCCGGGCTCGAGCGGGCGCGGGTTCGCGCCGCCCGGTCCGCCTTGGAGGTAGGTGAGGAGCGGGAGGTCGTCGCCGCGCTTGTCGGGGTCGGCGAGTTCGCGCACGAAGACCTCGATCGTGCCCGCTTCGGGGTGCTGCCAGTCGAGCGGGACCGGGACGTACCGCTCGCGCGCCCAGATGCCGGGCAGCGCGTATTCCACCATGGGGTCCTTCACAGTTCGGCTTCCTCTCGTTCGCGGCGGGCCTGCTCGTTCCGCTTCCGGGCAGCGTCCCATTCGGGCCGGATGCGCGGGACGGCGGCGAGGAGCTTGCGCGTGTACGCGTCCTGCGGCGAGCCGAAGACGGCGTCGCGGTCGCCGGCCTCGACGATGCGGCCGCCGTTCATCACCGCGACGCGGGTGGCGATCTGCCGCACCACGGCGAGGTCGTGGGCGATGAACAGGTAGCTGAAGCCCTCTTCGTCCTGGAGGCGGCGCAGCAGGTTGATGACCTGCGCCTGGACCGAGACGTCGAGGGCCGACACGGCTTCGTCGGCGATGATGAGCTTGGGCGCGACGGCGAGTGCGCGGGCGATGCCGATGCGCTGCGCCTGCCCGCCCGAGAACTGGGCGGGGTAGCGGGTCGCGTGGTCGGGGTTGAGCCCGACGCGTTCCAGGAGCGCGGCGGCGAAGGCCCGGGCGCCGCCGGGGATCGGGCGGCGCTGGTAGGCGAGCGGCGCGGTGACGATGCGCTCCACGGTGTGCTTCGGGTTCAGCGACGAGTACGGGTCCTGGAACACCATCTGCACGTCGCTGCGGAACGCGTGCAGGGCCTTCCCGGTGAGCGCGTGGACTTCCCGGCCGTCGAACTCGATCGTGCCGCTCGTGGCGTCGATGAGCCGCGCGATGAGGCGGGCGGTGGTGGACTTGCCGGAGCCCGACTCGCCCACGAGCGCCAGGGTCTCGCCTTTGCGCACCTCAAGCGAGACGTCGTCCACGGCACGGAACCTGCCGGGGCGGCCGAGCAGGCCGCCGCCGGAGACGGTGAACTCCTTGACGAGGTTCCGGACGCGCAGCAGCGGCGCGGTCTCGGGCGGCCCGGCTTGGCGCGGCACGGCTTCGCGAACGGTCATCGGCCCTCCTCGGTGTGCATGGTGCGCAGCAGCCCGATCTCGTCGTCGATGCGGGGCACCGCGTCGAGGAGCATCCGCGTGTACGGCTCCTGCGGGTCGGTGAAGATCCGCTCGGCCGGGCCCTGCTCGACCAGGTCGCCGTCGCGCATGACGACGATGTGGTCGGTGACCTCGCTGACGACGGCGAGGTCGTGGGTGATGAGGATGAGCCCGGCCCCGGTGTCGGCCCGGATCTCGGCCAGGAGGTCGAGGATCTGGGCTTGCACCGTGACGTCGAGGGCCGTGGTCGGTTCGTCGGCGATGATGAGCTCGGGCTCCATGCTGAGGGTCATGGCGATCATGACGCGCTGGCGCATGCCGCCGGAGAACTGGTGCGGGTAGTGGTCGACCCGTTTCGCGGCGTCGCTGATGTGGACGCGTTCCATCGCCGCGATCGCGACGTTCCGGGCCTGGCGGCGGGTCACGCCGGTGCGGTGCGACCGGTACGCCTCCATGATCTGGGTGCCCACGGTGTAGTACGGGTTGAGGGAGGAGAGCGGGTCCTGGAAGATCATCGCGATGCGGTCGCCCCGGTAGGAGCGCATCGCGCGTTCGGGCAGGGCGGTCAGCTCGGTGCCGTCGAACGTGACGGACCCGGTTCGCTTGGCGCCCTTGGGCAGCAGGCCCATGATGGCGAGGCTCGTCATGGACTTGCCCGAGCCGGATTCGCCGACGATGCCGAGGGCGCCGCCGCGCTCCAGGTCGAAGTCGAGGGATTTGACGACCTCGTTCGGGCCGTGCGCAGCAGGGAACCCGACGGTGAGTCCGCGTACGTGCAGCAGTGCGTCCGTCATGCCGAGCTCCCCACCCGCACTCGCGGGTCGATGGCCGTGTACAGGAGGTCGACCACCATGTTGCCGACGACGACCAGGAAGGCCGCGAGCAGCGTGACGCCCATGATGACCGGCTGGTCGTTCTTGGTGATCGAGTCGGCGGCCATCTTGCCGATGCCGTTGATCCCGAACACGGTCTCGGTGATGAGGGCCCCGCCGAGGAGGCCGGCGAAGTCCATGCCGAAGATCGTGACGATCGGCGTGAGCGCCGGCCGCAGCGCGTGCCGCCGCCACACCAGGCCGGGGCTGAGTCCTTTGGCGCGGGCGGTGCGCACGTAGTTCTCCTGCAGCGTCTCGATCACGTTCGCGCGCGTGAGTCTGGTGTAGACGGCGGCCATGCCCACGGCGAGCACGATCCAGGGCATGAGGAAGTTCTGGAACCACCGCACGGGGTCGTCCGTGAAGGCCACCGCCTGCGGGAACGGCAGCCACCCGAGGGTGACCACGAGCAGGAACTGGAGCGAGAGCGCGAGCACGTAGTTCGGGATGGACATGCCGGTGAGGGTCAGCCCGGCGATGAAGCGGTCCGCGAACCTGCCTTCGCGCACGGCGCTGAGCAGGCCTCCGGCGACGCCGGCGAGCAGCCAGAGCACGGCGGCCCCGACGGCGACGGTGGCGGAGACGGGGAGGCGCTGCGCGATCATGTCCGTCACGGCCTGGCTCGATTGGAACGAGTAGCCGAGGCACGGTGCGGCGCAGTCGATCGCGTTCGGGCCCGTCCCGTAGGTGCGGCCCGCGAAGAGGCCGGTGAGGAACGTCCCGAACTGGGTCCAGAACGGCTGGTCGAGGCCGAGGTTCGCGCGGATCTGGTCGATCGCCTCGGGCGTGCAGTTCTTGCCGCAGATCTGCACGGCCGGGTCGGGCGAGAGGACGAAGAAGATCACGAAGGTGAACAGGCACACCAGGAACAGCACGACGAGCATGCCGAGCAGCCGGTCGGCGACGAAGCGGATCATGCGGCCCCCTCCCCCAGGAGTCTGCGGATGCGGTCGCCGAGCACGGTGAACGAGAGCACGAGCAGGAACAGGAAGGCCCCCGGGATGAGGAAGTACGCGGGGTCGACGGCGTACCAGGGCACGGAGCTCGCGATCATCTGGCCCCACGACGGGGTCGGCGGGACGACTCCGACGCCGAGGAACGACAGCCCCGCCTCGGTGCCCACGTAGCCGGGCACGGCGAGGGTGGTCATGACGATGATCGTGGAGGCGAGGTTCGGCAGGATCTCCTTGAAGATGATCTGCGAGCTCGTCGCGCCCGAGGCCTTCGCGGCCTCCACGAACTCCCGCTCCTTGAGCGACATGGTCTGCCCGCGCACGATCCGCGCGAGGTACGGCCAGCCGAAGAACGAGATCACCAGCACCAGCAGGAACTGGCGGTTCTCGGCGGGCAGGGCCGAGAGGACGGCGATCATGAAGATGAGCGCCGGGAACGCCATGAGGAACTCCATGACGCGGGAGACGACCATGTCGACCCGGCCGCCGAAGTACCCGGCGACGAGGCCGAACACGACACCGAGGAACGTCGTCAGCAGCGTCGCCGAGATCGCGATGAGCATCGAGACCCTGGCGCCGTAGACGATGCGCGCGAAGATGTCGCGCCCGTTCCCCGGCTCGACGCCGAACCAGTGGTCGGCGCCCATGCCGCCCGCGGGCCCGAGCGGGATGCCGCCCAGGTTCGGGTCGACGGCGTCCTGGTCGAACTCCAGCGGGCCGTAGCCGCTGATCTTCACCAGCAGCGGGGCCGCGACCGCCATCAGGATGATCAGGACGATGTAGACGCTGCAGGCCACGGCCACGCGGTCGCCGAGGAAGGCGCGGGTGACGCGCCGCCACTCGGTCGCGGGCCGCCCGGCGGGCGGCGGGACCGGTGCGCCCGGCACCGTCCCGCCGCCCGCCGCGCCTTCGACTTCGAGCTCGGTCGGAGTAAAGGACATCGGTGATCAGCCCCGCGACGGATCGCTCAGGCCGATGATCGTCAGGTCGGTCATGCTCGTGTTCGGGATGTACCCGACGATGTTCTCGCCCGGCAGGAACACGCTCGGCTCCTGCAGCAGCGGGACAATCGGGGCCAGCGCCATGACCTCCTCGTCGAACTCGCCCCACTCGACGTTCGCGGCCTCGAGGTCGGTCATCGCGCGGATCTCGTCGATGCGGGCGTTGAGGCCCGGGTCGTTGATCTGGGCGATGTTCGTGTTGCCCTTCTCGGTGATGACGCGCCCGTCGACCAGGGGCGGGACCATGGTGCTGGAGCTGGAGGCCCAGTCGGGGCACCAGCCGGTGATCGCGGCGTCGTGCATCTGCGAGGGCGTGCCGATGGTCTCGTAGAAGGTCGAGGTGTCGATGACGTTGAGCTGCACGTCCACATTGATCTTGGCGAGGGCCTGCTGGATCGATTCGGCCTGCGCCTGCATGATCGGGTTCGAGCGGATGTCGAGCACGAATGAGAAGCCGTCGCCGAGGCCCACCGATTCGAGCAGCTCCTTGGCCTTCTCGGGGTCGCCGCTGTTCCCTTCGCTCGGGTAGAGGTCGAAGTCCTTGTGGCCGTTCACGGCTTCCGGGATGATCGTGGTGGCCGGGAGGGCGAGCTGGTTGCCGCCCGAGGCGGTCTGGAGCGAGGTGCGGTCGACGGCGTAGTTCATCGCCTGGCGCACTTCGAGCTTGTCGAACGGGGCCTGGGTGGTGTCCATGCCCATGTAGGTGACGCAGTAGGCCTCGGCGCTGATCGCGCGCTCCTGGAGTTCGGGAGTCTGGATGCGGGCCAGGGTGGCCGGCTGGATCTTGCCGGAGATGGCGTTCACGTCGGTGCCCTGGCCGGCGAGGAGGCGCTCGTCGATGGTGGCGCCTTCGAGGCCGATCTCGAACTCCCACGCGTCCGGGTACGCCTTGCGCACGTCGTCGGTGTCCGCGTCCCAGTGCTCGTTGCGCACCAGCTTGATGGAGCTGCCGGGGGTGTACGACTCGAGCGTGTAGGGGCCGGAGGCGATCACGTCCTTGATGAACTCGTCGCCCGCGCCGGTGCCGACGGGGAAGGGCACGGCGTTCACCTGGGACACGACGTTGTCGAACTCGGGGAACGGGGCTTTGAGGTGGAAGACGATGGTGCGCTCGTCCGGCGTCTCGATCCCCGGGTGGTCCCCGCCGGACTGGTAGGGACCCAGGTAGTCGGCGGGGGCCTCGACGGTGTTCTTGAGCCAGGGCGAGCCGATGCCGATCTCGGGGTCCCAGGCCCGGGAGATGCCGAATTCGAGCTCGGCGGAGGTGATGGGGTCGCCGTTGTCGAACTTCAGGCCCTCTTTGAGGGTGTAGGTCCAGGTGAGGCCGTCTTCTGAAGGCGTGCCGAGGCTTTCGGCCATGTCGGGGACGACGGCGTTCGGGTCTTCGGCGTCGCCCGCGGCCTGCATGGTGAGGCCGCGGTAGATGAGGCGGTAGAAGGCGTTGACGCCGCCGTCCCAGCCGCGCGCGGGGTCGAGGTAGGAGAAGTCGGCATTCTGGAGCATGTGGACGGTGCCACCGGTCTGGGGCGTGCCGCCGGGGCCGTCGCCTCCGGCGCCGTCCTGGCCGCCTCCGGAGCAGGCGGTGAGCAGCAGCGTCGCGGCTGCGAGCGCCGCCGCCGCGCGGGTCGCTTTTCTGATCATGGGGGGATTTCCTATCGCTAGTTCGCGCGGTCGTACGGATGGGGTGCGCGTCGTGGAACCCGCTGACCGCAGGCCACGGGCCCTCGGATTCGCAGTAACATATCACATATCACATACCATTGGAACGGTGTCGGAATCCGATTTCCTCAATCGGGTCAAGCCCTGTACCGTGCCCTTCGACAGGCCGAAACGAGCCGACGCGACGCCGCCACCGACCCTGGGCGCCGCCGATCCTGTCCGTAATTTGAGCGCCGCATGACATAGCGGCGCAACGCGATCCGAGCGGGCCGGTGGCCGCGCGCGGGTCGCGCTCAAGACTCGGGGCCTCGGGCCGCGCACTCGGTTCGAGGCCCCGTCTTTCAGGCGCAGCGGTGCTACGGTGAGCGCGTTCCCCTCACCCCTTGGAGCCTCGATGGCGCATCGGCCTGCGGTCAGCCTCGTCATGGCGACCTGCGACAAGCGCGAGTACCTGGCGCTGACGCTCGAATCGCTGCTCGCGCAGACCGAGTCACGGTTCGAGGTGGTGCTGTGCGACGACGGGACGCGGGGCGGGATCGCCGACGTGGTGGC
Source organism: Glycomyces sp. NPDC021274 (assembly GCF_040641195.1). Lineage (NCBI taxonomy): Bacteria > Bacillati > Actinomycetota > Actinomycetes > Glycomycetales > Glycomycetaceae > Glycomyces > Glycomyces sp. NPDC021274. The sequence goes on along the minus strand of NZ_JBFADC010000006.1, from coordinate 214,465 downwards.
GCCGTTCAAGGACCGGCTCGACCTCCAGCTGGTGGTGCAGGAGAACCGGGGCCGGGCGGCGGCGCGGAACGCGGCCCTCGAACGGGCGCAAGGGGATCTGGTCGTCTTCATCGACGACGACCGGCTGGCCGCGCCCGGTTTCGTGGCCGCGCACGCGGACGCCGCCCGCGGCGGCGGGGTGATCGGCTGGAAGCGCCGGGCGCTCACCTGGTGGCGGCCGGGAATGCTCCCGGTGAGCGAGGCGGACCTCGTGCGCCTGGCGTTCCGAGTGGGCGGCACCGCACGACTGCGCGAACCCCTGCGGCTCTTGGAGCCGGGAGAACTGACCGCGGACCCGGAGGGCGCACTCGCCCGCGTCGACCTGAGCGAGGAGCGGGACAACTACCGGCAGGTCGTGGACGCGTTCGGGCCGGGCCTGGACGACTTCCGGTTCGCCTGGGGCCTGGCCACGACCGCGAACCTCTCGGTGCCGCGCGAGGCCCTGGCGGAGGCCGGCGGATTCGACGAGGCGTTCACGGGCTGGGGCATGGAGGACACGGACCTGAGCTACCGGCTGCACCGGGCGGGACTGCGGTTCTCGGTGGAGGCGGCGGCGGTGAACTACCACCAGGTGCACCCGCTGGTCGACCCCGATCCGGTGGCCGCCGGGCGGATCATGAAGGCGCAGTTGACGAGGAACCTCGAGCGGTTCTGCGAGCGGCACCGCACGATCGAGGCGCACCTGTTCCGGGGGTACTGGGCGAACGCGATGACCTTGACCGAGGCCGACGCGCTGCTGAAGCGCACCGAGGTCGATCCGATGCTGCGCCGCGAACTCGAAACTTTTTACATGTCCCGGTAAACCGGCAGCGACCGGGAAGACCGTTGCGGTCGCTCCCGGCATCGGCTACGGTCGATCGGCGAGGTATGAAAACGATTCGACAAGCGGTGTCAACCACCGGTGAAGGAACCATATGAGCGAGCGAAAAGCCCTGGTCGTCCGAGGCGGATGGGAGGGGCACGCACCGGTCGAGGCGACTGAACTGTTTCTGCCCTTCCTGCGGGAGAACGGCTTCGAGGTCCGCGTGGAGGAGTCGCCCGAGGTGTACGCGGACGCCGACGCGCTCGCCGCGACCGACCTCATCGTCCAGAGTGTGACGATGTCCGAGATCAGCCACGACCAGCTCAAGGGCCTCCGCGCCGCCGTCGCGGCCGGCACGGGCATGTGCGGCTGGCACGGCGGCATCGCCGACTCCTACCGCAACTCCTCGGACTACCTGCAGCTCATCGGCGGCCAGTTCGCGACCCACCCCTCCAAGGAACCGGGCCAGTGCAAGGGCAGCCAGGAGGACAACTACCTGCCTTACACGGTCGAACTCACCGAGCTCGGCCGCGAGCACCCGATCATGGCGGGCCTCGACGACTTCGAGCTCGACACCGAGCAGTACTGGGTGCTCCACGACGACCTCATCGACGTCCTGGCCACGACCACGCACCCCGTGCGGCCGTGGCACCCCTGGCACCGCCCGATCACCTCCCCCGCCGTGTGGACCCGCCAGTGGGGCGAGGGCCGCATCATGGTCGCCACCCCCGGCCACAGCGTCGAGGTCCTGCAGGACGCGAACGTCCGCACCATCATGGAAAGGGGCATGCTGTGGGCGACCCGCACGGCGTAGGCATCATCGGCCTCGGCGCCATCTCCGGCCAGTACCTCCAGACCTTCTCGGCCTGCCCGGGCATCCGCATCGCGGCCGTCGCGGACCTCAACGCCGCCCGCGCCGCCGAGGTCGCCGAGGCGACCGGGGCCGCAGCGCTCACTGTGGACGAACTCGTCGCCCACCCCGAAGTGGACACCGTCCTCAACCTCACGATCCCCGCCGCCCACGCGGAGATCGCCCTCAAGGCGATCGCCGCGGGCAAGCACGTGTACGGCGAGAAGCCGCTCGCGGCCGCGTTCGAGGACGCCCAGCGCGTGGTCGCAGCCGGCGACGCCGCCGGCGTGCGGGTCGGCTGCGCGCCGGACACGGTGCTCGGCACCGGCGTCCAGACCGCGCGGGACGCGATCGACAAGGGCGAGATCGGGGTCCCGACGTTCGCGACCGCCACGATGATCGCCCGCGGCCACGAGGTCTGGCACCCGAACCCGGACTTCTACTACACCGAGGGCGGTGGGCCGCTGCTCGACATGGGGCCGTACTACGTGACCTCGCTCGTGCACCTGCTCGGCCCCGTCGTCTCGGTCACCGGCGCCTCCAGCCGCTCGCGCGACCAGCGCGTGATCGGCTCCGGTCCCCGTGCGGGCGAACAGGTCCCGGTCTCGATCGACACGCATGTCACCGGCATCCTCCACCACGCGAGCGGTGCGCTGAGCACGCTGGTGATGAGCTTCGACGGGTACGCCACCACGGCCCCGAACATCGAGGTCCACGGCACCGAGGGCACCGTCGGGGTCCCCGACCCGAACCACTTCGCGGGCGAGGTGACGCTCGACCGGCACGACCGCGATCGCGGGGTCCTCGCCGCCAGCGCCGGGTACGCCGAGTCGGGCCGGGGCGTCGGCCTCATCGACATGGCTCGCGCGCAAGCGGATCGGGCCCCGCGGGCGGACGCCGCACTGGCGCTCCACGTGCTCGAGGTGATGACAGGCCTGCTGCGCTCGGCGGAGACCGGTGGGCGCCTTGACATGCAGACCACCGTGGAGCGCCCTGCGCTGGTGCCGTTCACGGCCCATGAGGACTGGACCGCCCCCACTGCGCCGCCAAAACCGTAATATTGAAATTGATCAATCCGACAATCTTCACATTACCGCGGAGTAACGGTAGTCTCCCTACTACGATCCGTCGACAGCGATGTTTCCGAACAGGAGACTGCCATGTCCACTCCCCGGTACAGGATCACCGCTGCCCTGGCAGCAGCGGTGATCACTGCTCTCTCACTCTCCACAATGGCCTCATTGGCCCAGGCGGCGCAACGGCCCGACCCCGTTCCGCTGCCCGACCACCTCGAAACCCTCCGCGCCGCCGAAGCCACCGAGCTGTACGGCAGCCCTGACATCCGGCCGCTCGAAGATCGCCGCACCTCCCTGGTCTCCATGGGGGACAGCGAGATCTCCGGCGAGGGTGTCGGCAACTACGAGCCCGGCACCCACACCGACGGCAACTGGTGCGACCGCTCGCTCGACCAGGCCCTGTTCCGCACCGGCATCGAGAGCGACGAGCAGTACAACGCCGCCTGCTCCGGCGCCGCCTCCCAGCACCTCGTCCAGAGCACGGGCGAGCAGCAGTGGAACGAGCTCAACCAGGGCGACCAGCTCGCGATCAAGGCCCGCAACACGCACGTCAAGCTCGTGTGGATCGTGGTGGGCGCCAACGATGAAGGCGGCATCGAGTTCGGCCCCGTCGCCACCGAGTGCGCGACCAACCGCATCCTGTTCCTCGGCCCGTGCTGGGACAACCACACCGACGACTGGGCGGCCCGCGTCGAGGTGAGCCAGGACGGGGTCGAGAACGCGATCGACGGCGTCCGGCAGACCCTCCGCGACGCCGGGTACCTCGCGACCGACTACGACCTGGTCGTCATGTCCTACCCGAGCCCCGGTGGACCCGATGTGGAGGACAACCCGGACTTCCCCGGCTGGTACGCCGGCGGCTGCCTGCTCTACCTCGCCGACGCGGCCTTCGCCCGCAACAAGGCCGTCCCGCTGTTCGAGCGTGGCATTCGCGAAGCGGCCCTGGGCAAGGGCGTCCGCTACCTCGACGCGCAGCGGCTCTTCGACGGCCACGGCGTGTGCGAGGAGGAGCCGTGGGCGCGCGGCGTCTACGTCGAGGTGGGCGAGCTGCCCTCCGAGCACGCGTTCCGGCAGTCCCTGCACCCCAACTACCTCGGCCACGGCGCGTTCGCGCAGTGCATCACCGAGTTCTACGCGCATCCCGAATGGGAGACCGCCACCTGCGTCGACCCGGCGAGCACCGACAGCGCCGCGCTCTACGAAGGGCTGCTCGAGTTCCAGGACCTCAAGGCGGGCGGCCTTTGCGTCGACGCGGAGGGCTACGACTCGCGCAACGGCACCGACCTGATCTCCTGGAACTGCAACGGCGCCCGCAACCAGGGCTTCTGGCTCGACGAGGCGCGCGGGTCGCTCCATGTGGAGCTGAGCCACGACCGCTGCGTGGACGTCGAGAGCGGCCGCATGCGGGCCGGGACGCCGCTGGTCCTCTGGGACTGCAACGGCGGCCTCAACCAGGAGTTCGTCGCGACCGGCACGGGCATCCACCCGGTCGGCCACTCGGACCTGTGCCTGGGCTTCAACGGGACCGGCACCGGAGCGGCTCTGGTGCTCACCCAATGCGCCACGGCCGCAAGCACACTGCTCGCCGACCGCGATTACGCCGACCCGGCCGGCTACGGCCACGACGACTGGATCGGCTCGAGCGTCTACTAGGGGCGGCCGTTTCGGGCACCGCCGGGCGCACCGCCCGGCGGTGCCCGCTCGCATCACGGCAGTGGACCCCGCCGGTGCCCGAGAACCCCTTCGCCCCTCCGTACAGGCGCGTAGGCTCTGTCCTTGGGACGCATGAGGAAGGACGTGACCTGCACATGGCATCCGAGGAACGCGAAGTCGACCTGGTCGTGATCGGGGCCGGACCGGTCGGCGAGAACGTCGCTGACCGGGCGGTCAAGGGCGGTCTGGAGACCGTGATCGTCGAGAGCGAGCTCGTGGGCGGTGAGTGCTCCTACTGGGCGTGCATGCCGTCCAAGGCACTGCTGCGCCCGGTGCAGGTGCTCAGCGCGACCCGCGCGCTCCCCGGCGTGTCCGAGGCCGTCACCGGCGGCCTCGACGTCGCCGCGGTGCTCCGCAGGCGCGATTCCTTCACGAGCAACTGGTCCGACGACGGCCAGGTCGGCTGGCTCGAGAGCGCGGGCATCGGCCTGGTGCGCGGGCGCGGCCGCCTCAGCGGCGAACGCGAGGTCACCGTGACCGCGGAGGACGGCACGACCACCGTGCTCCGGGCCCGCCACGCGGTCGCGGTGGCGACCGGGTCGGTCCCGAACCTGCCGGACGTTCCCGGCCTGCGCGAAGCGAACCCGTGGTCGAGCCGGGAGGCCACCAGCGCGAAGTCGGTGCCCGAGAGCCTCGCGATCATCGGCGGCGGCGTGGTCGCGATGGAGATGGCGACCGCGTACGCGGCGCTCGGCGCCGACGTCAAGGTCGTCGTCAGGGGCGGCGTGCTCGGCAGCGTCGAGCCCTTCGCGGCCGAGCGGGTGGTCGAGGCGCTGCGGTCGCAGGGCGTCGAGATCCTCACGGACACTGAGACACTGCGGGTCGAGCGCACCGCCGAGGGCGTGCGTGTCGAGACGAGCAACGGCACGGTGACCGCCGCCGAGCTGCTGGTCGCGACCGGACGCCGGCCGGCCACCGCGGACCTCGGGCTGGACCTGATCGGGCTCGATCCCGGGAAGCGGCTCGACACCGACGACACGTTGCGCGTCAACGGCTTCGACTGGCTCTATGCGGTGGGCGACGTGAACGGCCGGGTGCTCCTGACGCACCAGGGCAAGTACCAGGCGCGCGCGGCGGGCGACGTGATCGCCGCCCGTGCGGCGGGCCGGCCGGTCGACGACGCGCGGTGGGGCGCGCACGCGGCGACCGCCGACCACGACGCGGTCCCGCAGGTCGTGTTCACCGAACCCGAGATCGCCGCCGTGGGGCCTACCGCGGAACAGGCTCGCGCCCAGGGGAAGTCGATCCGGGTCGTGGACTACGACCTCGGCGGCGTCGCCGGGGCGAGCCTCTCCCGCGACGAGTACCAGGGGGCCGCGCGGATGCTCGTCGACGAGGACCGCGGCGTGATGGTCGGGGCCACGTTCGTGGGCCCTGACGTGGCCGAGCTCGTGCACGCGGCGACCACGGCGGTCGTCGGCGAGGTGCCGATCGACCGGCTCTGGCACGCGGTGCCGTCCTATCCCACGGTCAGTGAGATCTGGCTGCGGCTGCTCGAAGAGTACGGGCGGCCCGCCTCGGCTTAGAGCCGTCCGGTGCTCGGGCCGGGGCGCTCTCCTCGTTCGCTCGCCGTGCTGATCGACGGCTCGCAGGCTTCGCCGAGAGCGGCGGGTCGCTGCAACACCGGGCGGCCCGACAACGCGGCGAACGGGCCGGATAACGACCAGCCCGATGCACCGGAGAGGCCCGAGTGCCCGTCCGGCGTATCAGGCAGCGGCGCCATCGGGTCGCTCAGCCCGCAGGCTTTGCCGAGAGCGCTGAAGGCGCACCGGAAACCGGTGTCGCATCGGCAGTGTCGTCACGAGCGGGCCCGGTCCGCCGCACCGCGGCGGCCCGCAGCCGGGCCCGCACCGCGAGCCCCGCGCAGGCGATCACGGCGAGCCCGCCCGCGATGGTCGTCCAGCCGACCGGCTCGCCCAGGAGCAGCGCGGCCCAGGCGATGGTCATCACCGGCTGCGTGAGCTGCACTTGGCTGATCTGCGCCATCGGCCCGATCGCGAGCCCGCGGTACCAGGCGAAGAAGCCCAGGTACATGCTCACGGCCGCAAGGTAGGCGAACGCGAGCCACTGCACCGGCGTCGCCGTCGGCGGCTCCTGCGCCATCGCGAATCCGGCCGCCGCGATCATCACCGGGGCGGCGAGCACCAGCGCCCACGACACGGTCTGCCACGAGCCGAGCTCGCGCGCGAGCAGGCCGCCCTCGGCGTATCCGACCGCCGCGGCCAGCACCGCGCCGAAGAAGAGCAGGTCCGCCGCGCCCAGCGACCCGAACCCGCCGCCCTGCAACGCCGCGAAGCACACCGCGGCGACAGCGCCGAGGCCCGCGAACGTCCAGAACGAGGCCGCCGGGCGCTCCTTCACCCGCAGCACCGCCATGATCGCCGTCGCCGCGGGCAGCAGCGCGATCACGACCGCGCCGTGCCCGGCGGAGGAGGTGGTGAGCGCATAGGAGGTGAGCATCGGGAAGCCGACCACGACGCCGCCCGCGACCAGCGCGAGCCGGCCCCATTGGGCCGCAGTCGGCAGGCGCTGGCCGGTCGCGGCCAACGCGATCCCGGCGAGCGCCGCGGCGATGACGGCGCGCCCGGACCCGATGAACAGCGGCGAGAGGCCTTCGACCGCGATGCGGGTGAAGGGGAGGGTGAAGGAGAACGCGAGGACGCCGAGGAGGCCCCACCACAGGCCCGCGCGCTGCGATAGCGCGGGTCGCGAACTGACGATAGTGCTACTCTCTATCTTCATGTCGAATGGTAGCACTCAGCGGATCGTGGACGGCCTGCGCGCGTGGATCGCGACCGCGCCGCCCGGGGCGAAGGTCCCCTCGAGCCGGGAGCTGATGACCCGGTACGGGGCGAGCCCGGTCACCGTCCAGAAGGCGATGCACGCGCTCAATGCGCTTGGGCTGGTGGAGAGTCGGCCCGGGGTGGGCACGTTCGTACGGGCGGTGCGCGCGCCGCGGGCCGTGGACTTCGGTTGGCAGACGGCCGCTCTGGGCTCACCGCATGCGCGGCTGCCGGTGGTGTCCTCGACGCAGCGGTCGGCGGCGCCGGACGCGATCAGCCTGCACTCGGGCTACCCGGACCAGGAGCTGCTGCCGGGACGGATGGTGCGGGCGGCGCTGGCGCGGGCGGCGAAGTCGGAGGCGGCATTGACGCGCTCGCCGGTGCGCGGGCTGCCGGAGCTGCAGGCGTGGTTCGCGGCGGAGCTGGGCGGCACGGCTCCGGCGGGGGTCGCGGTACCGACGGCGCGTGACGTGATGATCGTGTCGGGCAGCCAGAGCGGGCTCGGTTCGGTCTTTCGCGCGGTGGTGGGCCGGGGGCGGCCGCTGCTCATCGAGTCGCCGACGTACTGGGGTGCGATCCTGGGCGCGGAGCAGGCCGGGCTGACGCTGGTGCCGGTACCGAGCGGCCCCGAGGGCCCGGATCCGGAGGAACTGGACCGGGCGTTCCGGCAGACGGGGGCGCGGGCCTTCTACGCGCAGCCGACGTTCGCGAATCCGACCGGGGTGCAGTGGTCGCCGAGCCGGGGGCGCGAGCTGCTGGAGGTCGTGCGCGGGCACGGGGCGTTCCTCATCGAGGACGACTGGGCGCACGACCTGGCGATCGATGCGGACCCGGCACCGCTTGCGGCCCTTGACGACAGCGGGCACGTGATCTACCTCCGCTCGTTGACGAAGAGCGCGTCGCCGGCGCTGCGCGTGGCGGCGGTGGTGGCGCGGGGCCCGGTGCGGGACCGGATCGTGGCCGACCAGGGGTCGGAGGCGATGTACGTGAGCGGGGTGCTGCAGGCGGCGTCCCTCGACGTGGTCACGCAGCCGGGTTGGCGGAACCATCTGCGCGCCTTCAGGAACGAGGTGCGGCTGCGCCGGGACCTCCTCGTCGACGCGCTCCGCGAGCACGCGCCCGGGACGGCACTCGAACGCGTCCCGGCGGGCGGGCTCAACCTGTGGCTGCGCCTGCCCGAGGGGACCGATGTCGAACGGCTGGTGCGCGACTGCGAGTCGCGCGGACTGCTCATCGCCCCCGGCACTGAGTGGTTTCCCGCCGAGCCGGCGGGGCCGTTCGTGCGGGTGAACTTCGCGGGCCCGGCCCCGGACCGGTTCCCCGAGGCGGCGCGCCTGCTGCAGCAGGCTTTGGACGAGCAGTCCTGATACCGCGAAAGCGGTGCAACGGTTTGCTCGAGGCCCAGCTCAGTGTGACCAAGAATCACGTTCGGTCACAATAGAACCATGGAAACCTTCACCGCCCCCGAGAAGCTCAGCACCGGCATGCGCCGCAACGGCGTCACCATCTGCGCGTTCTTCGGCCTCGGCTGGTACATCGGCGGCGCCGGCGTGCTCAGCGCCGGCGCCCCCTACTGGACCGGTCTCGCTCTGGCCGTGGCCATCAGCGTCGGCCTCGTCGTCGCGGTCCCCCGCGTCGCCACGAAGCGCGAGCGCCCCCGCCAGCTGCCCAAGGACTGGGGGCGCCGGTACGGCATCTGGGTCGCCTTCGAAGTCGTGCTCATCATCGCGGCGATCGCCGCGTTCAACGCCTTGGACCTCGTGGACTTCCTGCCGGGGACGATCGCGGCGATCGTCGGCGCGCACTTCCTCCCGCTCGCACCGGCCTTCGACGAACCGAAGTACCGCTGGACCGGGTACGGGATGATCGCCGCCGGGATCGCGGGCGTCGCCGTCAGCCTCGGCGATGCCGTGCTCGGCGGGGCGGTGGCCGGATTCGGTTCCGCAGTGGCGCTGTGGGCCACGGGGGTAGCAGTCCTCAAGCGCGGCTGAGCCGCCCGCCGATAGAGTCGGCACAACGCGGCGGAGACGGAGAACGGCATGACGGCACTGGACTCATGGCAGGCCCGCGCACGCGGGTCCCTGCTGCTCGCCGCGTGCGCGGACGCGCTCGGCTCGGTCTTCGAAGGCAAGCGGGACCTCGCTCCCGAGCGCGTGGCCGAAGCGGTCGACCGGTTCGCATCGTCGCTGTCCTGGACGGACGACACCGCGCAGATGCTCGTCCTCGCCGAGCACCTCGCCGCCCACGGCGGCCGGATCGAACCCGACGTGCTCGCCGCCGCATTCGCCGACGCGTGGTCGACCGAACCCTGGCGCGGCTACGGACGCGGTGCGGCGCAGATGCTCGCGCAGATCGCCGACGGCACACCGTGGCGGCAGGCGGCGCAGTCGGCCTTCGACGGCGCCGGGTCGCTCGGCAACGGCGCGGCGATGCGCGCCGCCCCGGTCGCACTCGTTCCGGGCCGGAGCCTCGACGAGGTGGCCGGTGCGGCAACGGATGCAGCGGTGGTCTCGCACGCCCACCCCGAAGGCGTGGACGGCGCGGTCGCACAGGCCCTCGCGGTCGCCATCGCCGCCCGCGCGCCCGGAGGCCGACTGCCGCAAGCGAACGAGGTGATCGAGCAGATCGCCTCCCGTACCGGGCCCGCGTTCGCCGCCGAGCTGCGGGCGATCCCGGCACTCCTCGATGGACCGCCGACGGCCGTCAGCGACCGCTTCCGCTGCGACGCGACCGCTCTGGGCGCCGTCCCGGCGTCGCTCGCGGTGTTCCTGCGCCACCCCGGCAACCCGGTGGCGCTCGTCAAGGAGGCGATCGGGCTCGGCGGCGACACCGACACCATCGCCGCGATGGCCGCCGCGATGTGCGGTGCCTACTGCGGCGAGGCCGCCGTCCCCGAAACCTGGACGGCCGCCCTCGAGCAGGCGCAGCGGGTGCGCGCCGCCGCCGACCGCATCGCGGCGCTCGGAGCCCGGTGACCTGACGCGAGCGCGCCGCGGCGTTCGGGCGACGCGGCGCAGGACCGGTGCGAGGATGGATCCGAGACCAACGGCTACTGAGGAAGACAGGGGTGCTCATGGAGGTCGGCGGAGTCTTCGCGGACGCGTTCTCGCGGGTCCGGGAAGCGGTGCACGCGGTGCTGGACGGCCTCGCGCAGGAGGATCTGGACGCGCGGCCGGGCCCCGGGGCGAACTCGATCGGGTGGCTGGTGTGGCACATCGCGCGGGTCCAGGACGACCACGTCGCGGACGTCGCCGGGCGCGAGCAGACCTGGACCGCGGACGGCTGGCACGAGCGGTTCGCACTGGAGCTCGAGCCCCGCGACATCGGGTACGGGCACACCAGCGAGCAGGTGGCGCAGGTCAGCGGCATCAAACCGGCTGATCTCAAGGCGTATTACGACGCGGTGCACGCGGCGACGCTCGCATACGTCGAGTCGCTCACGGCCGCCGATCTCGACCGGATCGTGGACACCCGCTGGGACCCGGCGGTGACGCTCGGCGTGCGGCTGGTGAGCGTCGTCAACGACAACCAGCAGCACACGGGCCAGGCCGCGTACGTGCGCGGTCTGCTCGAATCACGTTGAGCCGCAGGCTCAATCCGACCCTTTGAGCAGGAGCGGGAGAGCCTCGCCGATCGGCTCACGCAGAACGGCGTCGGCGACCTCGTCGTACGGGGTCGGCTCGGCGTTGAGGATCACGAGGCGGGCGCCGTGGGCCAGCGCGTAGTCGCAGAGCCCGGCGGCCGGGTAGACGCCGAGCGAGGTACCGATCGCCGCGAACAGGTCGGCCGCTAGCGTGGCGTCGGCGGCGGCTTGGAGGACGTCGCCGTCGAGCTGCTGGCCGAAGGAGATCGTGGCGGATTTGAGGATGCCGCCGCAGGCGAGGCAGTGCGGGTCGGTCTCGCCCGCATCGAGCCTGGGCAGGACGTCGGTCATGGGCATCCGTGAACCGCAGTCGAGGCAGGCCGCGTCGCGGGCGCTGCCGTGGATCTCGATGACGTGCTCGGGGTCGGAGCCGGCGGCCTGGTGGAGCCCGTCGGTGTTCTGGGTGATGACGGCGCGCAGGCGGCCGGTCCGCGCGAAATCGGCGAGGGCGCGGTGGGCGGCGTTCGGCTCCGCACTCCACAAGGGACTGGTGCGGCGGGCGGCCCACGCCTGGCGCCGCACCTCGGGGTCGGCGAGGTAGTTGTCGATGGTGAACATCTTCTCGGCGGCGGGGTTCTTGGTCCAGACCCCTTGGGGGCCGCGGAAGTCGGGGATCCCGGAGTCGGTGGAGACGCCGGCGCCGGTGAGGACCGTGATCGAAGCGGCCTCACCGAACCAGCGGGCCACCTCGGAGGCGGAAGTCGTGCTCATCCGACGGAACGTACCGCAGTCGGGGCGGCGCGGCTACCTCGGCGGTCTCAGCCACCTGGATTTCGGCGGAGGATCGGGGGGTTGAGGAGGGTGGCCTCGCCTCGGCGGTAGAGGCGGGCGGGGCGGCCGGGTTCGCCTTCTGTGGATCGCCCGGTGGGCTCGACGAAGCCTGGAGTCGTGGTGGCCTTGCGGTGGAAGTTGCGCGGGTCGATCTGCTCGCCCCAGACCGCTTCGTAGACCTGGCGGAGGGCGGCGATGGTGAACTCGGGCGGGCAGAAGGCGGTGGCCAGGGGGGTGTACTCCAGTTTGGAGCGGGCGCGTTCGATGCCGTCGGCGAGGATGCGGTCGTGGTCGAACGCGAGGCCGTGGCGGCCGACCGGCAGCCAGGCGGCTTCCGCGGCGTCCGTTCCCGCTGTGGGCGTGGGCAGGTCGGGCAGGAGCGCGAGGTACGCGACCGTGACGACGCGGCCGCGCGGGTCGCGGTCGGGCGCGCCGTAGCTGCCGAGCTGCTCGAGGTGGCCGCCGGGTCCGTCGAGGCCGGTCTCCTCCCCTAGCTCGCGCCGCGCGGCGGCGGTCAGGTCCTCGTCGGCGTGGACGAAGCCGCCGGGCAGGGCCCAGCGGCCGAGGTGGGGCTCGAGGCCCCGCCGTACGAGGAGCGCGTGCAACTCGCCGTCGCGGACCGTGAGGACCACGAGGTCGACAGTGACGGCGAACACCGGATAATTCATTATCACCACCTTGACGATAACCTAGCACATCGATTATCGTCAGAGTGACGAGAAAAAAGGAGGCCCTCCCGATGGCCGATGTCACCAAGCTCCTGTTCCTGCGCCACCTGCGCGGCACCCCGACCGTCTGGGTCCGGTGCCAGAAGCGCGGCGCCACGGTAAGTGCCGGCACCAGCCAGTCGTTCTGGTACCGCCCGCTGGTCGCCGTGCTCTCCGAAGTGCCGGTCGACGACCGCGAACTGCCCCTGATGTTCCACGCCCGCACCGCCGACTTCGCCGACGTCACCGTCCAGGCCACGGTCACCTACCGGATCGACGACCCCGCCCTCGCGGCCACGCGCCTCGACTTCTCCATCGACCCGAACCGCGGCCAGGCCCGGGCCCGCCCGCTCGACCAGGTCGCGACCCTGCTCACCGAGCTCGCCCAGCAGCCCGCGATCGACTTGCTCGCCCGCCTGCCGCTCGCCGAGGCCCTCACCAGCGCCGTCCCGCAGCTGCGGGAGGACGTGTCCGCGGCGCTCGCCGCGGAGGCGCGGCTCGCGGACATCGGCGTCGCCGTGGTCAGCGCCCGCGTCGTCTCGATCCGGCCCGAACCGGAACTGGAGCGCTCGCTGCAGACCCCCACTCGCGAAGCGGTGCAACAGGATGCCGACAAGGCCACGTACTCGCGGCGGGCCCAGGCCGTCGAGCGGGAGCGGGCCATCGCCGAGAACGAGCTGCAGAACAAGATCGAGCTCGCCCGGCGCGAAGAGCAGCTCGTCGAGCAGCAGGGCGCCAACGCCCGGCGGCAGGCCGAGCTGGCCGCGTCGGCCGGACTCGCCGCCGCCCAAGGCGAGGCCGAGCGCGAACGCACCCTCGCGGCGGCCCACGCCGACAAGGTGCGGATCGTGGGCGCCGCCGAGGCCGAGGCGGAGACGGCCCGCCTGGCCGCGTACCGCGACCTGCCGCCCTCGGTCATGCAGGGGCTCGCGCTGCGCGAACTCGCGGAGCACCTGCCGGAGATCGGCCAGATCACCATCACCCCGGACCTCTTGACCGGGGCCCTCTCGCGACTCGCCGACGGTGCGCGATGAGCGCGACCCTCGCACCCCGCGTGGTGGTCGTCAGCCGCCGCAGCGAGCTGGACGAACTGCTCGCCCGGCACGGCACCCGCGCGGCGGCCGAGCACTTCCTGCGCCAGCGCGGCCGCGACCTGGACGAGGTCGCGGCGCGGCACGACGCGCTGGAGGCGGCGCTCACCGCCGTGGACGCGGCGACCCCGGCCGACTGGCGCCGGGGCCGGGTGGACCGGGAGGACCTGCCGCGGTTCCTGTTCGGGCCCGAGGACATCGTCGTGGCGGTCGGGCAGGACGGGCTCGTCGCGAACCTCTCCAAGTACCTTGCGGGCCAACCGGTGCTGGGCGTGGACCCGGAGCCGGGACGGAACCCGGGGGTGCTGATCCGGTTCCACGCCAAGGCGATCGGGGCCGCGCTGCGAGCCGTCGCCGCGGACGCGGCGCCGATCCGTCGCCTCACGATGGTCGCCGCGCGGCTCGACGACGGCCAGGTGCTGGCCGGGCTCAACGAGGTGTACGCGGGGCACGGCACGCACCAGTCGGCGCGGTACCGGCTGATCGGGGCGGACGGGCGGGGCGAGCGCCAGTCCTCGTCGGGCGTCCTGATCGGCACGGGCACCGGTGCGACCGGCTGGTCGGCGTCGATCGCGGCCGACCGGGGCCTCAGCGGGGCGCTGCCCGAACCTGAGGCGCGGTCGCTGTCGTGGTTCGTCAGGGAGGCCTGGCCCTCGCCGGCGACCGGAGCGACCCTGACCGCGGGCCGCTTGAACGTCGGCGAGGAGCTGCGGCTCGTATGCGAGAGCGAACGGCTCGTGGTCTTCGCCGACGGCGTCGAGTCCGACCACCTCACGGTCACCTGGGGCCAGCAGGTCACGATCGGCCTGGCGGACCACCACCTGCACCTCGTGGTCCCCGGGTAGCGGCGGGAACACCGTGCCGCCGAGTCCTTCGGCGGCACGGCATTCCTTTTGCGCCTCTTTGCATCGCGCAGAGGTCGACCGTGCGGGCGACTCCCTTGCGCAGGGCCGACAGAACCCTCTGGATCACGGCGTCGGCGGGTTCGTGACGGTCACGGGTGCCGGGGTGGCGGACCGGCGGTGATTGAGGAATCGTTGCGGGCATGACGAACCCGACCCGCACGCCTGCCCGGCTCGCCGACGCGCCCCGGCTGCAGGCCCGCAACTCCGCCGCATTCTGGGCCGCGACCGGCCGCTCCCGAGGGCACGAGGTGATCGTCCGCCGCGGGTTCCTCGCCGTCGCCGGCGACGAGCGCGCGGGCCTGCGCGTGCTGATCCAGGAGCCCGATCTCACCGCGGACGAGCTGGCGGAGATGGCCGAGCTCGTGCGCGGCGCTTCGGGACCGGTCGACATGGAGGACCCGTTCAGCGCTACCGAGCTCGGGCATCTGGGCGTGGGCTCATGGCAGATGCCGATCATGCTGCGCCCGCCGGGCGCGGTCGAGGCCCCCGCCGTTGCGGTGCAGCAGGTTCGCGATGACGCTGCGCTGCAGGGCGCCGAGGGGGCCGTCATCGAGAGCTTCGGTCTGGACCGCTTCGAGCCCTACCGGCCCGGCGAGATGTTCCCGCTGGCGCTGCTCGACGAGCCAGGGGTCGCGATCTTCGTTGCCCGGGTGGACGGCGAGGTCCTGGGCGCGTGTGTCACCGTGGCCGCCAACGGGTTCGGCAGCCACTACTGGGTGGGCACCACCGAGGCCGCCCGTTCCCGGGGCATCGGCCGCGCCGTCATGCTGGGCTCACTCGCGCCCCTCGCGCAGATCCCGGTGACGCTCACGGCCTCGAAACTCGGCGTGCCGCTCTACGAGAAGCTGGGGTTCGCTTCAGCGGCGATGTCGACCTGGTGGTCGTCGAGCCGGGCCTGATCTTCGCCGCGGTCGATGCCGGCGAGGATCGCGGCCTTGCGTTCGGGCGAGGTGAACGCCGCCCGGATCGCGTCGCGGGTGAAGCCGGTCAGCTGCGACGCGCTCATACCGAGCGCCGCCGCGAAGGCGTACTCCCGCTCGATCGTCGTACCGAGCTGGACGGGGTTGTCGGTGGCGAGCGTGACCGCGACACCCGCCTCGACCAGCCGCAGCAGCGGGTGCTCGTCGAGTTCGGGCAGGACGCCGAAGAAGTCGTTGCATGTCAGCGCGCATTCCAGGGTCACACCCCGGTCGACGAGCAGTCGCAGCAGCTCCGGGTCCGCCGCGGCGTGGACGCCGTGCCCGATCCGGGTCAGGCCCGGCATCCGCGCGGCCGCCGCGATGTTCGCCGTCGACAGCTCCCCCGCGTGCGCGGTGATGCCGAGGCCCGCATCGGCGAACCGCTGCGCCAGTCGGTACATAGGTGCCCAGTCGGCCTCGGTGTCATAAGGCGCGTAGAGGAAGTCGACGCCCGCCAGCCCCTCGCCCGCGGCGCGGACGCAGCCCTCGGCGAACGCGTCCGCGCGTTCGGGGTCCTGCCCGGCCTGGATGACGATCGCCAGCGCTTCGGCATGCAGCAGCGGGTGGTCGGCGCGCACCTGCGCCTCGGCTCGCCGGAACAGGTCCATGAACCCGTCCCGGGTGACGACCTCGCCGCCGCAGCGGACCTCGACGTACCGGGCGCCGGCCGCGGCGTGGTCGCGCATCAGCGCGGCGAACCTCGCGACGAACAGTTCCTCGTCCGCGTCGTGGTCGAGCGGGACCGGCTGCATCGATCCGATCCGCTGCAGGCGCTCCTTGCCGGGCGGGACGGTGGCGGCCAGCTCCCGGCGCCATGCGGCCCAGTCGTAGGGCTCCCGCCCTTCGCGTTCGGCCAGGACGAGGTCGAGGTAGCGGGTCGCCTCCTGGTGGACGTGGAGGTCCGCTTTCGGCACGCGCACAAGGGCTTCCGAGGCATTCATCAATCGACCCTACCGGGGCCGACGCGGGCGTTGACGTCGAGGTCAGGCGGTTGCGGTCGCGGATTCGAGGGCGTGGGCGGCCTCTTCGGCGATCCCGCGGCGGAACCCTTCATCACCGAGGGCGAGGACGGTTTCGAGCGCTCGGCGGTGGGCTTCGGGGAGGGCGTCGGCGGCGGAGGTCGGCACGTCCGGTGCGACGCCGGTGCCTTCCCAGTTGCCGCAGGAGATCGGGCTGACGGCGCGGGCGACGGGGAGGGCGAGTTCGAGATGGGTGTCCACTTTGACGCTGTCGCGGGGATGCGCCCCGCCGCGGGTGCGCTCGCCGACCACGGTCGCCCGCTGGTGCTCTTGCAGGTCGAAGCTCAGAGCCTCGCCGCCGGAGAAGGTCTTCGCGCTGGTCAGGACCCACACGGGTTTGCTGCCGCCGAACTTGGGGCCGGGGACGTGCGAGGTCCACAGCTGCATGAGCCGCTCCGGATCGCGATGGGCCATGCCCGAGAGCTGCACCGGCTCGGTGTCGGTGAGGAAGCTGTAGACCCAGGCGACCATGCTGGGGTCGCCGCCGAGGCATTCACGCAGATCGAGGATCAGTGCGTCAGTGCCGGCGAGCAGGTGCATCGCGGCGGTGACGCGGTCGGCGGCGACGGCGGGCGGGAAGAGCAGGGGCGCGATCGCCAGCAGTCCGACATTGCCGGGCAGCCGCTGCGCGTTCGCGATGCCGCCGCAGGTCACCGCGCTCCATTCGGCCATCTGGCGCAGCTGGGTGGCATCGTCGTCATGCGTGTCGCTCAGTTCGGTCGGGCTGTGGATGACTCGCAGGTGGAGGTCGCCGTTGACCGATTGGAGATCGGTGGTGACGAGTTCGGCGAGGCGGGCCTGGTCGGCGCCTTCGTAGCGGCCGTCGGCGGCCGCGGCGGTGAGGACAGCGGCGACCTCGGTGGCGACCTCGGGGAACACGTAGCGGTCAAGGAGCAGTTCGGCGATCTGCGGAACGACAGTGTCAGCGGACATCGGGACCTCCAGAGGGGCGGGTGATGTCAAGTAGTGAACCACCGAATTGACAAAGCGTCTAGTTTTTTGGACACTTAATTTATGGACGCACCCGATGCCGAAGCACTGACCCTCTCCACTCCGCAGCAGTACCGGGCGCTCGGGCACCCAGTGCGCCACCGGCTGCTCTTCGCCCTCGGGCAGGAGTCCGCGACCCTCAGCCGGCTCGCGGCCGACCTCGGCATCAGCAAGGGCAGCGCCGGCCACCACCTGAAGGTGCTGCGCGAGGCCGGCCTCGTCCGGCTCGACGGCACCCGACAGGTGAGGGGTGGGACCGAGCAGCGCTTCAAACGCACCGCCCCGCGGCTGCGATTCGACGGCGAGGTGGCGACGAAGGCGGCTCTCGCGGCCGTCGCCGACCACATGCGCACCGACGAGGACCCACTGCTGCTGCTTCGCGGCATCCGCTTGAGCGAAGCGCAGGCCCGGCGCCTGCGCGAAACCCTGGAGGAGCTGGTCCACGAACTCGCCGATGAGGACGGCGAAGAGCGCTACGGCGTGCTGGTCGGCCTGTACCGGCCGCAGGCGGGCCCGGTCAGCGAGGAGGGCTGAGGCCCTCGCCGTCCGAGCGGTCGACGCGGCCGGACTCGTACGCCCACATCGCGGCCTCGACCCGGTTGCGGAGGCCGAGCTTGGCGAGGACCCCGGCGATATGGGTCTTGACCGTGCCCAGGGAGAGGAAGAGCCGTGCGCCGATCTCGGTGTTCGTCAGGCCCAGGGCCAGCAGCGCGAGCACGTCCTCCTCGCGGGCGGTCAGGGGTGCGGACGGCTGCCTGACGGCCCGCGTCGGGCGCGAGAACTCGCCGAGGAGCCGGAGCGTGACCTGCGGTGCGATGAGCGCGTCGCCGTTGGCCGCCGCGCGGACCGCTTCGCCGATCAGGTGCGGGCCCGCCTCCTTCAGCAGGAATCCCCTGGCGCCGGCGCGGAGTGCGCCGTGCACGTACTCGTCGAGGTCGAACGTGGTGATGACCACGACCGCGATCGGATCGGCGATCCGGTCGCCCGCGAGCAGCGAGGTCACCTCGATGCCGTTGAGGCCCGGCATCCGTATGTCCACAAGGGCCACATCGGGCCGGACCCGCTGGGCGAGCCTGACCGCCTCCACGCCGTCGGCGGCCTCACCGACCACTGCAATGTCCGGCTGCGAATCGAGCAGCAGGCGCAGGCCGGTGCGCACCGGCTCCTGGTCGTCGGCCACGATCACCCGGATCATCGGTCCCCCAACGGAAGCGCGGCCCGCAGCGTCCATCCGCCGTCCGGGTCCGGTCCGGCGGTCACGTCGCCGCCGAGGAGCGCCGCCCGCTCCGCCATGCCCTGGAGGCCGTGGCCGCCGCCTGACGCTTGGCGTACGGGGGCGCCGTCGTCGTGGACGACGATGCTCGCGACCGCCGCGTCCACCGCGACCGAAACGTCGACAGTGGAGGCGTCACGGGCGTGGCGGCGCGCGTTCGTGATGCCCTCCTGCGCGATCCGGTACAGCGTCGAGGCGACGACGACCGGAAGTTCCCCGGAGGCTTCGATGCGGACGGCGACCTTCGGCGGCCCCGGGTCGGCGAGGCGGGCGAGCTCGGGCAGACCCGCGGTCGGGGCGAAGTCGGCGGGCGCGCGGAGCGTCCGCACCAGCGAGCGCATCTCCCCCAGCGCCGCCTGCGCCTCGCGCTCGATGACGCCGAGCGACTCGGTCACGCGCGCCGGGTCCGCGCCCGCGACCTGCGCGCGGATGACGATCGCCGAGACATGGTGCGCGACAGTGTCGTGGAGGTCGCGGGCCAGCGCCTCGCGCTCGCGCGCCCGGACCGAGTCGAGCAGCCGCGCCCGCGACTCCAGGCGCTCGCGGCGCAGCGCGCCGATCAGGCAGGCGCCGCCCATGAACGCCACCCCGGCGGCGATGTCGGCGATCGGATCGCTGCCGAGCGAACTCGAGCACACCAGCCCGACCGCGGTCACGGCGCCGCCGATGCACCGGTCCCGCCCTGAGCCCCAACGGAACAGCGCGTACGGCACGGTGAGGAACACGAACGTGGCGACCAGCGCGTTCGGCTCGATCCCCGCGACGGCGTGCGCGAGCGCGAACGCCGCGGTCGAGCCGGTGAGGAGCACCGCGCTCGCCAGCGGGCGGGTCCGGCGCCACAGCAGGACGGGCAGGATCCCGACCGTCACGAGCACCGTCGCGGCCCGCCATTCCAGGTCGGGGCGCAGCGCGCCCTCGACGACGGACACGGCCGCGAACACGGCGGCGAGCACCAGGTCCCTGGGCCGGGGCCCGTCGGCGCCCGCGGCGCGGGGCCGCGACCACGCGCCGTGCATCGCCCGCTGCGCGGTGCCCATGTTCATCACGCGGTCATCGTCGCAGGCCGGCGCGAGGCCGCTCGCCTGCGGGCGATGATCCACTCGGCCACCAGAATGTTGATGAGCCATCCGGCGTCCATCTGTATGAGCCGTGCGAGCTCGCTCGGTTCGCCGAACAGCAGCAGCGGCGGGCCGGAGGTGAGGACCTGCGTGCCCGCGCCCATCGCCAATGCGTAGGCCCGGATCATCCACGCCCCGTGGGCGGAGTAGTCGTGCCGCCGTATCGCGGCGATGCCGAGGACGAGGCAGGCGAGCATGAAGCCGCCGACGAGGTACCGGGAGACGGCGACCGCGCGGTCGTCGATCGCGGGCGTGTCGTAGAACGCGGTCATCCACAGGCCGGTGAGGGCGACGACGAAGCCGGCGGGCAGGAGAAGGTACCGGCCGGCGAAGCGGTGCCATCCGTTGCGGGTGCGGCGCAGGCGCGGCAGGAACTGGAACGCGCCGACCATGGCGTAGACGAGTGCGCCGACGATGTGCAGGAGCACCGGCAGCGGCATCTGCATGAAGCGGGCGTTCGCGGCGGTTTCGGTTGCGCCCGAAGTGATCTCGCCGATGCGGAAGGCTCCGGCGATCGAGGGCACGAGCGCGAGGAGCAGGAGTCCGGCCGCGATCGGCCATTCGCGGCGGAGCCGGGCGTCGAGGCGGGGCTGGAGGTCGAGCCGAGGAGTGTCCATGCCCCAATCCTGTGGGCGGGAGGGGACCTGCCGCTTCAGCCATGTGGCCGAATGCGGTCGCGCATAATGGCGCGATGACCTCCCCACTGCCGCCTTGGCCCCGCACGCCGCCCGCGCACGGCGGCGTCGTGCTCCGTCGGGCACGCGAGGACGACGTCGCGATGGCGTGTGAGCTCGCGACCGATGCGTACATTCCGACGATCGGCACGCTGCCGCCGCATGCGGACGAGGCGCAGGCGCTGGCGTGGATCCGCAGGCAGCACGAGCGCTACGACGAAGGCGTCGGGTTCTCCTTCGCGGTCGCCGATGCGGCGAGCGGCGCGGCGGTCGGGCAGTGCGGACTCTGGCTCCGCGAGCTCGGGGAGGGCCGAGCCACGGCCGGCTACTCGATCGTGCCCTCCGGACGCGGTCGCGGGTTCGCCGCCGATGCGCTCGCCGCGCTCACCGGGTTCGGCTGGACGGTGCCGGGGCTGTTCCGGATCGCGCTCTGCATCGAGCCGTGGAACGAGGGCTCGATCCGCACGGCCGAGCGCGCGGGCTACGAGCGCGAAGGGCTCCTGCGCAGCCACCAGGCGATCGGCGGCGTGCGGCGGGACATGCTGCTGTACGCGGCCGTCCGGCCCGAGTAAGACGGTGTAGCCGTGCCGTGACGTGCTGATAATTTCCGAAAGTTTCGGTATCACGGCTTCGCCGACTCGTAGTGCAATGTGGCGGATTCCGAGGGTTCTCGTTGGGGATCGCTATTGAACTGCGCCGATGATCACCGGTTGCCAGTAATTCTTCCTGAAAAGTTCCGATAGTTTTCCGAAAGTCATTGACACGTTCCGGAGTGCGGTCCACGATGGTCATCATCGATAGATAGATGTCTCTCGATGCGGTCGGCGATTTCACGCCGACCGGACGGCACCTTCCCAAGGAGTCAGGATGTCATCGGACAACCCGCCCCCCAGCATTTTCAGCCGCCGGAACCTTCTCCTCGGCGGCACGGGAGCGCTCGCGCTCGGCGCCACAGGGCTGATCATGCCCGGCACGGCCCACGCCCAGCAGGTGATCACCACCAACCAGGAGGGCACCCACAACGGCTACTACTACTCGTTCTGGACCGACTCCCAGGGCAGGGCCTCCATGACCCTCGGCGCGGGCGGGAACTACAGCTCCCAGTGGAACGGCGCCAACAACTGGGTCGGCGGCAAGGGCTGGGCCAACGGCGGACGCCGCACCGTGGACTACAGCGGTTCGGTCAACCACGGCAGCAACGGCTACCTGGCGCTCTACGGTTGGACCTCCAACCCGCTGGTCGAGTACTACATCGTCGAATCCCACGGCCCGTACAACCCCAGCAGCGGCGCCACGCACCGCGGCAACGCCACCATCAACGGCGGCAACTACTGGCTCGGCCAGTCCACGCGCTACAACGCCCCGTCGGTGGAGGGCACCAAGACCTTCCAGCAGTACTGGAGCGTCCGCCAGGGCAATCGCTCCTCCGGCTCCATCGACACCGGCGCCCACTTCGACGCGTGGGCCCGCGCCGGCATGAACCTGGGCGCGTTCAGCTACTACATGATCATGGCGACCGAGGGCTACCAGTCCACCGGCAACTCCAACATCACCGTCGGCAGCACCGGCGGCGGTGGCGGGGGCGGCGGCGCCTGCACCGCGACGCTCTCGGCCGGCCAGCGCTGGAGCGACCGGTACAACCTCAACGTGGCGGTCTCCGGCAAGAGCGACTGGCGGACCACGCTGAACATCCCGTCGCCCGCGAAGGTCATCGCCACCTGGAACTGCAGCGCGTCGTACCCGAGTGCGCAGCAGCTGGTCGCCACGCCGAACGGCAGCGGCAACACCTTCGGGCTCACCATCCAGGCCAACGGCAACTGGAACTGGCCGACCGTCGCTTGCGGTTGAGCCGGCAGCGGGGTCCCCGGAATCCCAACCGCCGGGGACCCCGCGTCGTCCATCCACAAGGGTCGATGGCTGCGTGAGCTAGGCCGCGTAGGACCGGGCCTGGAGCCGCCACAGTTCGGCGTAGACGCCGTTCGCGGCGACCAGGTCCCGGTGCGGCCCCAGTTCGATGAGCTTGCCTTCATCGAGCACCGCGATCGCGTCGGCGTGGACCACGCCTTGGAGCCGGTGCGAGATCAGCACGGTCGAGGCGGACCCCGCGCGGGCGCGCAGGGTGTCGAAGAGCAGCGCCTCGGCGCGGGCGTCGAGAGCGGCCGAGGGCTCGTCGGCGACGAGCAGCCCGCCGCGGTCGCGGTAGAGGCCGCGCGCGGAGGAGAGCCGCTGCCACTGTCCGCCCGAGAGGTCGGTGCCGCCCCGGAACTGGGTGTCCAGGAGCTGGTTCCAGCCGTGCTCGAAGCCTTCGATCATGTCGAGCGCGCCCGCGTCGCGCGCCGCGGCTTGGAGCCGCTCGCGGTCGGCCGGCTCGTTGGAGCGTCCGAGCCGCACCGAGAGTTCGGCGGTGAACGGCCACTGCTGCACCTGCTGGGCGATCACCGCCACGTGGCAGCGCCAGCGGGCGGGATCGATGCGGGTGATGTCGACGCCGTCCCAGAGGATCTGCCCCGAGGTGGGCGCGTAGAGGCCGGCGAGGAGCTTCGCGACGGTGGTCTTGCCCGAGCCGTTCTCGCCGACGAGCGCGAGGGTCCGGCCGCGCTCGATCGTGAGGCTCACGCCGGTGACGGCGTCGGTGTCCTTGCCCGGGTAGCGGAACGAGACGTCGACCAGTTCGATCACGCGGGGAACCGGCAGCGGGCGCGTGTCGTCCGGTGCGGGGCCGGCGAGGTGCGGCTGCGCGGCGATGCGCTCGCGCGCGATGGCGTCGAACTCGTGCCGGTCCGCGGCGTACAGCCCGTCCTCGTAGACGGTGTTGACGGCGACGAGGAGGTTCTCCATCCCGGCGCGGCCCTGCCCGATCGCGACCACTGCGGCCGCGGCGACGGCCAGCGGCACGGCGCCGGCCGCGAGCATCCACAGGAGCACCCCGTAGACGCCCGCGACGGCGACACCGGCGACGAGCTGGCCGATGCCGCGGGTGAGCGTCTGCGACCGGATCACGTCGAAGTCCGCCCGGGTCTCCTGGTCCACCATGGCCTGGTGCTGGCCGCGCAGCCAGGCGCCCGCCTCGTGGTAGCGCTGGTCGTCGGCGGTCCAGCGGTTGTCCATGAGCCACTCGACCATCCAGAGGCGGCGCCGGCGCGAGACCCGAGAGCGGTTCGAGACGTACATGAGCCGCGCCGACCGGACCGCGGCCCAGCCGGTGGGGAGCGCCGCCGCGAACAGGAGCGGGATCAGGACCGGCTCGATGACCGCGAGCGCGGCCGCCACCGCGGCGACGGTGACCGCGGCGGTCACCAGGTCGACGACGTGGCCGACGAGATCGACGACGGCCCGCGACCCGCGGTCCTTCGCGGCCTTCAGGCGGTCGGCGAACGTGTCGTCGTCGAACGCCGAGCGCGGTACGGCCGTGATGAGCCGGTAGAACTCACGTTCGGTCCGGTTGAGCACGAGGGGGTGCAGCCGCTGCTGCGCGTACCCGGCGCCGAGGCCCAGGCCGGCGCGGGCCGCGGTCGCACCGACGAGGAGGCCGAGTGCGGGGCCGGCGGCCACGAGCCGCTCCCAGGTCGGCGCGGCGGCGAACAGGGTGGCCGAGATGTCCGAGACCGCCAGAAGCGCGGTCGTGGTCGCGACGCCGGCGACGACGTTGAGGCCGATCGCGGCCACAGTCCATCCGCGCGAAGCGGTCCAGGCGGTCCGCAGCGCCTGCCCGATCAGGCCGGGCAGTTGCCTCGCCATGCGCCAGAACGACGCCGACTCGACGTCCTCGGAGTGGCGGTACCAGGCGCTGTCCTCGAGTTCGGGCAGCACAGTTTCAGGAGGCACAGCCGCGCCGTCCCGGTTCGCTCTCGCCTCGCGCCTGCGCCGACGCGGCGCCAACCGCGCCGACGAGCCTGCCCTGCTCCGCATCCGACCTCCTGCAGCCCATTCGCGTTCGCGGACCTCATCATCCCGCTCGCCACCGACATTCGGCGATCCCGGAGCCGACTCGGCCCCGGTCGGGTCGGCGACACCGGCCTGTCAGGCGCGTTCGGGGGCGTGTTGGTCCATGCGGGCGGCGATGCGCTCGAGGGCGGCGAGGTCGCGGGGTTCGAGGCGGTCGATGAAGTGGCGGCGCACCGACTCGACGTGGGCGGGCGCGGCGTTCTCGAGGGCCTTCATGCCCTGCGCGGTGAGCAAGAGCAGGCAGCCTCTGCCGTCGGCGGGGTCGGGTTCGCGCCGGAGCAGTCCGCGCGCCTCCATGCGGCTGGCGTGGCGGGAGAGCCGACTGCGGGACCAGCCCATCTTGTCGGCCTGCTCCCCTAGCGTGCTGGTGCGCCCGGGGCGTTCGGAGAGGGTGCTCAGGACCTCGTAGTCGGCTTCGGAGAGCCCGATCGCGGCCAGGTCGCGGGCGGTACCGATCTGGACGGCGACCATGACGCGCCGGAAGGCCCGCCAGGCCCGCTCCTCGTCGGGGTCGAGCCAGCGAACCGCTGCTGCCGAAAAACTCGTTGACATGTAATCAACTTAGCATCTACACTTCGTTTCCATGTCAACGAAAAAACTTCGCGTCCTCGTCCTCACGTGCAGCACCCGCCCCGGCGCGCTCGGCCCCGCCGTGAACCGGTGGCTCCTCGACGCGGTCGCCGACCGGGCCGACCAGCTCGGCGTCGAGCTGGTGCCGGTGTCGTTGGACGACTTGGACCTGCCGTTCCTCGACGAGGAGGAGCACCCGTCGTCGGGCGTCTACCGGCACGAGCACACCCGCCGGTGGAGCGCGATCGCCGACGCCGCGGACGGGTTCATCGCGGTCACGCCCGAGTACAACTACGGGATGCCCGCGACGCTGAAGAACGCGCTGGACTACCTGAGCGCCGAGTGGGCCTGGAAGCCGATCGGCTTCGTCAGCTACGGCCACACCTCGGCGGGCACCCGCGCGGTGCAGCACGCGAAGCAGGTGGTGACCACCTTGCGCATGATGCCGCTCGGCGCCACGGTCGCCATCCGCATCGGCGAAGCGGTCGAGCGCTTCGAGGACGCGGTTGCGGCGGGGGCGCTGCGACCCGACCCCGCCCGCGACGCGGCGGGCATCGCCCTGCTCGACGAGCTCGCGCGGGTCGCGAACGCCTTGCGGCCCATGCGTGAACGGGCCCGGACCGAGTCGCGGCCGGGTCCGGTGGCGGGGTCGTACGCGCGGGCGCTCACGCCCGACGACGCCGCGGAGGTGACCGTGCTGCAGCGGTGCTGTTGGGTGGAGGAGGCGGTCGTCAACGACACCCTCGACATTCCGGCCCTGCACGAATCGGTGGAGGACATTCGCGAGTGGCTGGCCGCCTGGCGCACCACGGGCCTCTGGCTCGACGGGCGGCTGCTCGGCATCGTGCGGACCCGCCGCATCCGAGACGTCTGGGACATCGGACGGCTCGCCGTCGCCCCCGACCAGCGCGGCCGCGGCCTGGGGACGTGGCTGCTGCGGACCGCCGAGTCCGCGGCCGACCCGGAGTGCCGGCGCTTCGTGCTCTTCACCGGCGCCAAGAGCCGGCGGAACATCGACTTCTATGAGCGCGAAGGCTACGTGCGGACGTCGGACGACGCCCCGGAGGGCACGGTCGGGCTCGCCAAGGAGCGGGCGGGTCTCCCCCAGTGACGGTTCAGCGGTGTCACGCTACGCGAGATGCGTTGCGGCCCAGCCTTTCAGAGCGGTGGGCGTAGCGGTCGCGACGGACCGGGGGTCCTCGGGGGTGTAGTCGTCCCTGATGCCCACGGTCATCATCACGATCGCGTCCACTTGCGACTCGGACATCCCCAAGGAGGTCAGCGTCGAGCGGACTTCGGCGTCGCTGATCTGCTTGGGCTCCACCGCGTGGCCGAGGGCGTCCGTCAGGATCTCGGCGACCTGCCGGAACGATAGGTCCTCGGGGCCGTGCACCCCCTGGACGCTGCGGCCGGCCCACGACCGGGAGAGCAGGCGGACCGCGGCGACCGCCGCGATGTCCTCGGGCGCGACCCACGGCAGCGGCCGGTCGAGGTCCATCGCGGTGACCAGTGCGCCGTCCCGGATCGACTCCAGGTCCATGAACAGGTTGGTGAAGAAGTAGCCGCACCGCAGGTGCGTGACCGAGGCGCCGCTCTCATCGAGGGCGAGCTCCGTGGCGGCGAGGCCGTCGATCTCGCCGACGCCGTGGCGCTTCTCCGCGCCGCCGCTGGACTGGAACACCACACGCGGAATGCCGTTGGCCTGGACGGCGGCCCGGACGTTCCCGGCCGCGTTCATGTGCGCTTCGACCGGGTCGCGGTCCGTGGCGGTCGGGCTGACCCAGTACAGCGCTTCGAGACCGCTCGTCGCGTCGACCACACTGGCGGCGTCCCACGCGTCGAGCACCGCGGTGTCGACGTGCTCGGCGATGTCCGCGTCGAGCGTGCCCGGGTCGCGCAGCAGCGCGCGCGGGCGGACCCCGGCTTGGACGAGCAGTCGCAGCACGTGTGCGCCGACATGGCCTTTCGGTGTCATGACGCCGATGGTCATGTTGTTTCCCTTCTCTTCGGCATGGCTGGGAACCCACCGTACGGGTCGGGTACGACATTGCCGATGCAGCAGCCTTTACCCAGTGCCCGTGGGCATCCGCGGCGGGACCGTGGCGATCGCACCCGGGCACGCCGGAGCCGCCGGGCCGCAGGAGCAGCCCGGCGCACTCGGAAGTAAGGAAAGCGCCGAGGCCCGACGCGTCCGGGTTCGTTCGCTCAGCGGTTGGTGACCTTCTGAAGGACCGCGCGGCTCCGCTCGGGCAGCTCACCGGCCGCCGACATGATCGCGTCCCGCGCGTCCTCGAGGTGCGCGACGGCCCGGCGGTACCCGGTGGCGGACTTGTGCCGGTCGTAGGCGATCTTGGCGCCGACCACCGCGGCCGCGGCGATCCCGGCTACCGCGAGGATCATGACGATCCGTCCGGTCCTGCTCCCCGACTCGGCAACCAGTGCATCTTCGTCGTCGTAGGGCTCGTGCTCGGGGACCTCGACACTGTCGCGCCCGGCGATGTCCGACAGGCGCAGGGCGTCGGTCTCGACTCCCGGTTCGGCGTTCGATCTCGGCGGATCCTGCTGCGATTTCATGGTCAAATCCTCCCACGGGTCGGCCCGCGAGGGTTCCCCGTTGCGGGCATCGGAAACCTCGCGTCGTCAAGTCCCGCACGGGACGACACGACGACCCGGTCGACACCGCGGCCCCCTTGGCGTTCGGCCCCAAGGAAGTACGCCCCGCAGGGCTCCTACCTCCCGCGATGTAGGCCGATTGACAACTCCGGGCCGATGCCCGGGCGCGACGGCGGGCGGCAGACTCCACCGCATGCGGCGGCCGGCCGCGGTCAGGTGTGAGGAGATGTCGCGGGTGAAGCTGTTCTTCCTGGGGTGGACGCGGTTCGTCGTCGTCCTCCTCGTGCTCCAGGTCGGCCTCGCCGGATGGGGGGCCGTCTCGGGAGGCGACGAGCGCATCATGCGGTTCATCGCCCACGCCGGCAACGGCGGCATGCTCATCCTCTGGCTCATGCTGTCGGTGGTCTTCGCCCTCATCGCCCGGCCCGGCTGGAAGACCGTGCTGCTGACCGCCTTGTCGGCCTTCATGATCATGATGCAGGGCGCGTTCGCCTACAGCTTCGGCACCGACGGCGTCGGCGGGGGCGTCGGCATCGCCCTCCACGCGCTCAACGGCCTCGGCATTCTCACCCTGCAAGTGGTCGTCGCCCGCCGGGCCAAACAGGCGGTCGACGCGAAACGCGCTCTGAAAGCGGAAGGAACCCCGGCATGAGTCCCGTCTTCGGCAAGGTCCTGCGGGTCTGGATGATGCTGCTGCTGGTGCTGCTGGTCGTGCAGTTCGCCCTGGCCGGCTTCGGCGTCGGCTACAGCGGGGCGCTCGACGACGGCTTCGCACTGCACTTCCGCAACGGCAACGCCCTGCTGTACCTCTATGCGGCCGCGATCCTCATC
The DNA here is from genome assembly GCF_040641195.1 of Glycomyces sp. NPDC021274. Lineage (NCBI taxonomy): Bacteria > Bacillati > Actinomycetota > Actinomycetes > Glycomycetales > Glycomycetaceae > Glycomyces > Glycomyces sp. NPDC021274. The sequence goes on along the minus strand of NZ_JBFADC010000006.1, from coordinate 186,093 downwards.
GCCCTGGCGGCGCGGGCCGGGGCCCGGATCGTGTGGCTGACCGCGCTGGGGGCCTTCCTCGTGCTGCTCCAGCACGGCATGGCCGTCGTCAACGTCCCCGGCACGCTCTGGGGCCAGTCGCTGTTCCTGGTCCACGCCCTGAACGGCCTGGCGCTCATCTTCCTCGCCCACCGCACCGGGGTCCTGCTCCGCAGGCAGCGGCGCGAGCGGACCGCGCCCTGAGCGGGCGCGGTCCGGAGCGCGGCCGGCCTTCGTGTCAGGGCCGGGGCGGGACCGGCTCGTCAGGAAGCGGACGGAACGGGTCGACGCCGTACGGCACGCCGCTCTCCGGGCGCGTCGGATCGGGCGCGTACGGGTCGAGGGCCTCGTCCTGTTCCGGCGGCACCGGATCGGGGTCGTTCGGATCGTTGGGGTCGTTCGGTATCGGCTGGAGCGGGTCGGCCTCGTCCGGCAGCGGCTCGCGGGGCTCGCCCTCGTCCGGGACCGGCTGGAGCGGGTCGGCCTCATCGGGAACCGGTTCGCCCGGGTCGCGCTCGCGCGCCTCGCCCGTGTCCTCGGGGACTTCGGCGGCCAGCTGCTGCTCGAGCGGCGTGCCCTGGCGCTCTTCCTGCGGCGTCATACCGGGCTTGTCCGCCTCCTGGTAGCCGTCCGCGTCGAGGATGGCGTCCGAGAGCCCCTCCTCGTTCGGCTCCTCGTCGTCCACGAACCCGAAGGTCTCGTGCTCTGCGGCGTCGTAGGTCTGGTTCCGGTCGGTCATGGTTCCCCCCTCCTCAGGGACGGAGAAGTACCCCGGCCGGGGCCGACCATGCACCCGCCGGTCAGGAGCCGGTCCGCCCGGCCGCCGTGCGCTCGAGGAACGGCAGCGCGATCTCGGCGAGCTGCGCGGCCGCGGTGTAGACGGCGTCGTGCGGGCTCGACGGCACGACCGCGAGTTCGCCGCGCGGCAGCAGCCGCGCGACCTCCTCGGCCCACGCCTGCGAGGTGACCGCCTCGTGCTCGCCGCGCGTCACGAGGGCCGGAGCCCGCACACCGGGCAGTTTGTCCTCGACCCGGTCGCGCAGCGCCAGGCGGAGGGTCCGCACGGCGCGGACCAGTCCGGCATCGGCGAGGTCGCGCAGGAGGATCGGCAGTTGGAGCGGGTCCTCGTGGGGGATGCCGCGCAGCCACCGCAGGGCCTGCCGCGTCATGCTCCGCGCACGCGGGTCCATGGTCGGGCCGACCAGGACCAGGCTCTGCACCAGGTCAGGGTGCCGGTAGGCGAGGTCGACCGCGATCTGCGTGCCGAAGGAGTTGGCGATGAGCACGGCCGGGGCGTTCCCGGTGGCCCGCATCCACTCGGCGAGCCAGTCCGCGAGCGCGGGAACGTCCAGGACGGCCCCGGGCGCTTCGCTGAGTCCGAATCCGGGCAGGTCGACCGCCCGCACGGGATACCGGGGCGCGAGGTGCGCCGCGATCGGCATCAGGTAGCGGTGCGACACGGCGAGGCCGTGGACCAGGACCACGGGGACCTCGCCCGACGGGTCGTCCGCGGACGCCCGGTAGTGGATTCGCAGCCCCCGCACGGTCGCCCAGCGGCTCTCGAAATCGCCGTCCGCCTCGGGCGCGCGGGTCGCCACGGCGTACTTCGCACGCATGGCGCGCCAGCGCCGCCGGCTCGCCGACTCGGCACCCGAGGGCTCCTCGAACGGTGTGGCCGAGCGCCTGGCTCGGTGTCGCTGTCGGTTCACGCGGTCCGGTTACCCAGGGCATGGAGGGGCTATGCCCGCGCGGCCCACCGCCCGGCATGAACCGACCGGCGCGGGGTAACCGAATGACAACGTGAGAGGAGTCCGAAATGAGTGAGTTCAAAGGCGATTCGACGGCGAGGACGCCGCTGCGTCCCACGACGATGTTCATCTCTGCGGTGTTCCTGCTGGTGGGACTGCTCGGATTCGTTCCCGGCATCACGACCGACTTCAGCGAGATGACCTTCGCGGGGCACCACTCCTCGGCCATGCTGTTCGGTGTCTTCGCGGTGTCGATCCTGCACAACCTCGTCCACGTGCTGTTCGGGATCGTCGGCTTCCTGTGCGCCGGATCGGCGAGCCGATCGGTGTCCTTCCTCCTCGTCGGCGGCGTGATCTACCTGGTGCTGTGGTTGTACGGCCTCATCATCGACCTCGGCTCCGCGGCCAACTTCGTGCCCGTGAACACCGCGGACAACTGGCTGCACTTCGGCCTCGCGGTCGGGATGATCGGCCTCGGCGCCGTGTTCGGGTCCAAGGTCAAGAAGTCGACGCGGGCCGCGTAGCGCGCCGGGCTTCAGCGGCTCGAACCGCTGTCGCCGTCCGGTGCAGCGGGGCGGGGCCCGGGGACGAGGTTCGACCGCCCTTCCCATGAGCCGTGCTCGGAGAGCGGCCGGAACCGCAGCGTCGTGAACTCGTGATGGAAGTCCCGCCGGTCCCGCTCCGCCATCGCCTCGCTGTGGAGGCGGGCGGCGGGGCCGGCGTCGCGTCCGAAGACCATGCCGGTCATGGCGCGGGCGCTGGTCCAGACCGAGAACGTGCAGACCGTTCGGGTCGGCCGCATCGCCGCGAGCGCCAGCGTCGTCTCGGGGTGGTCCCGGACTTGGCGCTCGACGGGCCTGCCCCAGTGGATGAAGCGCGGCAGCTCGGGCAGGCGCATCCGTGCGATGGTCACCGCGACCACGGGTTCGCCGGGATCGGTGCGCCCGGTTTCGGCGGGCAGGTGGTCCAGTTCGCGGACCGATCCCCAGCGGCGCAGGTACTCGAGCCGCACATGCCAACCGGCACTGAGCATCCGGCCGGAGGGCGTCTGCGCGAGGAACGCCTCGAGTGCCGCTTCGTCGGCCCATTCGGCGAACACGGCGAGGTGTCGCAGCCGCATCCGGCTCGGCGACACGACGGGCGCGCCCAGTTCCATCCCGACGAGGACTTCGATGTGCTGGAGTCCCGGTGCCGACGGCGGCCGCAGGAGCACGCCGACGGCGCTTCGGAGGGGCGCCTTGGCGAGGTGGAACGAGTGGATGGCCATAGGGGTGATCCAACCCGAGAACATGCCAGACCGCTACGTCCGGTCTCGGTGTTGCCGCGCCACCTGGGCGTTCGGGTTCCCGGACATCGGTGCCGCATGGGCCCGGTTCGTGCGTCGTTCACGCATCGCGTTGCGTCGGCGGGGGCCGGCCCGCACGTAGGATGGGCCCATGCCCGAACGCGAACAACCTGCTCCTGCAAGCGGCTTGCACCATGCCGCGCCCTCCAGTGAGCAGTTCGCCGCCGCAGCGAGCGTGTTCGCGCTCCTGGCCGACCAGACCCGGCTGCGTCTCCTGTGGGTGCTGGCCGAAGGGGAAGCCGACGTCACCGCCCTCGCGGCCGCGACCGGGGCCGCCCGCACCGCGGTGAGCCAGCATCTGGCGAAGCTGCGCCTCGCCGGGCTGGTCCAGGCGCGCAGGGAGGGCCGCCGCGCGGTGTACTCGCTGACCGACGGACACCTGCGCCGCCTCGTGCTCGAGGCGCTCAGCCGCGCCGACCACCAGGTCACCGGGAAGCCCTGGCACGCCTGACCCTCCACGCATTCGACGTGTGCGCAGGTGCGCACATATGGTACGGTCGGGGCGTCACCCTTCCCTACCGAGGACCGCACCGTGCTCTCCGTGCTGCGCCACCGCACCTACCGCCACCTGTTCGCCGCGCAGGTCATCGCCCTCGCCGGCACCGGCCTCGCGACAGTGGCGCTCAGCCTCCTCGCCTACGACCTCGCCGGGGCCCGGGCGGGCGCGGTGCTCGGGACCGCCCTGGCGATCAAGATGCTCGCGTACCTGCTCATCGGCCCGATCGCCACCGCGCTCGCCGAGCGGATCTCGCGACGGACCCTCCTGTGCGCCATGGACATCGCACGCGCCGCCGTGGCACTGGCCCTGCCGTTCGTGACCGAGGTCTGGCAGGTCTACGTCCTCGTCCTGGTACTGCAGGCCGCCTCGGCCGCATTCACTCCGACGTTCCAGGCGACCATCCCCGAGGTGCTGCCGCGCGAGGCCGACTACACGAAGGCGCTGTCGCTCTCGCGGCTCGCCTACGACCTGGAGAACCTGTTCAGCCCCGCGCTCGCGGCCGCGCTGCTCGCGACGGCCGGCTACCAGTGGCTGTTCACCGGCACGACCATCGGATTCCTCGCCTCGGCGGCACTGGTCGTATCGGTGGCGCTGCCGAAGCTCACCCCGGCTGAGCAGCGCGGCGGACGCTGGGACAAGACCACCCGCGGCTTCCGCCTCTACCTCGCCACGCCCCGGCTGCGCGGCCTGCTGCTGATGCACCTGGCCGTCGCCGCGGCCACCGCGATGGTCCTCGTCAACACGGTCGTCCTCGTCCAGGACGTGCTCGCGCGCGGCAGCGGCGATGTCGCGATCGCATTGGGCGCGTTCGGCATCGGCTCCATGACGGCGGCACTGCTGCTGCCGCGGCTCCTCACGCGCCGCACCGACCGGCAGGTCATGCTCCCCGCCGCCGGAGTTCTCGCGGCGGGCCTGGCCGTCCTCACCGCCGCGCTGTCGGGCGACGTGCTCGGCTGGGTCGGACTGCTCGCGCTCTGGATGGTCCTGGGGGCGGCGACGGGCGCGATCCTGACCCCGACCGGCCGCCTGGTCGCCGCATCGGCGACCCCCGCCGACCGACCGGCGGCCTTCGCCGCCCAGTTCTCGCTCTCCCACGGCTGGTTCCTCATCGCCTATCCGGTGGCCGGATGGCTGGCCGCCCACGCGGGCCTCGCCACTGCCGCCGCCGCGCTCGCCCTCTGCGCCACGACCGCGGCCGTCGCCGGGCTCGTCGTCTGGCCCCGGCGCGACGCCGCGGCCCTCCCCCACGTCCACACCCGACTCGACCCGCACGACCCGCACCTGGCCGGGGCACACGCCGCGGCGCACGGCTGGGCCCACTCGCACGAGTTCGTCATCGATGCGCTGCACCGGCACTGGCCGCAGCCCGCCTCGGACCTCCCGTGCGACGAACGGGGACCGACCCGCCGGCGATCGGGCGCGATCAGCCTCGGCTGACCTCAGGCCGACAGCGGCGCCGGTGCGTCCGCGTCGCGCCCGGCCTCGACCGCGGCGCGGCCGATCAGTTCGACCACCAGTACGAGCACGGCGACGACGACCGCGACCGTGACGACGCCGGAGACGCCGGGGTGGCGCCACAGGACGATCCACAGCAGACCCGCGACGGCCAGCGCGAGTTCGATGGCTCGGCGGTTGCGGTGGACGACGGCGCCGAAGCGGCCGAAGGTGACGCCCGCTCCGGCGAGCCCGCGGGCGGCGGCGTTGCGACCCACTGCGCCGAGGCGCCGCAGGGCGGTCGGGGCCTTCCCGGGTCCGATCGTCCAGCAGGCGAGGGCGACAATGAGCGCGAGCACGGTGACGGTCTCGGCGGCGCCTTTGAGGAACCGGGTGACGGTGTCGTAGACGTTCACCGCGGCTTGCTGGGACTGGACGCCGTCGCCGAGGCCGGCCAGGTACGCGCCGCGTCCGATCGTGAGGCCCGCGGAGAGCAGGAGCATGCCGCCGGCCACGCAGAGCGCGCCGATGAGCAGGCCGCGGCGGCGGTCGGGGGCCGTGGCGACCCCGGCGGCCAGGAGCGCGAGGCCGGCGATCGGCAGGACCCAGGCGGCGGCGTCCAGGAGGGACGCGGCCACGCGGAGCTCGGGGAAGGTCTCGGACTGGGCGATGGTGAAGTGCACCGACACGGCCGGGATGCGTTCGGCCAGCGCGAAACCGGCCTCGATCATGCGGTCCTTGACGCGCTCGACGGCGGGCCCGAGGTCGAGGACCAGGTCATCGCCTTGGAGTTCGAGCGGTCCGCCGTCGCCGCGCAGGAGCGCGACGAGAGAGGTGTGCGCGCGGAGGGTCGCCTCGCGCCACAGCTCGGTGAACTGCTCGGAGTAGACGACCGCGTTGACCTGCTTGTCGATGAACGAGCCGATCCCGGAGGCGAGCGGCACGGCGAGCCGGTCGAGGACCTCGGGCGCGCCCTTGGTCTGGACCGCGTCGATCGCCTCGGCGACGAGCGCGTCGACGTCGAGCGCCTGGTCGACCGCGCCGTTGATGCGGGCGGCGACGGCCGCGCGGACCTCGCCGTCGCGGTAGAGCGGCTCCATGTTGTCCACGAAGCGGTCGGTGTTGAGGACCTCGTTGCGCGCGAACACGGTCGCGGAGGCGAGCACGAGTACGACCGCCGCGAGGACGAGCAGCACGACCGAGCCGGTCCAGCGGGCGCCGCGCTTGCCCCTGTCCGGTGCGGCCTGCGCGCGCAGGCGCTCCAGTTCGGCGCGTTCGGCCCGGGTCAGCGCTGCGTCGGACATGCTCTCGCTCCTTCACTCGGACGCGGCGTCGCCGCGAGCGCTCGCCGGGGCCCGAGCCTCCAGATCGTACTGTCCGGGCGCGGTACCGGGCCTGCGTTTCCTCACTTTCGGGGGCGCGGTCCCGGGGTCTGCCCGGTCGCTTCAGGACGGAGCGGGGTAGGCGGCTGACCTCGGCTCGTTCAGCCCGCGAGGATGATGTCCTTCAGCTCGCTGAGCGATGCGATCCGATGGCTGGCCTGCGCGAAGTCCTGGCCTTGCGTGAAGTCGTTGTGGACGACGGCGCAGTCGATGCCGGCCGCGACGGCCGACTGCAGGCCCCTGGAGGAATCCTCGACGACCAGCGTCGCCTCCTTGGTGGCGCCGAGGCGCTGCAGGCCGGTCAGGTACGGCTCCGGGTGGGGCTTGGAGCGCCCGTAGTCCTCGCGGACGAGGACGAAGTCCATGAACCCTCGGATGTGGCGGTGCTCGTGGATGACCTCGAAATCCGCGCGCCTCGAGGTCGTCACGATCGCCATGCGGACGTGTTTCGCGAGTTCGGCCAGCGTCTCGACGACACCTTCGATCTCGATGGCCTCCGTCCGCAGATGCTCCTGGTAGTACTCGTCGCGAACCGCCCGCAGCCTGTCGATGGTCGCCTCGTCGACGCCGGCCTCCCTGGCCTGCCTCCAGGCTTCCCCGCCCTGGGTCATGTTGCGCCGGTAGCGGTCCTCGTCCAGGGTCACGCCGACCTCCGCCAGCGCGCGTTCGCAGGCCTTGAAGTACCAGGCTTCGGTGTCCACCAGAACGCCGTCGTGGTCGAAGAGGACGAACGCTTTCACCATCGTGAGCCTTTCAAGTGGACGAGGTGGCCAGGTGCGCCAGCCTATCCGAGGGTCCCGGTGCGCACCATGGCCGCGATGAGCGCACGCATGCCGGCGGCGGCGAGTGCGACGGGTCGTTCAGGAAACGACGTCGGCGAGGAGCCGGCCGTTCGCCAGGGCGATGCGGTGGTCGGCGTTCGCGGCGTCCTCGTGGTCGTGGGTGGCGTGGACGACCGTGACCCCTCGGGCGCTCTCCTCGGCCAGCAGCGCAGCGATCTGCTCCTTGGCCTCGGCGTCCAACCCGGTGGCGGGTTCGTCCAGGAGCAGCAGGTCCGACTGCTGCGCGAGCCCTTGGGCGAGGAGGACGCGCTGCCGCTGCCCGCCCGAGAGCGTGCTGAATCGACGATCGGCGAGGGCGGCCACGCCGAGGCGCGCCATGCACCGCTCGGCGATGGAGCGGTCCTCGCGGGTGAGGCGCCGCCACGCCCCCCGGTGCGCCCACCGGCCCATGGTCACGACCTGCCGGACCGTGATGGGGAGTGCGTCCGGGACCTCGCTGCGCTGGACCACGAGGGCGGCCCGGCTCGCGTGCGTCCGCCGCAGCGATCCCGAGGCCGGCGGGTGGGCGCCGGCGAGGACGCCGAGCAGCGTCGACTTCCCCGACCCGTTGTGCCCTGTCACCGCGGTGACCTGATGCGCCGGAATGGAAATGCTCAGGCCGTGCAGCACGGTCACGGCGCCGTGGCGGGCGCTCACGTCGGTCAGTTCGACGGCGTTCGACATGTCGGGCATCACTCTCAGAAAGGACGGCTGTTAAATGCAAATGATTATCATTATAGTTCGCCCCATGGAATGGTTGACCGATCCCTTCGAGGTCGGCTTCGTGGCGCGGGCGCTGTGGGGCGGGCTGCTCGTCTCCGTGATCTGCGGACTGGCGGGCACCTGGGTCGTGCTGCGCGGCATGGCCTTCATGAGCGACGCCATGGCGCACGGCATGCTCCCCGGAGTCGCGATCGCCTCGCTGCTCGGCGGCAGCCTCCTGCTCGGGGCCGCGCTCAGCGCGGTCGCGATGACCCTCGGCGTGACGGCACTCTCCCGCACTTCCCGGCTCTCCCAGGACACCGGTATCGGGCTGCTCTTCGTCGGCATGCTCTCGACGGGCGTCATCATCGTGTCCCACTCCCAGTCCTTCGCCGTCGACCTCACGGGATTCCTGTTCGGAGACGTGCTGGCAGTGCGCGAGATCGACCTCCTGTTCCTCGCCGGGGCGCTGGCCCTGGCGCTGGTGCTCACCGTCGCCTTCCACCGCTCCTTCGTGGCGCTGTCGTTCGACCGGCGCAAGGCCGCGACCCTCGGGCTGCGGCCCGGCCTGGCCCACGGCCTGATGGTGTCGCTGCTGACGCTGGCGATCGTGGCGTCCTTCCATGTCGTCGGCACGCTGCTGGTCTTCGGCCTGCTGATCGCGCCGCCCGCGGCGATGGCCCTGTGGGCCAACCGGATCCCGGCGATCATGATCGGCGCCGCCGTGATCGGCGGCATCGCCACCGTCGGCGGGCTGCTCATCTCCTGGCACCTCGGGACGGCCGCGGGCGCGACCATCGCCGCGTTCGCCGTCGCCTGCTTCTTCGTCTCCGTACTGGCCACCCTGGTGCGCGACCGACTCCCGTTCACCGCAACCCCGCTGAAAGGACACTGAATGCCGATTGGGACAAGGGCCCGGGTCGCCGCCGCGGCCGCCGGCTGCGCCCTGCTGGCGAGCTGCTCCAGCGGCTCCGGCACGCCGCCCGCCGAGGCCGAGCCCACCCCGCACGGGTACGTCGAAGGCGCCGAAGAGACCGCCGAAGCGCAATGGCGCCTGGTCATCGCCGAGGCAGGCACCGGAGAGGTCCACCTCTTCGACCCGGTGACGGAGGAGTCGACCGAGATCGCCACTGTCGACGGGGTGCAGGCCGCTGGCACCGACGGCCGCTTCGTCTACATCACCGGCGCCTCGGGCACCCAGGTCGTCGACAGCGGGGTCTGGACCGTCGACCACGGCGACCACGTGCACTACTACAAGACCGAGCCCGGAACGGTCGGGGCGATCGACGGCACCGGGTTCACGCCGGTCGGCGATCCGGCGGTGACCGTGCTGAACTCGGCGCAGGCGGTAGTGCCGCTCGACCGCGTGGCTCTGGAAGCGGGCGAGATCGCGCCGACCGGCGATCTGCAAGCGCAGGCGGCCCTCGCCTACGACCAACGGCTGCTGGCGGTCGTCGACGGCGCAGTCCAGGTGCTGGGCCGCGACGGCACGCTCGAGTCCGAGCTGGCCGAGCCCTGCCTGGAACCGCAGACACCGACGATCACCCGCCGCGGCGCGGTGTTCGCCTGCCAGGACGGCGCCCTGCTGATCAGCGGTGAAGGCGACCTCATCGCGGAGAAGATCCCCTATCCCGACGCCGGCATCGACGGCGGCTTCCACCACCGTCCCGGCACCGCGCTGCTGGCAGCCCGCAGCCAGACCGGTGCAGTCCTGGTGCTGGACCTCAAGGAACGGCAGTGGCGGGAACTCGAGGTGCAGCACGCGGTCGCGGTGAGCGCGACCGGCGAGGACTCCCCCGTCCTGGTGCTCACCGAGGACGGCGTGCTGCAGTCCTTCGACCCCGCCACCGGCGCCGAACTCGCCCGGATCGAACTGACCACGACCACCGGCGGCGCGCCGCCGACGATCCAGGTCGACACCGCCCGCGCCTACGTCAACGACCCCGGCGGCACCGCGGTCCACGAGATCGACTACCGGGACGACCTGCGCCTGGCGCGCACCTTCGACCTGGACTTCCGACCCGACTACATGGTGGAGACGGGATGGTAGGCACCTGGACCCGGCGCGCACTCGCGATCCTGCCGCTGCTCGCCGCCGCCGCGCTGTCGGGTTGCGCCGCATTCGAATCCGAGCGGTCCGGCATCGTCGTCACCACCAACATCCTGGGCGACCTCACCCGGAACATCGTCGGCGACCAGGCGGAGGTGACCGTGCTGATGGGCGCGGACGCCGACCCGCACTCCTTCGGGGTCTCCGCGCAGCAGGCCGCCTCGCTCGAGCAGGCCGAACTGCTGATCCACAACGGACTGGGCCTGGAAGAGGGGGTCCTCGGCCATGTGGAGGCGGCCGTCGCGACCGGCGTGCCGGACCTGGCCGTCGGCGAGCACGTCGACCCGATCGACTACGCCACCGACGAGAACACAGGCGAGTCCGCCGGGCAGCCCGACCCGCACTTCTGGACCGACCCCGTGCGGGTGAGCGACGCCGTCGACCTCATCGCCGACACGGTGATCGAGCAGGTCCCGGGCGTCGACGCCGAGCAGATCCGCGCCAACGCCGACGCGTACCGGACGCAGGTCGACGACCTGCACGAGTACGCCTCCGAGCTGTTCGCCGGGATCCCGCCGGAGCACCGCAAGCTCGTCACCAACCACCACGTCTTCGGATACCTGGCGCAGCGCTACGACTTCGAGATCATCGGCGCGGTCATCCCCAGCGGCACCACCCTCGCCTCGCCCAGCGGCTCGGACCTGAAGGACCTGGCCGACGCCGTCGCCGCATCCGGCGTCCCCGTGGTGTTCGCCGACTCCTCCCAACCGGACCGGCTGGTCCAGGCCATGGCCGAAGAGGCCGATGTGGACATCGAGGTCGTCCCGCTGTTCACCGAATCGCTCACCGAGCCCGGCGAAGGCGCCGGAACCTACCTCGAAATGACCCGGAGCAACGCCGAAGCCATCGCCGCAGGCCTTGGCGCGGCGTAACGCCTCCGAGCCGTGCAAGACCCCCGTTCCCATCAACGACAGAAAGCAATGCGCATGAGAATTCACAACCTGGCGATACCCTCGCTCCTGGCCACCGGGCTGCTGCTCGCGGGCTGCTCCGCCCCCGCCGAGGAGGCCTCTGCAGAGCAGCCGCTCGACGTCGCGGACGCCGTCGTCGTCACCTATGACGGCGGCCTCTACGTCCTCGACGGCACGACGCTCGAGATCATGGCGGACCTCCCCCTGGAGGGCTTCAACCGCCTCAACCCCGCCGGCGACGGACGCCATGTCCTCGTCTCGACCGCGGACGGATTCCGCGTCATGGACGCGGTCGCCGCCGAACTCACCGACGACGAGTTCGCCGCTCCCAAGCCCGGCCACGCGGTCAACCACGCCGGCGTCACGGCGCTGTTCTCCGACGGCGCCGGCGAGGTCACCGTCTTCAACCCCGACGACCTGGGCGACGGCCTGCCGGAGGCCGAGACCTACACGACCGAGCAGCCGCACCACGGTGTCGCCGTACAGCTCGAGAACGGCGAACTGCTCGTGACCCTCGGCGACGAGGAGACCCGGACCGGCATCAAGGTGCTCGACGCCGACCGCAACGAAATCACCCGCAGCGAGGAGTGCCCCGGCGTGCACGGCGAATCGGCCGCGCTGAACGAGGCGATCGTCGTCGGCTGCGAGGACGGCGTGCTCATCTACCGCGACGGCGTCATCACCAAGGTCCAGAGCCCTGATGCGTACGGCCGCATCGGCAACACGCGCGGGCACGAGGAGTCCCCGTACATCCTCGGCGACTACAAGGTCGACCCCGAGGCCGAACTCGAGCGCCCCGAGCGAGTGTCCATCATCGACACCGAGACCGGTGGGCTCAGGCTGCTCGACGTCGGCACCAGCTACAGCTTCCGGTCGCTGGCCCGCGGGCCGCAGGGCGAAGGCCTGCTGCTGGGCACCGACGGCGCGCTCCACGTCATCGACATGGCCAGCGCCACGGTCGTCCAGTCCTTCCCGGTGGTCGACGCCTGGGAGGAGCCGCTCGAATGGCAGGAGGCCCGCCCCTCCGTCTTCGTCCGCGGCGGCACCGTCTACGTGAACGACCCGTCCACCTCGAAGGTCTTCGCGGTGGATGTGGCGACCGGCGAGGTCACCGCCGAAGCGGACCTGCCCGAGCCGGCCAACGAGATGACCGGGGTGTAGCGGCGCCGGTCTGGACACGTCTTGCATCAATGCGGCCGCCGCACGCTTCGCCGGGAAGCCTGCGGCGGCCGCGCCCTTTTCCCGTCGCAGCGCGGGAAACTCGGTGGATTGCGGGCCGGCGCGACGGCAGACTGTTCGACGTGATCGATGTTCGGGTGCTCAGCGCCGACGACTGGCCGCTGTGGCGGCGCCTGCGCCTGGCCGCGCTCGCAGAGGCGCCGTACGCATTCACCTCCCGCCTCGCCGACTGGCAGGGGCCGTCGGACACCGAGGCGCGCTGGCGGGCCCGGCTGGCCGGGACGAACACGCACGACCTGGTCGCCGAGGACCGCAGCAGCCCGGTGGGCATGGCCAGCGGCATCGCGACTGAAGACCCGGGCATCGTCGAACTCATCTCGATGTGGGTGGCGCCCGAGGCCCGCGGGCGCGGCGTCGGCGACGCGCTGATCGGCGCGGTCGAGCAGTGGGCGCGGCGCTCGGGCGCGGGGACACTGCGGCTGTCCGTTGCCGCGGGGAACCCCGCCGCGGCGGCGCTGTATCGACGCAATGGGTTCGGCGACCTGCAGGGAACGCAGGACGCGGACGGGACCTGGCAGATGGCGAAGCGGCTCGAGGTCTGACGCCGCGCCGCAACACGCCCGCACGTCAGCAACGACTGCGCCGGCGCGATCGTCCCGGACGGGGCGTCCTGCGCGTGAACCGCGCCGCCACTTCGTGATCGAACTGGAATCCTTCCCGCCCGGGTTCCAGTTGACAACCGCCTCCAGCCCGAAGCACTATGGTTCGCGTTGATTGTTTACGTAAACATTTTGTTATTGGCTGAGGGAGTGCCCGTCACCGCGCCCCCGGGGAGGCCGGGCGGAGCCGTGCCGACCGAGTCCGAACCCTCCCACCACGTTTGGAGACCTCCATGCCGACATTCGAGATCGGCGAGCGGGACTTCCTGCTCGACGACCGCCCGCACCAGGTGATCAGCGGCGCTCTGCACTACTTCCGGGTGCACCCCGACCTCTGGGCCGACCGCATCCGCAAGGCGAAGCTGATGGGCCTCAACACGATCGAGACGTACGTGCCGTGGAACTTCCACGCGCCCGAGGCCGACGTGTTCGACCTGACCGGCCGGCGCGACCTCGGCCGGTTCCTCGACCTCGTCGCGGACGCGGGCATGCACGCGATCGTGCGGCCCGGCCCGTACATCTGCGCGGAATGGGACGGCGGCGGGCTGCCGGCCTGGCTGTCCGCCGACCAGCGCGTCGGCATGCGCCGGCACGAGCCGCGGTTCATGGCGGCGGTCGGGGGCTACCTCGAGCGGCTGCTGCCGGTCGTGGCCGAACGCCAGGTCACCCGCGGTGGGCCGGTCCTGATGGTCCAGATCGAGAACGAGTACGGCGCGTACGGCGACGACCCGGCACCCGACCGGGAGCGCTACCTTCGCGCGCTGGTCGACCTCACTCGCGCCCAGGGCATCGAGGTCCCGCTGTTCACCTGCGACCAGGCCGAAGACGCGATGCTCACCCGCGGCGGCCTCCCCGAGCTGCACAAGACCGCGACGTTCGGCTCCCGCAGCACCGAGCGGCTGGCGACGCTGCGCCGCCACCAGCCCACGGGTCCGTTGATGTGCATGGAGTTCTGGAACGGCTGGTTCGACTCCTGGGGCATGGAGCACCACCTCGCCCCCTCGGAGGCGAACGCGCGCGACCTCGACGTGCTGCTCGCCGCGGGCGGGTCCGTGAACCTCTACATGTTCCACGGCGGCACCAACTTCGGACTCACCAACGGCGCCAACGACAAAGGCCTCTACCGCCCGATCGCGACCTCCTACGACTACGACGCGCCGCTGGCCGAGCACGGCGCCGCGACCGAGAAGTTCCACGCGATGCGGGCCGTGATCGCCAAGCACGCCCCGGTGCCGGACGAGCTCCCCGAGCCGCCCGCGCCGGCCCCGGCGTTCGACGTGGCGCTCACCGAGCACCTGCTCGTCGGTGAGGCCGCCGAGCTGCTGGAGCCGATGCGCTCCTACGACCGCGCCCCGAGCATGGACGAGATGCGCCAGTGGTCCGGGTTCGCGCTGTACCGGACCCGCGTGCGGGCCGACGACGCGGTGCTCGTGGTCGAGGAGATCCGCGACCGGGCCGTCGTCATGCTCGACGGCGAACCGGTCGGGGTCCTGGACCGCGGTACGCACACCCGCGCGGTCGCGCTGCCGAAACGCGACGGCCTGCTGGAACTCCTCATCGAGGACCAGGGCCGGGTCAACTACGGGCCGCGCATCGGCGAACCGAAGGGGCTCATCGGGACTGCGCGGACGGCGACGCGTGAGCTGACCGAGTGGGAGGCGGCACCGCTCGCGCTCGACCGCGCGCCCGAACTCCTGGCCTCCCGCCCCTGGCCGGAGGGGTCGGGCCGGGGACCGCTGGCGGGGCCCGTCCTCGCACGCGGCGTCTTCGACACCGTCGCCGAAGCGGACCACCACCTGCGGCTGGACGGCTGGACGAAGGGGCTCGCGTGGGTCAACGGCGAACTCCTCGGCCGCTACTGGAGCGCGGGTCCGACCGGGACGCTGTACGTGCCGGGCCCGCTCCTGCGCGAGCGCGGCAACGAGCTCGTGGTGCTGGAGCTGCACGGCGCGGCGTCGCGGACGGCGAGCTTCGTCGAGGCCCCGGACCTCGGCATCACCGCGCTCTGACCGAGGCCTCACCAAAGTGCGGGACCGGCGGCGCCGGGGCGGTTGTATCCTCAAGGATCCGGATGGACGGCGATGACGAGCGAGCGTTTTCATGGGTGACGGTGAGGCTTCGGAGCAGCGCACGCGGTCCAAGTCGAAGCCCTCGATGTTCGACGTGGCGGTCCGCGCGGGCGTCTCCGCCCAGACCGTCTCGCGGGTGTCCATGGGCGCCACCAATGTCCGCCCGGCCACCCGCGACAAGGTCCTCGCCGCGATGTCCGAGCTGGGGTACTCCCCCAACTCGGCCGCCCGGGCGCTGCGCTACGGCACGTTCCAGACCATCGGGGTCATCACCCACAAGTTCAGCCGCACCGGCGAGTCCCGCACGGTCGAGGCGATCGTCGAGGCGGCCCGGACCGCGCAGTACACCGTCACCTTGGTCGACGTGGAGAGTCCGGTGTCGACGGAGGTCTCCGACGCCGTCACCAGGCTCTCCAACCAGTCGATCGACGGCCTGGTGATCATCCGGGCCGAATCGGTGGCACCGGCCACGCTCTCCATACCGGCCGGGCTGCCGGTCGTCGTCTCGGACTCGCGGTTCGTCGGCCACCACCCCGCCGTGGGCGCCGACCAGTTCGGGGGCTCGCAGCGGGCCACCGAGCACCTGCTGGGCCTCGGCCACCGCACGGTCCATCATGTCGCCGGCCCCGACAGCTCGGGCCCCTCGCAGCTGCGCATCGACGGGTGGCGCGCCGCGCTCGACCAGGCCGCGCGCCCGGCGCCGCCGATCATCCGGGGCGACTGGTCGGGCCGGTCCGGCTACGAGGCCGGGAAGCGGATCGCCCGCGACACCGATGCGACGGCGGTGTTCTGCGCGAACGACGAGATGGCGATCGGCGTCATGCACGCCCTTCACGAGGTCGGCCGCCGGATTCCGGCCGAGGTCTCGGTCGTCGGGTTCGACGACATCGCCCTCGCGGCCGATGCCTGGCCTCCACTCACGACAGTGCGCCAGGACTTCGCCGCGATCGGGGACCGCCTCATCGAACTGCTCCTGCGGCAGATCCGCGACGGCGAACGGCTCGAAGACGTCCACGAGACCGTCCCGGTCGACCTCGTCATGCGGGAGAGCACGGCGCCTCCCGCCGCCTGACCCAGCGGCCGGGTATGCGCCCCGGCCCTGCTGGTGCGAGTTCAAGATCGCGCGTTCAGCGCGAGCCGTGCTTGGCCTCGGCCAGTCGCGCCAAACGGCGCAGGGTCTCCCGGTTGCGGGGTGCGAACAGCTTGGCCTGCACCGGGTCCGGGAGCGCGGCGATCGGTCCCTTGACCGCGAGTTCGGTCATCCGGATCAAGGTCCGTTCCTCCTCAGCGGCGATGTCGAAGCGCACGCGCGCTTTCCCCAGCGGCCACATGCGGGCCTCCAGGACGAGAAGGTGCGGCGGGTCGGCGGCGACGACGATCGTGCTGTCCTTGATGACCAGCGGCCAGGGCCCGATGCTGTGCCGGATGCGGGAGCCCTTCGCGGGCCAGTGCTCGTCGGCGTCGCGGATGTTGGAGGCGCCCACGACCCAGGACGCGTAGTTCCAGCCGTCCGCGAGTACCGCGAAGACCGACTCGGGCGAGGCCGAGACGCGGGTGGTCACACCGCGCCGCATCGCCTCGGAATCCGTTTTCTGCCCCATGGTGCACCGCCTTCATCCGGCGCGGAGGTCGCGGCCGCGCGCTTCAGCAGGTGGCAGGTACCCGCCGGAACCGGCCGTAAAACCTGGTCAGAGCCGCGACAGGTCAATCCTCGCGGTAGAGCAGGCGGTGCGCGCCCGCGATGGCGGCGCGGTAGCCGCCGCCCGCCAGGCCGTTCCGCGCCAGCGCCGCGCGGGCGGCGTTCGCGCCCGCCGCGCCGTGGACGGCGCCGCCGGGGTGGGCGGAGGCGCTGGCGAGGAAGAGCCGGTCCATGACGGTGTCGGCCCTGGCGAGCCCGGGCACCGGTCTGAGGAAGAGCTGCTGGTGCACCGCCGCGGAGCCGCCGTTGATGGCGCCTTCGTCGAGGTTGCGGTCGAGCCCTTCGAGGTCGCGCGGTCCGCTGACGAGGCGTGCGGTGACCCGGTCGCCGAACCCGGGGGCGTGGTGCTCGACGGCCGTTTCGATGCGGTCGACGGCGCGGCGCACGCGGTCGGCGTTCCAGTCGCCCCCGCGGGGCAGCCGGGTGTACGCCCAGAGGGTCTCCGTGCCGGTCGGCGAGCGGGTCGGGTCGGTGGTGGTCATCTGGCCCATGAGCAGGAACGGTTCTTGCGGGTCGCGACCGGACGCGAGGTCGGCGCTCATCGTGGAGAGGCCGGCGAGGTCCGCGCCGAGGTGGATGGTGCCGGCGCGGGCGGCCTCCTTCGCAGTCCACGGCACGGGTCCGTCCAGCGCCCAGTCCACCTTGATCGTCGCGGGGTCCCATTCGAACGCCTTGAGGTCGGCCGCGAGACGCGCGGGAAGGTGCTCGCCGCCCACGAGGTCGAGATAGAGGTGCGGGGCCGCCACGTCGGCGAGCACGGCCCGCCGGGCCCGGATGAGGGCGCCTTCCCCGTCGCGGACGCCGACCGCGACGCCCCTGGCGTGCAGGATCTTCGCGGCCGGTCGGCCGCAGTCGATGCGGCCGCCGAGGGAGGCGAGCCGGGCGACCAGGGCCGCGGTGAGGCTGCCCGCGCCGCCTTCGGGCACCGGGAAGCCGACGTCCTGGCCGACCATCGAGAGCAGCCACCCGAACAGCCCGCTGCCGGCCTGGTCGGGGCCGAGGCCGCTGTGGATGGCGTTGCCGGCGATAAGGAGCCGGGCTCCTTCGCCGGTGAAGCGCTCCTCGCCGAACCGGCGGGCGGGCAGCATGAGGTCGCGGGCGAAGCGGAGCGCGCCGCCGGTGCCGAGGGCCCGCAGGAGACGGGAGCCGGCGCGGACCGGCGGGAACGGGCGCAGCATCGCCTCGACCAGGGGTTCGCGGACCCGGTGCCAGCGCTCGAACTCGGTACGCCATGCGCTGCCGTCGCCGGGGGCGAAGGCGTCGAGCGACCGGGCCGTGCGGTCGAGGTCCTGCGAGAGCACGGCCGCGCGGCCGTCGGGCAGGAGGTGGGCGAGCACGTCAGGGGCGCGCCGCCAGCGCAGGCCGTGCCGTTCGAGGTCGAGTCCGCGCATCACGGGCGAGACCCCGGCGAGCGGGTAGAACGCGCTGCACCGGTCCGTTCGGAATCCGGGGGTGATCTCGGTGGTGCGGACGGCGCCGCCCGGTTCTGGGGCGGCTTCCAGGACGAGTACCGCCCAGCCCGCCTCGGCGAGCAGGTTGGCGGCGACCAGGCCGTTCGGCCCCGCCCCTATGATCACCGCGTCGAACGTCTCGGCTTCGGTCATGCCGCGGCACCTCCTGTCAGCGCTCCGGGTACCCCGGGCGGACTTCGATGATGTACCGCCGGGGCGGCCGTGTATCCGGTTTTCGCAAGCGTCGCCGTCCGGTCGTGCCGGTCATCGCGACCGGGCCCGACGGCTGCCTGGTCGGGGCAGGTGGTCGGAGCGACCGATCTGGTCTGGCGGACACCGCCCAGTTCAGTCGGCGGTCGCGGGTCGGAACCGGTCCGTGGCCGCCAGTATCGCGTCGAGGGTCGTACTGCCGGAGACGCCGTGGCCCTCGCCGGCGATCAAGGTGAGCTCGGCGTCGGTCCAGACCTGCGCCACCTTCCACGCCACATCCGCGGGCCCGCTGATGTCCATGCGCCCGTGGATCAAAGCCCCCGGAATGCCGGCGAGTTTCGCTGCTTCGCGCACGAGCCGGCCGTCCTCCAGGAAGGCGGCGTGCCGCCAGTAGTGCGTGACGAGGCGGGCGAACCGCATCCGGAACACCGGGTCCTCGTACCGCGGATCGGGCTCGTGCGCGGGATCGGTCGAGACGTGCACGTCCTCCCAACGGCACCACTCGATCGCGGCCCGTTCCCGCATCGCCGGGTCGGGGTCCTCCAGCATCCGGGCGTACGCGTCCGCGAGGTCGCCGTCGCGCTCGGCTTCGGGCACGGCGTCCCGGAAGCGCGCCCAGGCTTCGGGGAAGATCCGCCCCATGTCCCGGGTCACCCACTCCACTTCCCTGCGGCTGGTGTTGGTGACGCTGAACAGCACCAGCTCCGACACGCGATCGGGGTGCCGCTCGGCGTAGGCCAGCCCGAGCGTCGCGCCCCAGGAGCCGCCGAGGACCAGCCAGCGCTCGACGCCGAGGTGCTCGCGCAGCAGTTCGACGTCCGCGATGAGGTGCTCGGTCGTGTTGGCGGCCAATGAAGTATGTGGATCTGCCGCGTCGGGTGTGCTCCGGCCGCAGCCGCGCTGGTCGAGGAGCACGATGCGGTACGCGGCGGGGTCGAACAGCCGCCGCCAGAACGGCGAGTCGCCGGACCCCGGTCCGCCGTGGAGCACCACCGCGGGCTTGCCGTTCGGGTTCCCGCACACCTCCCAGTGGACGCGATTGCCGTCGCCGACGTCGAGCATGCCCTGGTCATGGGCTTCGGCGGGCGGGTACAGCTGGGCCATTGCGGCTCCTCCCCAAGATTTATAACAGTGCTGTTAGATTATCAGCATGAAGTACTCTCCCGAATCCGACGCCGTCGGCACCTTGCTCCGTCATGTGCTCGAGCTGCTCGAAGGCGACGTGGCCGAGGTCTACCGGGAGCAGGGCCTGCCCGAGTACCGGCCGCGCTTCTCCCCTGTCGTCCGGGCGCTGGTGGCCGAAGGCCCGCTCTCGATTCGCGAACTGGCTGCGGCGGTCGGCGTCACCCATTCGGCCGCGAGTCAGACGGCGGCGCAGATGGCCCGGGCGGGGCTGGTCGCCCACGCCGCCGATCCGCTCGACAGCCGCCGCCGACTGGTCTCGCTGACGCCGAAGGCCCGGGCGCTGCTGCCGCGGATCACGGCGGAGTGGGACGCGACGGTCGCGGCGATGGCCGATCTGGATGCGGAACTCCCGGTCCCCTTGGCCGAGCTCTTGACGGCGGTGGCGGACGCGCTGCATCGCCGTCCCCTGAGAGACCGGATCACCGCAGCGCAGGACGCCAGGGACGACTGACCCGCGTGTCCGAGTCGGGTTCGCCTCCGGCCCAGCGCGACCTGACGCTGCACGGGTTCCCCCGCGGCGGACGAAGCCCTGCTCGAGCCCGCGCCTCGCAGCGATCGATCCGACATGGCACCGATCACTCCGGATGGATAAAGTCGGCCGCGGCGGGAAACCGCTGCGGATGATCTGGAATGCGGTACGGGACGGCGTCGCGGACGATCTTCGCGGGGCGTGGCGCTTCGCCCGCGATCTGCCGCATACCGGCACCTGGGCGCAGGAGACCGCGGCGCAGGCGCTCAAGGCCGCGATCGCGGCCGTCCTCGCGTGGTTCGTCGCGGCCCATGTGCTCACGCTCCCGCAGCCGTACCTTGCGCCCTGGGCAGCGTTGGCCGTGGTCAGGCCGACCGTGCACTGGTCGATCCTGACCGGTCTGCGCCAGATGGCCGCGGTCGGGTTCGGCGTCCTGGTGGCGGTCCTGGCGGTCGCCGTGACGCCCGGGAAGGAGCTCGCGCTCGCCGTGTGCGTGCCGATCGCCTTCCTGGTGAGCTACTGGCCCCGGCTCAGCGACCAGGGCCTCTACGTACCCTTCACCGCCCTGTTCATGGTCGCGGTCGACAGCGTCGAAGAGCCGTTCGTGCTGGTTCGACTCCTCGAGACCGCCCTCGGCGCCGGGATCGGCATGGCGGTGAACCTGCTGATCAAGCCGCCTGCGCGAGTGCGAACCGTCGGGGGTCGCATCCGGCACGACGGCGCCGCGACCGCCGACCTCCTGCGCGAGATCGCCGCGACCTTGCGCGAGGACGCCGACCGAGACGCCTCCCGCACCTGGTCGGCGCGGGCGAAGCGCCTCGGCGACCGCGCCACCGAGACGCGGTCGGCCCTCCACCATGCGCGCGACAGTCTCCGACTCAACCCGCAGACGACTCAGGAGCAGTCCGACGCCCTCGACCGGTTCCACACGGCGTTCGAGTTGAATCAGCGGGTCGGCCGCTGTACGCGCGCCCTCGCGGACCTCCTCGACGGCCCCGGCCGGGCCGCGATGCCCGACCATTCGCTCGATCCCGCCTACCGCCGGGACTGCGCCACCGCGCTCGATGCGGCGACCGACGCCTACGAGGAGACGCTCGACCGCGTGCTCTCGCACCACGATCGAGAGCCCGTCGACCTCGGCCCCGCCGATGCGGCACTGGAAGCACTGCAGCGCCGTACACACGCCACCGCCACGGACGGCCCGACGACCGAGATGCAGGCGACCGTGCTCGTCGCCGTACGCCGCCTCCGCAGCGACCTGGACTTCTGACGCGTCGGAGAGCAGGCTCCCGATCAGGATCGAGGGACGCGCCCGTCGTGCCGCGGGGGTCGGCTCAGCTGCGGTCTTCAGGGTCGGAGGGCAGGCACGACCGCCTGAACTGGAACACCGCGACGGCGAACGCGGCCAGGGACGCGAGTAGGCCGAAGACGACCAGCGGATGCTCGGGATCGCTCGACAGGCCGATGACGACGAGGACGATCGCGACGATTCCGGTCGGAAGCAGCAGCGGGCTCACTGGGCACCTCCAGGGCAAGATGTCGGTGCGGGGTTCCCCGCTCGCGGCCGCGCAAGCGTCCACTGTCCTACGTAAGCGATTGCCGATGTGGTGGGACCGGAAGCGCAGGGCTGCGCCGTCACGCCGTCGTCACGCGCGCGACGGCGACCGTACAGCCGACCTCGTGCGCGGCGTGACGACCTTCGTCGTGTCGTCGTGAGGCACGGCGCCCCCGTGGCGCGGGGGCACCGCACTCCACCCCGTTCAGAACCCGTTGTCGCTCAACCAGGAGAACAGGTCGTCCTCGCGCCGCTTCGCCTGCTCCGCGCTCCACATGCCCTGTTCGCGAGTGTCGACGAGGAGGCCGTCGCGGAGGTAGACCACGCGGTCGGCCCTTGCGGCGCAAGCGGGGTCGTGGGTGACCATGACGATCGTGGTGCCGTCGCCGTGCACGTCGGTGAGGGCGTTCATGACCTCAGTGGACATGCTGCTGTTGAGCGCGCCCGTGGGCTCGTCCGCGAACAGCACGGCCGGCTCGCCCGCGAGTGCCCGGCAGATCGAGGCGCGCTGGAGCTGCCCGCCGGAGACCTGGGTGACGCCGTGGCGCTGCACGTGGTCGATGCCGAACCGCTCCATGAGGGCGTCGACGCGCTTGATCACGGCGTCCTTGTCCCCCGGTGCGGCCTTGAGCGCCGGCAGCAGGATGTTGTCCCGGAGGTTGAGGTTGCTCAGGAAGTACGCCTGCTGGAAGATGAAGCCCATGCGGGTGAGCCGGACCCGGCTCGCCTCGGCGTCGTCGAGGGAGGTGAGTTCCCGGCCCTCCAGGAGGACGTTCCCGGCCGTGGGGCGGTCCATGCCGCTGATGCTGTACAGCAGCGTGGACTTGCCCGAGCCCGAAGCGCCCATCACCACCAGGAATTCGCCGGTCCGCACAGCGAGGTCGAGGCCGTGGAGGACCGTGCTCGGCGGGTCGGTCGAGAAATAGGTCTTGGTGAGACCGGTGCATTGCAAGGTGATGCGGTCGTCGTTCGACATTGTCGCTCCTACTTTCATGCTCTGAGCCACGAGCTCTTGTCGGCGCCGCGGAGGCGGGAGGTCAGGAATACGGCGCCCAGGTACCCGGCGCTGATGAGCAGCAGCGGATAGGCGAGGTGGACGAGCCACGGGTTCGGCAGGAACTCGAGGTCCACAATGCCCAGTCCGGCCAAGGCTATGAAGGAACCGACCACGGCCTCGCCCCCGGTGGCGGCGAGCACCGTGCCGGCGAGGGTGCCGGCGGTGACGGCGGCGAGGGTCTTGCCCCGCACCTGCGCGATGAGCTCGGCCGTGGAGAAGCCGACGGCCGAGAGCATGCCCATCTTCCGCCGGTCGCTGGTCAGCCGCAGCTTCAGGAACAGGCTCGTGATGACCAGGGCCACGCCGAGCCCGAACACGAAGGACAGCACCGCGGCGCTCCGGAACGCGTCGGTCACGTATGAGAGCGTCTGCTCCATGAACTCGCGCATCGGGGTCACCGTGGCCGTGGGAAACGCGTCGGCGTACTCCGCGACGAGACCGCCGGTGTCGGAACCTTCTGCGGCGTCGGCGTAGACGGTGTAGCTCGCCGCACCGGCGTCGACCTCACCCTCCATTTTGGCCGAGAAGCCGCCGCCGGTGACGTCCTGGTAGACGCCGCTGACGGTGCGGTTCGACGCGGCGCCGTCGAGGCGTACCAGGAACTCGTCCCCGGTCTCCAGGCCGTACTTCTCGGCGTTGAACACCGACACGGCGATCTCGCCGGCCTCGGGCGGGCCGCCTTCGAGGAAGGGCATGGCGGCGCTGGAATAATCGCCCACCTCGACGCGCAGGACCTCCCAGCCCTCCTCGCCCTCGGCCTCGTACAGGACGTTGGCGAAGACCCGCACGTTCGCCAGCCGCTCGTCGAACGACATCGCGGCGACGAGCTCCCCGCGGACGGCGTCGACGTCCTCGGCGAACTCGAGGTCGGCGCGCAGGTCGCTCTCCGGCGCACCCATGTAGGTGACGAACTGCGGGTCGGAGAAGGTGCTGTAGAGGTTCATCGGGAGGGTGATGAGCACTGCGGCGAGGCACATGACGATGGGGATGAGCACCCATTGGCGCGCCTCGGCCCGCAGGTCGAGCAGGGCCAGGCGCCGGTTGAGGTTCGTGCCGCGGAACGCGGCGAGGCTGGTGCGCCGCACCCGCTTCGACTGGCGCGCGGCGCGGCGCGCGGTCTGCCGGTCGTCGAGGGTGCTGCCGTGGACGAGGGCGTTGACGACCTCGATCTTGCGGATCCTGCGGAAGACCCTGCGGCAGACGGCGATGACGAACACGTAGACGAGCGCCAGCGCGAGGACCGGGACGAGCACGGCGAGGAGGTCGAGGTCGGCTTCGCCGTAGTTGGCCTGCACACTGCGGGTGAGCAGGTTCGTGGCCGCGAGCGCCAGGAGTCCGCCGAGGAGGCACGCGAGGAGGGTCATCGCCCGGTACTTCGCCAGGTACAGGCCGCTGATGGTGCGGTTCGGCAGGCCGATGGCCTTCATCGCGCCGATCTGGCGCACCTCGTCCTCGAGGGTGCCGCGAATGACGAAGCGGGCGTTGAGGAGCGCGATGGCGATGAGCAGGAGGCTGACGAACATCAGCGCCACGGCGACGAGTCCGTCGCTGAAGGTGTTGATGAGGCGGATCAACTGGTAGGTGACGGCCTCGCCGTTCTTGGGCAGGGCGTCGTCGGCTTCGTACGCGGTCTTGAAGTCCGACACCAGGGAGGTGTCGGTGAGCCGGTACTCGACGATGATCTCGGGGGTGCCGCCGCCGGCCGCGGTCAGTGCCGCGAAGTCGTCTTCGGAGACGAGGAAGCGGGTCGACTGCGACAGTGAGGAGGCCATCTGCGCGTCGCGCACGAAGCCCTCGACACGCAGTTCCCGGAGGCCTTCAGCGGTCTGCACGCGCAGGGTGTCGCCGGCCTCCATGTCGAACTGCTGCTGGTAGGCGACCGGGACGTAGACCTGGCCGGCGGAGGGTTCGGGGATCGCGCCGCTCGCGTCCAGGAGGAAGTCGAAGTCCGGGTTCTGCGTGACGAACAGGTTGTCGACGAGGCTTTCGGCGAGGTCGCCGCTCTCGCCGGTGGAGGGGCGCTCCCACGCGATGGCGGCGCCGTCGAAGCCGAGCATCTCCTCGATCACCCACGCGTCGATCTCGGGGTGCTCGGCGGCGAAGCGGTCGAGTTCGGAGCGGTCGTACTCGCCTTTGTGCATCTGGAGGAAGTGCGGGGGTCTGGCTTCGTCGAAGAGCTGGTCCATCGAGCCGAGCAGGCGCTCCATGACCATGGCCCCGGTGGCCATGAGGAAGGCGCTGAGCACCAGGATCACGAGCAGGGCGAGGTTGACGCCTTTGTTCCGGGTGAGGTCGTTGTAGGTGTAGCGGAAACGTATGGAGTCCCTTTTGGTCACTGAAAGCTCCAAAATCGGGGATCTGCAAGGACATCCACGTCGGGGTGAGGGGTGGATGGTGTCATCGACGCTACGGTCCACCGGCCGCGCGTTCATCCGCTCGGGGAGCCGACCTGAAGGGGGCGAGCGGTACCCGGGTACTACTACCGGGGACTCGCATGAAGAAGGATCGGGGGATGCTCAGTCGATCCGATGTGGTCGAACGGTCCGCGCATATGCCCGACGCGAACGTCAGCGCAGGTCGGCGCGGCGGGCGGCGCTGATGAGGGTCCAGGCGATGTACGGCGC
The DNA here is from genome assembly GCF_040641195.1 of Glycomyces sp. NPDC021274. Lineage (NCBI taxonomy): Bacteria > Bacillati > Actinomycetota > Actinomycetes > Glycomycetales > Glycomycetaceae > Glycomyces > Glycomyces sp. NPDC021274. The sequence continues at coordinate 160,966 of NZ_JBFADC010000006.1, read as the reverse complement.
ACCGAAGACGCCGGTGACCACGCCGGTGGAGATCGGCCAGGGCAGGGCGTGCTGGGCGAGGAGGTCCGCGGCCTGGAGGAGCACCGCCCCCATGAGCGCGGCGGCCGCGATGCTCTGGCCGGCCCGGCGCAGCAGGAGGCGGGCCAGGGGGCCCGCGAGCATGGCGATGAAGGCGATCGGCCCCGCGGCCGCGGTGGCGACGGCGACGAGGACCACGCCGATGCCCAGCACCGCAACGCGATCGCGTTGTGTGCGGGAACCGAGCACCTGGGCGGTCGCGTCGCCCAGTTCGAGCGCCCGCAGCACCCGCGAGGCGTAGACGCCGGCGGGGACGAACAGCACCACGGTGATCGCGAGCAGGGTGAGCGCTTCCGGCGAGGCCATGCCGACCGAGCCGACGAGCCAGGTGAGCGCCTCGCGCGCGTCGCGGAACTCCGCCCGTGCGACCAGGTAGGAGGTGATCGACTGCGCGAAGGCGGCGACGCCGACCCCGACGAGGATGAAGCGGTAGGCGGACACGCCGCGCCGCCACGCGAACAGGTAGATGAGCGCGGCGGTCAGCGCGCCGCCGGCGAGGGCGGCGGTCGGCAGCAGCAGGGCACTCGAGGCGCCGAAGACGATGGCGGCGACCGTGGCGGTGCCCGCGCCCGCGGCGACGCCGAGGAAGTCCGGTGACGCGAGCGGGTTGCCCAGCACCCGTTGGAAGAGCGTGCCGGCACCGCCCAGGGCGAGTCCGATGAGGAGTGCCGCGGCGGCCCGCGGCAGGCGCAGTTCGCGGACGATGAACACCGTCGACGGCTCCCCGGTGCCGGTGAGTCCTGTGAGGACTTCGCCGGGCGGGAGCAGTTCGCCGCCGATGGCGATGGCGAGCCAGAAGAGGCCGGCCGCGGCGAGGGCGAGCCCGGCCGCGACCAGTCGGATGCGGCGGTGGGCGAACACGCGCTGGCCGCTCACGGTGAGGACGGCGTTCATGTCAGAGCTCCACCAGGTTGCGGTAGCGGACGAGCAGGACGAAGGCGGGAGCGCCGAGCACGCCGATGACGACGCCGACCGGGATCTCGCCGCCGGGGAGGACGAGGCGGCCGATGATGTCCGCGCCCAGCAGGAGCGCCGGACCGAGCACCGCCGAGTACGCGAGGATCCATCGGTAGTCCGGCCCGGTGATCAGCCGCGCGGCGTGCGGGACCATCAGGCCCACGAACGCGATCGGGCCGCAGGCGGCGGTCGCCGCGCCGCTCAGGACCGCGACCAGGGCGAACAGGCCCGCCCGGGCCGCGCCGGTGCGCAGGCCGAGCCCGCGGGCGAGGTCTTCGCCGAGGGAGAGCAGGTTCAGGACCCGTCCGGTGCAGAGGGCGGCCACGAGGCCGACGGCGAGGAACGGGGCGACCTGCGTCAGCACCGGGAAGTACCGGCCCCCGAGCGCGCCGACCTGCCACATCCGCAGCTCTTCGAGCGCGTCCGGGTCGGCGAGGACGAGCGCCGACGTGATCGAGCCGCACAGTGCGGTGATGCAGACGCCGGCCAGCGCGAGCTTGACCGGGGTCGCGCCTTCACGGCCGACCGCGGCGATGGCGTACACGGCGACGGTGGTCGCACCCGCGCCGATGAACGCGAACCAGACCGATCCGCTCACCGGCATGGACCCGAAGACGAACGCCGAGACCACTACGGCGACGGCCGCACCGGAGTTGATGCCGAGGACGCCGGCGTCGGCGAGCGGGTTGCGGGCCAGGCTCTGGAGGATCGCGCCGCTGACCGCGAGGGCCGCGCCGACCACGATCGCGATCAGCGTCCGCGGCAGGCGCATCTCGCGGATGACGGTGGCGTCCGCACTCGGCGTCGGGTCGGTGAACACCTGCAGGACTTCAAAGGGCGCGATGTCGCGCGAGCCGAGGGTCAGGCTCAGGAGGGCCAGCAGGACGAGCGCGCCGGTCGCGGCGAGCAGGACGGCCGCCCGCACCGATGACCGCGCCATCGATGCGGGCGGGACCGTCGCAGTCGCGGTCACTCTTGGACGAGGTTCTCGTCGACGCTGCGGATCACCTCGGCGAGGCGGGTGAGCTCGGCGGCATAGTCGCTGTAGGTGTGGAGCCAGTATCCGGGCCAGGTCGTGGTCTGGCCGGCGGCGAAGGCGGTGATGCTCGACGAGATGGGCGCCGCCGCAAGGGTCTCCTCGTTGCCGGGGTGCCAGCGGTCGTCGAACAGGAGCAGGTCGGGCTGGTACTTGTCGGCGTTCTCCATACTGAGCGTCTCCCAGTACGGGAAGTCCGGGTCGGGGGTGTCGGGGTTGATGACGTTCAGTCCCCATCGCTGGAAGTCGAGCAGTTCGGGGGCGTGCTCGGGCACGGCGATCGCGTAGTTGGTGTCGTAGGGGCTGACCGCGAGCGCGGTCAGGCCCGGCTTCTCGGCCGCGGCCGCCTCGAAGTCCGTCACGGCCGCTTCGAATGCGGTGCGCGACTCGGCGATCTGGTCGGGGTCGGCGCCGAGGGTCTCGGCGAGTTCGGCGTACCCCTCGATCAGGTCCACGACGGAGTCGCTCTGAGCGGGGCCGACAACAGGGGCGAGTTCGGCGAGCTTCTTGCTCTCCTCCTCGACCCCGCCCTCGAGGCCGCTGTACGCCTCCTCGACAGGCCACCAGTCGCCGACGATCAAGTCGGGCTGCAGTTCGGCCGCTGCGGCGACGTCGATCTTGCCCCACTCCTCGCCGAGGATCTCGATCCCGGAGAAGTCGACGCCGCGGAGTGCGACGTCTTCGTCGACGGGGTTGCTGGCCCAGATGCCCACGGGCTCGATCCCGAACTCCATCAGCGCTTTCGCGGAGGAGGCTTCGGCGATGATGCGGGTCGGGACCTCGGTGGCGGTATAGGTCTCGCCGTCGCCGGAGGTGTACGACCAGGCGACGTCGCCGCCGTCGGCATCGGAATCGGAAGCCGAACAGCCGGAGAGCAGCAGTGCCGCAACGGCAGTCGCGGCGAACAAGGGGCGACGCATGGGGGATTCCTTCCAGCCAAGTTAGCTTAGGCATACCTTATATGAAGGAAATTCCCGCGCTCGCCGCCCCGCTCCAGGGACCGCGCCTCACGGCCGGATTCGCCGTCGCGACAACGCCTCCAGAAAGCACTGTCGGTCATTCCCAGTACCCTCACGGGCATGTCAGAACCACCTGAATTCACGCGCTTCCCCAACGTCACGTTCGTCGAAGGCGAGACCAGCGACTCGGTGATCTACAGTCCCGGCGGACCCGCCGACTCCCACCTGCAGGAAGTCTTCGCCGCGCACGACCTCGAAGGCTCCGGCTACGACTGGCAGTCGGCAGTGCACGCCGCACTGCTCGAACGCAGTGCACTCCTGGAGCGGTTCTCGTTCGACTCCGAGGCCGGCATGTTCTGCGCGTACGGCACCGACCGTGAAGCCCTCGGCGAGGTCGCGGCGATCCTCGAGTCGATGCTCGAGCGCCCAGTCCAACTGGTCGAGGCGCTGGCCGTCGCCGCCGAGCACGACCTCTTCGACTAGGCGCCCTCTACTGAGGCGGCCGGTCGGCGCCATTGCCGATCATCGACATCGACGGCACGATCCCACCGGAAAGCATGGCCGAGGAACTGGCCCGGCGGTTCCGGCTCGGCTAGGTGGCATGACCGGCCGGCGCGTCGATGCGGTCCATCAGCAGACCGATGAGATCGGCAACCGCTTCGGGCTGTTCGTCTCCGGCAAGGTGGCCGGCGCCGTCGATGACCTCCAGATCGGTCCCGAGCTTCTCCCTGACCATCGGCCCGAGGCGTCCGGGAGGGAGAAATCGGTCGTGGGCGCCGGCCGCGACGATCAGCGGTGAGCCGAGGCGCCGCCGCAGGGTCTCCTCGGGCAGCGGCGGGGGTGCGAGCGTGGACCGGCAGTGGGACGCGACCAGGTAGAGCCATCGCGCGATGGCCGCCGGCGGCGCGGTGCCGGGTGCGGTGAATCCGTCCAGCATCGACTCGGTCCGCTCGAGTGTCGGCGCGAGCAGCCATTGCAGCGAGCTCGTCATCATGCGGACGTCGACGTGCAGCGGGACGATCCCGGCCGGGGCGAGCAGGACCCGCCCGGCGATCCGGTCGGAGTCGCACGCCAGCAGCACCGCACCGCCGAGCGAATGTCCCAGCGCCACCACCGGTTCGGCGTCGACCGCCGCGAGCGCCTCGGCGAGTTTGACGGCATACCACTCCCGATGGGCGGCTCGAGGGCGCTCGCCGCTGCCGAGGCCGGGCTGCCCGGGCAGGTCGACGAGGATGACACCCCAACGGCGCGCGAGCGAGTCGGCGAGCGTGAGGCTGCTGGCGGCGTTGAAATTGGTGCCCGGCACGAACAGGACGCGGAACGGTCCGGAACCGGCGAAGGTCAGGTGCACCCGGGCGTCACCGACATCGACCGTCTCGCACTGGTGCGGCACCTCCCAGGCATCGAGCCGGGAACGGCACCACCGGGCGACGACCTCGCGGTCGGACTTGGATCTGTAGAGCGTGCGCAAAACGGGCTCCGATCTGAGACGGCGAAGAACCACGCCGACCAGACTTCCCGGCACACCAGCCCCGACCCTACCGCAGCAGGTGGTCCTCGACTGGGATTGCGTCAGCGTGAGCGTCCACTTCTCCTACTGCGTCCCGCGCCGCGCTCAGGCGCCCGGGCGGCGCGGTTGTCCTTGCGCGCCAAGGGATTATCGTTCGAATTCTCGTCAGATCACGCCTGGTGGGGACGAAGAGTGCACCGGGCGGGGAAAGCCACTGCGCGAACCCCCGTCAGCGAGCGCTGCGGCAGACTAGAATGGGAATCAGGAACTGGCGTGGAACTGCTGGAACGCGTGACATGGCGCACGTGTCCATGCGAGCACGAAATGTCATATCGAGTTCCTTCACTCGACGGATAGGATTTCATGTGCTGACCACGACCCCCAGCGTCATCGTCTGGCCCGGCCTCAACGACATCGCTCCGTCCCGGGCGCGGGTGCTCCGGGACGCCTTCCGCGGCAAGGGGTACCGGCTCTCGCTCTTCTGCATCGCCACCTGTGACGTCGTCGCCGAGATGACCTCGACCGATACCGATCAGGTCTCGGCGGCAGTGGGGTCGACCGGCGGCACCGCCGGGTTCACCGCCAGCGACGCCGAAGCCTTCGCAGCCGACGTGGCGGAGTTCATCGCGCAGCAGTCCGCGATCAGCAACGCCCGACCCTGACACCGGCCGCGCCCGACCCGCCGCGATGTTCATGCTCGCGGTGGGAAAGGCGGACCGAAGACTGACTGACCACTGCCGGGACCGCTGTCACCGCAGTGTGGTCCGGGGGTCTGGCGCGGCGAGTGTCGCCCGCCGTTCCATGCGCTCCAATTCCCCGGCGACCGCCGCTGCCTCCGGCACCTCGCATTCCTCGAAGCCTTGGACCGCGCGCCGCAGATGTCGTATTGCGGCCGGTATCTCCCCCCGGCGGTGGTGGGCGACGGCGAGACCGTGCCGGGATCGCGCGAGTTCGTAGACGTCCTCATGGGTCTCGGCAAGCGCCGCTGCCCGCGTGTGCTGGTCGATCGCGTCGTCGGTGCGGTCCGTTGCGGTGAGCGCTCGACCGAGATCGTTCCTGGCGATGCGTTCGAACGCCAGATATGCCATCTCCTCCGCCTGCTCGACGGCCTGGCCGAAGTAGGTCACGGCTTCGGCCGGCCGGTCCAGGAGCAGCAGGTCCTCACCGAGTTCGATGAGCGTCGCGGTGAACCCGCCCAGAAGTCCGGTCTCGCGGCACTGTTCCAGGCAGGCGGTGTGCATCGCCAGGGCCGTGGCCGGATCGCCGCGCCTGCGGACGAGGGTCCCGCGGTTGAAGGCGATACGGATGCGGTTGTAGCCGTCCTCTGCCTCCAGGTGCTCCTCCGCCGCGTCGAGGCAGCGCTCGGCCTCGGCAGGCCGCCCGAGTCGCAGCAGCGGGAAGGCCGTGTTCACATTGATGTGGACGATCGCCCTGGTGCCGGCGTCGGTTTCGGCCAGCGCCAGAGCGTCGCGGTACACGTCGAGGGCTTCCGTGAACCTCCCGGACTGCTCATGCTGGACCCCGATGCTCCGGAGCGCCAGTGCCGCGCCGGCGTTGTCGCCGAGTTTCCGGTTGAGTGCGGCGACCTGCTCGAGGCAGTCGATCGCTTCACGATGCCGGCTCGCGTACAGGAGGTGCCGTCCTCGATCCCCCAGGCTGTGCGCCTCTTTCCGCTCGTCACCGAGCCGCCGGGCGATGTCCAGGGCCATCCGGTTGACCGCCAGGTGCTGGTCCATGCCGCGCTCGTGCATCCGGAATGCGCTGAACGCGTTGGCGAGGTGCCAGGCCGATTCGAGCTGCCCGGCGCTTTCCGCCTCGAACACGGCGGCCGCCAGATTGCCGCGTTCGGACTGGAACCATGCGATGGCGCTCTCCTGGTCGGTGAAGCCCGGCAGTCCGATGTCGTGCATCCTCGCCTCGTTCGTCAGCATCCGCTGGTGCTGCGAAGGCACCTGGATCGCGGCCTGGTAGGAGCGGTGCAGGTAGACCTCGAGGAGCCGGGTGAACGCCCGGTCCAGGTCCTCCTGTGCCTCTTCCAGTTCCGCGAGCCTGGTCGCGAAGAGCCGCACCAGGTCGTGCAGCCGGTACCGCCCCGGTGAGCGGGACTCGGCGAGGTGGACGTCCACCAGGGATTCGAGCATTGCGGCCGCGCGTTCCTGGTCGGCTTCGCACAGCGCCGCCGCGGCGTGGGCCTCCACGTCGTCGCCGGGGACCAGGCTGAGTCGCCGGAGCAGCCGCTGGTGGGCCGGGTCGAGCTCGAGGTACGAGGCGCGCAGCGCCGCGGTCACGCCCCAGTGGCCCATGTCGAGTTCGTCGAGCAGCCGGTTCTTGTGGTCGAGTCGGGCCAGCAGGTCCTCGGCCTGCCAGTGGGGACGACTGCGCAGGCGGGCCGAGGCCAGCCCGAGGGCCAACGGCAGTCGGCCGCAGCGCTCGGCGATCGCAACGGCCTCGTCATCGGTGATGTGGCTGACGGCGTTGCCGAGCATGGCCACGGCCTCGCGCATCGGCGGTGGTTCGAGGAGCACGGGATATGCGCCGGTCAGTCGTGACAGGTCGCGTCGGCTCGTCGTCAGGACGAGGCTGGTCGTCGTGCCGGGCATGAGCTGTTCGAGTTGTTCGGCGTCGGTCGCGTTGTCGAAGACCAGGAGCACCCGGCGGTCGGCGATGGCGCTGCGGTAGGCGGCGGCGAGTGCGCCGAGATCGGTCGGGAGGTACCGCTCGTCGACGCCGAGGCGGCCCAGTACTCGTGTCAGCACGGACGCAGGGTCCGGGCGCGACCCGATGGAGTTCGTGAATCCGTGGAGGTCCACGAACAGCTGGCCGTCGGGGTACCGGGGTGCGAGTGCGTGGGCTGCTCCGACTGCCAGCGAGGTCTTCCCGACACCGGCCATGCCGTGCACGGCGACGATGGCGGCGCCGTCGTCGACCGCGGTCACGATCGCGTCGAGTTCCGCTTCCCGGCCGGCGAACCCGGCGAGCGGTCTGGGGAGCTCACGGGGCGCCGCCGCAAGCGCGCTCGACCGCCCGGCGAGCGCCGCCCGGCCGCGCTCGTCCACGTTCAGGGCATCGACGTTCAGGGCACCGACGTTGAGGGCACTGACGAGCAGGCGCAGTGTCCGCGGTTGGGGCCGCACCTTTCCGGATTCGATGTCGCGAATCGTGCGGACCCCTACGGCGGCTTTGAGAGCCAGTTCTTCCTGCGTCAGCATCGCCCGCAGCCGGAGCGTCCGGAGGCCTGTGCTCATATCGGGCGTTCGATCCGGCATCCCGCAATGATAGGTCGCCTGCGCACCGCCTGCCTCAGTAGTGACTGCGCTGCGGCCTGCGGGTCGCGGCTTTCAGCCGCTCGAGCAGGGCCATCACGACGACGGCGACCCATAGCGGCGCTACCAGCACGTACACGGAGAACAGGAGGTCGAGGTCTTCGGGGACCAGGGCCCGCTGGAGCGGCTCGACGAGGACGAACGTGAGCGACCAGACACCCCCGCACAGCAGCGCGATGTACGCGTGCCGAGCCGGATAGTGCTCGCGATGGCGCCGGCGCACCTCGGCTTTGAAGTCCGAGTCGCTCCGCCAGGCCTGCCAGACGACGTAGCGGCGGGACTCGCCTGCAGCTGAGGCGAACGCGCGGACCTCGTTCGCGACCGCTCGCCGCCGCAGTTCCGCTTCCGTTCGGGGCTCCTGCTCGTGCCCGTCCTGATTGGACAAGAGGCCTCGCCGCTCGGCCACCTCGAACTTGAGGTCGTCCAGTTTCACGCCGGGCAGGACGAAGCCGCGATAGAACACCGTGAGGACCCCGGCAAGCCACAGCACGATGCCGCCCATGATGACCGCGATCTCGATCAGACCCGCAGTAGCGGCGCTCATCGTGCGCCCCGGACCTGGATCTTCACGGGTGGCTCGCTCGCGTCGGTCTCGGTCATGTCACCGCTTCCTCTCCTCTGCCGCACCCGAAGCGTAGTTAGCTCGCACATCGTCGTCGTTTCGACGGGGGTCCCTCACGCAGCTCGGGTGAAAACCGACCACTCGTTGGTGAATCGAACCCTTCCGGTCGCCGGTGCCGGCTCCTAGGCTCGACGGATCGACCGCCGGCGTCGCCGGCGTGACGCCCCGAGAGGAACACCGACCATGACCGGAACCCACCGCGAGCGCCTTCCCGACTGGGCACGGGAGGCGAGCTTCGGCGTCTTCATCCACTGGGGAGCGTATTCGGTCCCCGCATGGGCCGAACCGATCGGCGCGCTCGGCACGGTCCCCGACGAGCAGTGGTTCGCGCACAACCCCTACGCGGAGTGGTACGCGAACACGATCCGCATCGCAGGGTCGCCGGCCGCACGGCACCACGCTGAGGTCTACGGGCCGGCACCCTACGAGGACTTCCTCGACCAGTGGCAGGCCGAGCACTACGACCCCGCCGGATGGGCGCGGCTCTTCCGCAGCCTCGGGGCGGACTACGTCGTGCCCGTGACGAAGCACCATGACGGCGTGACGCTATGGGACGCACCGGGAAGCGAAGGCCTCAACACCGTCGACCGCGGCCCGAAACGCGACCTGATCGGCCCGCTCGCGGCGGCGGTGCGCGCGGAGGGGATGCGCTTCGGCGTCTACTACTCGGGTGGCCTCGACTGGTCGGTCAGCGACCATCCGCCCATCGCGATCGTCGGCGACCTGTACACGCACCGGCCCGTCGACGCCGCGTACGCCGCCGCGGCGACCGCGCACGTGCGCGACCTGATCGACCGCTACGAGCCGTCGGTGCTGTGGAACGACATCGAATGGCCCGATGCCGGCAAAGAGGACGGCTCACTCGCCGAGCTGATGGCGCACTACCGCAGCACGGTCCCCGACGGCATCGTCAACGACCGCTGGGGCGCCGACGTCTGGGACTACCGCACGAGCGAGTACTCCGCGGGAACCGACCACGAGGCGGGCATCGGCTGGGAGAACAATCGCGGTCTCGGATTCTCCTTCGGCTACAACCGGATCGAGGACGACTCGCTCACCCTCAGCCCGCGCGCGCTGGCGCAGCACTACGCGGACGTGGTCGCACGGGGCGGCCGGCTCCTGCTCAACGTCGGACCGGACGCCTCGGGCCGCATCCCCGACGTCCAGTTGCGGACGCTCGAAGGCGCGGCTCCGTGGATGGCCGAGGTCAAGCAGTACACCACCGACCGGCGGATCCAGGACCGCGATGCGGTCGCGGTGTCCGCCGAGGCGGACAACTGGTGCCGCACCTGGGTGAGCGGCGGCCGGCTCGTGGTGGTGGCCGACCGGCCCGAAGCCGTCCAAGTCACGGCGCCGGGCTACGAGATCGTGCACGTCGCCCTTCCCGGATAACCGCTGTAATGTGCGCCGACCGCAGCACCTGAGCGGCTGCGAGCTTCAATCTGCCGTTTCAGCGACGCTGAGGTCCACTGTGGCGAGTGCGCCGCCGTCGGGGGCGTTGGCGAGTTCGAGGCGGGCGCCGAGCACGCGGGCCTGGCCGAGCGCGATGGTGAGGCCGAGGCCGTGGCCGCCGTTGCCCTCCGATCCCGTGCGGAACCGGGTCGGGCCGTCGCGGAGCACGGCTTCGGGGTAGCCGGGGCCGTGGTCGCGGACGCTGATGCGGGGCCCGTCGACCTCGACGAGCACCGGCGGGGCGCCGTGCCTGACCGCGTTGACGATGAGGTTGACCAGGATCCGTTCGAGCCGGCGGGGATCGGTTTCGACCACCGCGTCGGCGATGACGCGCACCTGGACCTCCGATCCGTAGGCGGCGACGCGGCGGGCGGTGAACGCCGCGATGGGCACGTCCGTCGTGTCGGCGCGTTCGTTGGCGGTGTCCAGGCGCGCGACTTCGAGGACGTCCTCGACCAGGGCGCGCAGCGCGGCGACGCGGTCGCGGACCAGTTCGGTCGGGCGGCCGGGCGGCAGGAGTTCGGCCGCCGTGTTCAGCCCGGTGATCGGGGTGCGCAGTTCATGGGCGATGTCCGCGGTGACCCGCCGCTCGGCCTCCAGCCGGGCCTGCAGGGCGTCGGCCATGGCGTCGACCGCCTGCGCCAGTTCGGCGGCCTCGTCGCGCGGTTTCTCTCCGATGGCGGCGCTCACCCGGGTGGAGCGGTCGCCCTCGGCCACCCGGCCCGCGGCCGCGGCGGCCCGGCGCAGGCGTCGCGAGAGGCGCGCGCCGATCACGACCCCCGACCCGGCGCCGCCCGCGACGACCGCGGCGGCACCCGTGACCAGCACCCGGTCCAGCGAGGCGAGCGAGGCCAGGTGGTCCTCGTAGCCGTCCCGCAACGACAGGATCCGGCCGTCCGCGACCGGCGCCGCAGCCCACACGAAGGCACCGTCCTCAGTGTCCTCGATCAAGGTCGCCGTCCCGCCGCCTTCGACCGCGGCCCGCAGGTCACGGGGCAGATCCGGGTCGTCGAGGACGCCGCCGAGCGCGGGCTGCCCGGTGCGGGCGAACTCCCGCAGCACCAGGGCGATCCGCTCTTCCTGGACCGCGCGGGCTTCGTCGGCGAGGCGGTAGGCGAACGTGAAGTGCACGATCAGGCTGAGCGCCACCGCGACCAGCGCGCTCACCAGCGTGACCGTCGCGGTGATCTTCCAGCGCAGGCTCACTGCACCTCGCCGGTGAGCTTGTAGCCGAACCCGCGCACGGTCTCGATGAAGTCGCCGCCGATCTTGTTCCGCAACCGCTGGACGTGCACGTCCACCACCCGGCTGTCGCCGCCCCACTGGTAGTTCCAGACGCTCTCCAGGAGGATGTCGCGGCTGAGCACCGTCCCCGGCGACGCGGCGAACCGCAGCAGGAGCCGCATCTCGGTCGGGGTGAGCGCCACGGGCTCACCGCCGCGCAGGACCCGCACGCCGTCCCGGTCGATCTCCACCGCCCCGAACCGCAGCGGCCCGGTCCGCCCGCTCCCGGCCGGTGACCGGACCGGCTCCGTGCGGCGCAGCGCCGTGCGGATGCGGGCCGTCAGCACGGCGCTGTCGAACGGCTTGGTGATGTAGTCGTCGGCACCGGCCTCCAACCCGACGACGACGTCGACCGGGTCGTCGCGGGCCGACAGCATGATCACCGGGACGAGGCTGTGCTCGCGGATGCGGCGGCACAGGCTGATCCCGTTCAGGCCGGGCAGCATCACGTCGAGCAGCGCCACGTCGGGCGGCGCGGCGAAGAACGCGTCCAGGCCCGCCCTGCCGTCCGCGGCGACGGAGACGCGGAACCCGTCGCGCTCCAGGCTCAGCTGCGTGGCCTCCCGGATCACGTCGTCGTCCTCGACGAAGAGCACATGCGCTCGCTCCACCGTTCAGCCGCCTTCCGTGAATTCGTCGCCGTCCCAGGTCAGGGGCGCCGAGTCCAGGCCGGTCGGGCAGTCGGCGGTGTCGCCGGGCAACCAGACCTGCCGCTCCAGGGTGAACTCGCCGTCGGCCGCCATGACGGTGTTGGAGGTCTCCTCGGCGGCGAAGACCCGCTCGGGCCCCGCCTCCCACAGCCGGTAGACGTAGCTGGCGTAGCCGGAGGCGCAGAGGTACGGGGAGTCGCAGCCCAGGACGTTGACGACGACGACCTGGACGTCGGTTCCGGCGATCGTGGCGTACGTCGTCTCCACCGGGAAGAAGCTCCCGTCGAAGCCGTCGCCGGTGCAGGGGCGCGCGACCAGGTCCTTGATGTCCTGGCGCACACCGGGGTCCTCGCGCAGGACCGCGACGGGATCGATGCTGAACGCCTCGCCCGCGGCCGGTTCGGTGGGCGGGTCCGCCGCGGGTGCCGTGGTGGCGCCGCCGTCCTCGGCGACGCGCACGCCGTCCCCGGTGATGCCGCAGCCGCCCGCCGCCATGAGCGCGCACACGACACCGATCCCCGAAATCCAGCTCCTGACCTGCACGTCCGCCATGCTACCGCTGAAAAAACGGCTGTTACACAACCGATGGATTTCCGCCGGAGGACCGCAACAGCGGATAAGGCCGACCGAGAAACAGCGCGCATAGCGTCCACCCCATGAACCGTGACAGCACCTCGAGACGCCGCTTCCTGATGATGAGCGCCCTGCTCGGCACCGGATTGTTCGGGGCCGCAGCATGCGGATCGGCCACGACGGCGGAGCGCACCGCACCCGCCACCGGCCGCGAGGCCGCGCCCGAGCCGTCCCCGAGGCATGCTCCCGGCCGGGCCGTGCCCGACCGCGCTGCGGCCGCCACGATCGACGAAGTGACGTATAAAGTGGACACTGATGATCCCGTCGTGTTCCTCACCATCGACGACGGCCTCACGCGTCACCCCGACATGGCCGACCTGCTCCAGGAGCACGGTCTGCAGGCGACCCTGTTCCTCACCGACCAGTACGTGCGCCAAGACGCCGGCTTCTTCCGCGAGCTCCGCGACCGCACCGGGTCGGTCATCGAGAACCACACCCTCGACCACCCCGATCTCAGCACCCTGCCCTTCGAGGAGCAGCGCCGCCAGGTCGGCCAGACCTCGGACCACTACCAGCGGGAGTTCGGCCGTCGCCCCACGCTCCTGCGACCGCCCTACGGCGAGTTCAACGACGACACGCTGCGCGCGGCGGGGGAAAGCGGCGTGACGCACGTCGTGCACTGGACCGCCGTCATCGACCAGGGCGACATCGAGTACGCCGCCGGTGACCGCCTGGAACCTGGCGACATCGTCCTGATGCACTTCCGGGAGGCCTTCCGCGCCGACGTCGAACGCTTCGTCGAAGAGGCGGAGCGAGCCGGCCTGCGTCCCGCGCTTCTCGAGGACTACCTGACCTGACGCCCTAGTGCAGGCGGGCGCGGAACTCGGCCAGTTCCGCGCGATCGTGTCGCGGCACTGCGGTGATCTCGGCAGTGAGGGTCTCCTGGCGGGTCTCCCCCGCTGCCAGGCGAATCGTCCGCCGGAACTCGGCCCTGTTCAGGTCCACGACCGTCTGCGAGCCGATCAGTCGCCGCGGCGGCACGACCCGCACCACCAGCTCGTGCTCGCCGGGTTGGAGCTGCAGCCACATCCGCGTCCAGCTCGCCCGCACCGCCTCGCCGTCGACGAACACCTCGGGCGCGGGAACCCACGGCCTGCAGGCCGGAAGTTCGGGCTCGCCGATGCGGATCGCCCGCCACCGCTGCATGACGCTCAGCTTCCCGCCTCCCGCGAGCGCCGCCAGCACCTCCGGTGCATATGCATCGACCATGAACCGCAAGTGAATACCGAGCCCGGCCCGTCCCGGAGCGGGAGCGATCCGTTCAGGCGCATCGGCATCGAGCAAGCGCGGTTTTTGCGGATCCCACTCCGCATGCGGGTCCGCCACGGTGGTTCGGCGCAATCGCGCCTGTTCGGCCAGCGATCGGGCGACGACGGCGACGGCGACGCCGAGTCCGACGGCGATGGCGCCGATGACGACCGCGCCGAAGGCCGCCGCGAACCCGGCCGGGTTCGCGATCGCGGCCGCGGTCGCGCCTCCCATGACCGCCATGCCGCCTATGACGATGAGGAAGTACCGGCCGGTGCTGCCCGGGCCGCGGCGCCGTTCGCGGAAGCGCGTGAGGTCGTGGGCCTGGTTTCCGGCCTCGTAATGGCGGTGCGCGGTGACACCGAGAATGCTCGTGTATTCGAGGTCGATGCGTTGGCCGCGTTCGAGGTTCACGGTCTTGTAGCAGCGTGAATGGCTGCTGGTGACCGCGATCAGGTGCTCGCCCGGCGGCAGCGTGAGCTTGGTGGTGCCCCAGCCCCACGAGGCCGGGACGCCGTCGACGCTCACGAGCGGCACCAGCGGCCGGGAGACCCGCAGGGACGGGCTCCATTCGCGCGAGTGCTGGTTCCCCCAGGCGGTGCGGACGACGACCGTGGCGTTGGCCGCATCGCTGTCGCGCGGCGACAGGTCGATGCGGTGCCCGGCCTCGACCGCCACGGCCGCTTCGGGATGCGGCCGGACGGCCCAGGCCCGGAACGGTGGGAACGTCTTGAACTCTGCGAAGCGCCGCGTTCCCGGCAGCACGGGCCAGAAGACGAGCAGCGCGATCGCGAGCAGGCCGAAGCCCAACCCGATGAGGTCGTCATTGCTCATGCGCCACTGTGCTCCCTTGGCAGGCATCGGGCCGGTGCCACCGGGCAACGACCGCGTGATCGGTCTTGGATCGGTGAGGGTTGCAAGCGGGCTCCGATCGTCGGGCAGGGGTCAACCACGCCGACCAGGCTTCCCGGCGCACCAGCGCCGACCCTACCGCAGCACGTCGACCGAGCCCGCTGCCTCGGCTGCCGATCGAACCGCCATCGCGGCGCGTTCCGCCCGCTCGACGGCGTGCCTGTGCCCGTGTCAGCCGAGACGTCGTGCGCGCAGGACGGTGTCGTGCGTGTGGTGGGTGCCGACCGGGCCGGGCGCCGCCCTGGGCCGGGTCTCGTCGACCGCTACGTCCCAGTCGCCTTCGAGGAGCCCGGCGATCTCCGCAGGCTGGTAGAAGGCGGTCGGATCGACGCCCTCAGCGCGAAGATGCCCGAGGTCGGCGAGGTCGTGGCCGGTGTACAGCAGGGTGCCGCCCGGCGCGACGGCGTCGAGCAGGCCGCGCAGCGCCGCGTGGTCGTGCTGTCTCGGCAGCGGGAAGTAGTGGGCGGCGACCAGGTCGAATGCGTGCTTGGGCGGCGGCGTGGCGGTGAGGTCGCCGCAGGTCCAGGTCACGCGGTCGCTCACGTCCGCGCCGGCCGCGGCCGCGCGTTCGAGCGCCACTGCCGACAGGTCGACCGCGGTCACCTGCCAGCCGCGGCGCGCCAGCCAGATCGCGTCGGCGCCTTCACCGCACCCGACGTCGAGCGCCCGCCCGGGCGACAGATCGGCGGCCTCGGCGACGAGCACGCCGTTGGGTTCGCCGCTGAAGAGCTGCTCGCGACTGCGGTACCGCTCGTCCCAGTAATGCGCGTCCATACGTCCCTGCCTTCAAGAACGGGGTCCTCCATGAACAGGCCCGCCCCACGGCACTTGCGAACGGCCACTGGCCGACAGCCGGAAGCGGGCCCGGTTCGCCATCCTGACTCCAACGACGAGACCATGGCAAAATTTCTTGCCGAAACCGCAAACCGCTCCCGGCTGCGCCGCTCGACTCCGGCGCAGCGACGAGGCTTAAGGCGAATGGGCGATCAGGACGTCGCAGGGAGCTTTGCGGATGGTGTGCCTCCCGATGCTGCCCAGCAGCGCTTGACGCCGGCCGATGGACTGCCTGGTGCCGGTGATGACGAGGTCGGCGCCGATGCGGGCGGTGAGGTCGGCGATCAAGTCCTCGGCGCGCCCTGAACCGACGACGAGGCGGACCGGCCGCACGTCCTCGACCGCGCGGACCAGGCTCTCGAGACGCGGGCGGACCTCGCGCAATCGAGCGCGACGCAGGCGGTCGATCTCCAGACGGTCGACCCCGGCCAGTCGCAGCAGGTCCTCGCCGGGCACGGCGGCAGCGTGCGCGGCGACGTGGCGCGCGCCCGGGGTGAACGCGACCCCGGTTGCAGCCGTGGACAACGCGCGATCCGTTTCTTCGATGGCGATGACCACGGTCCGGTAGCGCGGCTGGTCCTCGCTCTTCACCACCAGCACGGGCACTTCGCTGGTGTCGGCGACCGTCTCGGCGCAAGCACCGACGTACGCCGCCTCCTGCCGGTCCGATCCGTGCTCGCCGTGCCCGCCCAGGACGATGAGGTCTGCATGGAGCCGTTTCGCGGCCGCGACGATCTCGGCGCTGGCGGAGCCGGTCGCGATAAGCGTCTGCACCGGAACCGTCCCGCACCACGCGGCGAGTTCCTGGAGGTGGCGCTCCGCGATGTGCCTGGTTGCGGGTTCGAGGACGTTCGGTGCGACATGGAGCAGGGTCAGGGACGCCTCATGCCACTGCGTGAGCTGGAGCGCCCGTTCCAGTGCCGCCTTGGCGCTCGCCGAGAAGTCGGTGGCGACCAGCAGGTGCCGCGGTTCGTCCGCGGCCGAGCCGCGGCGCTCGGCGCTCGCCCGCGGCGAGGGCATCGTCGGCGCGGCCCCGCGTCGCGATGCGTAGGTCCTCGTCCGGACCGTGTCCTCGGAGGCGGACGGCGGTTGGATCGGACTTGGGTGTGGGTCCTGCATGATCGCACCGATCTTTCGACACTTCGGGATGGCCAGTACAGGTGAATCGGCGCTCTCCTCTGGCGGGCGGGACAGGGGGACGGGGAGGCGGCGCAGGGACCGCGCCGCCGCGAAGCACCCGCCCTGGACCGGCGATGATCATTCATGCCCCCGCGTCATGGCGGTCCTAACGATCGCGGGGCGAAAAGGTGACGGCCTGCCGCCGCGAATTGACTAGGCCCAGGCGTGAGCACCCTCGCGGCGACGCTGGTCCATGTACGAGGCGTTCCGGGGTCGCGCTCAGTCCGGGGCTCGGCTGAGGCAGGCGCACCGCTGCCGGACCCGCAGGCCCGGCAGCGTGTGCGGTTAAAGGCCCTTGATCTGCAACGGGAACTTGATGATCGAGGCCTTGTGCCCCAGTGGCAGCCCTGATGCCGTGAGCTCGATTTCCTCGTTGAGCTTGTACAGCGCGCGGTCGTCGGGGAATCCCGACGGCTTCGCCGACAGCTCGACCGGGACGCTCGCTGCGAGCGACAGCGGATCGTCGATGCCCGCGGGCAGGCCGAGCGCGTCCGTGTTCGCGATGGTGATGATGCACGGCACCGCGAGCTTGTGGTGGAATCGCGGCGATTCCGCCGAAACGCGCCGCAGCCCCGACGCGACATGCCGGATTCCGGCGCGCTGCTCGAGGTCGACGGTCACAGTGACGCCTTCGCGGTCACCCGTGGAGACGAGGTGGAACTCCTTGATCGTGGTCCGCACCGCGGCCGGATCGCTCGGGTTCGCCTCGATCTCGAACGCGGCCCTGCCCTGGAGCGGTCCGGTGCGGATCTTGCGGCCCGCCACGACCAGCTCGATGCCCTTCGACAGCAGCTCGGCCTCGGCGGTCGCGCCCGGTGCCGGAAGCTTGGGAATGACCCGTTCGGTGCGCCTGGCGGCCACGGCGACCCCCGCGACCGCCAGGCCCACGGCTGCACCGGCGGCCACGCCGGTCGTCACACGGCGCACCGTTTTCGCGCGCCGTTTCTTTCGGGTGGTGATCATGCTCATCGGCTACTCTGCCTCCATCGGAGTCGGAAAAATGACCCCCTGAGGCTAAGTCGTGAGTTGCGGAAAATCACCTGAACGCGTGAATTCCGATCATTCACATGAGACCGGGAAGGGCCGCCCGGCGCCGGTCCGCCCGCCGCCCGAGGTGGCGTCCTAACACGATCGTGAGAGACTGACTCGCGTTCGCACCGCTCGAGGAGAGGACGTCCCCATGCGCCGCGTCGCCGGTTGGGTCAAGCCCTTGAACACCGTCATGGCCCCCGCACTCGCACGCGCCGTGCGGGATCCGGACGCGGCCTTCGAGAAGGCCCTGGGGAAGGCCGAGGTCGGGGCGGGCGTCGGCGCCGACATCGACCGCGACTTCATTGAGGACTATCGGGCACTGCTGCACCGGTTCGCGAAGGTGCGCGACCTGTCCTATCTGGGATGGGCCGGGACGGTCTCGGAACTCCAGATGCGCATGGAGAACCGCCTGCGCATCAGGCGGCTCCACGCCGAGAACCCCGCGATGGGATCCGAGTCGATCGACCGTCCGATCGTGGTGGTCGGCCTCCCCCGCACCGCGACCACGCTGGCGCACAAGGTGATCGCTGCCCCGGAGGGCAATCGCGCGCCGATGATGTGGGAGTTCCACCACGCCGACCGGTTCGACATCGACCCGAAACTGCGCGAGCAGCGCCTCGCCAAGGCCCGGCGGGTCTCCGCCGCAGTCAGCGTCATCACCCCGATCTGGGAGACCATCCACCCCAGCACCGCCGAGACCCCCGAAGAATGCGTGCTCGCGCTCCCGCACGGCCTCCACTGGGGCACCCGCTTCAAGCTCCCCGGCTACCGGGAATGGCTGGAGCAGCGCGATTTCGTGCCGGACTACCAGTACCTCAAGGAGTTCCTCCAGGTCCTCCAGTTCGGCGACCGGCCCCGGCGCTGGGTGCTGAAGTCCCCGTTCCATCTGTACAACCTGGACCCGCTCCTCAAGGTCTTCCCCGACGCCCAGATCCTGTGGACGCACCGCGACCCGCAGACCGTCATGGGCTCGTGGTGCTCCCTTGTGGAGACCGGGACGGCCCTGTGCAACAGCCGCTACGACACCCGCCAGATCGGCCGCGAATGGCTCGATTCCCTGTCGTGGATGGTCGAGCAGGGCCGCCAGGCGCGCCTGAGGATTCCGCCCGAGCGGATGGTCGACGTCTCGTACCACCAGCTCACTGCCGACCCCTACGGGCAGCTCCCCCGCATCTTCGAAAGGCTCGGCCTCGACTGGAGCTTCCGCGAGGAGGGCAACCTCGAGGCCGTCCTCGCGCGGCCCGGCATGCGCCGCAACCACGAGTACACGCTCGGCCGGTACGGCCTCGACTCCGACATGGTCGACGACGCGTTCGGCGACTACACGAAACTCGTCAGCGCGATCCGCTAGAAGCAACCCAGAGGAAGCCGCGGCCTGCCGTGACGAGCAGCCGCAGCCCCCTCAGTTCGGAACCCTCCACTTCGCACATGCGACTATCGTGGAGACCTCGAGAAGGAGGGTCGGACGATGGAGAACCGCACGGTGCTCCTCTTCGGCTGCGGAAAAGTCGGCATCCGACTCGGCGAAGCGCTCATCGAGGCGGGGCACAGGGTGTTCGCAGTGCGACGCAACCCCGAAGTGCTCCCTCGCTCATTCACGGGCATCGCGCTCGACTACCGCCGGCCCTTCACTGCTGAGCTCCCGTCGGTCGACTCGATGGTCGTCACCCTGACACCGGACGCGTCCGAGCGCACATCGCCGGACCTCGTGAACCCGCTGCGCCGGCTCGCGGCCGCCCTGCCCACTCGGCCGCGGCGCGTGATCCTGGTGTCATCGACCCGCGTGTTCGACGGCAACCCGGGCCTCGGGACGCTCACTGAGGACGACGTTCCCAGTCCGGCGAGTCCACGAGCACATGCCCTCCTGGCCAGCGAGTCCGAGGCCCGCCGCCTGTTCGACGCGATCGTCATCCGCCCGGCGGGCATCTACGGGCCGGGCCGCGACCACCTCATCCGCCAGGTCGCGCGCGGCATCCCGATGGACCGCCAACGGCGCACCAACCGCATCCACGAGACGGACCTGGTGCGCGCGCTGCACGAACTGCTGCGCGCACCGGAGCCGCCGTCCACACTGCACGCGGCCGACGACCACCCGGCGCCGCGCGGCGAAGTCGCCGATCACATCGCACGGCTACTGCAGGTCCCGGCACCGCCGGCGCTGCCCGCCGGACCGAGCGGACACCTCATCTCGGGCGAGCGACTCGCCTCGCTCCTCGGAACGCTGCGTTACCCCGACTACCGCTCGGGCTACGACGACATCATTGCGGCTGGAGACCCTGGGCGCTGGCGCGACCTCGAGCGTTAGGCAGCCTCTCACGGGTGAGAACGTGGCGGAGCCGCTTGACATTGCGCGCGGCGACAGCGATATGCCCGCCGAGGCCCCCGCTTGGGGCTGGCACGCAGGCCGCTCGACGCCGGAGCCGCTGGTCAAGGGTTGATACCATCGCGAAATGACTGCCCCTGGACAAAACCACCCCGACACGAGGACGCTCCGCGGCTGGCTCGCGGTCAACTACAGCATCCCGGCGAGAATCGTGGCCGTCGCCGGGGCGCTCGCGAGCGCCTGGGGCCTGGCCGTCGCCGTCGGCGACACCGAGGGCGAGCGCCCCCTCAGCTGGCTCATGTTCCTCGGCCCCGCCGTGGCGGGCGCCTTCCCCACGCTCGAACTCGCGTGGCGGGGGGACCGGGACCTGTCGATGGCCACGGTGAAACCGCGCTGGTTCGCGTTCCCGTTCTTCGGTGCGCTCGGAGCGGTGATCGCCATGGGCGCCACCGAGATCGTCATGCGCGCGACGGGCGCACTCGCCGCCGCGCAGGCACAGGACAAGTGGCACTTCTGGTTCGCCGTCGACGGGCCGCCCGCGCCCTCGATCCTCTTCGGCCTCCTCGGGTACGCCGCGGGGCTGCTGCTGGCGATCGTGATCTTCGTCGTCGTCCTGTGGCCGCTCCAGATCATCCTGCGCCCGCGCCAGGCGATCGCGGAGAACATGATGGACACCTCGCAGGAGCACTTCCGCCGCAACCGCCTGGCCCTGGCCCTGATGCCGCTCATGGTGATCGGCGCCGTCGTGATCGCCATCGCCCTCACCTCGGGGAACGGACCGCTCGCGCTGGTCGCGATCCTGATCGAGGCGGCACTGGTCGTCGTCGCAATGGTGCTCCAACGCGTTGACAAGCAGCACCGTACAGAGGCCGGCGTCGCCGCGGGGGTCGAGCTCGACAGCGACCGCTGAGAGCCGCGAACAGGGTCCCGAACGCCGTCGGGGCGTCCTGCGAAGGTATGCGCCATGTTCTCTGGACTCGACGCCATCGACTGGGCTGCACTGGATCACGCGTGCGGCCCGGCAGGCCGGTCCCCTGAACCGATAGAGCCGTACATCGACTCGGGAGGGGTCCCGCCGTGTCGCTGCTAGCGTCGCCCGATGGACAGCGAGAACCCCTCCGATGAGGCTGGCGACGCCCCCACCCCCGCCGGCGCCGAGCGCTCCGGTCGGCGCCGCCGACTTGCGCTCACGCTGGGCGCAGTCGCGGCACTGTTCGCCGCCGTCGCGCTGTTCTGGTGGGCCCCTTGGGACAACGGACCCGAATGTGTCGAGGACCAGGCGCATGTCGTCGATGGCGAAGCGGGCCTGTGCTACGCGATCCCGGAGGGGTGGGAACCGGCCTCCGAAGAGCGCCTGGGCGAGCCTTACACGAGCGGAGCGGTCCCTGTATCGGCCGACGACCACTCGTGGATCGGGGCCATCAAGATCGACGACCTCGACGGCAGCTCAGTCGACGGCGACGACCCCGAGGCGGCGGCCCGGACGATCGCCGTCGGGCTCGCGACCACGTACGAAGGCGACGAGCCGGAGGTCGTCTCGCACAGCTGGGAACTCGGGCGCCGAGAAGCAGCCACGGCCACCGCTGCCGGCGATCGGTTCCCGGTGACGATCCAGGTGACGGTCGTCGAACTCGAGGACGGTCCGGTCGCGCTGATCAGCTCGACCACCGGCCGATTCATCGACGGCGACGAAGTGCTCGATCCCGTCCACGAGTCACTCGCATTGAGGTGACCCCGTGCGCGGGTGCATCCGCGCACCCGAGGTCATCGCGCTACAGCAGCCCGATCACGAGCGACATCACGAGGAACAGTGCAAGCTGATAGCCGGTGTTGATGAACGTCAGCTTCGCGGGCTTCAGTTCGAAGGCGTTGTGCTGCAGAAGTGTGGTGGCCGAGAACGTCAGCCATGCCGCGAACCCGACCAGTAGTGCCAGCCCCACGGAGTCGTCGCCGGTCGCCTCAGAAGCGAGCGAGATCCCCGCGGCGAGGCCGATGGCGGTCACGCAGTTCGCGACGAGGAGCTGCGTCATGTTCCTTGTGCGGGCGGGCCTGGAGCGCTCCGGCGTGACGCCGGTCAGCTGCGCCCAAGCGTCGGCGATGAAGCCCTTCTGGTACCAGATGAACGCAACGACCATGCCCGCCACGAACGCCAGCACGACGCCGAGCCAGTTGATCTCCATCGCACACTCCTCCGAGTTCGGCACGCGAGGTAGGTGGGAAACAGTAGATCACGCTGTCCTGGAGCATCGAGGACAAGCGCGCCTACACCGACCCCGAAGCCTTCGGCGAAGCCCTCTTCGCCCCCTTGGCCGCCGGACTCTGCGGCACCTGAGCGCCTCCTCCGTCACGAGGCGGCCGACAACACCACAGGGCGCCAGTGCAACCACCGGCGCCCTCTCGCACGTCCACTACTACGGCAAATGCGTATCCGACCCCAGGAGTGCTCACCTCATGAGGAATACGGCCGGCAAGAGCGGAGCGCCCTGGTGGGCGCACCTGATGACGTACGCGGGCGGCCTCATCATGGTCGTCGCCGGCGCGACGGCCGGCGTGGCACAGTACGCGTCGACCACCGCCGAGAACGCCGTCCCGACTGAAGACATCCTCGGCGACCTGCAGGCGGATATGGACGTCGAGAACATCGAGGGCCCGCTGAACATCCTGGTGCTCGGCACCGACAAGCAGGGCGGCTCGACCCGCTCCGACACGATGATCATCGTGCACGTCAACGGGGACCTCACCGAGGCCACGATGGTGTCGCTCCCCCGCGACCTGCTCGTGGAGATCCCCGACTGCGGCCCCGACTACAACAGCCCGTGCCAGAACAAGCTCAACCACGCGGCGTCGATCTCCGACGACTGGGAGGTCACCCGCGAGAACGTCGTGCAGACGGTCCACGACCTCACCGGGCTAAAGTTCGAGCTCGGCGCGACCGCGGACTTCAACGGGTTCGTGGAGATGGTGGAGCTGGTGGGCACCATCGAGATCTGCACCTGGAAAGAGTTCAAGTCGCACCACACCGAGCGGGTCTTCGAAGAGGGGTGCCATGACTACGACGAGGAGGCGGCGCTCGACCTGGTGCGCCAGCGCTACCAGTTCTACGACACGATCGACTACGACCTGGGGCTGTACGGCGACTACGCCCGGCAGAACTTCCAGCAGCAGGCGATCAAGTCGCTCCTGAAGGAGCTCAAGGCCGACGGCTACCTGGAGGACCCGACGAAGATTCCGGGCCTGCTGGAGGGTTTCGGGGACAAGGTCACCATCGCCAAACCCGATGACCTGTCGATCGTCGACCTGGCCGTGAACTTCCGGGACATCAACCCCGACAGCATGACCACGGTCCGTGTCCCCGCGAGTTCCGAGGAGGGCACCGACTGGGGCAGCATCGAGCGGATCCACGAGGGCGCGGAGGCGGAGGCCGCCGCGTCGCTGTGGGAGGCGCTGCAGAACGACACGATGGACGCGTGGATGGCGGCGAACCAGCAGTGGGTCAAGAGCAGCGACCCGCTGGCAGGCCAGGCCGACGAACCGACCGACACGGCATCTGCGGAAGGCACGACGGACTGAAACCGGTTACCGGATACAGTTCGGCGAAGCCGCACGCGCCAGGACGTAGCCGCATTGGAAGGAACGATCTGATGATCATCGACAGAGCCGAAGTCGTCGTCACCAGCCCCGATCGAAACTTCGTCACCCTCAAGCTCACCACCGACGACGGGCTCACGGGCCTGGGCGACGCCACGCTGAACGGCCGGGAACTCGCCGTCGTCGCCTACCTCAAGGACCATGTCGTCCCGCTGCTGCTGGGCCGGGACGCCCACCGGATCGAGGACACCTGGCAGTTCCTCTACCGCTCCGCGTACTGGCGGCGCGGCCCCGTGACCATGGCCGCGATCGCCGCGGTCGACATGGCACTGTGGGACATCAAGGGCAAGGCCGCCGGCATGCCCGTCTACCAGCTGCTCGGCGGCGCCTCACGCACCGGCCTCCTCGCCTACGGCCACGCCTCCGGCAAGACCACCGAGGAACTCTTCGACTCCATCCGCGCACACCAGGAGCAGGGCTACCGGGCCATCCGCGTCCAGACCGGCGTCCCGGGCCTCAAATCCATCTACGGGATCGCCTCCAACGCCACCTACGAAGCGATGGAAGGCGTCCGCTACGACCACGAGCCCGCCCAGCGCGGCACACTGCCCAATGAGGAGGACTGGGACACCCGCTCCTACCTGCGGCACGTCCCGACCGTCTTCGAGGCGGTCAGGAACGAGTTCGGGCCCGAACTGCCGCTCCTGCACGACGCGCACCACCGGCTCACGCCGATCCAGGCCGCGCAGCTCGGCAAATCCCTTGAGCCGTACGACCTGTTCTGGCTCGAGGACGTCACCCCGGCCGAGAATCAGGAGGCCCTGCGCCTGGTCCGCCAGCACACCACCACGCCGCTGGCCATCGGCGAAATCTTCAACACCGTCTGGGACTACCAGCAGATCATCCGCGAGCAGCTCATCGACTACGTGCGCTCCGCGGTCACCCACACGGGCGGGATCAGCCACCTCAAGAAGGTCCTCGGCTACGCCGCGCAGTACCAGGTCAAGTCCGGCATGCACGGCCCCACCGACATCTCGCCGGTCGGCATGGCCGCCGCCATGCACCTGGGCCTGAGCATCCACAACTTCGGCATCCAGGAGTACATGCGGCACGGCGCCAAGACCGACCAGGTCTTCCAGCAGTCCTTCACCTGGTCGGACGGGTACCTCCACCCCGGCGACCTCCCGGGCCTCGGCGTTGAACTCGACACCGACGAAGCCGGCAAGTACCCGTACGTCCAGGCGTACCTGCCCTACAACCGCCTCGCCGACGGCACGGTCCACGACTGGTGAACGCCGTGCCCGCGGACACGGCCAGAGGGAGTTCGAACCCGCGCGGTGGCTTGCGCTCCCATGGTAGGCGGGACACCGGCGGGACTCCGGCAGGAGTTGACCTCATTGGGGGACAACATCGCAGGTCAGGGCCCGGTTCAGGCCACTGCCGGGGCGAGGCGCCGGCCCGTGCGGGCACGCGGCGACCGCTACCATTCGGGATGCCGCTCTCCGAACGCCCGCGGCTGGAACCGAAGGACGAACCCTCATGGAGCAGACGCAGTACCGCGGCTTCGATCCCGATCTCGACGCACGGCCGGTGATGCACTCGCAGTTCCTGCGCACCGACGAGGAGATCCTGTTCGCGGTCGGGGTCTCGCCCGCGAACACCGCCTACGACGTGCGGGGACGGGAGCGCAACGGGAGCCGGAAGCGCTTCGTCCTGTCCGCGTTGAAGACGGCGCTGGTCACCACGGCCAGGCTGACCGTGAAACTGATCGTGTTCCTCCTGCGCCCGACGGCCTTCCCGGAGTTCACCCCGAGACGCGTCGTGCCGGTGACCGCCTCGGGTTCGCGGTCCGACTGCCGGGCAGCGGCGCTCGCCGACGCCGCGCGCGCGAAGACCGGCGTCTGGATCCTCACCGACCAGCGCTTCGCCTTCGTCGAGGTGCACGACCAAGACCGGCGAGAAACGGCCTCCGAATCGACCGAAGAACGCCTCGGTCTGCTGAAGCTGCATTTCGACGTGCCCGGCACATGGTCACCCGACGAAGAGGACCGGCGACTCGGCCCGGTGACGACCGCCCCGGCGTTCGAGCTGACCGCCGACCGGTACTTCGACCGAGGCCGTGACCGGCACAAGCCCAAGGGATCCATCGAGGGCGTATTCCACCTCCTGGAGTTCCCCGACGACTCCAGCATCGCCCTGGGCGTCGACAGCCCGCTCTGACAAGCAGCGGCCCCGCCTCTCGACCAGGACGGCTGACCTGCCGGCGGGCCTGTGGCCGGCGGACGAATCCCGTTCGACAGGCGGGGCCGTGGCGAACTAGGCTCCGCATCCGTGACGACATCGAAGCACTCCTTGGTCCGGGCCGCCGCGCGCAACAACGCCGAGTGGTGCCAGGCGATGTGCCGGTCGCATGGGCTGGCAAGCGAGTTCGCGACGAACGCCTGGACCGCGCCGACCCGCACGCCGGTCTACTATCCGGATGCGGTCACGCTGGCGCCCGGCGCCGACAGGGCCGCACTGCTGGCCCGGATCGACACCGCCTCGCCTGGTTCCTCCATCAAGGACAGTTTCGCCGATCTCGACCTGACTCCGGCGGGATTCCAGGTGCTGTTCGAGGCGCAGTGGATCCACCGGCCGGCGGGCGCGCCCGCCACCGCGACCGACTTTGCGTGGGAGGTGGCCGCCGAACCGGATGCACTGCGCGCCTGGTCGATCGCATGGGACGGCGGGGAGGGCCACGCCGACCTCTTCCGCCCCGAACTGCTCGAGGACCCGGACATCTTCGTACTCGCCGGACTGTCCCCTGACGATCGGGTGGTCGCCGGAGCGATCGCGAACCGCAGTGATGCGGTGGTCGGCGTTTCCAACGTCTTCGCGCCGACCGGCGCAGAGGCCTGGCCTGGCGTGCTGGACACGGTGCACCGGCTGTTCCCCAGGCTGCCGGTGGTCGGCTACGAGGACGGCGACGACCTCGCGGTGGCCGTGCGCCACGGCTTCGAACCGATCGGTCCGCTCCGGGTCTGGCTGCACGGCTGAGCGACGTCCCGCCCGTTGATCTCGGGTGAGCGGAGGCCGGCCGCCAGGTCAGGCGAGCGCCTCGCGCAGGAACTCCCGGTATGCCGTTCCTGAAGCGCGCAGCGCGACGATCGCGTTCGCGGGCTCGGAGCGCCACGGCCGAGTGTCGACCAGGAGCTCTCCGAGTGTGCGGGCCCCGGCGGTTTCGACGCTGACATGCGCCTCGACCGACTCGGTGAACAGGTCGGGACGCGCCAGGAACGCGACGCACATCGGGTCGTGCACGGGCGCTGCGGCGGTCTCCTGCGCCGCCCGGTCGGTCTCGAGCCGGTGCCGGATCAGACTCGCCGTCGCCGCGCCCACAGCGGTGGCCTCGAAGGCCGTGCAGTCCGCGGCGGTCAAGGGCGCGGAGTGCGTGGCGTCGAGCGGGACGATCACCACCTCGGCGATACCCGCGCTCAGGACCGCTTCGGCCGCTTCGGGATCGGCCCAGAAATTGAACTCGGCCGCCGCGGTGACGTTCCCGTTGCCGTGCGCACCGCCCATGACCACCAGCCGCGGAATGCGGGAGGCCAGCCGGGGCTCCAGGGCGAGCGCCAGCGCGATGTTGGTGAGCGGTCCCGTCGCGACGAGGGTGAGGTCGGCGTTCGCCTCGTCCATGAAGCAGTCCACCAGGAACTGCACCCCGTGCCCCTCCCGCGCGGTCGATGCCGCCTCGGGTAGGCCGAGGCCGTACTTCTGAAAAGCGCTGTCCTTGTTGAGGACCCGCCGTGCAACGGGCAGGTCCGGCCGGACGAGCGGCCGGGCCGCGCCCTCGTAGACCGGGACGTCGGCGCCGGCGAGGTCGAGCGCCCGAAGCGTGTTGTCGGTGACGTGCTCCACCGGCACGTTCCCGTTCACGGTGGTGACGGCGACCAGCTCGAGCCCGGGGTGCCCGACCCCCGCGAAGATCGCGATCGCATCGTCCGAGCCGGTGTCGCAGTCGAGGACGAACCTGACGGCCATATCTACTCCCTCTCGTTCCAGCGCAAGGGCACCGATGCTACCGAGGCTCGGATCGACTGCGGTCTGCGGCCGCGGGCTATGCGGACGGCGTCGGAGAGTGAGGTTTGAGGGTGTTGCTCCGGCCGTGACTGGGTTATGCTTGAACGCTACTCACTGTGCAAATGGGAGGGTCTTCATGCGGATAAGCGACATTCTGCGATCCAAAGGCGCGGCCGTGGTGACGATCCGACCCGAGGACACGGTGCGCACGCTCGTGGCCCGGCTCGCCGAGCACAACGTGGGCGCACTGGTCGTGAACGCTGACGGCTACGGCGTCGCCGGGATCGTGTCCGAACGCGACATCGCCCGGGGCCTGTTCGCCGATCCCGACCTGCTCGACGCGCCCGTCTCGCGGATCATGACCACCGACGTCCACACCCGGCTCCCGAGCGACTCGATCGAGGACCTGATGGTCCTCATGACCGACCGTCGCATCCGCCACGTCCCGGTGGTCTCCGACAGCGGCGCCCTCGTCGGCATCGTGAGCATCGGCGACGTCGTGAAAAGCCGCATCGGCCAGCTCGAGTTCGAGAAGCAGCAGCTCGAGGGCTACATCGCCGGAGCCGGTTGACCTATCGGCCGCCGCCAGGTGCACGCAGACCTGAGGCGCTGCGGCGGTGGCGCCGTTCCACATCGGCGGCCACTCGCTCGAAGGCGTCCAGGACCCGCTTGACCGCCAGCCGTTCTGCACGGTCCGGCCGCAGGATCGCGGTGATGTGCCGCCTCGTGGGGATGTCGGCGATTTCGCGCAGGACCAGGCCGGTGCCCGTCGGGGTGGTGAACCGGGGCAGTACGGCGATGCGGCGGCTGCCCGCGACCAGCGACTCCACGAGGCGGTTGTCGCGGAGGCGTTGGGACACCTGCAAAGAGGCTCCGGTGGCGCGCTCGATCGACTCGAGTACCGAGTCGAAGGGGTAGCCCTTGGGCACGCCGATCCACTCGCAGTCGACCAGGTCCTCGGTGCGGACGGCCGACTTCGCGGCGAGCGGGTGGTCGGCGGCCATGGCGACGTCGAGCGGTTCGCGTGCGAGCGGTTGCACGTGGAGCGAGCCCGCGCCCGCCGGGCGCACGCCGGTGAAGCTGTGGGCGATCACGATGTCGTTGTCCGCCGCGAGTGCGGCGTACGCCGCCTCGGCGATGTCGATGTCGCTGCACCGGATCTCGATCGCGCTGCCCTCGATGTCTCGCAGGACCGCTGCGAGCATGAAAGTCGCGGCACTGGGGAGGGCCGCGACGGTGACCGTGCCGGACGGTTCACCGCGGAACGAATCCCATTGGGCGCGAACCTGTTCGATCGCAGTGGCGACCGTCGCCCCGCCCTCGGCCAGCACCCGGCCCGCCTCCGTCAGGCGCAGGCCGCGGCCCGACGGCTCCGCCAGCGCCATGCCGAACTCCCGCTGTGCGGCCTTGAGCTGCTGGGAGACCGCGGACGGGGTCCGATGGGTGGCGCGGGCGACCTCGGTGACGCTGCCGCGCAGCGCCAATTCGCGAAGCAGGTCCAGGTGACGAACATCCATGTAGCAATACTACACAATAGCTTAAGTATATTTCATTTGTGCTTTACAGTCATGGTCCGCATCATGGAGCCATGCCTGTTCGTCACGTAGTACTCGCCATGGCGGTCGCCGTCATGTGGGGTCTCAACTTCATCGCCATCGACGCTTCGCTGCAGCACTTCCCGCCGATGTTCCTCGTCGCGCTGCGGTTCGCGCTCATCGCCGTCCCCACGGTGCTCCTGGTCAAGCGGCCCGACGTACCGCTGCGCTGGCTCATCGGCTACGGGCTCGGCTTCGGGACCGTGCAGTTCCTGTTCCTGTACTGGGGCATGGCCGCCGGAATGCCGGCCGGTCTGGCCTCCCTGGTCCTCCAGGCCTCCGGGCCGCTCACGATGCTGCTGGGGGCCACCTTCCTGCGGGAGCGCGTGAGCGGCCTGCAGTTGATCGGCATCCTGGTCGCGGTCGGCGGACTCGCGGTGGTGGGCTGGCAGCGCGCCGAGCACGCCAGCGTCATCCCGTTCCTGTTGACGCTCGCCGGTGCACTCGGATGGGCGATCGGCAACATCTGCAACCGGCAGGCGAGGGCGGCGAATCCGCTGCATCTGACACTGTGGATGTCGGTGGTCCCGCCGCTGCCGATGCTGGCGCTGGCGATGTGGGTGGAGGGGCCGTCGCGCATCGGCGACTCCCTGACCGGGCTCGGCGACCCGGGCGCGGTCGGTGCCGTGGTCGGCCTGCTCTACACGGTGGTGATCGGTACGATCCTCGGTTCAGGGCTCTGGACCTGGTTGCTGTCGCGCCACCCCGCGGGCGTGGTGGCGCCGTTCTCGATGCTGGTCCCGATCACCGGCATGACCGCGGCCTGGCTGATCCTGGGCGAGACGGTGACGCTCGCCGAGGCGCTAGGCGGTGTCCTGGTAGTAGGAGGAGTGCTGTTGGGAAGCCTCCGCAGACGAGCAAAGCCCTTGCAGGAGAACATGATCCGCCAAGCACTCTCGAAGAGCGATCGAGCGGCGGTCGCCGCCGCATCCGAACCGGGGAAACGGGCGGCGTAGGACCGGGCCACCGCTTCGGCCCGGGGCGCCTGGCCGACCGCGGCTCGAAGACGTCCGCCCGAATTCGGCAAAAGGGTGCTGGCCGAGGCTTGACCCTCAGGTGACCGGAGCCCATAGCGTGGTCGGTATGAGTCATCGCGAACTGCTCAGCATCGGCGAGTTCTCCGTCAAGACGGGCCTGTCGATACCGGCACTGCGCCACTACGACGAGGTCGATCTGCTGCGACCGGCCCGGGTCGATCCCGGCACCGGATACCGGCGCTACCGGCTCGACCAAGCCGCGCAGGCGACGCTGATCCGCCACTTGCGCTCAGTCGACGTGCCCATCGACCAGATCCGGACGTTGCTGGCCGACCAGAGCGGACCGGACGCCGCCGCGGTGCTGCATGCGCACCGCGAGCGGCTCCTGGAGCGGGCTCATGCCATCGCACGACTGGCCGAGACCATCGGCCGGCACCACGAAGAAGGGACCAGCATGGCAATCACGAAGGAGGACCGGGTGGTACAGGTGACCGTTCCTGCCCGCAACCTCGAGGCGACCGTCAAGTTCTACACCGAGGCGTTCGGCCTCGAATACGACGAGAGCATCGCCTCGTTCCAGTTCGGCGCGTGGGAGACCGACTCGTTCTTCCTGCTGACGCTCGATGAGTCGGCGGGAGCGGGCGGCCGGTTCGGTCCCGCGATGTTCGGGCTCTACGTCGACGACCTGGACGCCGCTCACGCGGCCGCGCTCGCCGCGGGAGCCGCACTCGTCCAGCCGCCCTTCGAGACCGACTACGCACCCCGCCGATCCGTGGTCGCCGATCCCAGCGGCAACCGCATCTCGCTGACCCAGCGCTGACGCGCTACTCCGGAGGAAGCCCGATCACCTTCCTCCGGAGCACGCCGTGCCGCATCGGTCAACGACGACCGTCAGCGCTCCGCATGGCCCGCTTCAGGTCAACGTAGGCACGTATTGCAGTGGTCACGGCAGTTCGGTCAGTCCGGCCGCGGTGAGCACGTATCCGGCGGCAAGGTCCGCCGGGTCGGTGCGGACGAGGCCCAGCACCGCCGATCCCGCCTGCTCCGGTGTCAGCGGGTCGCCGAGGCGCTTCAGGAACGCGTCCTCGGTCTCGCCGTTCCGGGCGGCGTACGCGCGGATGCCGCGCCTGCCCACATCGCCGAACGGCGTGATCCTGGGCAGTACGGCGGTCACGGTGAGGGCGAGACCGGCCCGGTCCGACTCGTCCTGGGCGTACCCGGCGATGAACCGCTGGGCCGCCTTGGCCCCCGCGTAGCCGCCGCTGGCGGGCGACCCGCCGATCGCCGCGCCGCTGCTGACCACCACGATCCGGCTGCCGGGCGGCAGCGGCTTCAAGAGCACCTCGCGCAGCCACGTGAACGCGATCTTGACGTCGGCGTTCCAGTTGGCGGAGAACGTCTCCCAAGTCTGGTGCTGGAGCGGTCGCATCACCGGATTGGCGCCCGCGACCAGGACGAGGACCTCGGGTTCGTACCGGTCGAGCAGCCGCCACGCGACCTCCGGATCGGTCGCGTCGGCCGTCTCGGCCCGGATCTGGCCGCTCGCGGCGACCAGTTCGTCGAGGTCCTTGCCGGTCCGGGCCACTGCGACCACCGAGGCCTTCGCGTCGGCGAACGCGAGCGCGATGCCGCGCCCGAGGCCCCGGCCGCCGCCCACGACGAGTGCCGTCGTCCCATTGAGGTCAGTCACGGTCGCCGCCCGCCAGGTAGGTCGCCATGTGGCGTTCGAGCGCCTTGGTCGGCCCGCCGTCCCAGCCCGCGGTCGCGGACGCCGACAGCGGATCCGGGAAGAGGTCCTCCTCGCCTTTCTCCACGCCGTCGAAGACCCGGCGCGCGACCGCGTCCGGCGCGGCCTTCGGGATGTCGAAGCCGCGGGTCATGTCGGTGTCCGTCGGACCGAGCAGCACAGCGTGCACGCTGATGCCGTCCCCTGCCGTGAGCATCCGCAGCGACTGGGTCATCGAGAACGCCGCCGCCTTCGACATCGAGTACGTCGGCTGGAGCGGCATGGCCGCCACCCCCGACAGCGACAGGATGTTGACGATGCGGCCGCGGGAACGCCGCAGCGCCGGCAGGAACGCCTGCGTCACCGCATAGGGGCCGAAGCAGTTGACGGCGAAGTGCCGTTCGAGCGCGTCCCGATCGTCGAGTGCGTCCGGGAGCGATATCCCGGCGTTGTTGACGAGGACGTCGAGTGCGCCGATCTCCTCGGCGGCCGCCCGGATGTCGTCGGTGTCGGTCACGTCGAGCCGGATCGGCGCGACCCGCCCGTCCGGGTGGGTCAGCGGGCCGCGGGTGCCGGCGTACACGCGCTTCGCGCCCCGTTCCAGGGCCTCGGCGACCAGCGCCCTGCCCAGGCCGCGATTGGCGCCTGTGATGAGGACGGTCGTGTCAGTGAACGTCATGGTTCCTCCGTAGATTGGTACGCGGTCCGGGAGGACCGGGTGCCTGCTGGGTTGCCGTCTCGAGCGGCTTCGAAGGGGTAGGCACCGCGGACGCGCGGAATTGGTCGGTCCCGGAGCGACCAATTCGCGGCCCCGCCGGTGTCGACACATGCATGAGCACCTTCCGACAGGAGCGGAGTGACGAGATGGCCGCGACCGAACTGCTGACCGAGGCGCGAGCAGGGGACGGCGAAGCGTTCCGGCGCTTGACCGAGCCGTACCGGCGCGAGCTCCAGGTCCACTGCTACCGGATGCTCGGTTCGGTGCAGGACGCCGAGGACGCACTGCAGGACACGCTGCTCGACGCCTGGCGCGGCCTCGGCGGGTTCGCGGGCCGCTCCTCGATCCGGACCTGGCTCTACCGGGTCGCCACCAACCGGTGCCTCAACGCGCTGCGCTCGACGCGCCGCCGTCCGGCGCGGGCGTGGGGCAACCCCGGCGTCGAACCGCCGGAACCGACCCGGATCGGCGAGGTCACCTGGCTCGAGCCCTACCCGGACGCGCTGCTCGAAGGCGCGCTCACCGTCGTGCCGGGTCCTGAGGCCCGCTACGAGCAGACCGAGGCGATCTCACTCGCGTTCACGACCGCGGTGCAGCTGCTGCCCGCCCGCCAGCGCGCCGTCCTCATCCTGCGCGACGTGCTCGGGTACCGCGCCGACGAGGTGGCCGAGATGCTCGACTCGACCACCGAATCCGTCCACAGTGCCCTCAAACGCGCCCGCGCGGGACTCGGACGGCGACTGCCGAACGACCACGAACCGGCTCCCGCGCCCGACTCGGCCGCCGAGCAGGCCCTCATCGACAAGTTCGTCCGGGCTTACGCCGCAGGCGATGTCGACGGACTGGTCGCGCTCTTCGCCGAGGACGTCCGTGTCTCCATGCCGCCGATCCCGCTCGAGTACGAGGGCCGCGAGGTCGCCGCCGACTTCTTCGCCGCGGTCATGAACGAAGGCTGGTCGCTCGCCCTCGTCCCCACGCGCGCCAACGGCCAGCCGGCGTTCGCGACCTATCTCGACCCGGCTCCCGGAAGACCGCGCCTGGGTACCGGCCTCACCGTCGTCACCTTGGCGGGCGACCGCATCAGCGCCCTCGTCAAGTTCGACAGCGGCGTGCTCCCGCGATTCGGCCTGCCACGATCGCTCGCACGTTGACGTCCGGTCTCCGAACGCCTTCCTGCGCAGCGACTCCGCCTAGATCAAGGTCTGCACGAACTCGACTGCGAGCCAGGCCGCGAAGACCAGCAGGATGATGCCGGAGATGCGGTCGAACCAGACGCGGCGCTCCTTCGTGAGGAAGCGCCGCATGCCGTGTGCGGCCGTCGCGAGCACCAGGAACCAGGTCCACGAGGCCGCCACCGCGCCGAGCGCGAACGGCACGCGCGTGGCGACCGCCTGAGCGGTGATGGCCGCGCCGAGGACGCCCACGGTGTCGAGGATCGCGTGCGGGTTGAGCAGCGAGACGGCCACGGTCTGGCGCAGCACCCGGCCGCGCGACAGCATGCCGGTCTGGTCGTCGAATTCGGAGGGCTTGGTGCGCAAGGACTTCACGCCGAGGTAGGTCAGGAACAGCGCGCCCGCGACGAGCATCGCGGGCCGCACCCCCGGTACCGAGTTGAGCAGTGCCGAGGTCCCGGCCGCGCCGAGGACGATCAGGAGGGTGTCGCAGGCGGCGGCGCCGACCACCGCCCACAGGGCGCGCGGCATGCCGAGCGTGATCGCCTGTCCGAACACGAATACGTTCTGCGCCCCGATGGGCACGATGAGCGCGAGCCCGAGGGCGAGCCCCGTGAAGAAGGCGGCGGTCACTCGCCCTGCGGTCCTTCGGATCCGACGCGCGCCGAACGCGTGTCCGCGTCGATCACGTGATGGTCGGTGACGGTGGCGCCCTCGGAGAGGAGCTCCTTGAGCCGGTCGGCGGCGGCGTCGGAGGCCGCGCGGGCCTCCTCGCTCACGCAGTCGAGGATGAAGACGGCCTCGGTGGTCGAGGCGGTCACCTTGGTGACGTCCGCGTCGCGGTGGTTCCAGTGGCGGGTCAGGACCTCGTGCCCTTGGGCGTACACGATCTCGCCGGGCTTCGGCGCCTCGCGGACCTCGGGTTCCCCGAGGGGTGTGAAGGCGTCGCCTTCAACGGCGCGGCGAACGTCCACACGCGGGTCCAGTGCGGACAGGTCGAAAGCGCCTGCGGGCACGCCGTACCGGACCGAGACCGAGTTGTAGGCGTCGACGGCAGGCGTGATCCGCGGCAGCCGGCCGCCCTTCGCGAGCCGGCGTTGCAGCGCTTCAACGCTCGGGCGCATCCGCTTCGGGTTGGTGCCGAACGAGCGGTAGGCCGTGTGCCAGGTCGCGATGCGCGGGTCTTCGGCGTCCAGGGCGGTCCACTCCCCCGCTGCCGCATCCGCTTCCAGTTCGTCCAGGGCCGCGGCGGCCTTCGGCCACGCCTCGCCGTTGCGCATCGCCTCGACGGCGATCAAGTGGATGCGCACCTGCGGGAACGCCTCGGCGACCGCCGGGTCGATGGTGAATTCGCGGCTCACTACCTGGTCCTCTCCTCAGTCGGGGTCATGTGCGCGCCACCGCGGACGGGTGCCATGAGGACGCCCGTGCGCCGGCGCAGCCGCGCCGCGTACTCGGGATCGCCCTGCATGAGCCTGCGGTGGAGCCAGGCGAGCCGGTGGTGCGGCACGCCCGGCCACATGTGATGAACCGTATGGTACCCATCGTTATGGGGATGGAACAGCGCGCGTTGGACGATGCCGAGGTTCGAGATCGTGGCGTCGAAGACCGTGTCGGAGCCCTGGTAGACGTGCTCACTGGACTCGGCGACGAACCGCAGGACCGGAAGGGCCGCAACGAATCCGATGAGCCAGACGGCGACGGCCGCCAGGCCCGCCGGAGCACCGGCCAGCGCCCAGGCCGGGGCGAGGACGAACACGGCGGCCCAGGCCACGGGCAGGAACGTCATGGCCGGTGAGGCCTGGACGCTGTCGCGCCACCAGGTGCGCTGGTAGGCGGGCAGCCGCCGGAGCAGTTCACGGGCGAAGTCCCCCGCGCGGGTGCGGTCGATCGCTTCGAGGCCGAGCTCGCGGTACCGCTGGAGGTCCGGATCCTCATCGGTGCCGAAGGCGCCGTGGTGCCGCAGGTGGCTCTCGCGGTAGCCGGAGAGCTGCGCGCCGGTCGGGAGTGCGGCCAGCGCGATCGCAAGGGCGTCGTTGAGCGCTCGGTGCCTGCGGCTCCAATTGAAGTGGGAGCCTTCGTGGACGAGGTTCTCGAGTGCGCGCAGGTGCCGCCCGGTCAGGACCGCGGCGATGAGGGCGAGCGGCGCGCCGATGAGCGGCTCGGCGATGAGCAGCCGGCCGGCGATGACGCAGGCGGCGATGACGACGATCTGGTCGGTCAACGCGGCGGCGACGGTGCGCCAGGGCCTGGTGCGGTGGGCGGCTTTGATGTCTTCGCGGAGGCGGGCCGGGGTGGTGTAGCCGCGCCTGAACCGGGTTGCTTCCTTGGCGGACTTCAGGGAATTGGCATTTCGCATTGTCGACTCCGAAGAAGGGGGCATAGCCGGAGCCAGGTAATCAGAGGTTCAAGATCAACTCCAGTCAATGTGATGGACATTACCGAGTGGGATCCGGAGGTCCAAGATCATTTTCATGATCGACACCGGGAATGCGAAGTTGATCTTGTACGGAAGTGGCGAATTGCCATTAATGAGGCCGCTGATGCATGTGTCCTGAAACACTTTTCACTCTTCGCCTAGGCGTCTACCTGGTCTTTCCCATCGATTCACTGATTTATTGGAATCCAGTGAAGGAACGTGATCGGTGCGTCATGTTAGATTCTCCGAGGATTCGAGACAGGCCGGAAACCCATCCATGCGGCCTTTCATCAATCGTCCCGTTCCATTTGCAAGTCGTTCACTGTATTGCGGAAAGCGATCACGATGCCGTGCCCGCTCCCGACTTCGGCCTGAGCTCGTCGTGCTCGGGTCTGACTTCTCGGCGAGGTGACCAGTTTGATCAGTTCCACCCTTCGACCCTGTACAGAGGAGGATGTGCCCGCGCCTTTCGCGGACGCCTCCCGAGGATTCCCGATGGCCGCGGTCGCATTCCGCAGCGCTCCCGCGTCACTCGACCTCGCCGCCGGGCACGTCGCCATGACGGTGCCGATGGCGCGTCCCGGCGAGCCCGGGCACCTGGAGACCTGGTGGTCCCAGGAGCCGCCCGAGACCGGCAGCGCCGGGGAGATCCTCTACGCGTGCGGCGACGAGGTGGCGTTCTGCGCCGCGACCGTCGAGCATCGCTCGGTGTACGCGCCGGTCGTGGAGCGCCGCTACCGCGAGGTCTTCGCGTTCCTCGAATCCCACGGTTACCGGCGGCTGCTTCGGGTGTGGAACTTCATCGAGACCATCAACGCGGCGAACGCCGACGGCCTGGAGGTCTACCGGGACTTCTGCAAGGGCCGCGCCGACGCGTTCAGCGCCCACCCGGAGTTCTACCGCTCGATGCCGGCCGCCACCGGCATCGGCACCACGGGCAGCGGGATCTCGTTTTTCCTGCTGGCGGTCAAGGACGCCGAGGTGCGCCACATCGAGAACCGCCGGCAGACGCCCGCGTACGAGTACCCCGAGCGGTACGGGCCGCGCAGCCCCAGTTTCGCGCGGGCCACGGCGATGACCACGCGTCCGGGCGAGGCGCCCACGCTGTTCGTCTCCGGCACCGCGAGCATCCTCGGCCACGAGACCGTGTTCGCGGGCGACATCGAGAAGCAGTGCGCGACGACGGCCGACAACATCGCCGAGCTCATCGCGGACTGCTACGGCTCCGCGAAGGGGCTGACGGACGCCGACACGGTGAAGGCCTATGTGCGCCATGCGCATCACGTGCCCTACGTGCGGGCGTTCTGCGAGGAGGCCTTCGGTCCGCGGGCCTCGCTGGCGGTGTTCAACGTGGACATCTGCCGCGGTGACCTGCTGGTCGAGATCGAGGCGGTCGTATGAGCGGCGCACTTGTCAACCCCGCGATCGCGCAGCTCGGCGCGCATCCGTTCCCGCGCGTGGCGGCCCTGCTCGAGGGCATCGAGCCGCCTCCGGGCGACACGATCGATCTGACGATCGGGGAGCCGCGCGTCGCTCCCCCGGACTGGCTCGCCTCCCGGCTCGCCGAGCACGGGTCCACATTGGGGTCATATCCCAGGAACGAGGGCACGGCGGCGTTCCGCGAGGCCGCGGCCGGCTGGCTCGAACGCCGGTTCCGGCTGGACCCGCCGATCGCCCCCGAGGCCGTCATGCCGAGTTCGGGAGCCCGCGAGGTGCTGTTCCAACTCGGCCTGCTCGCGGCCGGGCCGGGCCTCGCGCTCATGCCCACCCCGCACTACGCGCCCTACCGGGCCGCGGCGCGGCTCACCGGCCTCGAAGCGGTCTACCTTCCTTCGGCCGAGGAGCACGGGTTCCTGCCGGATCTGGACGAAGTAGACCGTCTCGGACCTGAGACGGCCCTGTTCACCGTCTGCTCCCCCACCAATCCCGAAGGGGCGGTGGCCGATCCGGAGTACCTGGCGCGAGCGGTCGGCCTGGCGCGGCGGCACGGGTTCATCCTCGCGGTCGACGAGTGCTACAGCGAGATCTACCGCGGACGGGCCCCGTACGGGGTCCTGCGCGTGTGCGCCGAACGCGCCGAACCCGGCGCGGACCCGTATGCGCAGGTACTGGCGGTGAACTCGCTGTCGAAGCGCTCGTCGGCGCCGGGCCTGCGCGTCGGCTTCGCGGCAGGCGACCGGCGGCTCGTCAAGAGCCTCATCGACCTGCGCGCCTACGCGGCCGGGACGGTGGGCTGCCCGAACCTGGCCGCCGCCGCCGACCTCCTCGGCGACGAGTCGCATGTGGACCGGATTCGGGCGTTCTACCGCGAGCTGTTCGACGCCGCCGACACGATCCTCGGCGACCTGCCGGGCTACCGCTCGCCGGAGGCCGGGATGTTCCTGTGGCTGCGGGTCGACGACGACGAGGCCGCGGCCCTCGAGTGCTGGGAGAGCGCCGGACTCCGCGTGGTGCCCGGCTCCTACCTCGGGCCGGAGGCGCACGACGGCACCGCACCCGCGGCCGGGTACGTGCGGGTCGCGATGGTCCACGACCTCGCCACCACCCGCCTCGCGCTCGAACGGCTCGCCCCGATCCTCATGAAACGCGGGGTGGCGGCATGAGCGTGCTCCCGGTGCTGATAGCCGGCGGCGGGATCGGCGGTCTCGCGGCCGCGATCAGCCTGGCCCGCAAGGGCATCCCCTCCACGGTGCTCGAACGGAACGCCGGGTTCGAGGAGATCGGCGCCGGGATCCAGCTGGGTCCCAACGCCCTCGCCGTGCTCGACCGGATCGGCGCCGGGGACCGCGTCCGCGACCGGCTGATCCCCGTGGCGTACCTGGAGATCCGCGACGCGCTCGAAGGACGCCGCCTCATCCGGCTCGACCTCCGAGGGCGCTTCCTTGAACGGTTCGGCGCCGGGTACGGCGTGATCCACCGCGGCGACCTGCTCACCGCGCTCTACGAGACCTGCAAGGCCTCAGAACACATCGCGCTCGTGCCTTCGGCCCAGGTCACCGGCTGGGACGAGCTTCCCGACCGCGTCGAGGCGCGGACCGCCGACGGTCGCCGCTGGGAGGGCCGCTGCGTCATCGCCGCCGACGGACTCCACTCGCGGTTCCGGCAGGGCATCGCCGGCGACGGCGATCCAATCCCTTCAGGACACGCGACCTTCCGGTGCCTCATCGCGCCCGAGCGGATGCCCGAGCACTGCCGGGTCGACGGGGCCGTGCTGTGGGCCGGACCCGACTGCCACCTCGTGCACTACCCGCTCAAGGATCGCAAGGTCTACAACGCCGTGATCACCGTCAACGACGGCTCCCACGACGTGGCCCGCGGCGAGGCGGTCTCCGACGCCCAGGTGCGGCGCCTCTTCGACAGCGTCGGCGACCAGGCCCGCGCGTTCCTCAACGCGGGCACCGGATGGCGGCGCTGGACCCTGCGCGACCGCGAACCCGCCGACACCTGGGTCAAGGGCCGCGCGGCGCTCCTCGGCGACGCCGCGCACCCGATGCTCCAGTACGCGGCCCAAGGGGCGTGCATGGCGATCGAGGACGCCGCCGTGCTCGCCGACCGGCTCGCCGGACACGACGACCCCCGAGCGGCCCTCGACGATTACGCCGCCACCCGCCGCGACCGCACCGCCCGCGTCCAGCGGCTTTCACGGCGGCTGGCCACCGAGGTCTACCACCCCCGGGGGCCCGCCGCCGAGCGGCGCGACGCCATGCTCCTCGGCCTCGGCGAAGAGCAGCTGCTCGACCACCTCACCTGGCTCTACACCCCGTTCGGAGGAACCGTATGAGCACATTGGACCGATTCTCGGCCTCCGTCGCCGACGACGGCCTCGTCCCCCTCTGGGACCGCTTCAAAGACCTCGTCCGCCCCGAGCCCGCCGGCGGCGCGGCCGCGCACCACTGGCGTTACGACACCGCCCGCGAGCACCTCAAGCTCGCCGGGGAGCTCATCAGCGTCGAGCAGGCCGAGCGCCGCGTCCTCATCCTGGAGAACCCCGCCCTCCCCGGCACCTCCTCGATCACGCGGACGCTGTACGCGGGACTCCAGCTCGTGCGCCCCGGCGAGATCGCCCCGGCCCACCGGCACACGCAGTCCGCGCTGCGCCTCATCCTTGAAGGCGAGAGCGCCTACAGCACCGTCGAAGGCGAGAAGATCGGCATGGGCTTCGGCGATGTCGTGGTCACCCCGCCCTGGTCCTGGCACGACCACGGCAACGACGGCGCGCCCGCCGAGGACACCGTGTGGCTCGACGCGCTCGACATCCCCACCGTCGCCTTCTACGACACCTCGTTCATGGAGCAGTTCCCCTCCCGGAACCAGGAGTCCGAACCGGACGGACGCGCCGGACTCTGGGCCGTCGGACTGAAACCGACCGACCGGCCGCAGCGCTCCAACCCCGTCGCCACCTACCCGTATGCGGATGCGCTGAAGCGGCTCGAGCAGTTCGCGGCGCACCACGTGCCGCACCCCGTGCGCGGCTGGGAGGCCGAGTACATCGACCCGTCCACGGGCGGACCGATCCTGAAGACCATGAGCGCCTTCCTGAGCCTGCTCCCCGCCGGACCGGGCAAGGGCTCGTACCGGTCGACCGACGCCACGGTGTTCGTCCCGATCGAGGGCTCGGGCTCGACGACCGTGGGCGGCACGACGTTCGACTGGGGCCCGCGCGACGTGCTGGTGCTCCCCGCCTGGACCCCCTACCGCCACAACGTGGACGACGGCGCCGCCGTCGTCTTCTCCTACAGCGACCGCGCCGCCCAGACCGCGCTCGGCCTCTGGCGCGAGGCGACCACCGCCGACGCCGCCCCCATCGACTCCGGAGCCTGACATGAACCTCCTCCTCATCCACGTCAAGAAGAACCGCCTGCCCGATCACGTCCTCAAAGCACTGTTCCCGCAGTTCCTCACGGTGATCACCGAACCGGGGCACCTCCAGGCCTACGGGCCGGGCGTCGACGTGCGGCTCGTCGACAACGTGCAGGACCTCGAGAGCCTCCGCGCCGAAGTGCTCAAGGTGCTGCGCCAGCGGCGCATCGACCGGATCTTCATGCCGTTCGAACTCGGCCAGGCCCAGGCGGCGTTCATCCGCGAGTACTTCGGCATCCCCGGCATCGGCTTCCCGGCCGCGAACGCGCTCACGAACAAGTACGTGATGAAGCTGCGGTTGCGCGAAGCCGGCCTCCCGCAGGCGCCGTTCGCGATGGCCGCGGGCGTGGACCAGATCGAGCAGGCCGGGAACGAGACCGGTTGGCCCGTGGTCGTCAAGCCCGCCGTGGGCGGCGGTTCGCTCGACATCTTCACCTTTGCCGGTGCCGAGGAGGCGCGGGCGTTCGCCCGGAGCCATGACAGCGACGCCATCCGCAGGCTCACCTGCCCGCTCGCGGTCGAGTCCTTCGTGGACATCAAGACGGAGTACCACTGCGACGGGATCGTGGAGGACGGCGAGGTGCGGTTCGCCAAGGCCTCGGAGTACTTCGTGCCGGTGCTCGGCCACGGCGAGTACTTCGGTTCGCGGACGCTCCCGGACGACGCCGAGGTCTCGGCCCGGATCCTGGACCTGCACCGCCGCGCGGTGGCGGCGACGGGACTCGAGGCAGGCGTGACCCACATGGAGTTCTTCCAGACCGAGGACGGCTTCATCGCCAGCGAGATCGCCTGCCGCCCAGCCGGAGGCGGCATCCCCCACGCGCTCAAGCTGCAGACCGGCGTCGACATCTGGACGGCCTGCCTCGACATGGAGCTCGGGCGCGCCCCGAAGACCGAAGCGGTCGAGGGCGACCCGATCGCGCACTGGTACTTGACCGTGCCGCCGGGCCGGATCGTGAAACTCACCGAAGAGGACCAGCTGCGCCAGATCGACGGGGTCGTGGACGTCGTCGCCAACTTCAAGGTCGGCGATGCGGTCCCGACCCGGCAGAACTCGGCGACCGCCGCGATGCTCGTGTTCGCGCGCGCCGGGAGCCAGGAAGAGGTCGACCGCCTCACCAAGGAGATCCACGGCGCCTACCGGGTCGAGGTCTGCAGCGAGTGAGCGGACTACAGGAAGGCCGGTGCATCCTCGCCTTCAACCCCAAGCCCAATGTCCTGGACCGAGTGCGCGCCAAAGGCTTCGAGGCGGTGTCGGTCTTCCCGGACGCGGCGCCCGCTCACGCGGCGCCGTTGAGCGTCCTCGTCATCGAGCACGCCGCCGACGCCCAGCACGTGCTGGCCGCGGTGGCGGACGCGGGCCTGCGCGGGCGGATCGTGGGCGCGCTGACCCACAGCGAGGCGGCCCTGGCCGTGGCCGAAGAGGTGGCGCGGCGGCTCGGCCTGCCGTCGAACCCGGTGCAGGCCACGGCCGCGGCGATGGACAAGAGCATCATGCGGGCCGTGCTCGACGGGCACGAGCGGTTCACCGTGGCGCACCGGATGGCGAACGACCGGGGCGACATCGCGGACATGATCGCCATGCACGGCACGGTGGTCGCGAAGCCCCGTGATGGAGCGGGATCGGCGGGCGTCCAGGTACTGAGCAATGTGGACGAACTTCGTGGCGCGGATTTCCCGCTGCTGGTGGAGGCCTATCTCGAAGGCCCCGAGTATTCGGTGGAGGCCCTGAGCGCCGGGGGCGAGCACCGCATCCTCGGGATCACCGAGAAATTCCTGTTCCCCGGCACGGTGATCGAATCCGGCCACCTGTTCCCGGCGCGGCTGACCGCCGCCGAAGCCGAGGAGCTGGCCGGGTTCACCTCGGACTTCCTGGACCTGATCGGCGTGCGGCTCGGCGTCACGCACACCGAGGTCAAGTTGACGCCCAAGGGCCCCAGAGTGATCGAGACGCACACGCGCTCGGGCGGCGACCACATCGCGAAGCTCGTGCCGCTGGCGACGGGCGTGGACCCCATCGCCGAGAGCGTCACGGCGGCGGTCGGCGGTGTCCCCGACTTCCGACTCCGGCAGACCTACTGGGCCACCACCCAGTACCGGGCGCTGCCCGCCGGGAACGTCGCCCGGGTGGCGGGCCTGGACGTGGCCCGGCACATGCCCGGCGTCAACTTCATCGAATCCGCGCTGGCGCCGGGCTCGGAGCTGCGCGACCCCGAGAGCTCGGTCGACCGCGCGCTCGGCGTGGTCGCGATCGGCCGCGATCCCCAAGAGGCCCTGGACAACGCGAACCGAGCCCTCGACTGCGTCCGGGTCGAGTTCGAATGACCGGGAGCGCCTGAATGACGACCAAACGCGCGGAGCTGGCGTTCCTCGCCGTCCGCGGGTGCAGCGCGGCGGCGTACTTCCTGCTCGTGCCCTTCCTCGCGCTGTGGCTCATCGACGCGCGCGGGCTCTCCGGCACCGAGGCCGCCACGGTCGTCGCGCTCTGCCTGTTCTTCGGCCGAGCCGGGGGCATGATGGCCGCGCGGATCCTCGACCGCATCGGCCTCAAACGCTCCGTTGTGCTCGCCTACCTCACGGCGGTGGCCTCCGCGGGCGCCATGGCGCTGTACCCGGACGACGACCTGGCCGCCTGGATCGCCTTCGCCTCCCTACTGGGCCTGGCGTTCTCCTCCGCCACGGCCGCACTCAAGGCGCTCGTGGTCGTCGCCTACTCCCCCGACCAGCGGCTGTGGGCGTTCTCCAAACTCAACCTGGCGGTGAACGCGGGCTCGGCGGCGGGCATCGCGGCCGGGGGCTACCTCCTCGCCGAAGCCCCGGAACTCCTCATCTGGTGCGCGGTGCTCCTGTACACGGGCGCACTGGCCTCCCTCCACTTCGTGCCCAAGGTCGATGAGGCCCCGCAGACGCCGGCGTACGACGAACCCGCATCGGGAGGCAGGGCGGCATTCTGGCTCTTCCTCGGCTTCACCGGCATCACCTGGATCGCCTACGCCCAGGTGTTCAACGTGCTGCCCACCTTCACCGACGACACGATCGGCTCGAAGG
Organism: Glycomyces sp. NPDC021274; assembly: GCF_040641195.1. Taxonomy (NCBI): domain Bacteria; kingdom Bacillati; phylum Actinomycetota; class Actinomycetes; order Glycomycetales; family Glycomycetaceae; genus Glycomyces; species Glycomyces sp. NPDC021274. The sequence goes on along the minus strand of NZ_JBFADC010000006.1, from coordinate 116,772 downwards.
CGATCGCCTACCTGTTCGTCGTCAACTCGGCGCTGGTGATCCTGCTCCAGACCCCGCTCACGGCCTGGCTGGAGCGCCGGCGGCGGGCGCAGCCGCGGGCGGCCGCACTGACGATCCTCCCGGCCGCCCATGTGGCGCTGGCAGCGGCGATCCTCCTCTTCGGATTCACCGGCCACGCCTCGATCGCGGTCGCGTACGCCGCCATGGTGGTGTTCACGCTTGCCGAGCTGGTCTTCGGCCCGGCCTACGACGCCCAGGTGGCGGAGGTGAAGGGCCGCATGTCGACTGTGGCGGCGTACGGTGTGGCCGGAGCGGTCAGGGGCGGTGCGGAGTCGGCCGGAACCTGGCTCGGCATCACCGCGGTCACGGCCGCCGCCTGGCCCGCGACCGGCTTCGTGTTCTGGCTCCCGGCAGCCGGCCTGCTCGTCGTGGCGGCCTACTTCGCCCGGCGCGCATTCGCGACCCGGCAGGTCGAGCCGTTGGCAGCAGGAGTCGACTAGGCAGCGCTCGGAGGCGAGTTCGATCGCCGACCTCTTGGGCCGCAAGAACACCGCCACGATCTGGACGGTGCGCCGGCACCGGCTCCGGCCGGGCGCCGATATTGCGCGTGAGCCGAGGAGGGTGAGGCGCCGAACCTGCGGTTCGGCGCCCCACCCGTTGCGGGGATCGGCTAGCGAATGGTCCATTGCTGGTTCGAACCGCCGGTGCAGGTCCACAGGATGAGCCGCGTGCCGTTGTGTGTGCCGCCACCGAAGGCGTCCAGGCAGAGGCCGTTGCGAGCGTTGGTGATGGTGCCGTCGGCGTCGACGTCCCAGCGCTGGTGTGCGCCACCCGTGCAGTCGCCGATCACGGCCTTGGTGCCCTTGGTCGTGCCCGAGGCCTGCGCTTCGAGGCACTTGCCGTTCACTCGCAGCTCACCCTCGGCGGTGTGGGTGAACGCCTGGGCGGCGCCGCCGTTGCACTTCCACAGCACCGCTTGCTTCCGGCTCGCTGCACCCGTGCCGGGGATGTTCACGCAGCGGTTCGAGGCCGCGCCCGCGATCTCGCCGGCGGCCTGGTCGGTCGAGGCGATGCCGAAGAAGCGGAGCGTCTCCAGGAGCCGGTGCGGCAAGCCGTGGTCGACGCCTTCGAAGCTGACCGCCTCGACCAGGGCCTGGCCGCCCGTGGCGCCGTAGCGGGTGCGGGTCGCGTTCGGCTCCGGGTGGTCGGTGAACTCCGCGACCTGGTCGGTGCCGTGGACGTTGGTCCACTGCTCGATCTGCTCCCCGAAGTTCGGGTAGTAGAGCGCCTGGTCCTCGGTGCCGTGGAAGATCTGCATGCGCGGCCACGGCCCGTCGTAGCCGGGGTTGGCGCTGCGGACCGCGTCGCCCCACTCCTGCGGAGTGCGATCGATCTGGCCGGTCGCGCAGGTGCTGTTCCACTCCGAGCCGTCGGTCGTCGCGAAGCAGGTGAACGGCACGCCCGCGTAGACCGACCCGGCCTTGAACACCTCGGGGTAGACCCCGAGCAGCACGTTGGTCATCATCGCGCCCGAGGAGATGCCGGTGGCGAAGACCCGGTTCGCGTCGCCGCCGAGTTCGTCGATCGCGTAGTCCACCATGGACTTGATGCTGACCGAGTCGCCGCCGGTCCCGGTGAGCGAGGCCTGCGAGGCGACGTCGAAGCATTTGCTGGCGCGGGTGACCGACGGGTAGACGACGATGTAGCCGTACTGGTCGGCCATCTCGTCGAACTGCATCCAGTCGTAGACGTTGGTCGCCGATCCGGTGCACCAGTGGTTGGAGACGAGGACTGCCGGGTTCAGTCCGATGTCGTCGGGCACGTACACGTACATTTCGAGGCCGCCGGGGTTGTCCCCGAACTCGGTGACCTGGGTGAGCTGTGCGGCATGGGCCGCCTTGGGTGCCATGAAGACCGCCAGCGCGGACGCCAGCGTGAGCGCGACCGCGAAGACCGCAGCAGCACCGCGGCGCCATGGGTGGACAGTGGTCATTTGAAAGGTTCCTTCCTTGTCGACAGGGGACGCGGGCCCGGAGCCGTTCCTTGCGCCGGACCCGCATTCAGGGGGTTAGGTAGCCGTGCCGGTCACTGTCGTGCCGGTCTTGGTGACCGTGTAGGTGATCGTGTCGCTGCCCCACCAGTGGAAGGCCAGCGTGGCGGGCTCGCCCTCCCTGAGGGAGTCGAGGAATACGGTGTTGAGGATGATCGTGCCCGCTTCGTAGTCGTAGATGAAGCTGTGCCCGAACTCCTGGTACGGGGTCCAGGACGCGGGCCCGGCGTTGGTGCCGTCGGCGTACCTGGCCTCCATGGTGGCGAGGTTGTCGCCCTTGAACTCGGTCGGGATGTGGAACTCGGTCGTCGTCCCGGTCGCGTCCGAGAGCACGGGCAGGTCGTTGGACTTGATGTAGATCCGCCACGGCGATCCGGCCGAGAAGCGGGCCTCGACAATGGCGTTGACGCCGTATTCGCGGTCGCCGGCCAGGCGCGTGAGCCCCGCGGCCGTCAGGGTGAGCGTGTCGCCCGAGACCGTGTAGTCGGCGCCCTCCTTCAGCTTCTTGTCCTCGTGCCACAGGCCTTCGAAGTCGAGTCCGTTGCGGTTCAACGTCAGCGACTCGTCGGTGATGGTCCCGGACTGCTCAAGGTAGATCCGGTCGAACGAGGTCGTCCCCGAACGAGACGTCACTTCGGTCCGGAGGCGCTCGGCGATGTACGGGTCGCGCCATTCGAGGGTCTCGCGGTCGAGGAACTGGCCGGCGTCCCAGAGCATCGTCGTCAGTTCGTTCTCTCGGGCCTGGAACTGCAGGTCCTCGAAGAACTTCAGCATCTCGCCCTGCTCGATCCGCTCAGGCGACCAATGGGAGTAGTTGAACACCGCCCACTCGCCCACGATCACCGGGATGCCGTTCGCCACCAGCGTGTCGTGCGCCCGCTGGAAGTAGCCGGCGAGGTCCTGTTGGACCTGCTCGTTGAAGGTGGTGAAACCGGCGATGTTCACGGTGAACGGCCAGAAGCCGTAGTAGTGGATCGTCGCGGCGACCATGTCGTCGTCGAGGCCCTCGATCATGGTCTTGAGCGGGTCCAGTCGCACCTGCTCGGCGTTGGTGTGCAGCGACGGCAGGACCAGGAGCCGGTCGCCGTTGTTGCCGCCCGAGTTCCGTACAACGTCGTAGAACGCCTGGTTGAGCTCCGCGTTGTAGACGTCGCCTTCCTCTAGGGTGACGCCCTCGAACGCCGGTTCGTTATTGCTCTCGAACGACAGCTCGGCCGGGTAGTCCTTGAAGCGGGTCGCGATCTGCGACCACATCGCCTCGAACTTGGCCATCACGTTGTCGTTGTCGCTCGGCAGCTGGTCGATCCACATCCACGAGTCGTGGTGGATGTTCAGCATGACCTGGAGTTCGTTCGCCAGCGCCCAGTCGACCACCTGCGCGACGCGCTCGATGCGCTCGGGGGCGATCGTGTAGTCGGGTGCGGGGCCGGTGAACTCGTCCCAGGTGACCGGCAGGCGGATCGAGTTGTAGCCCGCCGCCCGCACCGCCCCGAGCTGCGCCTCGGTGATCATCGGGTTGCCCCAGTTGGTCTCGCCGCCGAGGGCGTCGAGGGTGTTGCCGACGTTCCAGCCCGGCTGCATGGCGGCGACCTGCTCCTCAGCGTTGGCCCACTCGGCCGGCGGCTCGCCGACGATGCCGTCGCACAGGCGGCCGTTGAGGCGGAACTCGGTCGGCTCGGTGTTGGCGCCGGCCCAGGTGCCGGTGAACCCGAAGGAGGTCGAGCTCCCGGTCGCGAGCTTCGCGTTGTAGCCCAAGCTCTCGACCTCGGCCGCGTCGGCCTTGCTCTTGTCCTTGGCGCTCCACAGGTTCGTGACGCGCTGGCCGTGGGGCCAGGCCCATTCGAGGGTCCAGCCGTCGATGGGGTCGCCGAGGTTGGTGACCACGACATTGGCGTTGAAGCCGCCCGACCACTGGCCGGTGACCTGGTAGTCGACCTCGCAACCTTGGGCCGCTTGGGCGCCGGTCGCCCCGAGGGGGCTGGTGGTCAGCAGGGTGAGGGCAGCGGCGGCGATCACGCCAAGGCGCAACCGCCTCCGCTGCGCGGTAGTGGGATGCATCTCGAGACTCCTTTGTCGAAGGATGGAAATCCTTGAAGGGGTGGGGATCGGAGTCGGTGTCAGGCCGCCCCGCCGAGCGGGGCGGCCTACTCGCTCAGGCGATGTCGCCGTAGACGATGCCGCGGGCACTCAGGTACACGCGACCGTAGATGTTCGGGTCGCCGGTGATGGCCGACCCGGCGAAGCCCCACTGGTGGGCGTCGTCGTTGATGCGGCACCAGGTGGTGCCGCCGTCGATCGAGCGGAAGATGCCTTCCTGGCCCTGGACGTCGGCCGAGATGTAGATCGCCGGGTAGCCCCGCCGCGTGGCGGACTTGCCGAAGCCGACGCCGATCGCCAGATCCACCCCGCTGACCTTCGTCCAGGTCGTGCCGCCGTTGGCCGAGCGCCACAGGCCGGTGGCGACGCCCGCTTTGTCGCTGCGGCCGCCGAGCCACACATGGCCTGCACGGCCGGGTGCGACCCGGAAGTCGTCGACGCCTTCGGCGGGCAGGCCGGTGGCCCCGGTGTCGGCGAAGGTCTTGCCCGCATCGGTACTGCGGAAGAACTTGCCACCGGCGTAGGCGTATACGACCGAGGCGTTGACGCGGTCGGAGCGGACCCGGGCACCGGCGGGGAGCCCTTGGGCCGACTGCCACGTTCGACCGCGGTCGGTGCTGTAGAACGGGGTCTTGTCGGTGTTGTTGGGGGACCACACGATCACCTTGGCGTCGGCGGTGATCGCGACGGTGCCGCCGCTGCCGTTCTGGACACCCGCGGGTCGCGTCGCGTCCTGCCAGGTCCGGCCGCGGTCAGCGGAGAAGGTGACGTGGCCGGCGGCGTCGCTGTGGACGTCGCCGCTGCCGACGATGACGTCCGGGTTGGAGGCGGCGTAGTCGAGGCTGGTGCCGCCCCAGCCACCGTGGAACATCCGCTCGGCCCGGCCCAGGTCGGTGTGGACGAACCCGTTGACGTCACCCATCGCGGAGACGAGTGTGCCGCCGAGCGCGGCGAGGTCGCGGACCCAGGTCATCTCGATGCCCTCGGCGCGCACCCCGACCGTGAACTTCTCGACCGGCACGGCGACGCGCTCGCCCGCCTCGTTCTCGCCGATCAGTTCGCCTTGGGCGTCCCACTGGGTCAAGCTCTCGGTGCCCCAGATGGTGGCGCCGGTGCCCCACATGATGCGGTCGGAGTCGTGCGGGTCGATCGCCAGGCCCTCGATCATCCAGCCGTGCTTGACGGCGTACGAGGCTCCGTTGTCGGTGCCGCGCCAGTCCAGCCACGGCGAGCCGCTGCTGTCCATGACGAACCGGTCGGTGCGCACGTTCTCGCTCACGAGGTCCCAGCTGAGCGACCAGGTGTCCCCGGAGTCGGTGGAGCGGAACAGGATCTCGTCGGGGCCCCAGTTGTTGCACGTGGACGCCATGAGGGTGCCGGGGTTCTGGCGGTCGACCGTAACAGCGCCGAAGCCGGGGATGGGGCGGCCCGGGTTGTAGGGCGGGGTGACATCGGTCCACTCCCCAGTCTGGGTCGCCAGACGCTGGATCCGGCCGCCCCGGCCGGAAGCGGGACCGCCGTTGTAGGGCCCGGGGTCCCAGCTGGTGATGACGTACAGGTAGCCGTTCGTGTTGTCCACAGCGGACTGCTTGGGGATGGTGCGGTTCCCGTCGGCATTGCCGAGCGCCTCGGCGGCGCCGGGGACGGGCTGCCAGGTCGATCCGCCGTCTTGGGATACGTACAGTGGATCGGCCGGGTCGGCCACGCCCACATAGATCTTGCCGCCGATCTGGTCGAAGTCGATCCAGATGACGCCCTGGTTGTCGGAGAGGTATTCGTTGTTCGGGTCCACGACGAAGTTGCCGGGGTTGGGGAAGGATTCGACCTTCGCCCAGGTGCGGCCGTAGTCGCGCGAGCGCCACAGCCCGTTCCCGCTGGGTGCGCCCAGGTACAGCTCGGCGTTGTCGGCCGGGTTGACGGCCAGGCGTTCGCCCATGCCGCGGCCTGGCATGTTCCCGCCCTGCTTGAACGGCAGCTCTGCGACACCCCAGGTGTCGCCCTTGTCCTCGGAGTACAGGATCGCGCCGTTGTTCCCGTCCCAGCTGATGGTGTACGCCCCGACCGCGGCGTAGACGCGGTTGGTCTCGACGGGGTCGGAGGCCATCGAGACCACGTACTGGTAGCCCCACTTGTCGCGGGAGACCCAGTCGGTCAGCGGCTTCCAGGTCCGCGTCCCCTCCTGCCACCGGAAGGCGCCCGCGACGTCGGTGCGGGCGTAGATGAGGTTCGGCTCGGTCTCGTTGAAGATGATCCCCGGGACGAAACCGCCGCAGTTGACAACGACGTTCCTCCAGGCGTAGGCATCGCTGCCTTGCGGGCTGGGCTTGGCGAAGGCCGTGGTGGGCAGGGCGCCGGCCACGACCGCGGCCGCGCCGAGCGAAGCGGCGAATGTGCGTCGTCGCATGAAGTACTCCTTTGTAGACGAGAGGTCGGTGCTCGACCTGCGGGGCGGTGCGGCCGCGCAGGACTGCTTCGTTGTGCTGGAGGGCGCGGGGGGTCGGCGCATCGAGGAATGCAGATCTCTGAACTACTGCGCAGCACAGTACGCAACAAGCGCCAAGTTTGTCAACCAACGTGATTAAGTCGCTGGACGTTGCGCCTGAGCTGATGGCAAATCACCTCCGACCCTCGGCGCACACGCTCGCTCATCCTCGGCCGGTTTGATGCAATCTGAGTGGTATGGACATTGACTTTGTAATGTGTTTGCATTAACTTATCGACATTCCTAGATCCTTGGGATGTCGAAAGCCGAAACCGAGTCCTCGAGAAAGGCGTGACCACCATGCGACGCAGATCGCTCCTCACCGCAGCACTGGCCGCACCGCTGGCCACCGCGGGCGCCGTCGGCGCCCTCCAGTCCCCCGCACAAGCCGCCGCCTGGTACACCGAGGACGATTGGGGAAAGTGGACCGACGGCGCGTTCACCGTCAACAACCACGTCTGGGGCAGCGGCGCCGGCGCCCAGTCCATCTGGGCGAACTCCTATTCCAACTGGGGTGTCTGGGCCGACCATCCCAACACCGGCGGCGTCAAGTCCTACCCGCACGTCAGTTACCAGCTCGGGCGCGACGTGTGGAACATGGGGAACGTTTCCGCCAACACCGACGTCACCGTGCCCACCGGCTCGAACCTCGCCTACTGCACCACCTACGACGTGTGGGGCAACGGCCACGACCACGAGATCATGATCTGGACGCAGAATCACGGCGCCGTCGGCCCGATCGGCTCCTACGTCACCGATGTCAACCTCGGCGGCCAGAACTGGGCCCTCTACCAGGGCAGCAACGGCTCGAACGCCGTCTACAGCTTCCTGGCGCGCAACCACACCACCAACACCTGGGTGGACATCACCGCGCACGCCCAGTGGCTGGTGGCCAACGGACGCATGCCACGGGTCACCATCGGCGAGATCGCGTTCGGCTTCGAGATCACCTCGTCGGCCGGCGGCCGCAACTTCAACTGCAACAGCTACTCGCTGTGGACTTAGCAGATCCATTCGCCGCCGGGCCGGAGCGATTTCCGCTCCGGCCCGGCGGCGTTTCCCGAGGGCCACCGGGCAATACCGGCCCCGGGATCGCAGACCGGGGTGCCCGGAACTTGCTAGATAACGATATCTACCAAGTGCGCTCATCGCGTCATTCGATGTCGCGTCCCGGCAGAATTCATGTCCTTGTCTCGGAGGCAAAGACCGGCAAATAGGGACTCAGCCAGGTAGTTTGCCATCGTGCACATGAACCTTGCCTCCCGGACCGCCATGAGATATCGTTATCCATCGATAGAAAGCGATCTCTAGAACGAAGTAGGTACTGCAGATGCTTCCCCCTACGGCCGCCCTTCGCGACCGCACCGCCTTCCCCAGGCGGGCTGTCGAGCTCATGGCGGCGATGCTGCTGTCCATCGGACTCTTCCAACTCGTCCCGGCCGCCGAACCCGCGGCCGGGCAAGACGCCGGGACCTGCGACGTGCAGATCCACTCCACGACAAGCGAAGCCGGCTTCAGCCACCCCGGCGTCGGCCTCACCGAGCCGATCCTGCAGAACGTGCGCACCCAGCTCGCGGCCGGGGCCGAACCGTGGGTCTCCGGATTCGAAGCGCTGCAGCGATCCAGCGTCGCAGGGGAGGGCGTGAAGCCGTCCAACGCGGGATCCGACCCGACCAAGCCCCGCACGACCGCGTTCAACGCGGGCACCAGAGGGATGTTCGAGGCGGACGGCCTGAAGGCCTACACGCAGGCCGTCCTGCACGTGCTCACCGGCAAGGAGATCCACCGCAGGAACGCGCTGGCCATCATCCGCAACTGGGGGCAGATGGACCCGACGAAGTTCGAGTACTACACCGACTCGCACATCCACAACGGCATGCCGCTCTTCCGCATGGCATCCGCCGCAGAACTGCTGCGGTACACCAGCTGCGGCGAGGACCCGGCCCTCGTGCTGACCGACGACGACGCCCGGGCCTTCAGCGAGAACCTCATCCGGCCCGCCATCGCCACGTTCATGTCCTCCCCGGACCACTTCATGAACCAGCACAACTACCCGCTGCTGGGCTCCATGGCCGGATCGATCTTCATGGACGACACGGACCTCTACGCCGAGAAGGTCGAGTGGTTCACCGTCAATGAGACCGCCCAGGACGAGGGCTTCAACGGCTCCATCGCGCGCCTGGCCCGCTGGGTCGACAAGAACGACAAGACCGGCGAACCCATCGACGACCCCCACGTGCAGCTCGTCGAGATGGGCCGCGACCAGGCCCACGGCGGCGGCAACCTCACCAACTTCGCGGCCCTGTCGCGCATGATGATGGCGCAGGGCACGAAGGTGGACCCGGTCGACGGCACGGTCTCGACCGCCGCGGACGCCGTGGGCCCCTACGAGTTCCTGGACGACCGCATCCTCAAGGCCGCCGACTACTTCTGGCAGTTCATGTCCGGCCGCGACCCCGAGTGGACGCCCGTGGGATACGCGATCTCGCCCGACGGCACGATCCGCGACACCTACGACCACATCGCCGACGGCTACCGCGGCCGGTACGGGACCGCGAGCTTCTGGGAGGTCTACTACCACTACAAGTTCCAGCTCGGCGAAGACGTCGAGGCGATGGCACCGTTCTTCGCCGAGGCCTACGCCAAACGCCCCACCCCCGTCCAGATCGGCTGGGACGGCCGCGACGGCGGCGGCGATTCATGGATGTTCGCGCCCGCCGAAGCGGAGGGCGAGACCGCCCAGGTGCCGAACGCCGACCCTGACCTCCTCGAGATCGAGCAGCGCTACACGCACCTCGCCGGCGACGTCCAGGAAGGCGACGGATTCGTGAGCATGGCAAGCGGATCGAAGATCGCCTACCTCAGCGGCGCGAACAGCAAGCCGCAGCAGGGCTTCCTCGTCCGCACCGAAGGCGCGGCCGTGATCCACCTGGGCGGCGTCAGCCACAACGACACCGTCCGGCGCGACACCACCGTGACCGTGCCGGACACCGGCGGCGAATGGCGCTATGTCACGGTCACCCGAGGCATGGACAACACCCTGTTCATCGAGACCGAGGGCGCCACTGTCCACATCGATCACATCAATACGAACGCCGGGGCCGAACTCGACGTACCGGTCTTCCCCGAGGACGCAGCCGACCGGATCGTCGGCTGGTCCGGTGCGGACCTCACACTCGACCTCGCCGCCACCGGCCCCGACGGCATCACCTACAGCGCCGCCGACCTCCCCGACGGCGCCGAACTCGACTCGGCGACCGGCACCCTGACGTGGTCCGGCGACGACTCGGGCACGATCACCGTCGCCGCCGACGACGGCACGAGCGTCGCCGCACGGACGATCACGCTCGACGCCGCCACCGACCGCCAGGACGCGCTGGCGCTGGCCGAGGAGGAGTACGAGCCCGAGGACGGGTACGAATCGGCGACCGAGGCCGCCTTCACCGCCGCTCGTGCAGCGGCCGAGGCAGCGCTCCAGGACGGCACTGACGCGGAGTTCGCGACCGCCTTGGCGGGCATGGTCGCCGCCGTCGACGGACTCCGCCTGGTCTCGCCCAAGACCGATGTGGACGGCAGCCTCGACTACTCGGACGCCCTCCACGCCTCCACCGCGGCAGAGCGCACGCCGCTCCTCGTGGACGGCGACAACCAGACCGGCACCGTCTACCCGCAGGCCGTCGACAAGTCGCACGTGTTCGACTTCGGCCCCGACTTCCGGGTGTCGGCGAGGGAGTTCGGATTCCAGAGCAACATCTTCGCCGACCGGCTCGCCAACTCGGCGGTGTACGGCTCCGACGACGGCGTCGACTGGACCCGGCTCACGCCGGGGGTCACGCAGTTCACCCAGGACTTCAACACCCTCGAAGTCGAACCGGAGCTCCGTGACGACCGGTTCCGGTACGTCAAGGTCCAGATGATCGAACAGCTCCCGGACGTCCTCTACGGGATCGTCCGCGGCGTGTTCGAGATGACCGAGTTCCACATCTACGGTGAGCGCCACGAGATCGGCAACCAGATCGAGTCCGCCAGCATCGCCTCCACGGACGCGGTGGCAGGCAAGGTCGCCATCGGCGACACGGTGACCGCTACGGTCACAACGAAAGAGCCGGTCGACGCCGTCTCGGTGAACGTGATGGGCGTGACCGCGGAGGCGGCATCAGCGGACGGCCGCAACTGGACCGCGGCGGTGCCGCTCGAAGGCGTCGAGGCCGGACCGGTCACGTTCACCGCCGACTACACGGTCGACGGCGAAGCCGGCCCGACCCTGTACGGCACCACCGACGGCTCCAAGCTGTTCGTCGGCGGCGACGGCGACCAGTGGATCGACGTCGCGAACCTCGCCACCGTCCTCGCCTCCGACAAGCAGTGGCCCGGCAACGGGCTCCCCGCCGACGAGATCGGCTACCTGCTCTTCGACGGCGACGAGAACACGGCCGGGGACCTGAACACCGGTGTCGGCTCCTACTACACAGTGGACTTCGGCGAAGGCGCGACCGTGCGCCTCGACGAGGTGTTCTTCCTGCCCCGGCTGTGCTGCACGTCCCGGTCCGACGGCACCGTCGTCCAGGGCTCCAATGACGGCCGGACCTGGACCACCCTGACCGAGCCGCTGACCCGCACCACCGCCGGCGTCTGGCAGGGGAAGCCCGTCACCGACGACACCTACTACCGCTACTTCAAGATCTACAACCCGAACCGCTGGCACGGCAATCTCGGCGAGGTCCAGTTCTTCGGCGACATCGCATAACGGCAGGCCACCCCGGCCGTCCGCCCCGCCGACGCGAGACTGACCGAGGTGGAAGCAGCAGGGGCCGAGCGCTTTCGCGCTCGGCCCCTGCATCATTGAGAGAAGGTTATCCTCGAACCCATGACCTCCCCGAAGTCGTACCGTGCCCCCGTCCTCGCCGACGTCGCGAAGGCCGCCGGCGTCTCGGTGCCCACCGTCTCACGTGTGCTCAACGGGACCAAGAACGTCGCCCCGGCGCTGGCCCAGCGGGTGCTCGTGGCGGTGCAGGAGCTCGGTTACCGGCCGAACAGCGCCGCCCGTTCGTTGCGGTTGAGCCGGCCGAACCTCATCTCGATCATCGCGGAGGCCACGACGTCGACCTATGGGTACGCGGGCACGCTCCGCGGGGTCGAGACCGCCGCTCAGCAGGCGGGCATGTCGGTCTCGATCACCATCGTCGCCTCCGATGAGGACGAGTCGGTGCGGCGCGCGGTCGACCTCGCCCTGTCGCAGCCCATCGGCGGGGCGATCGTGCTGGAGTTCCGCCGCGCCGGCATCAAAGCCTCACGGGCGCTTCCGGAATCCCTGCCGGTCGTCGCCGCTGGAGGCGGATCGGAGCGCACGGACGGCACCCTGGCGGCGCTGATCGACGAGGCCGCGGGCGGGCGCCAGGTCACGGCATATCTACTCCGGCAAGGGCATCGAACCGTCCACCACATCGCGGGGCCCACCGGCGGCAAGACCTCGGGCCGCACCGAGGGCTGGCGCGCCGCCCTGCAGGACGCCGGCGTCGAAGTTCCGGCGGTGATGCACTCCGAGTGGGACGCCCTCGCCGGTTACCGCTGGGGCGAGCGGATCGCCGGCCGCGACGACGTGACCGCAGTGTTCTGCGGCAACGACGAGATCGCCCTGGGCGTCATGCGGGCCCTGGCCGACCGCGGCATCGACGTCCCGGGCGATGTCTCCGTCGCCGGATTCGACGGCCACCCCCTCGTCTCGCTCTGGCGCCCTTCCCTGACCACGGTCGAACAGGACTTCGAGGACCTCGGCGCCCGCGCGTTCGACCTGCTGTCGCGACGCCTCCAAGGCGAAGGCGACCTGCAGTCCTCGGTGGTCAAGCCCCAACTGGTGGTCCGGGAGTCCACGGCACCGCCGCGCCGCTTATTCCGCGCGCCGGAACCCGCGGACGCGCCACGAGCCGTTACGACTGCTGCGGTGCGTCGCCGAAGTCGTCGATGCGGAGGCGTTCGCCGCCGCGGAGGGCGGATTCGTGGGCCACGATGCCCGGCAGGGTGTAGCGGGCGGCGACCCAGGCGTTCACCGTGGGGAGGCGCTGCTCGTTGACGGCGGTCACGAAGTCGTGCGCGAGCAGCTGGTGGCTGCCCATGTGGCCGTTGCCGAGGCCTTTGAACTCGACCGGGAGCTCGGCGACGTCGTGGATGGGCGCGTGCCCGGAGATGAACGAGTCGTGCAGGGCCGGATCGACATTGGCCAGGACCGGGTCGTCGGCGCCGCTCGCCCACAGGGGCTGCAGCAGCTCGCTGACGTCGTGGAGGGGTTCGCCTTTCTCATGCCAGTGAGTGGTGCGCGAGTTCTGCTCCAGGATGCTCTCGGTGCCGTAGAACGTGAACCGGGATTCGGGAAGCCAGTGGCCGAGGCCGACCCGGCGGAACTCGTTGGTGCGGAAGCTGCCGCCGTCGGCCGTTTCGAAGAGCGCGGTGGCGTTGGAGAAGTCGTTGTCGAACATGCTCACGGACTTGTCGAAGACGCCGTCGCCCAGCTGGTCGGGCACGCCGATCGCGCTGACGCTGACCGCGTGGGTGTTCCAGGCGCCGAGCACGCCGCCGATGGCGTGGGTGGGGTACTTCAGGGGCGGGAAGCTGGCGGTGCGCTTCCAGTCCGCGCCGCCGCTGTACTGGTAGGCGGCGTAGAAGCCGTGGTCCATGTCGTGGACGTAGTCGCCCTCGGCGTAGAAGAGGCGGCCGAACGCGCCTTCGGCCGCCTTCTGCCGGGCGAACACCGTCGAGGGGTGGTAGTAGCTGGTCTCGCCCATCATGTAGGTGAGGCCCGTTTCCTTGACGGTGTCGATGATCGCGGCGATCTCCTCCGCGGTGAAGGCCATCGGCACGGCCGAGTAGACGTGCTTGCCCGCGCGCAGCGCGCGCTCCACGAGCGGCCCGTGGGTCCACCGCTGGGTGAAAATCGCGACGGCGTCCACATCGGAGGCGAGCATCGCGTCGAAGTCGTCCTCCACCCCGGCCAGGCCGAGCTCGGCGACGAGGGTCGCGGCGCGCTCGGGGACGAGGTCGGTGGCGGTGACGCGGGAGACCCCGGGGTGGGCGTTGAACAGTTTGGCGAACGAACCGGCGAACTGCCCGGCGCCGACGAAGCCGATTGCGAACACGGCGATACTCCTTGCTGATCGAAGCGGATCGGTCGAGACCAGTGCCGACCGTCGCGGCATCACCGTATACATTCCGATCAGAGAAGTCTTCACTGATCGGAACGAGTTTTTCTTGGATCCTCAGATCGAGCTCGCCCCGCCCGGGCTGGTCGGCTGGGCCGGGCGCCCCATCCTCATGGACACCGCTCATCAGCACGACGACCTGGAGATCAACTTCGTCGCCGAGGGCGGCACCATGCTCTACCTGTTCGGCGGCGAACCCGTCGAGATCGGCCCGGGCTCGGTCGCGGCGTTCTGGGCCGCCGTGCCGCATCAGCTCATCGCGAACGCCGTCACCCGCGCGCACTGGGTGCACGTGCCCTTCGCGACGTTCCTCGGCTGGGGCCTCCCCACCGCCCTGGTCGGCCGCCTGCTGTCGGGGATGCCGCTCATCGCCCCGCCTTCGGCCGCAATGGATTCCGACGATGCGAACTTCACCCAGTGGGCCGCCGACCTCGCCAGTGCGCAACCGGAGCGCCGCCGGATCCTGCTGCTCGAGGTCGAAGCGCGGGTGCGGCGGCTCGCGCTGGACGCGCCGCCCGAACCTGCGCGCTCCTTCACGGGAGGCGATCCCGCACTGCGCCATGTGGTCACGATGGTCCGGCACATCGCCGAGCATTTCCGCGAGCCGCTCACGGTCGCTGATGTCGCGGCCGCGGCGCGCCTGCACCCGGGCTACGCGATGACGCATTTCGGGAAGATCGTGCGCACCACGATCATCGACTACCTGACCCGCTGCCGCCTGGCCGAGGCCCGGCGCCTGCTCGTCACCACCGACCGCCCGATCGCGGCCGTGGCCGCCGATTCGGGCTTCAGCTCGGTCAGCCGGTTCTACGCCGCGTTCACGGCCGCATGCGGCGTCCCGCCCGCCGGTTACCGCCGCCAGCACCGATGACGAGCGCGGCGCACCGGGCCGGTGGCGGCCGGCCTCCACTGCTCACCGGTTCCGCCTTTGCGGTTGCCGGTCGGCGTCCGTGCGCCGTCGGCCGTGTCGAGGCCGGTGGCGGCGAGGAAGCCGCCCCGTGGGAATCGGGGCGGCTTCCGTCCGTCAGGCGATGTCGCCGTAGATGATGCCGCGGCCGTTGGTGGTGAGGTAGACGCGGCCGTAGACGAGCGGGTCGCCGGTGATGGCGGACCCCGACCAGGCCCATTGATGAGCGTCGTCGTTGATGCGGTGCCAGCGGGTGCCGCCGTCGATCGAGCGGTAGATCGCGGCCTTGCCGTCGATCTCCGCGGAGGTGTAGATCGCCGGGTAGCCGGATCGCTTGGCGGCCTTGCCGAAGCCGACGGACTCCGCCGTCTCGAACGCGGCGATGCGCTTCCAGGTCGCCCCGCCGTCCTTGGAGCGCCACATGCCGCCGCCGACGCCCTCCGTCTCGTCCCCGCGCCCGGCGAGCCAGACGTGGTTCTTGCGGCCGGGGACGGCCCGGAAGTCCTCGACGGCCGCGGCGGGCAGGCCGGTCGCACCCGTGTCAGTGAACGTGGCGCCCCCGTCGGTGCTGCGGTAGAACGTGCCGCCCGAGAACGAGTACAGGACCGAGGCCTTGACGCGGTCCGAACGGATCTTCGCTCCGGCCGGAAGCCCCTGGACCGGATTCCAGGTCTCGCCCAGGTCGGTGCTGTACACCGGGGTGACCTCGGTGCCGCTGGGGGACCACAGGATCGTGGATCCGTCGGCGGTGATCGCGACGGTGCCGCCGTGGCCGTCGCCGGGGACGCCTGCCAGAGGCGCGGCGTTGCGCCAGGTCTTGCCTCGGTCGGTGGAGACGCCGACGTGGCCTTTCTCGTTGCCGTGGACGTTGCCGGTGCCGACGATGATGTCCGGCTTCGCCTGGGCGAAGTCGACGCTGGTGCCCGTGGACCAGTCGGTGTCGATCATCGGTTCGGCCCGGTCGAGGTCGGTGTGGACGAAGCCGCCGACGTCGCCGACGGCGGAGACGAGCGTCCCGCCGAGGGCGGCGAGGTCGAGGGTCGCGCACTCCTCCACGCCTTCGGCGCGGACGCCGACGGTGAACTTCTCGACCGGGAGCGCAACGCGTTCGCCGTTCTCCTCGCCGATGAGGTCGCCCTGCGAGTCCCACTGCGTCAGGTCCTCAGTGCCCCAGATGGTGGCGCCGGTGCCCCACATGATGCGGCCCGAGTCGTGCGGGTCGATGGCGAGGGCGTCGATCATCCACCCGTGCTTGACCGCGTACGCCGGCCCCTGGTCCTCGCCGTTCCATGACAGCCACGGGCTGCCGGAGCTGTCCATGTCGAACCGGTCGTGGCGGTCCTGGCCTTCGGCGTAGTCCCAGCTGAGCGACCAGGTGGCGCCGGAGTCCGTGGAGCGGTAGAGGATCTCGTCAGGCCACCAGTTGTTGCGCGTGGCCGCCATGAGAGTGCCGGGGTTCTGGCGGTCGACGGTGATCCCGCCGAAGCCCGGGATCACCCCGCGGGGGTTGTAGGTGGGCGTGACGTCGGTCCACTCCCCTGTCTGGGTCGCGAGCCGCACGATCTTCCCGCCGTTGCCCGAGGCGGGGGCGCCGTTGTACGGGCCGGGGTCGTGGCTGGTCACCATGTACAGGTGCCCGTTGGTGTTGTCTACAGCGGACTGGCTGGGGAAGGTGCGGTTGCCGTCGGCGGAGCCGAGGATCTCGGCCGCGCCGGGGACCGCGGTCCAGGTCGCGCCGCCGTCTTCGGAGACGTACAGCGGGTCGGCCGGGTCGGCCACGCCCACGTAGATCTTGCCGCCGATCTGGTCGAAGTCGATCCAGATGACGCCCTGGTTGTCGGCCTGGGTCGGGTTGTTCGGGTCGACGACGAAGTTCCCGGCGTTGGGGAAGTGCTCGACCTTCGCCCAGGTGCGGCCGTGGTCCTTGGAGCGCCAGAGGCCGTTGCCGGAAGGGGTGCCGAGGTAGAGCTCGGCGTTGTCGGCGGGGTTGACCACGAGGCGTTCGCCCATGCCGCGGCCGGGCATGTTGCCGCCCTGCTTGAACGGGAGTTCGGCGACACCCCAGGTCTCGCCCTTGTCGTCGGAGTAGAGGACCGCGCCGTTGTTGGGGTCCCAGTCGATGGTGTACGTGCCGACCGCGGCGTAGACGCGATCGGTCTCCACCGGGTCGGTGGCCATGGAGACCACACCGGAGTAACCCCACTTGTCGCGGCCGACCCAGTCCAGGAGCGGCTTCCAGGTCCGGGAGTCCTCCTGCCAGCGGTAGCAGCCGCCGATGTCGGTGCGGGCGTAGATCAGGTTCGGCTCGGTCTCGTTGAAGACGATCCCGGGGACGAAGCCGCCGCCGTTGATGACGGCGTTCTTCCAGGTGTACTTGTCGTTCTGCTTCGCATCGTCGTTGTCGCGGGCCCAGGCGGGCAGGGTGCCGGCCGCGACCGCGGCGGCGGCCGCTGCCGCACCGACGGATGCGGTGGCGGTGAATGTGCGTCGTCGCACGGTGATCTCCTTTTGCGTTGGTTGCGAGAGGTCGAGTCCTGTCGGCGGACCGCCGGGGCTCATCCCTTGACGGCGCCGGTGATGACGGCCTTCGTGAAGTGCTTCTGGATGAACGGGTACATGATCACGATCGGGATGATCGTGCAGACGACCACGGCCATCTTGAGGGCGGCGGTCGGGGCGGCCTCACCCGTGGCCTGGTACTGGGCTGCGGCCTGGGCGCCTTCGGGAAGCCCTTGCGTGGACATGAGCATCCGCTGGAGCACGACCTGGATCGGCTGGGTCTCCAGGCCGGGCGTGTAGAGCACGGCCTGGAAGTACATGTTCCAGTAGCCGACGGCGTAGAACAGTGCGATGACGGCGAGGATGGCCTTCGACATCGGCAGGACGATTCTGAAGAGCGTGCGGAACTCGCCGGCGCCGTCGATCTTGGCGGCGTCGATGAGCTCGCCGGGGATCGAGTTCATGAAGAACGCGCGCAGGATGATGATGTTGAAGGTGCCCACCGCGCCGGGCAGGATGAGCGACCAGTAGCTGTTGAACAGGCCGAGTTTCTGCACGACCAGGAAACTGGGGAACATGCCCGGTCCGAACAGGAACGTCAGCAGGATGAACCACAGGATCGGGCGGTGCAGCAGCGAGCCGGTCCTCGAGAGCGCGTACGCCCCGCAGATGGTGAGGGCGAGGCTGATGGCGGTGCCGACGACGGTGAGGGTCAGCGTCAGGAGCAGCGAGTCGGTGAGGGCGCCGCCGGAGAAGATCTCGCGGTAGGCCTGCGGGCTGACCTCGGTGGGCAGGAGCAGGAGGCTCCCGCCGGCGCGGTTGAGCGCCTCCTCGCTGGCGAAGCTGGTGGCGACGACCGCCCAGATGGGCAGGACGATCGCGGCGGCGTAGCAGATCAGGAACAGGGCCTTGACGGCCTTGCCGGCGAGCGAGGGCTCTTCGTCCCAGACGGGCCGGTTCTTGTTGCGGCGATTGGGTTTCATGGCGATGGCGGTCATGACTTCTGGTAGATCCCTTGCTCTCCGAGGCGGTGCGCGATGTTGTTGGCGACGAGGATGAGGATCAACCCGATGACGCCTTTGAACAGGCCCGCGGCGGTGCCGAACGACTCGCCCTGGTTGCCGACGATCGACTGGTAGTACACGTACGTGTCGAGCACTTCGGTGGCCTGGTAGCCGACCGCCTGGCGTTGGAGCTGGTACTGCTCGAATCCGACCGAGAGGATGCCGCCGATCTGGAGGATGAGCAGGAGGATGATGACCGGGCGAATGCCCGGGAGGGTGATGTGCCACATGCGGCGCCATCGGTTCGCGCCGTCGGAGGCGGCCGCCTCGTAGAGGCTCGGATTGATCGAGGCCAGGGCCGCGAGGAAGATGATCATGCCCCAGCCGGCGTCCTTCCACGCCCACTGCAGCCAGACCAGAAGCAGGAAGCTGTCGGGGTTCGAGGTGAAGTTCAGCCGCTCGCCGCCCCCGTCCATGATCCAGTTGGAGACGAGGCCGTCCGCGCCGAGGACCTGGACGAACACGGTGACGACCAGGACCCAGGAGAAGAAGTGGGGCAGGTACACGATGGACTGGAACGTGCTGCGCACCTTGACGGAGATGATGCTGTTCATCGCCAGGGCCAGCACGACCGAGAGCGGGAACATGCACAGCAGGTTGAGCGCGGCGAACTTGAGCGTATTGAGCAGCGCCGGCGTGAAGTACGGGTCGTTGAACAGCCGCTCGAACCACGCGAAGCCCACGAACGGGTTCTCCCAGAACGGCCGGTAGGGGCTGTAGTCCATGAACGCGATGATGTTCCAGGCCGAGGGCCAGTAGTGGAACACCATGAGGTGGGCGACCACCGGGAGGGCGAGCACCAGGAGGGGCCAGTCGTGGCGGAGACGCTGGGCCACAGTGCGTTTGCGCCTGACGAGGGGCGGGCGGGGGGCCTCGTCCGCTTCCGTTGGTGTCGTGCTCTGGAGTGTTGCCATCGCTTGAGATTCCAGTCGTGTAGATCCGTTGCATGGGCGGTCGGGCGGCCCGTGCGGGCCGCCCGACCAGGGCGCTACTCGTCGCCGTAGAGGGCCAGGTACGCGTCGGTGTAGTGCTTGCGCGCCTCTTCGCCGCCGTTCTTGAAGTACGTCTCGACCATCTCGGGAATGGAGGAGAGTTCGGCGCGCCCGAAGGCGATGTCCGACTGCTGGTCCCAGAGCGTGGTCCCCGCGGCCTTCGCCGCGGCGGGGGCCTCGATGCGGACGCCCTTGAAGGGGGGCTCCACGACGTACTGCTGGATCGAGGCGTTGTACTCGAAGCGCGCGGCGACCATGTCGGGGTCGCCGGTGAGGAACGTGTCGACCTGGGCGAACGCCTTGTAGTTCACCGGGTTCTGGACGACCTCGCTGCCGACCGCGGTGTACGCGGGGTTGCCGTCGGCGCCGATGTCGAAGTGCTCGCCTTCGACGCCGTAGTTGAGCAGCTCGTGCTCCTTGGTGCCGTACGGTGCGGCGGCCCAGTTCGCGACGTCCAGGATCTCCTCGACCTGCTCCTTGGAGAGGCTCTTGTTGAGGAAGGTCCAGCCGCCGATCCCGGCCGACACCGTCACGATGGGGGCGCGGCCCTTCGCGGCCAGCGGCGGGAGCGGGGCGACCGCGCCCTCGGCCTCGCCCTTCTTGACCAGCAGGTTGTAGTCGTTCCACCGGACGAGGTTGTCCTGGGTGAACATGA
Source organism: Glycomyces sp. NPDC021274 (assembly GCF_040641195.1). Classification (NCBI taxonomy): domain Bacteria; kingdom Bacillati; phylum Actinomycetota; class Actinomycetes; order Glycomycetales; family Glycomycetaceae; genus Glycomyces; species Glycomyces sp. NPDC021274. Next base: position 96,833 of record NZ_JBFADC010000006.1, on the reverse strand, counting down.
CCTGGCCGGCCTGCTGCATCGCGGCGGCGTCGAGGGTCCCGGTGGGGGCGTCGGGGTGGATGAGCTTCTCGTCCCACAGAGTGCGGCGGAACTCCATGAGCTCCGTGAACTCGGGCCGCTCGATGTTGTTGACCATCTGCTTCCGCTCGGGGTCCCAGTTCCACCCGTCGATGCCGCCGAGGTTGAACCACTGGCCGATGAACCAGTCGAGGCCGACGGTGGCCCACCGGCCGGCCGCGTCGTCGGTCCAGGCGCGGGCGACCTCGAGGAACTCTTCGACCGTGGTCGGCATCGCCAGACCCTCGGCCTCCAGGAGGTCGGTGCGGGCGAGGATGCCGTTGCCCTGGCCGCCGCTGTAGGTCATGGGGATGGCGTAGATGCCCGCGGTCTCGGGGTCGTCGGGGTCCTTGGACCACACGGCCTGCCCCCACGATTCGGACGGGAGGGCGGCGAGGAGCGGCCAGCGCTCGGCGATGTCGCCCTGCACGATCTCGGTGAGGTCGTAGAAGGAGTTGACGACCGTTTCCTGGAAGTTGCTGAAGGAGCCGGTCATGTAGTTGAACAGCTGGATGCCGTCGCCGTACTCGTCGGCCTTGACCCACTGGACCGCCGTGTCGCCGTAGGTCATGCCGTCGCCCTGGCGGAGCTTGACCATGGTGCCGCCCCAGGCAGCGGCGACCGCCGCGAAGTAGGGGTCGTCCTGCGAGGGGGCGGCGCCCCAGCACGGCACGGTGATCTCGTAGGTGCCCTTGCCGGAGGGCGGGTCGGTGATGGCCTGGACCGGCTCGGGGTACGAGGTGAAGGCGGAGGGGTGGTGCGGCGGCTCGCCGACCAGGTCGGGCTCCACGGGCAGTGGCCAGTCCTCGTGGGTGGGCAGGAAGTCGAATCCTTCGCTCGTCTGGGTGGAGCCGGTGTTGGACTCGATGTCGGAGCAGGCGGCGAGGGCAGGGAGGCCCGCGGCCCCCGCGGCCCCGAGCCCGGCGGCCTTGAACAGTGAGCGGCGCTTGAAGGGCGCCCGGTCGGAGGGATGAGCCATTGTCGCTGACCTCGTTGTTGCGAAGGGATAGGGAGGGACGCAGATCAGGGGTATCGAGGTATGTGTATCCCTGGCCTGGTGCGGTGTACGGTACGCAAAGGCCGTTCAGTTTGTCAACTATCCGTACGAACTACTCGCGGCAATCGGGGCGGCAAAATGGTTATGAACGAGACATATGAGGGCACACATCGGCGATCGAGCGCCCCGATAACGTTGGCCGAGTACAAACCGAGGGGAACGCAATGCAGACCACGTCGTCACCGCAGGCCGAGGGGCGCCGGCCCGGGACCCCGCTCAGCGGCCTGGAGCGCAGCGCGCTCCGCGAGCTGCTGATCCACGGTCCGAAGTCCCGCGCGGAGATAGCGCGGAACATCGGCATCTCGCGGACGAGCCTCACCGTGGTCATGCGCGCGCTCATCGAGCAGGGCCTGGTCACCAGCGGCACCATCGAGCTGCGGGGGGCCACCGGCAGGCCCAGTGAGGTCCTCCACATCCGCCCCGAGGGCCGGCGGTTCCTCGGCGTCAAGCTGACCAGCGACAGGCTCTTCGCCGTCGTCACCGACCTCAAGGCGCAGGCCCTCGCCGAGTTCGACGAGCCCCTTGCGTCGCGGCAGGTCGAGGACGTCGTCGCGCAGATCGGCGGTGCCTACGAGCGCCTTTCGGGCGAGTATCCCGGTATCGCCGCAGCCGGCATCGGTCTCGCCGGGGACGTGGCCACTGTGGGCGGACGCCGGATCGTGCTGGAGTCGCCGTTCCTGGGCTGGCGCGAGGTGCCGCTGGCCGGCATCGTGAGCGAGCGCCTGGGGATGCCCGCCACCGCGGAGAACGACGTCCGGGCCCTGACGGTGGCCGAGCACTGGTTCGGCGTCGGCGTGGGGTACGAGTCCATGGTGCTCGTCACCGTCGGCACCGGGATCGGGGTCGGCATGGTCGTGGACGGGAAGGTCGTGACCGGCGCCAGCGGCCGGGCCGGGAGCCTCGAGCACCTGCCGGTCGACCCGAGCGGACCGCGGTGCGAGCGCGGGCACCGCGGCTGCCTGGCCTCGTACCTCTCGAACGCCTCGATCGTCGGCGCCCTGCGGACCCCGGGCCTGGACTACGCGAGCGTCGTCGCCCTCGCGCGCAGCGGCGACCCCGCCGCGAAGCAGGCGTTCCGCGACGCCGGGCACGCGCTCGGCGTCCTCGTGGCGACGCTGGCGAACACCGTGGACCCCCAGAAGATCATCATCACCGGCGACGGCATCGCGGTGACCGAGCTCGCGCGGGCCGAACTCGACGCCGCCGTCGAGGCGGGCCGCCACCCCGACAGCGCGCCGATCGCCCTCGACATCCAGCCGTTCGAGTTCGACGAGTGGGCCCGGGCCGGCGCCGTGCTCGCCATCCGCGACTTCCTGGGCGACGAGCAAGAGTTAGTGTTTTTCATTGACAAAGTCGTGCGGCTTGTCGATACTTGGACGGCCCCGAACACGTCCATCGAGGAGTCCGCATGACCGAACCGCGAGCCGTTGCCGAAGCCCCCCGCTTCAGGCGGGCCGACCCGGCGCCGAGCGGGGCCGCCGCGAGTGTCCCCGACGGCCTCGAAGAGGGCGGGAAGACTCGGATGCTCTGGGCCGGAGGCGTATCCGTGGTCGTGCACCTGCCCGAGCACGGGCTTCCCGAAGTGCTGCACTGGGGCCGGGACCTCGGCGACCTCAGCCACGGCGACTTCGAGCAGCTGCGCCGGGCCCGCACGCGGTCCGTCTCGCCCAGCGCGCTCGACGCTCCGTGGCCCCTCACCCTGGTCCCGGGCGAGCAGGACGGGTGGGAAGGCCGACCCGGGTTCGCCGCGCACCGCGCGGGCCGGGCCCAGTACCCCCGGTGGACCGTCGCCGACTCGGGATTCGAGACCGACGTCGACACCGGGACGCTGCACGTCCGCGCCGAGGCCCCCGGCCTCCTCCTCCGCAGCGAGCTGCGCCTGGACGACGCCGGCGTGCTCCGCGTCGCGCACGAGCTCGTCAACACCGGAGACCGGCCGCTGGCGCTCGCGGCGCTCGAGGCCGTTATGCCCGTCGGCGATCGCGCTGCGGAAGTCCTCGACTTCACCGGGCGCTGGACCCGCGAGCGCGTCCCCCAGCGCGGCCTCCTCGCGCAGGGCAGCCGCGTGCGGGAGACGCGGCGCGGGCGCACCGGCCACGACTCGCCGTTCGTGCTCGTCCTGGGCACCCCGGGCTTCGACGCCGCCGCAGGCGAACTGTGGGCGGTGCACCTCGCCTGGAGCGGCGACGCCGTCTACCGCCACGACGCACTCCCCGAGGCGCGGACCGTCCTCGGTGCGGGGCCGCTGGTGCGCCCCGGCGAGATCGAGCTCGCCCCCGGCGAGTCGTTCCGCACTCCCGACGCCGTGTTCGTCTGGAGCGACCGGGGTCTCGACGGTCTCGGCGACCGCTTTCACCGCTCGCTGCGGGCCCGGCGCTCGCACCCGCACACGCCCCGCCCGGTCGTGCTCAACACGTGGGAGGCCGTCTACTTCGAGCACGACCTCGCACGCCTGGAGACGCTGGCGCGCACGGCCGCCGGCATCGGCGTCGAGCGGTTCGTGCTCGACGACGGCTGGTTCCTCGGCAGGCGCGACGACACCGCCGGGCTCGGCGACTGGACCGTCGACCCCGAGGTCTGGCCCCAGGGCCTGCACCCGATCGTGCGCACCGTCCGCTCCCTCGGCATGCAGTTCGGCCTGTGGTTCGAGCCCGAGATGGTCAACCCCGACTCCGACCTCGCGCGCAAGCACCCCGAATGGCTGCTCCAGCCCCCGTCGACGCGGGCGTGGCGCGGCCAGTACGCACTCGACCTGACCCGCCCCGAGGCGTTCGACCACCTCCTCGGGTCGATCTCAGCGCTCGTCGCGGAATACGACCTCGACTACATCAAGTGGGACCAGAACCGCGACCTCATCGAGGCCGTCCACGATGGACGGGCGAACGTCCACCGGCACACCGAGGCCGTCTACCGGCTCCTGGACCGGCTCCGGGCCCTCCACCCGTCGCTGGAGATCGAATCCTGCGCGTCCGGCGGCGCCCGCGTCGACCTCGGCATCCTCGACCGCACCGACCGGGTGTGGGCGTCCGACACCAACGATCCCCTGGAGCGGTTGGCGATCCAGCGGTGGACGGCACTGCTGCTGCCGCTCGAACTCATCGGATCGCACGTCGGCCCGCCGACCGCCCACACCACCCATCGGGCGGCGGGCCTGGACTTCCGGATCGCGACCGCGCTGTTCGGCTCCTTCGGCATCGAATGGGACATCACCGCGTGCACGCCGGACGAACTCGACCGGTTGCGTCACGCGATCACCTGCTACCGGCGCCTCCGCGACCTTCTCCACTCCGGAAATCTCAGCCACCTCGACACCGGCGACGACGGGACGACCGCGACCGCCGTCGTCGGCGACGACCGGGGCCACGCGGTGGTGCGCATCGCCCGGCACGCCACTGGGAACCGCGCCCTCGCCACGGCACTTCGCGTCCCGGGGCTCGACCCCGAACGTCGGTACCGGGTCGCGCCCGTGCTCGAACTGCCAGTACCGCGCGGACTCGACGAAGTGCCTCCGCCCTGGCTGGAGCACGGTCCCCTGCTGCTCCCCGGCGCGGTCATCGCCGATGTGGGGGTGCAGCTCCCGCTCCTCGCCCCCGGGGAGGCGATCATCCTCGAAATGCGGCGCGAGACACTACCGAATGCCATCGGCTCAACCGGGACCCACCGAGAGCCATGATCCACAGTGGAGTGCCTTCATGACGTCGAAGCGAACCGACCGCGAATCCACCGTTGACGGGCGGCCCCTCGAGCCCCGCGCGAGGCTGCGCGCAGCGTTCGCGATGGCCCCGGAGGCCCTGCTGACGCAGGTCTTCAGCGGTGAACAGCTCGAGGAGCTCGACCGCCGACTCGACCTCGAACCGGCAGTGCTGCAGAGTCGTTCGGACATCGAGCGGCTTCCGGGAGCCGATCGCCTCGAACTCCTCATCACCGGGTGGGGATGCCCGGTGCTCGACGAGGCGCTGCTGGAGCGCCTCCCCGCGCTCCGATACGTCGTCCACAGTGCAGGCTCGGTCAAGCCCTTCGTCACCGACGCCCTCTGGGAACGCGGCATCCGCGTCTCCTCGCAGGCCGCGGCGAACGCCGTCCCGGTGGCCGAGTACACGGTCGCGATGATCGTGCTCGCGAACAAGGGCGTCTTCGCCATGGCCAGGCGCGCCCAGCGCGGCGAACCCGACCCCGACATCCGCACGGCGCTCGCCGACGCCGGCAACTACGGCAAGACGGTGGGCGTCATCGGCGCCTCGCAGATCGGCTCGCTGGCCCTTCGGATGCTCGCCGCCTACGACCTGCGGCTCCTGGTCGCCGACCCGACACTCGACGACGCCGGGGCCGCCGCGCTCGGGGCGCAGCTCGTCCCACTCGACGTCCTCATGCGTGAGAGCGACGTGGTCAGCGTGCACGCGCCCTCGCTCCCCGAAACGCATGGGCTCATCGGCGCGGACGAGTTGCACGCCATGCGGCCCGGCGCCACGCTCATCAACACCTCGCGCGCCGAACTCATCGACCAGGACGCCCTCCTGCAGGTCGCCGCGACCGGCCGCATCTCGGCGATCCTGGACCTGGTCCAGCCAGGCGAGAGCGGTCGCGCGCTCGCGCGGTTGGACAATGTCGTGGTGACTCCGCACCTGGCCGGATCGGTCGGCGTCGAGCTCCACCGCCTGGGCGCCGGCGTCCTCGACGAGGTCGACAGGGTCGCCGACGGTGCCGCGCTAAGGTTCCCCATCGACGCCCGCAACCTCGCCCACTCCGCCTGAACGAGAGAGGCCTCCCCCATGCCCGACCCGACCGACGACACCCCGCGCGACCCCCTCGCCCTGGACTACAACGGCTGGATGTTCTGGCAGCACGCCACCCCGGAACAGCAGCAGGCGCAGCTGCGACGACAAGAGGACCTGCTCCGCCGCGCCAAAGGCGCCATCGGAGAGCAGACGTTCATCTCCGAGCTGGCGATGGTCGAGCCGACCGAGTTCACCCTCGGGAGCGGCTCCTACGTTGCGGCGCACGCGTACATCACCGGCACCATCAACATGGGCGACGACTGCACGGTGAACGCGTTCACCGTCGTCCGCGGCACCGTCACCTGCGGCGACGGGGTGCGGATCGGCGCCCACACCTCGATCCTCGGCTTCAACCACGGCATGGCACCGGACCGGCGGATCTACCTCCAGGCGGGCACCGAGGCCGGCATCAACATCGGCGAGGACGTCTGGATCGGGTCGAACGTCGTCATCGTCGACGGGGTCAACATCGGCTCCCACGCCGTCATCGGCGCCGGCTCGGTCGTCACCGCCGACGTGCCCGACTGGGCGATCGTCGCCGGCAACCCCGCACGCTTCAAACGGGACCGGCGGGCACCGCGCAAGACCGAACGGCACGAACTGGCCGCGGCACTGCGCGACTTCGGCGACACTGCGCGCGAGCAGGTCGGCGCGATCATCGCCCGCAGCTGGGAACCCGACGAGCTCGCCGCCGACGGCACGAGCCTCGGCCGCTACGTCGACGCCCCCGGCTCGCACGCCACACTGCGCGCGCACGCCGACGCAGTGGAACTGTCGATGCTGCTCGCCGCTGAACCGCCCGAGCAGCTCACCCGCGAGCAGCACATCGCGAGACTGCGCGAGAACCAGGACCCGGCCACCGGGCTCACTCCCCTGCTCATCGACGACCGGCACGCCGGCCCGCCCACCGGCTTCGAGGACGGGTCCGCGCACTACCACATCCTGAGCCTCGGCTACGCCCTCGACCTGCTGGGCAGCCGCTTCGAGCACCCGATCACGGCCGTGCAGCAGTGCAGCCTGGACGAGATCATCGCGTTCCTGGACGGCCAGCCCTGGAAGGACATGGGGTGGGCGTCAGGCGCGGGCGTCGACACCCTCGGCACCGCCCTGCTGTGGAACCTCCGCACCGGCGACCCCGAGACCGCCCGCGACCAGGCGAACGCCATGTTCGGCTGGCTGCTCACCAACGCCCGCCGCGACACCGGCATGTGGACCGCACCGCGGCTCGCCGACGGCATGCTGCAGGTCGTCAACGGCTACTACCGCGCCATCCGCGGCAGCTTCGCCCAGTTCGGACTGCCCGTCCCCTACCCCGAGCGCGTCATCGACGCCGTCCTCGACCACGCTCGCGACGAACGGCACTTCGGCCCAGGCCGGACCACGGCCTGCAACGCGCTGGACATCGCCCACCCATTGTGGATCGCGGCGAAACAGACGTCTCACCGGAGGGCAGAGATCACCGCACTCGCGCAGCAAATGGCGACCGAGACGATCGCGCGCTGGCAGCCGCACGAAGGCTTCGCATTCCGAGTCGCCCCCCTCGGCGGCCCGCAGACCGCCGAGCACCGCCCCGGCCTCCAGGGCACCGAGATGTGGGCCGCAACCCTCTGGTACCTCGCCGACCTCGCCGGCGCCTCCGAATCCCTCGCCTACCGCCCCGCCGGCGTCCACCGCCCCGAACCGGCATTCGACCTCTCCGAGGTGAGGACCTCGTAAGGACCGCAATCCTCCACGACGCCCACAAAGTACTCCGCGAATCGAGCTGGGTCGCTCTGGACCGGTCCACAGCGGCAAGTCGTCTCAGCTTTCGAGGCTGAGGTGGCGGTCGAGGTAGCGGCCCGTGAGGCTGCTGGGATCGGCGCGGAGGTCTTCGGGGGTGCCGGTGGCGACGACGGTGCCTCCTTCGGCACCGCCGCCGGGTCCCATGTCGACGATGTAGTCGGCGTTGGCGATCACATCGAGGTCGTGTTCGATCACGATGACGGTGGCGCCGTTGTTGACGAGGCGCTGGAGGACCCCGAGGAGGGTGCGCACGTCGAGCGGGTGCAGGCCGATCGACGGCTCGTCGAAGACGAACAGGGTCGCCCTCTGGTCGCGGCCGAGTTCGGACGCGAGCTTGAGGCGCTGGGCCTCGCCGCCGGAGAGCGCGGGCGTGGCCTCGCCAAGGGTGAGGTAGCCCAGGCCGAGGTCCACCAGCGTCTGGAGCTTGGCCCGGACCCGGCGCAGGTCGCCGACCTGTTCGAGCGCCTGCGAAGCGGTCAGGGTCAGCAGCCGCGGCAGAGTGAGCCCGGCGCGTTCGTACCGTTCGGCGGCGGGAGCGTAACGCGACCCCTTGCATTCGGGGCAGACGATGTCGACGTCCGGCAGGAACTGCACGTCGAGGGAGACCTCCCCGGTGCCTTGGCAGCGCGGGCAGCGCAGTGATCCGGTGTTGTAGGAGAAGTCGCCCGTCCCCAGGCCATCGGCCTTCGCCTCGGCGGTGGCGGCCCAGGCGCGGCGCAGGTCGTCGAGGATGCCGCTGTAGGTGGCGACGGTGGACCGGACGTTGGCGCCGATCGGACTGCTGTCGACGGCGTCGACCCGCCTGATCGGTCCCGCGTCGAGGGCCGAGACGTGCTCGGGCAGAGGCGAGCCCGTTATCCGTGCCTTGAGGCCCGGAATGAGGCCCTCGAGGACCAGGGTGGTCTTACCCGATCCGGAGACGCCGGTGACGGCGACCAGGCGCCCGGCGGGGAGGTCGAGGTCGAGTGCGTGCACGGTGTGCAGCGGCCGCGTCGCCAGGTGGACGAGACCGGCGTCGAACATCGATTCGCCGTCGGCGCGGGATCGGACCTCGGCGCGTTCGCGTCCGGCGATGAAGGGGCCGATCAGCGAGTCGGGGTCGGCAGCGATTTGAGCGGCCTCGCCGGTGGCCAGGACCTGGCCGCCTTCGCTTCCCGAGCCGGGGCCGATCTCGATGAACCAGTCGGCCTCGCGCAGGATCTGGACGTCGTGGTCGACCAGGACCACGGAGTTGCCGTCGGCGAGGAGGTCGCGCATGACGGTGATCAGCCCGTCGACGTTCGACGGGTGCAGCCCGATGGACGGCTCGTCGAGGACGTACAGGACACCGGTGGTCTCATTGCGGACGGCCCGCGTGAGCTGGACCCGCTGCCGCTCTCCGGTGGAGAGGGTCGAACCGGCCCGGTCGAGGCTGAGGTAGGACAGACCCAGTCCGGCGAGCCGCCCGGCGATCTCGAGCATCGGCACGGTGATCTCCCGGCCCATCCTCCGCATGTCCGGCGGCAGTGCGTCAAGGACCTTCGGCACCCAGGCGGTGAGCTCGCCGAGGGTCTTCGCCGTCGCCTCTGCCAGATTGACGCCGTCCATAGTGCTGGAACGGGCGGCTTCGCTCAGTCGAGTGCCGGCGCAGTCAGGGCAGGTCTGGACGCTGAGGAACCGGTTGATTCGGGCCAGGCCCTTCTCGCTGGCGGCGTTGCCGACCGCCTCCTCGACCGCCCGCCGGGCGTTGCGGTACGTGAAGTTGAGGTCGAACAGCTTGCCGCTCTTGGAGGGCACGCGGATCTGCCGCTTCACTTCGGGGCCGCGCATCACCGTCTCGCGCTCGACCGCGTCCAGGTCGGCGTACGGCACATCGGTGCGCACCCCGAGTTCGGCCGCCACCTGCGGCATGACCGCCAGGCCGAACATCGACCAGGGCGCGACCGCGCCTTCGTCGATGGTCTTCGACGCATCGGGCACGAGCGTCGCTTCGTCGACCTCGCGGACCACGCCGGTCCCCTCGCAGCGCGGGCATGCGCCGTCGGAGTTGAACGCGAACGTCTCGGCCCCGGGCGGATAGAACACCGCGCCGCACACCGGGCACGTCAGGTCCATGTTGAGCGCGACGTCGATCGTCGGCTCCTGCCGGTGCCCGTTCGGGCACAGGTGCGCGCCCAGGCGCGAGTACATCAGCCGCAGGTAATTGAGCAGCTCGGTCGAGGTGCCGAAGGTGCTGCGCACCGAGGGGACGCCGGGGCGCTGCCGCAGCGCCAACGCGGCCGGAACATGCCGAACCGAGTCGACTTCGGCCCGAGGCGCCTGCGCGAGCCGCCTGCGGGTGTAGGTCGACAGCGCTTCGAGATAGCGGCGCGAGCCTTCGGCGTAGAGGACGCCGAGCGCGAGTGAGGACTTGCCCGAGCCGGAGACCCCGGCGATCGCGACGAGCTTGCGGAGCGGGATGTCGACGTCGATGTTCTGCAGGTTGTGCACTCGTGCGCCGCGGACCTGGATCCTCACGGGTGGTTCGTTCGCGCCGGTCTCGGTCATGTCGCTGCTTCCTCTCCTCTGCCGCACCCGAAGGCCAGGTTGCCTGGAACCGTATCGGGGGCTGCCGAGCGGTGTCGTCGTTTCGGCGGCCCCCGAGAAGTATTCCACAAAACTATATTCCTAGGAATGCATTTGAGTTACGCTCACACCGCCGGACTGCGTCCGCGGTACGGCGACCACGAGAGGAAGGAAGCGTCATGAGCGGTCCCGCAATGGGCTCGATCGGCTGGTTCGAGTTCGGCACCGACCAACCCGACACGATCAAGGAGTTCTACGGAGCGCTGTTCGACTGGGAGTTCAAGCTCAATACCAACCTGCCCGGGGTGAACTACCACGAGATCACCACCGGGCCCGGACAGCCGTCCTCGGGCGGCATCTTCGAGTCGGGCGGCCGTTTCGCCGACTACGCGGTCTTCTACATCCTGGTCCCTGACGTGGCCGACACGGTCGCCAAAGCGAAGGACCTGGGCGCGGAAGTGACCATGGAGCCGGTCACCGACGCCGCCGGCATCACCTTCGGCCGCCTGCGCGACACCGCCGGCAACCACTTCGGCGTCTTCTCCCCGCCCGCGCAGTAGAGAGCGAGTCGAACGGCTCCCGCACACCGGGCGGTGTGCGGGGCCCGCAATGTCTTCAGGCGGAACGCTGCCGCGAAGGACCGGTGCGGGCGGCTCGATCTCCGTCCAGCTCGCGCCCGGCATTGCGGAGCGCGGCGATCGTCGCGAACGCCCGGTCGAGCTCCTTCTCCGAGACGACCGATCCGATCCGGGCGGCGAGTTCGCGATCGAAGACCGCGGCGGCCCGTTCCAGGTTCGCGCGCCCCTGGTCGGTGAGTTCGATGACCGAGGAGCGCCGGTCGGCGGGATTGGGCCTGCGGGCGCAGTGGCCGCTCGCTTCGAGTTTGTCGACGACCTTGCTGGTGCCGCCGACCGAGATCGAGAACGCGGCGGCGATGTCCTGCACTCGGGCGTCGGGGAGGCGATTCAGGAGGTCCATGATCTCGAACCATGTGAGCGGCAGCCCGCACTCCTCCTGCAGCCGGGTGTCCACGGCATCCCAGAGCTCGACCTGGTAGTACACCAGCTCATGGAAGAACGTCTTCACATCAGGCACGATTTCGCTTCCCCGGAATCATCTATAAGGAAAGCTGCATCCTACCTTCGGAATTCGCTCGGAATAACGCCGCGCGGGATCTTGTTGGGCCTGATACATGATGCATCAACTACTGGTTTCGAGAGGCTGAAGGCCATGCAGTTCGGCATCTCCACCGTCGGCGACGTGACCGGGGACCAGAGCACGGGCCTCGCGCCCGCCGAGGATTGAGGAGCGGCATGTACCAGCGGACGCTGAACCGAGTGGAAAGCAGCCGGCATCTGGGCCCGGACGCCCAGGTCGACGACAAGGCGCTCGCCTTCGCCCCGACCGATCCGGCCCTGACCGACCCGTTCCTGATCATGGCCGAGGACTGGTTCTCCAGCCCCGGCTTCGCGTGGCACCCGCACCGCGGGCTCGAGACGGTCACCGTCGTGGTCGAGGGCGTGCTCGAGCACGGCGACAACCTCGGTCACGCGGGCGCCCTCGAGCCTGGGGAAGTGCAGTGGATGACCGCCGGGAAGGGGATCATCCACCGCGAACTGGCGTACCGCAACGAGCACGCCCATGTGCTGCAGTTGTGGCTCAATCTGCCGCGCGCCAAGAAGATGACCGACTCGCGGTACCAGGACGTCACGCGCGGCGCGATGCGCCATGTCCGCGCTCCGGGTGTCGTCCTCGACGTCCACGCCGGCACCGTGGACGGGGTCACCGGTGCGGCCGAGACCCACCAGCCGGTGCAGGGTCTGGTCGCCGCGATCGATCCGCTCGCGTCCTATGATCTGGCCGTTCCCGCTGAGCATCGCCTGTTCGCGCACGTCATCAGCGGCCGGGCGCTCATCGGCGGCCGCGAGGTCGCGGCGGGGCAGACCGGCTGGTCCGATCCCGTCGCCGGCGCGGGCGAGACGTCGCTGCATCTGATTGTGCCGGACGGCGACGCGCCCGCGCGTGTCATGGTCTACAGCGGAACGCCGCTCCACGAACCGGTGGCCTTCGGCGGCCCGTTCGTCATGAACAGCCGCACCGAGATCGCCGAGGCGTTCCGAGACTTCCAGGCCGGCGCCTTCGGCCCGGTCCCCCGCCAGGCCCGCCTCGCCTACGACCGCTGACCGCCTCGTCCGGTCAGCGGGCCTGGGCGGCAACCTCACCGCATCGGTTTTAAAGATCGGATGACCGTGCCCCGACGGGCGCTTGAGTCTGCTGTGGCGCGTCTTTTATCCATGATTGCGATGATCGCTTGACGTCATACGTCATATGTAAGTACCATAAGGACACCGTTGCATCGATGAACTTCGATTGGAAGCGTTGATCTCCATGGCACACAAGGAGAAGCAGCTTTCAGACAGCCCTTAAGCCGGGGGCTCCGAACCGTTCGATAGCGCCCAACCCTTTCCGGCGCGCTTGAAGTCCCAAGGAGACCGCCATGTCCGAAGAACCCGTCAAGCGCGTCCGCACGCGCCGCCGAACCCTCCTCGGGGGCGGCATCGCCGCTTTTGGGAGCGCTTCAATCCCCATGGCGGCCAAGCCCGCGGCCGCCCAAGAGGACACCGTCGCCGACGAGGTCACGGCCGCCTGGACCGACCCGCCCAACGGACACCCCGAGTGGAACAACAACATCGGGATCTTCCAGGTCGGCTCCGAGCCCGCCCACGCGACCTTCATGCCGTACGCCGACCTCCAGCAGGCGCTCAACGCCGACCGCACCGTCTCGCCTCACCGGCTCGGCCTCGACGGCGACTGGCGCTTCCAGCACGCCGACCGGCCCGCCGACCGCGACACCGAGTTCTGGCGCACCGACCGCGACGACAGCGACTGGGACACCATGCCGGTGCCTTCCAACTGGCAGCTGCCCGGTTACGACTTCCCGATCTACACCAACGTCACCTATCCCTGGTGGGGCGCCAACGGCCAGAACGAGAACGCCCAGCCGCCGTTCGCACCCACCCGGTTCAACCCGGTCGGCCAGTACCGCCGGACCTTCACGCTCCCGTCGAACTGGCAGGGCCGCCGCGTCCACCTCCACTTCGAAGGCGTCAAGTCCGGCTTCTACCTGTGGGTCAACGGCACCAAGGTCGGCTACCGCGAAGGCTCCTTCACACCCTCCGAATTCGACATCACCGATCACGTCCTCACCGGGTCCAACCTGATCGCGGTCGAGGTCTACCGCTTCCCGGACGGCGACTGGATGGAAGACCAGGACATGATCCGCCTCTCCGGGATCTTCCGCCCCGTCTACCTCTACTCCCTTCCCACCGTCCACTTGCGCGACTTCAAGATCGACACGCCCCTGCGTGACGGCTACACCAACGCCGACCTGTCCGTGGCGGTGGCCGTCCGCCGCAGGGGCACCACCCAGACGGGCACCTACACGGTCGAGACCCGGCTCTACGACGCGAACCGGCAGGCCGTCTGGGCAGAGCCGCTGCGCTCGCAGATCGACGTCGGCTCGGTGCCGGCCGGCCAGGACGCGACCGCCAAGGCGTCCAAGGCCGTTCCCGGTCCGAAGCTGTGGTCGGCCGAGCAGCCGCACCTCTACACGGCCGTGCTGGAGCTGCGGGACCCCTCCGGCGCCGTCACCCAGATCGTCTCCGCCCGGGTCGGCTTCCGCGAGTTCGCGATCAGGGACGGCCTGATGTGCATCAACGGCAGACCGGTCTCGCTGCGCGGCACCAACCGCCACGAGATGCACCCCGACCGCGGCCAGGCCCTGACCCGCCAGGACATGATCCGCGACATCGCCCTGATGAAGCGCCTCAACATCAACGCGGTCCGCACCGCCCACTACCCGAACCACCCGGACTGGTACGACCTCGCCGACGAGTACGGCATGTACGTCGTCGACGAGGCCAACCTGGAGACCCACGGCGTGCTCGGCCAGTATCCGACGTCGAACCCGGCGTGGACCGCCCCGTGCATCGATCGGGCCGCCCAGATGGTCCACCGCGACAAGAACCACGCCTCGGTCGTCATGTGGTCTCTCGGCAACGAAGCCGGCGGCGGCTCCAACTTCGTCGCGATGCGCAACTGGATCCGCACGGGGGACCCGACCCGCATCGTCCAGTACGAGGGCGACAACCGCCGCGAGGTCAGCGACGTCCGCTCGCAGATGTACAACACCGCCGCCGGGATCCGCGACCGCGCCCTCGACACCGGCGACACCCGGCCGTACATCCTCATCGAGTACTCGCACGGGATGGGGAACTCGAACGGCGGCTTCAAGGAGTACTGGGACGTCATCCGCCAGTACCCGATCCTGCAGGGCGGGTTCATCTGGGATTTCGCCGACCAGAGCCTGCGCTGGCCGATCCCGCTCGGCGGCGGGGCGACCTACCTCGCCTACGGCGGCGACTGGGGCGACAACCCCAACGACGGCAACTTCTGCGCCAACGGGATCGTCTCCGCCGACCGGAAGCCGGCCGGCAAGGCGGCCGAGGTCAAACGGGTCTACCAGGCGATCAATGCGACCGCCGGGACGAACATCGCCGCTGGCGACGTCCGGATCACCAATGAGTACGCCTTCCACAACGTCAACGAGTTCGACGGCGCCTGGTCGCTGGTCGCCGACGGCACGGTCGTCCAGAGCGGCCGCCTCACCGCGGCGCAGCTCGACATCGCCCCGTTGACGAACAAGACCATCCGGGTGCCGATCCAGCGCCCGGCCCAGATCGCCCCCGGCACCGAGCACTTCCTCGAGCTGTCGTTCACCCTCAAGTCCGCTACCGCCTGGGCCGACGCCGGACACGAGGTGGCCGCCCAGCAGCTCCCGGTCGGCTTCGACAGCCCGCCGGTCGTCCCGCTCCCGCTCGCGCAGGTGCCGACGCTGACCGACTCCCAGACCGGCGACCGGTTCACCGTCACCGGCGACGGTTTCAGCGTCGCCGTCTCCAGGACCACCGGCGAGATCATCTCGTTCGACGCGATGGGCATGCGGCTGGTGAACGCCGGCCCGGTCCCCAACTTCTGGCGGGCCCCCACCGACAACGACCGCGGCAACGGCCATCCGACCCGCAACGGCACCTGGCGGGCCGCCGGGCGCAACCGCACGGTCACGGGCGTCGTCCTCGAGCGGCCCTCCGACCGGTCCCGACGGATCACCGTCACCGGCACGCTGCCGACGAGCACGCAGTCGACCTTCCGTACGACGTACACCATCTACGGCAACGGCGAGATCAGAGTGGACGGCTTCCTCCACCCCGGCGCGTCGAGCCTGCCCTACATCCCGGAAGTGGGCACGATGCTGTTCCTGCCCGCCGCGCTGGAGCAGATGCACTACTACGGCCGCGGGCCCGAAGAGAACCACTGGGACCGCCGCACCGGCACCGACGTCGGCCGCTATTCCTCCACAGTGTCCGACCAATGGACCGGCTACATCCGGCCGCAGGAGAACGGCAACAAGACCGACGTCCGCTGGATCGCCCTAGTCGACGGCAGCGGCCGCGGCCTGCTCGCGGCCGGTGAGCCGCTGCTGGAGGCGAACGCCTCCCACTTCACGCCGGAGGACCTGTCCACCGGCGCCCGCCACGACTACCAGCTGACCCGCCGCCAGGACGTCGTGCTGCGGCTGAACTACCGGCAGACGGGCGTCGGCGGCGACAACAGCTGGGGCGCGCAGCCGCTCGACCAGTACAAGCTGTTCCCCACCCGCGACTACTCCTACACCTACCGGCTCAAACCGCTGCCGAGCGTCGACCAGGCGATGGCGCTGTCCCGCAGGCCCACCGAGACCGGCGGCGGCCAAAGCGGGCCGGTCGAGCCGGGCGTGTACTACCGCCTGGTGGCCCAGCACAGCGGCAAGGCGGCCGACATCAACGCCGCCTCCACCGCCGCCGGGGCGGCTCTGATCCAATGGTCACTCCACAGTGGCGCGAACCAGCACTTCGACTTCGTGGACGCCGGAAGCGGGTACTGGCGCATCCGGGCCCGCCACTCCGGCCTGGTCCTGCAGGTGTCGGGCACCGGCACCGGTGCCGACATCACCCAGCAGCCGACCTCCAATGCCACCGGCCAGCAGTGGGAGGTCGTCGACCACGGCGGCGGCACCGTCGGCTTCGTCAACCGCCAGAGCGGCCTCGCCATGGACGTGTGGAGCCAGTCCACTGCGGATGGCGCCCGCATCTCCCAGTGGAACCGCACCGGCAGCGCCAACCAGCTGTTCAACCTCCAACGCCTCTGACACGATCACACGGATCGCCGCCCGGGAGCCTCTCGCTTCCCGGGCGGCGATGTCGGCACCTGGCTCGGTGTGATCATCGGCCCGGAGTCGACCATGCGCCGGGCCGGCCGGCCTCGATTCCCGTCTTACCCCTCGACAGCTCCGGCCGGATCGAATCGGGATCAAAGACTCTCTAATGACCGATAGGGACCTGTCCCCTTTCCGAGCAATGCGGTAACCGCAAGTAATCGCAAGAATTCGCCGCGCCCGAGACAACGTCGGCGATCCTCTCGGGCGTATTCCATACAACACCCCAAGAACCCCTGCGTCGACTGAAAGGCATTTCCATGACCGCGAACGCCGCACTCCGCGCCGCCGCGCTCACCCCTGAGCAGCGCGAAGCATTCGACCGCGACGGCTACCTGATGATCCGGGGAATGCTCGACGCCAATGAGGTCGCACGGTACAGCGAGGTGCTCGACCGTGTCTACGCCGAAGAACGCGAGGCCAACCGGCTCAACGCGAACGGTGGTATGCACCGGCTCAGCGCCGTCACCGCCGCGCCGGAGTTGGCCGACCTTCTCAATCATCCCAAGGCATTCCACTACGTCTGGTCGATCATAGGCTGGAACATTCACGTCCATCACTCCCATGTGGACCTGAACCCGCCGATTCGCGAAGAGCAGCCGTTCCTTTTCAAGTGGCATCGCGACGGCGGCCGACAGAACAACGACATCGAGACCGAGCTGCAGCCGAGACTGGCGGTCAAGCTCGCTTTCTTCCTGTCCGACCTTTCCGAAACCGGACGCGGCGCCACCAAGATCATCCCCGGCTCCCACAAAGTGAGCCGGATCGACGGCCCCCCGCGGCGCGACATCGAATGGCCGGAGCCCGAGGGAGCGATCGAGGTCACCGGCGAGCCCGGCGACGCCCTGTTCTTCGACCGCCGGCTCTTCCACGCCGCCACCCACAATTACTCCGACATCAGCCGCAAGATCGCGTTCATCGGCTACACCCCGCGCTGGATCTGCATCCGCGACGAGGTCGAGGACCTTCCCAACCAGCCGTGGTGGAACGACCTCGACCCGGTCCAGCAGCAGTTGCTCGGCGGCTTCGCGCCGACCGGCGACCACCGGTGGGGCTTCTATTCGCAAGAGACACCGATCTACACCTGGCTCGAAGAGCAGGGACTCCTCGATCCGAATCACCCGCCACTGAAGCCGGAGCGCTGAACCCGCGGCGAGCCGGCCGCCCGCGCGAAGCGCGCCGTACGGCGATGCCTCGTAGGTCGCCGGCGCGCGTTCGCGCGCTTCAACGCCCTCGCCCAGGTAAGAACCACTGACGGAAAGCCGGTGTCCCGACCGAGTGACCTCGGGCCGGGGCACCGGCGCTATTGGATATCGGTGCGATCGCGCGACGAGCAGTAAAGTAGAGCGTTTGCGCTGGTTCCGCTGTGCCGTAAGGCAGAGCGATGCGGCGCGGTTCATCGGACTCGGTACATCGACTCAGCGCATCATTTCCGGCGGCTTGCCGTGGCGCTCTTGATAGGCCGACTTGATCTCGTCTGAGACGTCCTCCCCCGCGTGGAGCCGCACGAGCAGCGGCACCAGCCAGTCGAGTTCGGCCGCTTCGAACTCCGTGTTGAACCACGGGTTCAGTCCGCTCCGTTCCCAGTCGAGCACGTTCCCGAGCGGCACGAGCCCGCCCACGTTCACCGGGTGCGGGCCGATCGAGAACGCCAGCACCGAGTCCGCGCCCTTGGGCTCCACGCCGACCTCGATCGACCCGTTCCGCGCCACCACGATGAATCTCGGCGGTTCCGGGCGCTTCCGCTTCTTCCCCGTGCGCCCATTCGAACGCACAGCCGAACGGCCCAGCTTCCGCTTCTTCCCCATCCGGCCATTCGAACACACGGCCGCGCGGTCCGCTTACCGGCGGGCACGTGGCGGCACCCTTGGGACACCGCCCGGACGGCGACCACCGACGACGGAACGCTGAGTTGAACAGACATCACGACATTGACCATCTTCGATTTTATCATATAATGTATGACGTCTGATGTATTGCTGTTGACCGCTCGGGGCCGATGGAGAAGCAGGGCGGCACGAGGAGCAACGAGACGGCCGCCGGAGTCCTCGAGCTGGAGGTTCCGGCCGCCCGCAAGCCCGGCCCCACTCCAACGGACCCGAACCAAGGAGCCCCCATGGCCTCTCGACCTGACCAACCCGACCAGCCGAACCTCTCCCGTCGCCGCCTCCTCCAGAGTGCGGCCATCCTCCCGGCCGTCGCGATCTACGCGTCGAAGCCGGAGGGAGCCGGTGCCGCCGTCGTGGCGGCCGCGACCGATGGCGTCTCGGCAGGCAATGCCGCGCTCGCTTCCGTCGATCTTGCCGGAACGTGGAGCTTCACCCCGGTGGGCCGGGCGCAGACGTCGATCAGCGTGCCCGGCGGCGGCTGGTACAAACAAGGATTCACCGACGTGCACGAGGCGGTGTACTCGCGCAGCATCACCGTGCCGGACTCGGGGCAGCCGCAGTCGACCTGGATCGAGTTCGGCGCCGTCAATCACCAGGCGACGCTGTCGGTCGACGGCCGCGTGGTCGCCACCCAGACGACGGCGTTCACCCCTTCGAGCTTCGACATCAGCGCATACGCGGCGCCCGGCACCACCCACACGATCACGGTGCGCGTGAAGGGCCGCGGCGCGTTGAAGGCGTCCAACGGCCGGTACCTGGTACCCGACGCCGCCGACTGGTGCGAGGCGATCCCGCAGGGGATCTTCCGGTCCGCGTTCCTGCGGGTGTACCCGGCGGTGTGCGTCAGCGACACCTTCGTGCGCACGTCGGTGGCGAACAAGACGTTGAGCTACGACGTGTCGGTGCGGAACACGTCGGGCAGTTCCCGGTCGGTGACGCTGACCGGGTCGCTGTCGTCCGACAACGGAACGGCTTTCACCTACCCTGAACTGCCCAGCCGTACGGTCACCGTGCCGGCCCGCTCGACTGCGACCGTGACCGTCGGGCCGGTCGCGTGGAACCCGATGACGGGCGCACCAGCGACGCCGCGTACCGGTTCGGGTTCCGGGAGGCCGTCCAGAACGGTGAGTACTACTACCTCAACGGCGTGCGCGTGAACTTCCGCGGCGACAACCTCCAGGGTGCCGACTACGACCGGGTCGACAACGGCGGCAAGGGCGACGCTTACGACACCCTGCCCGGCTTCCTGCCCCCGTCGTCCGGCAACGGCGGCTGGCCGCAGGCGGTGGACAACTACCAGCGGCTGAACTTCAACGTGGTGCGCATCCACCAGGAGCCCCCGAGCCCGTACATGTTGGACGTCGCCGACGAGATGGGCCTGATGATCATCGGCGAGACCGCGATTCGCGGCTCCTCAGGCAAGCAGGATTGGATCGCCGGGCACGACAACATGGTCAACCACGCCCGTGCGCTGGTCCTGCGCGACCGCAACCACCCCGCGATCATCCGCTGGAGCCAGTCCAACGAGCCGAACCAGAGCGGCCAGGATTCCGAGCAGTTCGAGAAGGACCTGTACGCGGCGATGAACGGCAGCGACGGCACCCGGCCGATCATCGTCGAGGTGGGCGTCGGCGGGAATGTCAACTTCTATCCCGGGATGACGTACGCCAACTTCGCGGTGATCCCGCACTACGTCGACGGCTTCGGCAGGTACGGGGAGGGCCTGGTCACCGTGAGCGGGCGGCCCGACGGCGAGGGCGAGTACATCTGGCCGGCATGCAACACCAAGCAGGGCTTCGAGTGGTTCGCCACGGCGACCCTGGCCAAGCGCGGCAAGAACGCCAGCGACCTGCGTCCGTACACGCTGCTGTCCGCCTGGGCCGGCGTCGTGCCCGGCGTGCGGACCACCGACTTCGTCCCGGAGGAGGGCGGTCGCCCCGTCTACGGCGTGGACAACCTCCCGGATCCCTGGAGCAACCCGCAGATCCAGCGCGTGCAGGCGGCGTTCAACCCGGTGGCCGCGGTCGACCTCCCGTACTGGTCGGCCTCCGGCGTCTCTGACGCGAACGGCGCCTTCCCGCTGCCGCAGGCTGTGCCCGACTACGCCCGGAACGCCGCGGTCACCCGCAACATCACCGTGTTCAACGACGGCTTCACCGGCACCTCGGTGGACTTCACCTGGACCGCCAGGCTCGACAGCCTGACCGGCGCTGTCGTCGCGTCGGGCAGCACGAACCTGACCATCCCGCTCGGCTCGCGGGTCGTCCAGCCGGTGTCCTTCACCATGCCTGCCACCGGTAGCCGCGTGTACCTGGTGCTGTCGACGGCGAAGTCCGGCAGCACCCTCTTCACCGACGCGGTCGAGTACTTCACCATTGGTGGGACCGGACCCGCACCCGGCACCTACCGCGTCGTCAACCGCAACAGCGGCAAGCCCCTCGCCATCGCCGGCAACTCCACCGCAGACGGCGCCAAGGCGATCCAGCAGAGCGGCACGCACACGTGGACGATCAGCACCACGCAGGGCGCTTACATCCTGCGCTACGCCGCCACTGGAAAAGTGCTCGACGTCAACGCCGGCAGCAGCACGGAGGGCCTGCAACTGCAGCAGTGGTCGGCCAACGGCGGCACCAACCAGATGTGGTACCTGCGCCCCTCCGGTGACGGCTACTACACGATCCTCGCCCGCAACAGCGGACTGGTGGCCGACGTCTACGGCAAGGCGACCACCGATGGGGCGCAGGTGGTGCAATGGAGCCCCAACGGCGGGGCGAACCAGCAGTGGCAGCTCATACCGGCCTAGGGTGTCTCGGCAGTATCCCGGCGGTGGCCCAGGTCGAGGCCAGGGCCACCGCCGGGGTGCGTCGTGAACGGTCCACGGGCCGCTCCGGGCGGATGCCGGCACTGGGTGTGGCCGGGGCGGCCGTGCAGAGACTCGACGCGGCAGTTTAACGCTGGGCGTGCCAACAAACTTCCGTCAAGCCGTTGACTACACATCGAGATCTCTCTATAGTTCGAATCGCCGGAAAAATCATCAGATGTTTCGGAGCTAGTTTGCGATATGTGAGCGATAACAGGCGTTCCCCGTCCCTGCGTCAGCTAAGGAGCATCCGATGACATCGGCCGCACCCGATTTCTCGATCCCGTCCCGCTGGGCTCGAGGCATGGCCGCGCTCGCGGCGGCCTCCGTCGGCTGACCGATTGGGGACCGGACCGCGGCGGCACACCCGCCACCGCCCGCTCCCGCCCGTAGCAATGAACCACCATCTCCATGACCCGACGAACCTCGAGTAAGGAGGCCACGATGGCCTGGATGGAAACCCTCAAGAGCCGCAGGCGGATGCTCCTCGGCGGAGCCGGCGTGCTCGCCGGAGCCGCCGCCGCGACCGTACTCAACCCCTTCACCGGCCCGGCTGCGGCCGCCACAGTCGACACATCCGCCTGGTATGTGCTGTTGAATCGCAGCAGTGGCAAGGTCCTGGACGTCAGTGGTGTGTCCACTGCAGACGGGGCCCAGCTCCACCAGTGGACCCGCACGAACGCCGGCAACCAGCAGTTCCAGTTCGTGGATGCCGGCGGCGGCTACTACCGGATCAAGGCACGGCACTCGGGCAAAGTCCTCGACGTGTCCAACTGGTCCACCGCCGACGGTGCGCCCATCCACCAGTGGACCGACCACAACGGCGCCAACCAGCAGTTCCGCCTGGCCGACTCCGACAGCGGGTACGTCCGCCTGATCAACCGCAACAGCAACAAGGCGGTCGAGGTCCAGAACGCCGCGACCAACGACGGCGCCGCTGTCGTGCAGTACAGCGACTGGAGCGGCGCCAACCAGCAGTGGCAACTCGCTCGCGTCGACGGCGGCAGCGGCGCCTGCGCTCTTCCGTCGACGTACCACTGGACATCGACGGGCCCGCTTGCGGAACCGAGGAACGGGCAGGTCGCGCTCAAGGACTTCACCGCCGTCCGCTACAACGGCCAGTACCTCGTCTACGGAACGACGCACGACGCCGGAGACGCCTGGAACTCGGTGGTCTTCAGCCCGTTCACCAACTGGTCCGACATGGCCTCGGCCGGCCAGAACATGGTGACGGGCTTCAATCCGGTGGCCCCGACGCTGATCTACTTTGCCCCGAAGAACGTCTGGGTGCTCGCCTACCAGTGGGGCTGGCCGTACAAGTTCTCCTACCGCACGTCGACCAGCCCCGCCGATCCCAACAGCTGGGGCCCGCACCAGGAGCTCTTCAACGGGGAGCTTCCCGTGAACAACCCCATCGACCAGACCCTCATCGCCGATGACCAGAACATGTACATGTTCTTCGCCAACGACGAAGGCCAGATCTACCGGTCCAGCATGCCCCTCGGGGACTTCCCGAGCAGCTTCGGCACGGACTACGACCTCGTCATGAGCGACACGAAGGCGAACCTGTTCGAGGCGGTCGAGGTCTACAAGGTCCAAGGGCAGAACCAGTACCTCATGATCGTCGAGGCCATGGGCAACCAGGGTCGCTTCTTCCGCTCGTTCACGGCTACCAGCCTGGACGGCACGTGGACACCGCAGGCCGACACCGAAGGCAACCCGTTCGCCGGCAAGGCCAATAGTGGCGCCACGTGGACCAACGACATCAGCCACGGCGACCTGGTGCGCACCAACCCCGACCAGACCAAGACCATCGACCCCTGCAACCTGCAGTTCCTCTACCAGGGACGCGACCCCAGCTCTGACGGCATGGACTACGGCCTCCTGCCCTACCGGCCGGGTCTGCTGACCCTGCAGCGCTAGCGGCACGACGCAGATCCGGCTCGGGTGTTCCTGAGGTAGCGGGCGGGCTCGGTCTCGCACCGAGCCCGCCCGGATCCCGGGCGGCCAAGTCTCCTGAACCATCAGCGGCTTCACCATGGCAGCCATACCCGGGGTCCCTGGGGGTTCCGATCCTACGAATGACCAGAAACCAGCTCTACCTGGAAGGTAAGACCACCATGGCCTGGATGGAAACCCCTAAGAGCCGCAGGCGGATGCTCCTCGGCGGAGCCGGCGTGCTCGCCGGAGCCGCCGCGACCGCACTCGTACCGTTCACAGCCCAAGCCCAGCAGTCGACCGACCCCACCGCCTGGTACGTGCTGGTGAACCGCAACAGCGGCAAGGCCTTGGACGTCAGCGGTGTGTCCACCGCCGACGGAGCCCCGCTTCACCAGTGGACCAGCACGAACGCCGGCAACCAGCAGTTCCAGTTCGTGGATGCCGGCGGCGGCTACTACCGGATCAAAGCGCGGCACTCGGGCAAGGTGCTCGACGTGTCCGGCTGGTCGACCGCCGACGGTGCGCCCATTCACCAGTGGACCGACCATGGCGGTGCCAACCAGCAGTTCCGCCTGGCCGACTCCGGCAACGGCTACGTCCGCCTGATCAACCGCAACAGCAACAAGGCGGTCGAAGTCCAGAACGCCGCGACGAACGACAGCGGCATTGTCGTCCAGTACAGCGACTGGAGCGGCGCCAACCAGCAGTGGCAACTCGTCCGCGTCGACGGCGGCAGCGCCGCCTGCGCGCTTCCGACGACGTACCACTGGACATCGACCGGCCCACTGGCACAGCCGAAGGCGGGGTGGGCATCGCTCAAGGACTTCACCCACGTCGTCCACAACGGCAAGCACGTCGTCTACGCCACGACGCACGGCGCGTTGCCCTATCCCGACGGCAACTGGGGACTGATGTCCTTCAGCCCCTTCACGAACTGGTCCGACATGGCCACTGCCACCCAGAACACGATGCCCTTCAGTGCCATTGCGCCGACGCTCTTCTACTTCGCGCCGAAGGACCTCTGGGTGCTCGCCTACAACGGGGCTTGGCCGTACAGCTTCGGCTACCGCACCTCGAGCGACCCCACCGACCCCAACGGCTGGTCCGAGCAGCAGGAGCTGTTCACGGGCACCCTCCCGAAGGGGGGCCCGCTCGACGTGACCCTCATCGGCGACGACACGAACATGTACATGTTCTTCGCCGACGATGAGGGCGGCATCTACCGCGCCGGCATGCCCATCGGCGACTTCCCGGGCACCTTCGGTTCGTTCACGGAGATCATGCGCGACACGCCGCTCAACCTGTTCGAGGCGGTCGAGGTCTACAAGGTCCAGGGCCAGGACCAGTACCTCATGATCGTCGAAGCCCAGAACTACACAGGCTTCGGTCGCTACTTCCGCTCGTTCACGGCCACCAGCCTGGACGGCACCTGGACACCGCAGGCCGGGGCCGAGACCGTGAACAGCCCCTTCGCCGGGAGTGCCAACAGCGGCGCGACCTGGACCCGGGACATCAGCCACGGCGATCTGGTGCGCACCAACCCCGACCAGACCAAGACCATCGACCCCTGCAACCTGCAGTTCCTCTACCAGGGGCGCGACCCCGACACCGACGGCGGGGAGTACGGCACGCTGCCGTATCGGCCGGGTCTGCTGACCCTGCAGCGCTAGCGGCACGACGCAGATCCGGCTCGGGTGTACCTGAGGCGGGCGGGCTCGATGCAAGACCGAGCCCGCCCGGATCCCTACGGCCACCTGGAACGGAATCGATCCTACGAATTCCAGGAGCAAAAGATGCGAACAAGAGCAAGGTGGCTCGGACCGATCGTGGCGCTCGGTCTCATGGCGGGCATGGTGACGATGCCGATCGATACCGCCAGCGCGGAGTCGAACGGCGGGGTTCGGGTCATGCCGCTGGGCGACTCCATCACCGAAGGCACCGCCACGCCGGGCGGATACCGGATCGGCCTGTGGCAGCAGCTCACCGACGGCGGGTACACCACGGACTTCGTCGGGTCGCAGTTCAACGGGCCGGCAGGTCTCGGCGACCACGACCACGAAGGCCACCCCGGGTGGCGTATCGACCAGATCGACGCGAACGTCGTCGGCTGGCTGAACACCCACCAGCCACAGACCGTGCTGCTGCACATCGGCACCAACGACATCCTGCAGAACCACGACGTCTCCGGCGCCCCGAACCGGCTGTCCGCACTGATCGACCGCATCACCACGACGGCGCCGAACGCCGAGGTGTTCGTCGCGCAGATCATTCCGCTCGGGTGGAGCGAAGGGGATGCGGCGGTGAGCAGCTTCAACGCCGCGATCCCCGGCATCGTGCAGAGCAAGGTGAACGCCGGCAAGAACGTGCACCTGGTCGACATGCACAGCGCCTTGACCGCCGCCGACCTGGACGACGGCGTCCACCCGACCGCCGCCGGATACGACAAGATGGCCGCGGTCTGGTATTCCGCATTGCAATCGGTACCCGGCAGCATCGGCACAGCGGACCGCACCGAGATCGTGGGTGCACAGTCCGGTCGCTGCCTCGAGGTCGCCGGGCTCAGCACCGCCAACGGTGCCGACGTGCAGCTGTGGGACTGCTGGGGCGGCTCCAACCAGCGGTGGACCTACACCGCCGGCAAGCAGCTCATGGTGTACGGCGACAAGTGCCTGGACGCCTACGGTCAGGGCACCGGCAACGGCACCGCGGTGGTGGTCTGGGACTGCAACGGACAAGCCAACCAACAGTGGAACGTCAATGCCGACGGCACCATCACCGGGGTGCAGTCCGGCCTGTGCCTGGACGCCTCGGGCTGGGGCACCAGTAACGGCACGAAGGTCACGCTCTGGACCTGCGGCGGCGGACAGGCCAACCAGCAATGGGCCAGACGGTGACTACCGCGTGGCCCCCGCCGGTCCGCGACCGCCCGGCCCGGTCCCACCCGTAGCGATGAACCCGCATTTCCATGACCCGACGCATCGGCGACGGGGAAGCGAACCCCGACTAAGGAGGCCACATGGCCTGGATGGAAACCCCTAAGAGCCGCAGGCGGATGCTCATCGGCGGAGCCGGCGTGTTCGCCGGGGCCGCCGCCGCGACCACGCTCGACCCGTTCACCGCGGCCGAAGCCCAGCAGACGAGTGTCGACGTGTTCGCGTCGACGGGCGCCGCCCAGGCCGCCGAAGCATGGAATCCCGATTCGTCGTATACGACGACGGACACCGGCGACGGCTCCTACACGGTTCCCATGCTGAACGCCGACGTGCCGGATGTCAGTGTCGAGCGCGTCCCCGCGTCGCAGAACGACGAAGGGCGCGACATCTACTACATGGTCAGCACGACAATGCATCTCAGCCCGGGCGCACCGATCATGAAGTCGTACGACCTCGTCAACTGGGAGATCGTGAACTACGCGTTCGACCGCCTCGACATCAGTGACGCCGCGTCCTTGCGCAACGGCTCGAACTCCTACGGGCAGGGGCAGTGGGCGTCGTCGGTCCGCTTCCACGAAGGCACCTTCTACGTGCTCATCAATTCGCTGAACCTCGGCGGCGCCTTCCTCTACCGCACCGACGACATCGAGAACGGAGCGTGGACGAAGACGGCGTTCGGTCGAGGCTTCCACGACCCATCGCTCTTCTTCGACGACGCCAACGGCGGAACGCCGTACATCATCTACGGCGGCGTCAGCGCGGTTCGGCTGAACCCGACGCTGACGGCGGTCGAGCAGGATTTCCCGGACTTCATCCGGCGCAGCGACTACGCGAGCGAGCCGTACGTCGGCAGCGACGGGATCTTCGAGGGCGCCCAGGTGTTCTTCATCGACGGGTACTACTACGTGGTGATGATCACCTGGCGCAGCAACGGTCGACAGGTCGTCATGTTCCGCTCGACCGAACTGCTCGGGCGCCTCGCGGACACCGCTGCGCCCTACGAGTCCCATGGAGCGCTGGCCTCCAACGGATTCGCGCAAGGCAGCCTGGTGCCCATCTCGAATGACGCGGGCGACGACGACTGGTACGGCTTCTTCTTCCGCGACTCGTATCCGGTCGGTCGCATTCCGGCGCTGATCCCGGCGACCTGGAGCGACGGGTGGCCGACCTTCGGCGACGACGGCGTCGTGCCGGTCGACGGCGTCTTCGAGAAGCCGATCAGGCTCACCCCGGAGCAGGAGCGCTTCGCGCGGCTCAGGAGCATCGTCGTGTCCGACGACTTCGACAACGACGCACCGCACCGTGCCTTCCAGGACGAGCAGTGGGCGCTGCCGAAACCGCCCGACATCGACGAGACGCTGGTCGGGGTCGAACTCTTCGGCAATCCCGGCGTCGAGTCCGGAAGCACCGAGGGCTGGATCGCCAACGACGGTGCGACGCTCTCGACGACGACTGACGCGCACGCCGGCGCGACGGCTCTCGCGGTCACCGGGCGGAACGCCACGGGATCGGGGCCGGCGCAGGACGTCACCGGCAAGGTGCAGCACGGCGTCACGTACGACATCTCGGCATGGGTCAAGTACGACAACCCTGCCGGCCCGGAGGCCAAGCAGTTCCTCATCACCGCTCGGTACGGCGGCGACAACACGAACTTCGTCAACCTCACGCCCCAGACGGAGGTTGCCCGCGGGACCTGGGGCAAGGTGTCCGGGTCGTTCACGGTTCCTGCATCCCAGGCGCTCTCCGACGTGCGCATCTTCATCGAGACTCCCTGGGTGAGCAATCCGTCGACAGACCCCGACACGCACCTCATGGACTTCAAGGTCGACGACGTGTCACTGATCGGGCAGCTCTCCGTCGCCGTTGAGCTGCCGCATCCCGATGAGATCGCCCCGAACGGGTCGAACCTCGATCTGGCCTGGGAGTGGAACCACACACCCGACAACCGGTACTGGTCGCTCACCGATCGCGAGGGGTGGTTGCGGTTGACGGCCGGCAAGGTCGTGACCGGTGCGTACACACACCGCGACTCCGGTGGCGAGCTCACCTGGCTGGAAGAAGCGCGCAACACCCTCTCGCAGCGCTCCTTCGGACCTCGGCAGTCGGCCGAGACGAAGCTCGACTTCTCGGCTATGAACGACGGCGACGTCGCCGGACTTGCAGCATTCGGGCAGGACTTCTCGTATGTCGCGGTCCAGCGCGTGGACGGGGTGAACACGGTGGGGGTCGTCCATCGCGGACGTCCCTTCACCGCACCGGTCGACCAGGCCGCGATCGAGCGTTTCCTGCCTGGAGCCACTGCGGAACTGGGGGATGCCACGGAGGTGCACCTGAAGGCGGATCTGGACTTCACCCGGAGAGAGGGGCAGCTCTTCACGACCTTCTATTACAGTCTGGACGGCATCGATTGGACCAAGCTCGGCGACGCCGTAGGGCCGCTCGAGTTCGGCGGATCGATCCACTTCATGGGACACCGGGTCGCACTGTTCAACTACGCGACCCAGCAGACCGGCGGCCACGTCGACTTCGACCACTTCCTGCTGAGCGACACGCTGACGGCGCAGAACCGGCCGCTCGACAAAGGCGAACTGGAGACAGCGATCGCCTACGCCGAATCACTGGGCTCGGGAGACTATCCCGCCGAAGCGTGGGCGGCGATGGTCGACGCGCTCGCCGAAGCGCGAACAGTGGCGGCAGGTGTGGTCGGCACGCAGAACCAGATCGACGCCCCCGAGCGAGCGCTCAGCTATGAGCTCGCCCGCCTTGGAACGCTGAAGGGACCGGACCCCACGGCCTGGTATGTGCTGCTGAATCGCAGCAGTGGCAAGGTCCTGGACGTCAGTGGTGTGTCCACTGCGGACGGAGCCCCGCTTCACCAGTGGACCCGCACGAACGCCGGCAACCAGCAGTTCCAGTTCGTGGATGCCGGCGGCGGCTACTACCGGATCAAGGCGCGACACTCGGGCAAGGTGCTCGACGTGTCCAGCTGGTCGACCGCGGACGGTGCCGCCATCCACCAGTGGACCGACCACGGCGGCGCCAACCAGCAGTTCCGCCTGGCCGACTCCGGCAACGGCTACGTCCGCCTGATCAACCGCAACAGCAACAAGGCGGTCGAGGTCCAGAACGCGGCGACCAACGACGGCGCCAGTGTCGTCCAGTACAGCGACTGGGACGGCAGCAACCAGCAGTGGCACCTCGTCCGCTGACCTGAGCGGCACGGACTCCGCCGCCCCGGGTCCGTGCCGCTCAGGCCGGCGGTCCTCCACCATGTGCCTGCGTTCGGCAGGTTGGTGATGTTTGCTGAGGCGGCCCGCGCCGATCAGCTCGGGGTGCCACAGGAATCTTTGCAGCACAACGGAACCGGTTGCGCTAGTCGTCCCCGGCGCCCTCGGCGGCAGAGGGCGGGGCCTCGGCAAGCTCCGCAGCCCACCGCTGCGACCACTCGATGACCGGGTCGAGGGACTCGCGGGCGTCGCGGCCAAGCGGGGTGAGGGCGTATTTACCGTCGCGCAGCACCTCGACGAGTCGAGCCTCTTGGAGCTCGGCGAGCCGCTGCTGCAGGACGCTTGACGACATGTCGTCGCAGCGCCGCTGCAGGAGCCGGAAGCCGAGCGGCTCGTTCCGCAGCTCCCAGATGACGCGCAGCGTCCAGCGACGCCCGAACAGGTCCAGTGCCGCCATCAACGATCGTCCCGTGGTGGAACCGCGGACCGGTCGGCCCGGCATGGGCGTCGGCAACGCGTTCATAATTCTCCATCGACTCTTGTGCTTCGGATTCCGAAACGGTAGTCTCGCACATCGAGCGGTGCTTCGAATTCCGAAGCACCCAACCTGACATTGGAGGTTCCATGCCCAAGGGCTACTGGGTCAGCGTCTATCCCGCCATCGAGGACCCCGGGAAACTTGAGGTCTACAACGAACTGGCCGGTGTGGCCGTCAAGGCCGCACGCGGGCGGCTGCTCGCCGGCATCGGCAGCCGGGTCGATGCGCACGAAGCCGGTGTCGCCGAGCGCGTCGTCCTGATCGAGTTCGACAGTTTCGAGCAGGCGGTCGCCGCACGCGCGAGTGCGGCCTACCAGGAGGCGCTGGCCGAACTCCCCGACGGTTTCGAGCGCGACTTCCGTGTCGTCGAAGGCCTCGACTGACCGAGGTCCAGTCGGAACTTCGCCGAGCTGCAATGGGGCGAGGTTCGGAGCGTCAAGCGCTCCGGACCTCGTACGTCCTCCTCAGCGTCGCACTCCGACACTGCACTCGCCACATGGGTCGGACACGGCCTCGACCTGACCGAGACCCACATCCTCGACGACTCCTGACCGAACGCACGCGACGAAAGCAGGACGGAGGGAACGCTCGGCGCCATCGCCGTGCTCCGGTCAGGGCGCCACAGTCGTTCGCGGCGGGGTCCAGCGCCCGCGCCGATTCGGCACGCCGAAGTCCTGCTTCAGTTCCGCCGGGATCGCGTAGTGCATGACCCGGCCCCGGGTCAGCGCACTGAGCTGGAACACGGTGGTGAGGTGGCCGAGCCGGTCGATGCCCCACTCCCCGAACGGCGAGCGCTCCTCGACCGACTCGACGACCCGCAGGAGCGACGGCGCGACCTTCGCGACCGCGTCCCAATTGGAGCGCGGCACGTCGAGCCAGTCGGCGCAGGTGTCACCGATGAGGTGGCGGATCATGGCGCTCACGATCGGGTCGAAGAACGTCCCGGGAACGACCTCCTCGTACATCTCGATGAGCTGGCGGGTGAGGTCGGCGCCTTCGGGCGACGGTCCCATATGGCGGGTCAGGTAAAGATCGAGGAAGCGGCGGGCGCTCTCGAGGTCCGCCGGGGCGTGCTCCTGGTCGACGCCGAGCATCGCCCCGACCACCCGCCACGCGTAGAAGTACGCCTCGGCGCCTTCGGTGCTCATCTGGACCCCGAGCCGTTCGAGGCTGTCGAGGACGAGCAGCGAGAACAGCATCTGCCCGCCGATCATGTCCTCCTGGCAGATCGGCGTGCCGAGCCGGGCGGTGTCCCAGCGGCCCTCCTGGGCCAGATGGCGGCGGATGGACGCGTGCAGCAGCCGGACCTTCTGCGCGGCGGGGATGAAGCGGCCGCCAGCCTCGAACGCGTCCGGCTGCATGAGGAACACGGTGAACTGCCCGGTCTCGGCCATGCGCTTGGACGGGTACTTCAGCGAGTGCGTGGCGCTGAGCAGTTGCGCGACATGCGGGACGACGTAGCAGGCGGGCATCGACGCGAACGAGAGAGCCGTGGAGATGTGCACGTTGTTGTCGATGAAGAACAGCCGCGCCTGCTCCATCTGCGCCCAGTCGATCCACGGCGGCGGCATCGAGGTGGCTTCGAGGTATTCGCGCGCCGGTTCGGGGAGCCCTTCGGGGAGGTCCTGGCCGGCGGTCGAGAAGTAGCGCATGAGCGTGTTGAACTTGGCGATCTCGCCGCTCTCGAACAGGGCCGCCACGGTCGCGTCGGCCAGCTCGTCACCGTATCGGCGGAATCGGTCCATGTCGCTCGGGTCGTAGGTCATCGGGACTCCTTGCGGTCGGTTCAGCTTCGGCGGACGGTCGCGGTGTGCGCCAGCTCGACCAGGGCGTCGGCCGTGTCCCGGGGCAGCGGCGCGCGGCGCACGACGTCCACCGCGGTGCCGACGCGTTCGGCGACCATCTGCTCCACGCGCGCAGGGGCACCGGTGCGCTGCATGATCGCCCTGACGCGTTCCAGGCCGTCCGCGTCGAGACGGGGGGACCCGAGCAGTCGGCGCAGGTCGCGCCGTTCGGCGCCGGTGGCGGCGTGCCAGGCGTGGGCGACCAGGACGGTGGGTCGGGCGGCGGTGATGTCGTCGGTGTTGGCCTTGCCGGTGCGGTCGGGATCGCCGAAGACGCCGAGCAGGTCGTCGCGCAGCTGGAACGCCTCGCCGAGCGGGAGTCCGTAGGCGGTGCAGCGTTCGCGCAGTTCCCTGGAGGCGCCGCCGAGGGCGGCGCCTATGTGGAGCGGGTGCTCGACGGTGTACTTGGCGGTCTTGTAGCGGATGACCTCGAGCGAGGCCTGGACGTCGGGCTCTGCGCCGGTGCGGAGGATCTCGAGGCACTCGCCGGCGACGAGCTCGCGGGCGAGCACCGACCACAGGACGCGCGCCCGTGCGAGGTACGCGGCGGGGAGCCCGCTGTCGGTGAACAGCTGACCGGCCCATGACATGAGCAGGTCACCCGTGAGCATTGCGAGCGACCGTGCGGCGCCGCGCCGGTGCGGCCGTCCGCTCAGTGCCCCACGGAAGGCGAGGTGGGCCGTGGGGAGTCCGTGGCGCAGTCGGCTGTCGTCGATCAGATCGTCGTGGACGACCGCGGCGGCGTGCACGAGTTCCATTGCGGCCGCGGCCCGGACGAGCGCGTCGCTGTCGGGCTGGCCGGCGGCGCGCCAGCCCCAGTAGCAGAACGCGGCGCGCAGCCGCTTGCCGTGGGCGGTGGCGACGCGGAGCTGGTCGGCGACGGGCTTCAGGTCCTGGTCGATGGCGAGGAGGTGCCCGGTCTCCGTCTCGACGAATGCGCCGAGCACGAGGTCGACGCGCTGCTTCAGGGTGGTGCGGGGCTCGATGTCATTGGTCGCGGTGGACACGGCGGGTTTCCACGTGCTGCGCGAGGACCTCCAGGTAGGCGGGCGAGGCGGTGGAATACCGCCCCAGGGCGAGCCGGCCGCGCGCTTTGAGCTCGGTGATGCCGTCCTCGGCGAGCGCGGACTTGTCGCCTCGGCCGAGGAGGCTGCGGGCGCTGCCGAGGGCGGTGGCGATGCCGCTGAACACCAGGTCGGTGACTCCGGCGGCGATGAGCACCGCGCTATTGGGGTCGCCCGGGTCGCTCGGGGTACGGGAGGTCATTGGGGCCCTTCTCTCGGCTCCGGATCATGATCCGGTGAACATGCCAGCGCCACAAGAGAAGACAGGCGAATGTCATCCTTACGGGGGAACTTCGCCGACCGTGCCCGGTGATGGGACCGCCGTGCCGCCCCGCCGTTTCCGGGGCGGGCGCTCAGGTCCAGGACGCTACCGTCGCCTGCCAGCGGTCGGGGAGGTCGTCGAGACCGGGCATCGCCGGATCGAGCGTGAAGCACACCGACGCGGTGTCCTGGTAGGTCAGGAGCACCGTCGCCACCGGGATGCCGAGTGGCGCCCACATCACCGGCGCGACACGGGTGACCGGCGCGCCTTGGAACTCGAGTCGTCGCCGCAGCACCAGGTTGGAGGCGAGCGCCGCCGCGCGGGCGGGCTTCGACACCATCTTGAGCACCTCGGTCATCGCGACGACCGGGGTCAGGGCCGTGATCCGGCGCATCGCCTCGCGCAGGGGCGCTGCATGCAGCACGGTGGTCGCGTTCGGCGTCAAGGCGAGCCGCTCTTCGGCGGTGCACGGCCCGCCGGGGACGGCAATGGACGTGAGGATGACGCGGTTGCCGGGTGCGTCCTCCTCCCCGGAGCGGCGCAGGTTCGCCGGGACCAGGAACGGCACTGCGGCCGGGACCGGGGCCGAGGGCAACCGCTGCGTCCCTTCGGTGAGGGCGTGGGCGAGCGCGGCGAGGTAGACATCGTTCACGGTGGTGCCACGGGCGGACGCGGCGCGGCGGAGCCGGTCGGCCGGCATCTCGCGCCATTGGTGCGTCCGCTCGTCGGAGAACCCCGCCGGGTGCGACGCCCAGATCCCGGCCCGCCGGGCCCCGCCGAGGAGCGCGCCCGCGGCGGTGATCATGTCCCGCATGGAGACCCGCGGCCTTTGCGCGAACCCCGGGTACGCGGAGGAGGGCGTACCGCTGTCGTCCCCGAACAGCGTCTCCAAGGTGTGGAAGATGCCGCCGCC
Source organism: Glycomyces sp. NPDC021274 (assembly GCF_040641195.1). NCBI lineage: Bacteria > Bacillati > Actinomycetota > Actinomycetes > Glycomycetales > Glycomycetaceae > Glycomyces > Glycomyces sp. NPDC021274. Next base: position 62,834 of record NZ_JBFADC010000006.1, on the reverse strand, counting down.
GTCCTGCAGCGAATGGTGGACCCGGTAGAGCAGCGCGAAGCCGTCCTCGGTGTGGCCGTGCAGCAGGTGGAGCTGCCATGCGGGGCCCTGCTCCGCCAGCGGCGCGCCAATGAGCTCGCCCACCGCCGCCTCGAGCGACGCCGGACCTGGGGCGAGGTGGTGCTCGCGCACATGCGCCGCCAGGTCCAGATCCGCCTCGATGCGCCATGACGACCCGGCCGGGAGGCTCCGCAGTGCCGGGAGCAGCGCCAGCCGCGCCGAGACGTGGGCGGTGACCTGGTCCAAGTTCGGCGCCGTGCCCGCGCAGTGCAGCACCATGCCCACGTGCGGCCGGGTGGACGGCGAGACCGCCGGGGCGGCCCACAGCGCCCTGTCCATCGACCTCCGCGGCGCCGAGGCCCGCTTGCCGGCCACACGTGCCGCTGCTGTCCCTGTCCCGTTCACCACCGGATCATAAGGGACAACGAAGCCCAACCCGGTCGCGAAGGCCTCAGCGCTCTCGAGTCGTCGGTCTCGGTGCCCGCGAAAGCATCGGCGAGCACGGCCGCCCCACGCAGCGCTCGAAGACCGTGACCGGCACTTCCGCCCAACCGGCAATCGGCGGGCGACGTTGGCCAGCGGCATCCTTTCCTGCCGGAGTCCCGCCGGTGTCCCGCCTTGTATGTCACTCATCCTGCTGGAAAAATTGCCTAGTTGTCGGATCAAGTCGGCATCGTCCACGGCCGCAGCAGTCCGAGGCGAGGCACCGCCGCAAGCAGAACGCTCGCCCGGCTCGCCGTTCCTCCGGGAGGCGCCAAGCACGCCAGGAGACTGCAATCCTCACCCAGCGAATGAAAGGCCCCGTTGTGCCCAGCCGAAAACTAGCGGCCCTGCCCTTTGTCCTCGCCTTCCTCGGACTCGCGGCGTGCACTGCCGAAGCCGGACCCACGGTTTCCGGCGGAGAACTCGCAGACCTGGCCGCGGACGCCCTGGAGAAGCAGACCGGATCGCGTCCCGACCTCGACTGCGGCGGCGACGACGACTCGATCATCGTCAGTGAAGGCAAGGAGGTCGACTGCGTGGCGACCTCCACTGAGACCGGCGCCGAATACGACGCCACCATAACCTTCACCAGCGTCGAAGGCAGGGACTACGAGATCAGCGTGGAAGTGGCCTCCGAGCCCAACAACGCCCCCAGCGAGGCCCCGACCTCCGATCCCGCCGAGGCCGGCACCTCGGCACCGGCCGCCGACGCGAACAGCATCGTGGTTCCCGCCCCAGACTTCGCCGCGGCGGTCGCGGACGCGGTGGCGGCCGAATGGGGGGCGGGCAACGACATCGACTGTGGCGACGCCAGCACGAGGACCCTGTATGAGGGTGCGATCCACTCCTGCGTGCTGCTCGACGTCTCAACAGACGCGGAGTACGGCATCACCATCACGGTCACCAGCATCGACGTCGAGGCCGGCACCTTCAACTTCGAAGCCGTGGTGGATGAGACCCCGTTGAACCGTTAGGACCGTGCGCTGCCGGGCCGCCCCGCGACCCGGCAGCATGCCGGCACCATCGCAGCCGCGGTGCTCGTTCTGGGTCCTGCTCGGTGTCGGCCATTGGTGCCTGCTGGACCAGCCGATCCTCATCGTCGGCGCATGGTTCTCGGCCCCGACCCGGCCGCCGTTGCGGCGTACTGCAACGGGACCTGACGCTCATCGGCCGGGCCGCCCTTTCGAATGCCCAGGAGTCCGGATGAGGCCTCTGATCGATGCGCACGCGAGTCTCAGGCAAAGTTCTCGGCAGCGGAACGATCTGGCACACCCGTTCCTTGAAACCCTCCCACCGGGCCCGCATACTGACTTTCACGAACGAAACCCACTTCTCAGCGGAGCGTGGACATGCAGTTCTTTGCCCGGCGTACCGAATGCAGGCACATCGTCTGGGCTGGACCGCTCGTGAACACGGGGGCGACGCTACGGGTCGCGGAGGATCTCCGCGGCCGATCCTGTCCGACGTGCGGCAAGGCCGTGCGCACGGTCGAATTCCTCGCCCTCGAGGGTCAGAACGCGACGTTCGACGAACCGCCCGCACCCCGCAACGCCCGCAACATGTTGAAGAAAGCCACGAACGCCGAGGCCAGGAAGACCGAAAGGCACTTGGCGAGGCTGGGAGGCGAAACCGGCGGGCTGGCCATCCAGCTCAAGGAAGCGGCCATCGAGCTGACACCGCGAGACTGGCGCGGGAGCCTGACGAAGATTCCGGTCGGCATCCTGCAGACCTATGAACCGAACGCGGAGTGCATCAGGTTCAAGGACTCCCCCGTTCCCGCGATCGTCTTTCATCAGGGCCTCGCGGGCTTCCTGTTCAAGATGAACCGGAGTATCTTCCCGCTCGTCCGGCTCGGCACACTCGGCGGAACCACCAGCAGTTTCATCGATGATGCGAAGACGCGATCGGCGCTGTCGCTGCAAGCGGTCGACACGGCGCTCGAGTTCCTCGGCTTGGGAGGCCCGCGGGACAAGGCGCTCGTCGAGATCCCCTTGGTGGTGAAGGCGATGGAAATGCCGCTGACCAGGACCATGTCGTCCTTCGTCCTCTGCCACGAATACGGGCACGCAGTGCTGAACCACGCCGACGAGCTGCGATCGTTCGGAGGCGACCCGAAATCCTTCCTCCTCGAGCGCACCAAGGCGATGGAGCACGAGGCGGACGCCTGGGGGCAAGATGCGTTGATCGGCGCGTTCACCGGCGGAAGGCGGCTCGAGCCGAGCCTGGATGTGCTCGACGAGCTGTTCGCATCGGACGCGACGCTGATGAAGCACGACATGGCACTCTCCGCCCCGTGCATCGCGCTGCTCTACTTCGAGTTCCTCGATATGGTCGAGGATCGCCTGACCCGGCACGGTGTCGACAGCGCCGCACAAGCCGCGTCCGCCGATCACTACCGGTGGCGCGCCCGTATGACCGAGTCTGGCGCACAGTCGACCCATCCGTCCAACAAGGATAGATTTCAAGTGCTCTACCAGCACTTGTCAACGCACGGCAACTTCACCGCCCACAGCTGGGTCGAGTCGTTCGAATTCCACTTGGACGAGATCAAGAGCGATCTGGACCGGCTCATCGACAAGACCAAGGCCGTACGGCACAAGCGGCTGTCGCGCCGCTTCCAGCTTCGGCGCAAAGCGAATCGCGATTCGAACGCGTGGCGCGACACCATCGCAGAAATCGACGACGACACGCGAATCGACTTGCAGCACGCGTTCGAGGACCTGGACGCATCGGCTCCCACGATGCAACTCGACGAAGACGAGGTCCAGCGCCGATTCGAGTACCTGAAGGAGAAAGCGGAGGGCCACCTCGACAGGAACGAGTACGCCAAAGCCGAAAAGGCCTATGCGCAGCTCCTCGACCTCGGTGAGACGACCGAGTCGGTGTCCATGTATGCCGCACTCGCGTGGTGCCGGGAAAAACTCGGTGACCTGGAGGGCGCCATCGCCGCAAACCGACGCTGTGTCGAACTGATCCCAGACAGCAGCGTCGGAGCGTTGGCCGCGTTCTCCCTCGGCCGCATGCTGTGCTTCGACAAAGACGATCTGGACGGTGCCGAGGCCGCGCTCGACCTCGCAATGCGTTCGGACATCGTAGATGTGCGGCTCAAGTGCAAATTCTGGCTAGGCCAGATCGCGCAGCGAAAAGGTGACCCCGAGAAGGCGCTGCGGTGGTACTGGGAGATCTACAAGCAACGCGACACCGAGCTGACGATGTTTCCAGGAGTGCCAGGACTGGCGGCGCTCAACATCGGGGGCATCCACCAGGACCGCGGTGAATACACCAAGGCCGCGAGGATGTTCGAATACGCGAGGGACCACCTCCGCGAGGATCCCGAGAACCGCGCTATCGCCGAACAGCGCCTGCAAGCGGTTCGCAGGTAGCCGTCCTCGGTTCAGACCCTCCCGCTATCCAGCCCCTCGTCCTCCCCAGTCTTCGGCCGCTGCTGCAAGAAGGCGCCCAACTCGTCGTTCGGGAAGAGCATGCGCATGCCGATGAGTTCGTACATGCGGCTGCGGGAGGCACCATCGGCGAGTTCGGCGGTCGCCGCCAGCGCCCCTTGGAGCTCCCTGTATCGCAGCACGCTGTCTTGGAGCCCGCGCAGATTCTCGGCTGCTCGTGCACCGACGATGTTCGCTTGGCGGAAGAGCAGCGCTCCCGCCGCGGCCGGGATGGCACCGGCGAGCGCCGTCACCGCCCCGACTTCGAGACCGGCGAAGTAGGTGAGCGTCGCACCGACGAGCACGACCGTGAACCCGAGCAGCCCTGACCACAGCGCGGCTTGCTGAAAGGCCGCGTAGTGCCTGAGAGCGATCCGGTGGTGCTGCAGGTAGATCTCGGCCTCCTGCAACGTTGTCTTCCTGATCGCTGTCGCGCTGTCGAGCTCGGAGTCTGGACGCTCGCCTCCACTCCCGGGCCGGACGCCCAGACGGATCGTCCGCCCTGCGGGGTCGAGTTTCGCGCTCTGGAACAGCTGTTGCGCGTGCTTGGATTCATCTTGGGTGCGCCGGGATTGATTCCGGTTCAACAACAGCCCAAGGACCGTCATCAGGAGCCCGAGTACGCCGACCACGCCGGCAGCGATGTCGCCAGTCCGCGTTTGAGCGAGCAGATCGACCGCCAGTCCTGTCATCGCTGACCTCCAAGCTCCCGAATCGGTGTTCCCACAGCGTAGTGCGGGCAAGCGACAAGCGGGGTGACCGAGTTGGCCGTTGCGAGCCGGCACTGGGCAATCTCCGCATCCCTCTTAGCGCGAGGCCTTTCGTGCCGGGTTTTCCGTCACCACCAACAACCGGACGATCAACGAGCTCACCGCTGAGGTAACCTCCGCGTGAACCTCCCGTTCCTCCCCCAGCCACGATCGCTACCAGAACCCCCGGACACCAGTGGTCTGCAGATAGCATCGCTCCCGGCTAGACCACCGGTGCCGGCCCTACTACTCAACTGCCATAGAGAGCGGACTCAAGACCCGCACAGTCTGGGTTCGAATCTAGGTGGGGCACCAAGCACGACAGGCCGGGTCCGCCGTCGGACCCGTCTATGAGGCCACTACCGGACCCCGAGCGGCAAACCCACGGGCTGCTTCGCCGACAGGGCTGGGCATGTTGACGCAAGGCGCTCCGGTCGCTGCACCTACCGAGAAGGGTCGGGTCCGACAGCGCCTCCACGGCCCCGCCGACACCGACCAGACCCTGCACAACAAGAGAAGTCGAGATCGTTTCCGAGCTCGGGGCTACGTTGACGACAAGATCACCCACGATGCCCTGTGGACTCTCAATTTCTCCAAGTCGCGCAGCTCCTCCTCCCCCGCCGCGCCTCCCACCCACCCGTATGCCATTCCCCAGTCTTCGCGGTAGCGGTGGCAGCCGACGTCCGGTGACCGGTACCTGTTCATGCACGAGGGCTTCACCGCGTTGGCGGCAGCGCTCATCTGCTGGCGGCGCTTGACCAGGGTCGCGTGAAGCGCGCCGTTATGGTGCGGGGAGGGCGAAGTCGGTGGTGACGGTGTCGCTCACGTTGGCGATGGCGTCGAAGGCGTCGAAGACGGGTTCGTTGAGGAAGTAGTCGGACATGCGGGTCTTCTTGAACGCCGGAGCGTCTTCGATGTCTGCTGCGGCGGCGCGCAGGTCGGCCAGAGTCCAGGGCGCTTGGGTGGGGAAGGTGGCCTCGATGCTGTCGGCTGGGGCTTCGGGCAGGGGCGCGTCGATGAATGCGAAGTCGGCGGGGTCGTCGGGGTGGGGGCCGGCGATGGCGGTGCGCCCGCTGGTGTGGGTGATGCCGATGGCCCGGTAGTCGTCGCCGAGGGCCGCAGCCAGGTGGTATCCGGCGGTCAGCAGCGGCACGGTGCCCTCCTGCGGATCGGGGGTCTTCTTGATGTGCCAGTTGTGGGCGGCAAGGACGATCCGGGTGCCAGGCGGGCTGGTGTCGAGCAGCCGCTGGATGGAGTGGGCAATGAACCGGTCGCGGAAGGCCGAGGCCGATGCGAAGCCGTCGGTGAGATTGGCGCGGTGGAGCTGATCGACCAGCCAGGCACCACGCAGGTGATGGCGCACCGCACTATAGCGGCCACGGTCGTCGCTTCGGGCCAGGAACGGCGCGGCCCGCTCCATACGACTGAGCAGCCCGCTCAACGCACTGGTGAGCGTGTTCTGGTCGGCCGGTTCGAGTTCGGCGTATGCGGCGATGGACCGGAGCATCGAGGGGCCGTCGAAGCGGCGGGCCACATCGGCTGCCTGTTTCCAGAGCGGCTGCGCTCCTGGATCGGCGTCGCACACGTACGCCTCGACTGCTTCGAGCGCCGGCAGCGGAGATCCGGCCGCGCCGGGGAGGTCGGTGCCGACGCAGCGCAGCGAGGACCCCTCGGCGTTGCGGACCCGGATCCATTCGAGCGCTTCGTGCATCTCGGTGCAGTCGCCGAGGTTCGCGGCAATGCCAGCGGAGGCGACCGCCGCGACCGGCTCGGTGCCGCCCTTGGACCACGCCTCCAGCGATTGCCCTTGGGTGAACGGCGCTTCCAGCGCGTAGACGGTGAAGCCGCACCGCTCCACCAGGAAGCGCATCATGCGATGCCTGACCTGATAGAACTCGCGCACGTGGTGGGAGCTCTCGCCGAGCGCGACCACTCGGGCGTGCCCGACGATCTCCCGCAGCGGCTCCAACTCATCGAGATCCGCGTCCAGATCAAAGGCGGTCATCGAGTGGCCGCGTCGGCGTACCCATATGGTGAAGTCGATGGGATCGCTCATTGCTGCTGCCTCCCAGCTCGGTCATGCAATGCTGCGAGCCTGGCGGCCCGGGCGGTTCCATGATGCCGGGTCAAGCGCCGCCAGTCGTCAGTCCAGGACCGGACTTGCAGGGTCAACCCGAAGTCGATCCCGACTGCTCCCCTACAACAGAGGGAGTACGACACGCCCGACATCTCGTCGGATGCACCCGCCGCTGCCGCCTCATACCGTGCTCGGCAGCCGAAGCCAGACAACACATGGTGAGCAGCGACCAACCTGAAACCAGTTCTATTGATCCGAAACTTATTGGTTGAAGGTTGGGTTCGATCGTTGGACTCGGTGGGCCCAATCTGCAGCATCGGCGGCGAGCTTGGGGAGCACGGAGGGCGTCTTGTAGTCCTCGAATCGGTCGATTGGCACCCAGCGGCAGTCAACGATTTCGTCCTCGGCGACGGTGAATTGTCCGGAGCCGCGCGTGGCGCCCGGATGGGCAACGCGGGCGACGTAGATGAAGTCGATGTGATGGTGAGGGCCAATGTGTTTGTCTTCGGTAGCTACCTCGATGATGCGCCATGGCGGGATGAGGGCTGTGACGTTGGCGTAGGAGGGAAGGGATTCCGCGATGATCTCCACCTCGATTCCGGTCTCCTCGAACACTTCGCGTTTGGCGGTCTCGTCCGGGGCCTCGTTGGGATCGATGTGGCCACCTGGGTAGAGCCAAAGGTCGAGTTTCCGGTGGTGGACGAGCAGCATCGCGCCATCGTCATTGAAGACGCAGACGGAAGCGGTGAAGTGTCGCTGTAGGGTCACGGTCGCTCCTTCACAATGCGGCCGACGGATTCGGGGAGGAAATTGCTCCACCGTAGTACCTCACAGTCGAACTAGAGGGTTGAGCTGACGTACTTCGTATGCGGCGCTTGGAAGTAGCTGAGCACACGGGTCGGGAGCTTCTGAACGCGGTGGAAGCACGCCCGGACCGATCGCTCCATCTGGGCCCGGTCGGTGATGACCTGGTCGGCGAGCGTGTGCTTCAGATCGGCGCCCGCCAGCTCGTCGGGGCCCGGGTGCGGGGCGTAGGCGGGCAAGAAATGCAGCTCGATCCGGTCGTTCCGGTCGGCGACCCATTCGGCGACCTTCTTGGCGCGGTGGGCGGAGTGCCCGTCGACGACGAGGTGGATCTTCTCCTCGAACTGGCCCAGCAGCCGGTCGAGGAAGACGATGAAGACCTCGGCGTTGAACTTGTCCCTCAAGATCGTGAAGTGCAGGTCGCCCCTGGTGGAGATGGTCGACATCGCGCTGAGCCCGAACCGGTTCCCGGTCCGCGCCGTGGTCGGTGTCTGTCCCTTGCGACCCCAAGTACGCCCGGACAGTTGATCGGAGCGGACCCCGACCTGGTCGCCGAACAAGACCACCGCCCCCTCGGAGCGGGCCCGCTCGCGCAAAGCGGGATAGGTCTCCTCTACCCACTCGCGCATCGCCTCCGGATCGGCTTCGATCGCCCGCTTGTCCGACCCCTGGAAGCTGAAGCCCATGCGCCGCAGCAGCTTGCCCATGCCTTGCTCGGTGAAGGACACCCCGAACAATCGTTCGGCCAGGACGCAGACCTTGCGGCGGGTCCACAACTTCCCGCCCAGCTCAAGATCATCGGGCTCGTAGTCCACGATCGACCCGACCAGTGCGTCGGCCTCCGAAGTCGACAGCTTGGTCTGCTCACCGACACGCCGCCCGGGCGTCCCCGAATCCAAGCCGACCGCGCCGCCGGTATCGAAGCGCGCCTTCCAGTTCCGGACCGAACCGCGCGAGACCCCGAACACCCGCACCGCCTCAGCGATGCTCATGCCGTCCCGGACCGCGGCCATCACCCGCTTCCGCAGCGCCTCCTACTGCGACGGTGAGAGCCTGCGCATGTCCACCCTCACATCATCGCCCACAACAACCACACGCGATGATCAACCAATAAGAGCTTGTCTCAGTTGGTGAGCTTCTTGTAGCAGGTGAGGGCTGCTGCGAGGACGAGGAATGCGGCGAAGAGGTGGCCGTGGCGCTCATATCGGATGGTGAGGCGGCGGTAGCCGCCGAGCCAGGCGATGGTGCGCTCGACCGCCCAGCACGTCTACAGGGCCGCCGGCTGGCAGTGGTCGGCTGACGAACTCGCCGCCTCACCGGGCTTCGAAGCCGTGCACGCCGGCTCGCTCGCCCTGGCGCTCGAACCAGGTAATGGGCGTCAACGGCCGATGGATCGGGCGCAGAGATTTTCCGGAACGGAAAGCATTGACTTGACGAGATAGAAAATCGTCCGCTAAGCTTTCCGGTATGGAAAGTTCAGTGAACCCCGAAGCGGCCCAAGCGGCTCTCGCGTCCATAGACAAGTCCCGTGCGGACATCGCCGACCAGCTCGTCTCCCCCTGGTGGTACCACCCGGCCCTGGGCGTCCTCACCGGCGGCATGACCATGGTCGCGTGCAGCGGCATCACCTGGTTCGTGGCCGCGGTCGTCCCCCTCGTCCCGATCATCGTCGGCAGCATTCTGGCGGTCTACGTCGTCGGCATGATCCTCCTGTCCAGGTTCTACTACCGCCGGGTCGGCGTCTTGTCCGACGCACACGCCGCCGGACTGCGCAAACGGCGCAACCTGGCCGTCTGGATGAGCGTGGGACTGTTCCTCGTGGGCAACTACTGGGCGGTTACCGAGATCTACAACAACCCTTGGCCGCGCGCGATCGCCGTCGGTGTGGTCGTCGCGGCCTTCACCGTGGTGTGGGGCCGCCGTTTCGACAAGGCGATGCAGGCCGCACTCCGGGAATCGGCATGAGTACCAAGCCGAAGTTCGACGAGACCATCCACCCGCCCAATCGGCTGCGCATCTGCTCGATGCTCTCGACCGTGTCGGAGGTCGAGTTCGCCACCCTACGCGACGCGCTCCGCGTCTCGGACTCGGTGCTCAGCAAGCAGCTGAAGGCGCTCGAAGACGCCGAGTACCTCAACCTGCGGAAGTCGCCGGTCGACGGCCGCACCCGCACCTGGGCCGCCCTCACCGAGCAGGGGCGCGCGGCCTTCGCCGGGCATGTCGCCGAGCTGCGGCGACTCGCCGCAGGCGTGCTGCTCGACTGACCTCCTGCGACTGAGCGCACACGCAGGCGGGCCGAGGGCTTCCGCACCGCCCGCCCGCGTGTCTCAGCGCTCGTTACCAGCCAGGTCGATGCCCTGGCGTTGACCGGACTCCAGGTCGTCGATCACCTCGATCTTGGCCTTGTACAAGGCGGTTCCGTTTGCCTCCCTTGTCGATCGAGGCCAGAAGCGAAGTCGCGGTACGGAGTCGTATCGGCGCTGTCTCGCTCGTGACTCCTCTCTCCCACCACCAGTGAAAGGTCAAGCCCCCATGACGAACCACGACGACTTCTCGTCGACTCCCGAGCCATCACGCGGCGCTGTGCGCCGTCGCCGACTGCCCGCCTTCGCAGCGGGAGGCACCGCCGTGCTCGTCACGGCTGTCCTCACCGTCTTGACCGTCGGTTCCGCCACAGCAGCGGCACCCACGAGCGGCCAAGAGGTCACCGACCAGCCTGCTGCCCTTGACACTTCGGACCAGGCCTCGGAGACGGTCCTGCTGCCGACCGGCGACCAGGTCCGGATGCAACCGGACGGCACGATCGGGCTCCTGCCCGCCGAAGGCCGCGAGGACGTCGGATTCCTCGCGGTCCCGGCCGCGGACGGCAGCGGCGACACGATCATCGTCCCGCAAGACAAGTCCGAAGAAATCCTTTCGGGTACCGAGGACTCCCGCCGCTACAACGTCACTCAGCTCATGGCCGACGGCCACGCCGACGCCGCCGACGTCGAGACGTCCGAACTGGAGCAGTACGCGGGCCTGCCGCCGACGACCGATGATGCCGGTGCCGAAGCCGCGCAGACGCTCACCGTCACCGTCAAGGACCGTTTCGGCGGCATCCCCGACGGCAGCGGCGCCAAGTGGTTCGACACCGCCGATTTCGCACACAACGGCTCACTTGAGTTCGACGACGGCGTCGCCACCGCCGACCTCGCGCCCGGCACTTACATCCTCATCTACTCGTTTGGGAACGGCGCCACCGACACCGAGCCGGGCGAGGACATCCACGGCCTCACCCATGTCGTGATCGGGGACCAGAGCATGGGCCTCCTCCTCGACGGCGCCAAGGCCCAACCCGTCACCGTCGAGGTCGAACGTCCCGACGCGACACTGGACAGCGACATCCTCACGCTGGCCGCCACCGCTCCCGACGGCTCGGGCGTCGAATTGACCAGCTTCGGGTCAGTCGGCATCGACCGCTATCTCATGCCGCAGACCGAGGTGCCCGGGTACGACCTCGCCTTCAAATTCCAGCCGACCCTGACCGGCTCCAAGGGCGGGCCCTACGCGTACAACCTGACCTTCGCCCAGCACGGCGGCTTTCCCGACGACACCGCCTTCAGCGTCGCCGACGACGAACTCGCGGCGGTCCAGACCGAATACCGCGGCTTCGGCAAGGCCGTCGACGGCTACACCTGCAACGAGGGTGACCACGTCGAACCCATCGGCAAGCCCGGCTGCTTCCTGGCGGCCACGTCGTTCCCCTCCGAACGACTGGAGCTCTTCACCGCCGATCCCGCGATCGACTGGAGCAACTTGATCGAGGGCGGGCTCTACCACGCGGACGACGACCTGCTCCTGGTGGACGGCTTCCATGAGCAGGCGGACTTCGCCTTCGAACCCGGCGAGTCCGAGCGGACGTTCCCGCACGGCCCCTTGACCGCCGGCGCGAGCAGAGCGGGCCTGTTCAACGCGGACGGCGTCACCTACATCGAGGCCGGCGCCACCTTGGGCGCCAGTATCAACGGCGAACAACTGCACCTCCTCGGATACACCGGCGATGCGACCCTCTTCCTCGACTGCGAGCAGATCGACCATGTTGCCGGCATCGACCCGTTCGGCGGCTTCGGCTTCGCCCTCACCAAACCCGCTGCCGGCCGCTACATCCTGGCCGTGGACGGGACGCGCGGCACCGCGATCGGACCGTTCGCCACCACATCCGCTGTCGAATGGACCTTCGACCTCGATCCGGCCTCGGTCGACCCTGAGGGCTCGCTGCTCACCCTCCCGGCGATCGGCATCACCGCGGAGGGCATCGACAGCGGCTGGACCAAGGACCGCCACCAGGAACTCACCCTCGAACTGCTCGACGTCATGGGCGAGGCCGTGACGGCCCGGGAGATGACCTTCGAGGTGTCCTATAACAACGGACGGACCTGGAAGGCGGTCGACGTCGACCTTGACGGGAGCACCGGCACCGTCGAACTCGACCACCCCCGCACCGCCCAGTACGTCTCCACCCGCCTGACCGCAACCGACGAAACAGGCACCGAAGTCACCCAGACCACGATCCGCTCCTACGGACTCCACTGAAAGCGAGGCAATGAGCGCCGTGCACTCCATGACGGCAAGGAGACCCGAAAGCCCTCATCCTCGAACCGTTGCACCAAAGCGCAAAGCATGAAGAAATAGATGAAGCCCCGGTGATCTGCACGCAGGATCACCGGGGCTTCACGGCGGAGGATATGGGCTCTGAACCCGCGATCGGATAGCACCCGAAATCCGCTTAAAGCTTGTCTCAGTTGGCGGGTTCAATGGCGAAGTTCGTGTTGGCTATCGAAGCGGACATGCGCCAGTACCGAGTCGCTGATCCTGAACCAGTAGGCTCGGCGCGATGGTTGACGCCTGGGACGAAATCGCTGACTGGTACGCCGAGCGGCTGCATGCCGGCTCGGCAATGCATGAGTTCGCACGAGACATACTCCTCGAACATCTGCCTGCGAGCCTGGACGGTGAGCGGGTAGTCGACCTGGGTTGTGGTGAGGGCCTGCTGACGCGCGCGGTCGCCGAGCGGGGAGCGAAGGCCCTGGGTATCGATCCAGCCCAGCGCATGATCGAGCATGCGCTCGCCGCTGAGCGCGCGCACCAGACTGGTGCGGAGTACGTCGTAGACGACGGCTGCAGCCTCGCCACGGTCCCGTCAGGATCGACCGACTGGGTAATCGCAGGCCTGTCGCTGAACAACGTTCCCGATCTGAACACCGCCATCCAGGCAATCCGTCGGGTGCTGGTCGTCGGAGGCCAGGTCGTCTTCACCATCCCGCATCCGTGCTTCGAAGCGCCCGGCGCGAGCTGGACGGACCAGGAGACTTCGTTGCGCCGGGTGGTCGGTGATTACGCGACCGAAGGCTTCTGGCGTTCGACCAATCCGCAGGGCGTGCGTCGTGCCGGGAACCAGCATCGGATGCTGAGCACCTATGTCACCGCCTTGATCGGAAACGGCTTCGCCCTTGAGGCGATGGCAGAGCCCGTCCCCGATGCGAGCGTGGTCGCCGAGCAGCCCCGACGCGCCGGACTGCCGCCGTTCATCGTCATTCGTGGCCGCCTGGATGCGAGTGCGATCCCCCGATGACGGGGATGGTCTGATGCTGAGGATGCGTCTCGGGACCAGACTCAATCCTGACTCGGAGATTCAATCTTTGAACGCGTCTCTGTTGCTGCGCAAGAGGTCTGGTATCACTCGGCGATGGACCAGTTCACCAGACGTCTTGTGCCCGATGGGCTGTGGGAAATTACTGAACCGCTGATCCCGGCCTCGCCGAAGCGCACCCAGGGCGGTGGCATCCCCAGGGCCGATGACCGGCAGGTGTTCGCGGCGATCGTGTTCGTGCTGACCACCGGATGCGCCTGGCGGCACCTGCCGCCGAGCTTCGGGGTCTCGCACCAGACCGCGCACCGGCGCTTCACCGAGTGGTCCGAGGCCAGCCTGTGGGCCAAGCTCCACCGCGCCGTCCTCGACCGACTGGGCGCCACCGGCGACATCGACTGGGCGCGGGCGATTGTTGACGCGGCGAGCTTGCGCGCTAAAAAAGGGGATCGCTGACCGGCCCAAACCCGGTCGATCGCGGCAAGGCGGGCAGCAAGATCCACGTCCTCACCGATCGGAACGGGCCTGCCCCTCGCCTTGGGCGTCTCGGCCGCGAACCTGCATGACAGTCAGGCACTGGAGCCGCTCGTCCAAGGCATCCCGAAGATCCGGTCCCGGCACGGCCCGCGTCGGCGCAAACCCGCGAAGCTCCACGCAGACAAGGCCTACGACATCCCCGACTGCCACCGTGCACTGCGCGAACGCCGGATCGGCGACCGCATCGCCCGCCGCGGCATCGAGTCCTCGACCCGCCTCGGCCGCCACCGGTGGGCCGTCGAACGCACCATCGCCTGGCTCGGCGGCTACCGTCGCCTGACCATCCGATACGAACGCCATGGACACCTCTTCGCCGCATTCCTCGCCCTGGCAGCCGCCATCACCTGCTACAAGAAACTCACCAACTGAGACAGCCTCTAAGTCAACGAACTGTTCGCTGGTGAGTGAGGCAGAGAGACTATGACGGTCCCGACGGCTAGATCTTCTGCCGGCCCGTCAACGACCAGCTGAACATCCAAACGAAACAACGTCTCAAAGCCCATGGCAGCCTGGTCCAAGCGGGCGTTGATAGCGAAACGGTCAGCTTCGTCAGGACCGACCTGCTGACTAACGGGTACGGTGAACTGGTCGCCTTTTTCGGCCCTCGAAGGAAGTAGCAGGTCATACTCCGCCGAGAGTTCAACGATGCCGCCGCCGACACAGGGGACCACGGTGATGACCTCCTCTACGGTGAAGACCGCTTCCTCCACGATCCCACGGCTGCTACCGGTGTTATGGATTGTGAACTCCATGGACGCCACATCGCCGTCAGGTTCATGGACAATCACGCTCGCGAGCCGCACTTCAGGCGCAGGCGGGTCATCCGAGAGTGCTTTGATGAGAGGTGGAACAGTGAGGGTTCCCAGAGCCACGACAACGGCGATGACACCAGAGACCATAGTGGTTCGCATCGCTTCAGAGCGCCCGCGCCACCATGAACGCAAGCCCCGTTGACCGTGGAGCCCCAGGAGTTTCCTGATTTCTCAGCACTTCCGGCATCAGCTTGCCCCATCCCTTCTGGCTGCAGATCCAGAGTAGATGAGCGCTTCCCACGTTTGGGTTCTCAAGCTCAGCAGCGCAGATTGGCTTTCCTCTACTCCGCCCTGCACCGCTGCACCATGAAAGTTCGGTAAAGGACGCCGAAGCGGCACCAGGGGGCTCCTCGATGAGATGGGACCAGCGCGACAATCTCCCGCCAGGCTCCTCTCAGTCGGTGGTGGCGTTGTCCGCCTTGCCGGTTGTGGGCCTGGTGTGGAAGAGTTCGAGGACCTGTTCTGCAGCGCGCTGGATGGCTTCGCTGATGTGGTCGCCGAATCGGGCCATAACGTAGCCAGGGCAGGAGCCGAACCCACGCGCCTTTCAGCCCGTGCCGGACCTCAGTACTGAGACCGGTACCGGGAGCTGGCCTGGTCACCGCACGTCAGGTCTGTCTGGCCAGCGCGTGCGGGTTTGTAACCCCTTCACCGTCAGTGGACTGTGTTTGCGGCGCGGGCGCCGCTGAAGCGCCGACTTGGGAACCTTCGCTTCGCCCATTGCACGGACCTTCAGGGGCCGCTTCGCGATGTGTTCCACCAGGATGATGGGCGCTGCCAGGGCAGTGATGGCGGCGAAGAGGGTGAACATCTGCGGGGTGCCGCCGGTCCACGTGGTGAGGTGGGCTTCTGCGCAGGGGCTGCGGGCGATGGCGATGGTGACTGGGGTGCAGAGGATGCCGGTGACTTACCACGGCGACCAAAGTCCTCCCGCTGGGCGGATTCCCTTCATGGTGCCCGGCTCGAAATCCCTCTCGAGCGGGAACCACGGATCCCAAGAACCTCAGCTGACACTGGCCTCACCAACTGAGACACGCCCTTACTGGGGTGGCGAGCACACCGAGATCAACTTGCAGTGGATGGAGAGTCAAGGGGAAGCCGCGCAGGGCGTAAAGGAATGCATCGACGAAAATACGCAGATCTTGCATGATTTCTTGAAAGCTCCTGGGGAGCGGCCCCCCTCACTTGTACGCCTTTTCGACGAGCTCGACTATTGATGTCACGGCTATCGAACGATGCGTCGCGGCCTCAGCGCCGCCGGTGGCCGTGAGGCGGCAGTCGTGATCGCTGTCGGCAAGCCCTCGAAAGAACTCGAGGAACCCCGTGATGGCGGCATCGTTGTCCGGGAAGTAAAACGAAATACGCGTGGCGTCAACGTCACCGCGGATCGCTTTCGTCGACGCCTTCGGCCTCGTCGTCTTCGACGCGTGACTGGGATGCTACGAGGAAGTGACGAGCGGCGAGGCCAAGGAAGAGAAGTATGACAACACCAGCCGTGACCGTCCCGACAACCTTCATTGGAGAAGCAGGCAACGTCGCAAACACCGCCAGCAAGCCGACCACGAAGCCCATCATGGCTACCGATAGCGCGATCGTCGAAAGACTGGTGCCGTTTCGGACCGCATGCTCCGACAATCGGCGCTGATGCTCCCACGCAAGCTGGTGTTGTTCGATGAGTTCGGTCAGCAACTGGTTCGTTCGCTGCTGCTCGCTAGCCAGCGCGCGGACCTCGTCGTGCAAGGACCGTACCTGATTGCGAGTGACGAAAGGGTTCACACAAGCACCTCGCGCTCTTGGGGCTCATCGACCAGTTCGGCGGACTGATCAGTTGAATTCACACGTAAACGCGTTGGACATCTCGACGTAGCCTGGGTCTTCTTCCCCCCAGTCGGATTCCGGATTTCCGAAGAATCGGTTTTGGTCGCACGACAGCGAGGTCATTCGGAATGGTGCGCCCCCGTTGTCGATCTTCACCGATCCCAATTCGCCGTCGACCTCGTAGTCGACTACCAGCCGGTACTCGTACGCGCCACCGGGCAATTCGTGATCCAACGTCACCTTGACCATGACCGCCTGCTTGTCTCCAGGCGCGACGTTGATGACCTGCTCCTCGAAGAACGCACGGTCGGTGGGGTATCCGGATTCCTCATCGATCGTGTAGGGGCCCTGATCCGGTGCGTTCAGCAGCAGATGCATCTGGTCGATCGGGTCCCCGCCGCACGGAGGAGGTTCAACGAATGTGCCACCTTCGATCGTTTCACGTTCGGAGATGATCTCGGCCCGGATGTCATTGACGGTCACCTGCTGCGCCAGGTCGGTTTGGAGGGTGAAGAAGACACTCATGGTGCCTTCGAGGTACGCGCCCGCGGTCAGCATGGCTCCAACGAGTTCAGCGTTGTTCCCGTAGTACGGGAGGCTTTCGAGCATCACGTCAGCTTCGGCGCGCAAGCTCTCGTCGAACACGAAGTTCCGGCAGTCATCGCCGCCGCCGAGCTGCGTGATCGTTGCCAGCAGAACCTCCGTGTCCGCTTTCGGACTTCCACTTGACGTTGCGGCTTCGATGGGGGTGGGCCCGGCCCCCTCTGGTCGCGATTCGCCTTGCCTGAGCGCCCCGACGACGGCAGCAACAACAACAACGAGGACGAGCGCTGCCGCACTGACTACGAACAAAGTAGTTCGACTCGGCGTGCGCGGCTTCAACGCAGAGGGTTCAAGGGTACGCAACGTCGCTCGCTTTCATTGAGGGGACCCCTATCGTATTACGAGCCATGAACATCCGAGGTTCCTCGCATCCGCGGCCAGGAATCCAAGCACATGACGACCCACCGGGCGCACCTATTCGCTGCAGAAATCACCGGCGCCGAACTTGACTGGCTTCGCAACCGCCGAGACATCCCAGGCGGCGACGGCGCCAGCTCGGAACGGACGTAGGTCGACTGTCTGCGTCCACCGCATGCGCCTTGCCGAGCCCTACTTTCAGGCGGTCTGTTCCGGGGTCAAGCACACCGCACCGCAGGCCCCGACGAGGACGATCGACGCCGACTCGACAGGGCCGTCGAGCCGGCGAACGCAGCTCGCAAAGGGTTACGAACCCACACGCGCTCGCAAGACAGGCCCGACATGCAGTGACCAGGCCCGATTCGGGAGAATCTTCTGGTATCGGCCTCTATACTGAGGTCCGCCTCGGGCTTAATGGGGCGTGGGTTCGGCTCCCGCCCGAGTCATGTCACAGACCCGTACGCCCCGAACTGGCCGAACACGACCCGAGTCTCCTCGTCCAGGCGACGTACGACCGGGACGGCAACGAGCTCAACGCCGGGACGATCTCCGCGTGAAGACCCCACTCCTCCCCCGGCCACGACCGCCACCAGACCCTTCCGAACCTCCGTGGTCTGTAGGTAGCATCGCTTCCGGTGCCAGGAGCCAGTCTGCTCCAGACTCACTCGCCACTGCTGCTCGCAGTCATCCGGGCCCTGCCATTCCGCCAAGTTGGAATCGAACGCGTCTGGCTCAACCCTGATCGATTCCAAGCGAAGCGCTCGCCACCACTGCCGGCTGTCGGCGCCCAGAACCTGTAGTTCGGTCATCGACTCAGTGTCCTCGTGTTCGAAGGCAAGTGTGGCTGGATCTGCCGCGCCATTATGCCGAGCTGACGCCAACCCTCCGCGCCATCAGTGTCATCCTTTCCAGAGTCTGAGTTGATTGGATATGGCCCGGAGGGTGTTGACGACATCTCGGTTGACAGATTCGAATCGTTGACCAGGAGTAGTGGCCTCGACAAGGCCGTAGGCGTGGCTGTCCGCATCGATGTTCTCTGGCCTCAATTCGTCTGTGGCCATTGTGGTTTGAGTTGTGGTCTGGGTTCTCCCGGTTTGTCCTCGACCATATGGGGGGCTGCCGGACTGCGATGTCGTCGCGGTGGGCGCCAGGTAGTCTCGCTCGCCTGGTGGCGGCCGCTTTACGCTCCTTTCTGCGGCGGGTGGGGTATGGGCGGAGGTCGGGTCGGTGAGGGCGCGATAGCGCCCATGCGGTTCCAGCACAGCGCAAACGCTGCGGCCCAGGGCCAGTCCTTCGCGAGGCGGAGGGTGCGCCTGCGCGCGTGTCGGCCAGGGATGGCGTAGAGGCGGTGGCGCATCGCGTGGATCTCGGCTCGAGCGAGGCCCGGTTGGTCGTGCAGACCCAGGAGCCTGAGCCAGGTGTCGAGATCGGCGGCAAGGTTCGCAGCGAGGATCCAGGATTCGATTACGGCCCAGGACTGGGAGGGCAGCAACCCCAGGCTGTTGGCCGGGGAATTTCGTTACCGCCACCGGGGCGAGAAATTCGCCGCTGACATTCGTCGGCGATCACCCCGATGTACGGGGCAACGCGGCCCATGGCGGTCAGGTCCACGGTGGTGAAGGACTGTCTCCGTCGGGGAGCGAACAGCGTCTCAGTATCGGTCGTACGAGTGCGGACGGTCGGAGGACCCGGGTGTGAAGACGATGACGTCGTTGTCGAACGTGCCGCCGCCGTAGGTGTTCACGAGTTCAACGTAGTCCGGGGGCGGCATCGTGCCCAAGGCTTCGGCGAGCGCCGTCCAGTCGTATTCGGTCGGCGTGGGGCTCATGCGGGTGAGTGCCGCAAGCTCAGCGAGTTCAGTCATGAGACTCTTCCACAGCTACCACTGCTTGTTGATTTTATCGTGGTTGGGATAGTTGGTGATCGACGCGTCGTTCGGCCAGTCGTACTGGAGGGAGAACGGTGGGTTCTCGCTCGCGGGGCTGGGCACCCGCTGGGCCACTTGTGAGGGAGCCGTCGATGCCGAGTTTGCGGGCCAGGCTTGAGGCTCAACGCGATAGGGCGTTGCCAGGAAGTCGTGGGCACCTCGCGGCCGCTGCATAGGACTTCCATCGTAGTTCGCGGACCGTCCTGCGCTGTGGGCCTCAGAGCCTCCCGGTTCCGAGGCCCGCAAGGATGCCCGCGAGACCGGTGAGTGCGGACGAGAACTCGCGGCCCTCGGGGTCGGCGATGTCTTTCGCGAGTGCGGGCAGCTCGGTCGTCGGGAGGCCGTCCCAGCGGGGCTGGACCTCGCCTTCGCCTCCTGCCGCGACCGTGCGTCTCATGAGGTCGAAGGCGCTGCGGGGGCCGTTGAGCTGGGTCCAGCGCGGATCGGGGGTCGCGGTAGAGCCGGGTTCGCGTGGGCCGACGCCGAGGACGCGGGCCATCGCGGTGCGGCGCGCCTCGCGGACGGTCGCGCTCACGCCGTCCTTGAGGTCGTGGCCGACGAACGCGAGGTCGCAGGAGCCGTCGAAGGTGAGTCCGCGACGGGAGAACGTGGAGCCGCCGAGGAGCGCCCACACGTCGTCGACGACCGCGAACGTGCCGCGCAGGTTCTCGGGGCGGCCGGGGAAGCCGACGGGGTGGTAGGCGACGACCCGGTCGGGGTAGGCGTTCTGGAGGGTCGTGACGGCGGCCTGGCGTTCGAGGTGCATGCGCTGCGCGAAGGACTCGTAGCCGGTGCCGAACGGGATCCGGCGCGGGGTCACGAGGACCACCCGCAGGTCCGGGGCCGCGCTGAGGCGGGTGCCCAGGAGCGCGACGAGGTCGACCTTGTGCCCTTCGGTGGCGGCGGCGGTGGGCGACAGGAGTGTGGTCTCGATATAGACGAGGCGGCGCGCGTGCGCGATCGCCCAGCGCCAGGCCCATTGGGCGTCGCGGCGGCCCTGGTTCGCCGCGCGCGCTTCGCGTTTGAACTCGGCGACCCAGCGGTCGCCCGCGTCCGGGGCGAGCGAGGTGAGCTCGTTCAGCGGTGGCGGGAGGAGCCCACCGACCGCGCCCATGAGTCCGGCCCAGTCGTCGGGGAGGGTGTCGACGTCGACGAGTTGCAGTGCGGCCTTGAGCTCCGGTGACTCCACTGTGGGTGCGACGGTCTGGAGGACCGCGCCGGTCGCGTTCCCTGCGGTGCCCGTGGCGGCGGCCCAGCGGCCGTTGTCGAGTTCGATCAGGCGCGCGACGAGATGGTGCGTGCGGCGCAGGGCGGCGCGGGCGAGGTGCTGTCCGAGCGGGCCGGTGGCCTGGACGGCGGGTGCGTGTTCTTCTGGTCCGGCGGGCAGCCCGGGGCTGCCGCGGCGCGCGTCGCCGGACATGAAGGCCTCGGTGAGGTGGCCGGGTCCGACGAGTGACGTCCATTCGCCGGGGGTGGTGCCGTCGTGGCCGGCGACGAGGGTCTCGGTGCGGGCCATGGTCGCGAAGCGCGGCGACTGTCGCGGGGCGGCTGCGCCGAATGCGTCGAGCACGAGGTCGAAGTCGCTCGGCGGCGCCGTCGGCTCCAGGCCGAGGACGGGCGCGGGGCTGATGCCGCGGTGGTCGTCGGGGATCGCGTTGAAGGCGTTCGGGGCGGCGGCCGGGGTGGGGTCGGTGCCGCCTTCGCCGATCGGGTCGAGGTGGATCGAGCCGAACAGGCGCTCGCGGACTCCTGCGGGGCCGCGGGTCACGATGAGGAGGTCGAAGACCAGGCCTGGTGCGGTCGGGCGCGGGTCGGTGCCGACCAGGTACGGGTCGGGGACGCGGATGCGGCATTCGCCGCCGGGCGGGACGATCGCGCTGCCGCCGTCGCCTCGCTTCGAGAAGTTCAGCAGCGCAAGGGGAACGATGGCGCGGCCGGGGTCGACGCGGGGGAAGACGCGCACGAACGCCTCGACCGGCAGTGCCCCGGCGGGCCAGGAGACGACGACGTCGGGGGTCGCGCCGATATAGGCGGCGGAGGCTTCGGCGCGGGCGCGGGCGGCGTGTTCGCCCGTGAGGTCCTCGGCCGCGGCGAGGGGCAACGGGGCGAGCGGCCAGCGTTCGGCGGCGTCGGCGGGCAGCGGGAAATCGTCCTCGATACGGGGGCTCACGGCGAGGCGTGTGCCCGCGGCGCGGGCGATCTGCCCTGCGGCGCCGAGGAAGTGCTGGCCGGTGGTGAGGACGGTGAGGTCGCCGGCACCGACGGGCGGGGCCGGTTCGGCGGCGGTGGCCGCGTCGACCCCGGGCACACCGTCCACGTCGGTGCCGGTGCGGTTGCCGTGGAGGTGGAGGGCGAGGTCGACGACGGCCGCTCGGAAGAACTCGCGGTCGAGCACGGGCGCGCCGGTGCCCGTGGGCAGAGCCGGGACTTCGATGGCGGCCGTGGCGAGCTCGCCGTCGGGCAGGAGCCCGGTGCGGATACCGGTGCCGGTGGCGGCGAGGGCGCCGCCCCAGTCGTGGACGCCGCCGCTGAGGCGGCCGCCGGTGCCGATCCGGACGCCTCCGCGGCCGGAGTGGTCGTGCCAGGGGTTCCCGAACAGGTCCACCAGGTGCAGGCGCACGCGCGGTTCGCCGAGCGCGGCGATCTGCGCGAGCGAGCCGTTGCGGTTCGCGTCGGTGACGTCCGCGGTCGTACCCTCGTCGCGGCGGTGCAGAGGCGGCATGGCTTCGAGGAGGTCGCGGAACATGCACGCGACGGCGATCGGGTCGATGACGAGGCCGCGGTCGTCGTGGAAGGTGAGGCGGCCGGGGCCGAGGTCGTCCCCGGCGCGCATCGTATCGGGCGGGCCGGGCCTGCCCGCCGGAGTCTCCGCAGGGGGCGTGCCGCCGCGCAGCGCCGCGTAGAACGGGGTGGGCCTGCGGTGCGCGCCGCCGTCGTAGCGGTCGGCGATGAGCCGCCGGAGCCGAAGGGCCCCTTGTGGATGGAAGCGTAGGACGGCGACCGCGCCGGAGAGCGGCGCCCCGGTGTGGTCGGTCAGCGCGGGCGCGCCGACGCGCGACCAGGTGAGGTAGCCGTCGATCGGCGCGAGCCAGGGCGCGGTCAGGCTGAGGCTCAGCCCGGGTTCGTCAGCGGTCGGCAGGGAGTCCGCCCACTTCGCGGACAGCTGCGCGGACGCGTGGCCGAGTGCTTCGAGGCCGGTGGTGTTGAAGGCGGTGCTGGCGAGGACCGGATTGATCACGGGGTGCTCCAGGTGGCGGAGGTGCGGCGGCCGAGCGGGTCGGTCGCCTCGACGGACACCGAGGCCGGGGTGCCGTCCAGCCGGGCGGTGACCCGGTACGGGTCGGCGGCGGTGGCACGATGCAGGTACAGCGCGGGCGCGCCGGCCGGGACCAGTCCTGTGTGGATCGGCAGGTTGGCGACCTGGCCGCGCAGCACCGTGGTCGCGGCCGTACCGGCGGCGGTGTGCACGGCGGTGACTGCGACGGTGAAAGCCCCCAGGCGGGTGCGCGTCCGGGAGGCGTCCGTGGCGAAGGCGACCGTGGTGCCGCCCGCAGCGGAGGTGACCGAAAGACCGGTGACCTGCGGCGGGTTCGCCGAGGGGACGACGACCTCGACGGCCGGGCCCGGTTGCGAGCGTCCCGCGATCTGCCCGAGGTCGGGGTCGGCGGCGGCGGTCGCGACCGCCCGGTAGAACACCGGGGTCCACGTCGGGAGCGCGGTCGCGTCGGTCAGTTCCCAGTGGAGCTTCCCGTCGCGGGCGGTCGCGGTCGCGGCGTCGGCGGTGAGGATCGGGGCCCCGGCGGCCTCCGGGGTCACGGCCTTGGCGCGGTGGTCCACGCGCCCGATCGCGATGCGGTCCACCGGGACCTGCGCGCTCGCGACCGAGGCCGACAGGCGCACCGTCGAGCCTTCGACCCTCGCGACCAGCAGCGGCGGGGCCGGTTCGAGCCGGACGGGTGCGGCGACGGCGAGATACCGGTCGGCGTCGGCAGGGAGCGGCCGCTCCTGGCCGGTGACGCTGACGGCGGAGATCCCGTAGAAGTGGATGAGCTTGCCGCCCTTCGGGAGGGCGATCTCGAGGCGGGGCTCGACGAGCTGCTCGGCGTGGCGTCGGAAGGCGCGCCGGGCCTTGTGGAAGTCCTCGCCGCGCAGTGCCTGGAGGCGTTCGGCGGCAGGCATGTCGAGGTTCGGGGAGGCGAGGCCGAGTTCGCGGGCGATCGCGGTCTCGTCGGCGACGTAGACCGTGTACGTCGGGCCCGAGCCCGACCAGTCGAGGACGGCGCGGCAGATCCCCGCCGAGTCGGGGAGCGAGGCCCAGCGCATCGGCGCGGTCGTCACGGGAGCCGGCGGCAGCAGCGGGCTGTGCACGGCCGCGCCGACCGGTTTGGAGAACGCGCCGAGCGTCGCGGGGCGGACGCGTTCGGCCGCACGGGCGCTCGCCTCGACCCGCATGCGCGGATGGGTCGCGTACGGCAGGGCGATCCCGGGGATGCGGCAGCGGTACGTCCGCAGGTCGCCGTCGCGCTCCTCGATCACCTCGGTGACGCCCGTGGGCGGGGAGTCCGGGGAGGCTCCGGAGAACGAGATGATCCGGTCGGCGGTCGCGGGGCCGCCGGGGATGAGCACCGTGCCGTCGACGGGCGGGGCCGCGTCGTCAGGATGCTCGAATCGAAAGACCTTGAGCCGCAGGTGCACAGCGATCGGCGAGCGGTCCGACCAGTCCCACGTGAACTCGACGACGGCCTCGGGCGAGGTCCCGTCCTCGTCGACTTCGACGCTGCGCACCGCAGGCCGCTGCGGATCGACGGTCACCCGCTTGTGGTCGACGGAGGCCCAGCCGCTCCAGCGGCCGAACCAGTCCTGCGCCGCGACGGCGAACCGCGCGTCGATCGACTCCCCCGGGAACTGCTCGGGCACGGCGGCGGACGTGAACCGCGCCCGGTCGGTGTCCCCGGCCAGGCCCGGGACGAACACCCGGTGACCGCCCGAGGGCCGCTTGTCAAGGGCCGGTTCGAGAGCGGAGCCGCCGACCGAGCGGAGCACCGCGAACGTCGAGGGCCCCATGCCGGATGCCGCGGCGGGACGGTTCGCGGCCCAGGACACCTCCACCGACTCCAGCCACGGCAGGTCGCGTCCGGCGGGCCGGTCCAGGCGGGGCGTGTCTCGGTTCTCGTTGGTGCGCACCACGGTCGGCGCGGCCGGACCGGCGCCGCCGATGACGACGAGCGCGGCCAGGTCGTGGTCGAACGGGACCGAGATCTCCCGGTCGCCGACCTTGACCGCGAATTCGGCCTTGTGCTCCAACGTGACCATGAGCAGCAGGCTCGTGGACGCGGTCTGCGCGAGCCCGTGCGTGAGCGCCCAGGGCACGGTCATGAGCTTGGAGCCGTCGATCGAGGTGCCGAAGCCGAGCGCGAGCGCCCCGTACGGGTCGGTCCCGGCCGCCAGCAGCGCCGCACGCAGCGGCGGCAGCTTCGCCTTCGAACCCGCGCGCCAGCGCTCGGGGGCGTCGGTGCCGTGCACCGACTGCGGCACGTTCAGGGCCCGCTCGACGACGAGGCCGGCGTGGCGGCTGCGGTCGCCGGTCTCGGCCAGCATCTCCGCCAGCTGCTCCATGACCGGTTCGAGCTCGCCGCGCACGAGCGCGTCCGGATCGGGCGGCTCGAACGGCGGCGCGGCCTCCCCGGTGTCGGTCGCACCGGGCCAGAACCCGGCTGGGGTGCCGCGCCCGACGCGGATGACCGCGGCCTTCACCGGATCGGTCATCGCCCCGACCGGGCCCTGCGGGTCGAGCGGGTACTCCCCCGCGAACCGCTTGTCGACTGGGAGGCCGACGTGCTCGAGCAGCTTCCAGTTCGGGTCGTCCACGTGCTGTTGCAGGTCGAGGACGGCCATGGCCGTGACCGTCGCGCTCCCTGTGGTCGTGACCGACCGGATCGACGCCCCGGTCAAGGTCACGACGGCCCCGGTCGCCGGGCCGATCGCGATCTCCTCGTCGACGGCCTGGCCGGCCCCGGACGGGCCCGAGTGCGCGCGGACGCGCACCTGCCCTGACGGGATGTCGAGGAGGACGCGGACCGTCGCGGCGGCGCGCTGGCCCGGCCACGTGTGGAGGGTCAGCCCGCCCCTGATCCGGCGCGAGGACGGATCGACCTGCTTCGGCGCGGAGGAGGACTTCGGCAGGTGCCACACCTTGAAGTGGTTCGCGGGCAGTCCGAGCGCCGGGTCGGTCATCCAGCGCAGCGCGGCCCGCGCGCCGTCCTTGGTGTCGATCACCGAGCCCCAGGCGCTGAACAGGTTCGGCATCACGGTGCGGTTCATGGCGTCTCCCAGGCGGGACGGTCGAGGGCGAACTCGCCGAGCAGTTCGGCGGTGTCGGTGGCGTCGAGGTCGAGGAGCGGGTGCAGGTTGCGGGCCAGGCCGAGTGTCACGGTCGAGCCTCGCGCGCCGGGCTTGAGGAACGCGAGGGTGCGGGCGCCGCTGGTGTCGTGGACGAACCGTTCGACCAGCGCGGCCGCGGGTGCACCGGCGGGCGGCGGGACGGGGAGGTCGAACAGGAACCGCTTGCGCTGCTCGGCGATCGAGGGAGCGGGGGTGTCCTGGGTGAGGAATCCGGGCCGCAGGAACGTCCCGCCTTTGGAGACGGGTGTGGCCGTGGAGGGCACGATCTCGTCGACGAGGAGCCATTCGGCGCGGTCGAGGCGCCAGCGTTCGATGTGGACGCCGTCCTCGGCGTAGGCCGGTTGCGGTTCGAGGCGTCCGCGCCACAGCGGTTCGGGCGTCTCGATGTAGATCGCGATCGGAGCGGCCACCGGGTCGGCGTTCCACAGGACGGTGATCTGCGGGCCGACCGGGCGTGGGCGGGCTTCGAGTCCGGCGGCGGTCAGGGCCCGGTCGAACTGGTCGTCGCCGGCCGCGGTGTCGAGTGCGATGAGCGCGGAGGGGTCTTCGATCCGCTGGGAGACGACTCTGCATTCGCGTACGGCTTTGGCGAACGCGGCGCGCGTGCCGTACTGCGAGGTCGTCATGCGCTGCCGGTGGAGGGGGCGCTCGCCGACCTCGTTCTCGCGCGGGGTGGGTTTGACGATCGCGCCTTCGCCGTCGAGGGTCTCGATGTCGACGACGTAGTCGGTGACCGGGTCGAGCCGGAAGTCGACGACGGCGCGGCCGTGCCGGTCGCCGCCGGGTGCGAAGTCGCGGCAGGGCTTGTCGCCGAGCATGCGGTGCGCGGTGGCCTCGAACGGCGAGAGCACGAGGCCTTCGATGCGTTCGAAGAGGCCGTCGAGCATGATGCGCGTGAACGGGGCGTCCGGGGTGCCTTCGGAGCCGCGGAAGGAGGCGGCGCGGGCGGCGGCCCGCAGCGTCAGGTCGTAGGCGGCGTACAGCTCCATGACGTCGTCGGTGGCGAACACGAACACCACCGGGTCCTCGTGGAAGTGGTGCGGCTCGTCGGGGGCGGGGAACTGCGCGAGCATCCACGGTTCGAGGCTGCGCGGCGCTTCGGCGTCGGTGAAGAACGTGCGCTTGTCGGTGAGCGCGCCCGTCGTCCACTTCGTCTGGATGACGTTCGGGTCGCCGCCTTCGCCGTCGACGGGTTTGCGCCCGGTCTCGGCGGTGTAGTGCACGAGGACCTCGTATTCGGCGTCGGGGAGCAGCAGGGCGTGCGCGGTGGTGTCGAGCGATTCGGCGAGGGCCGCCTCGTTGTCCTCGGCGAAGGGCGCTTCGGCCTCGTGGCGGTTGCGCTCGCGGACGGAGAGCCCTTCGAACGCGACGAGGTACCAGGACGGGGCGACGAGCCCGAACTGCCCGATCGCGGTGGCGAGTTCGCGCAGGCCCAGGTCGATGTGGAAGGCGGGCCGCCGCGGTTTGGCGCGGACGAGGAACTCGCCCTTGCCGTCGTGGTCGGCGGCGTAGGTGCGGGCGAGGCGGACCTCGTCCCACCAGGGGCCGGCGGTGTCGGTCCAGCGCGCGGGCAGGTCCGCGTTCGTGTGGACCCGCGTGACCTCGAGGTCGACGGGGCCGAGGTCGTTCAGTTCCGCGTCGAGGGCGGCGGCCGCGAAGAGGCCGGATTCGACGAGTTTGACGTCGGCGACGATGAGGAGCGTCAGTGTCTCGTGCGGGCCGCCGCTGACCCGCAGGACGTCCCGAAGGCCTTTGGAGCGGGCCTCGTCGGCGGCTTTGAGCACGTCGCCGAACGGGCCGTCGGCCAGGTCGGGCGGGAGGGCCCCGGTGAGCAGTTCGTAGGGTGCTTCGAGGACTCTCGCGTCGCACAGCTGCGAGCCGCGCGCGGCGGCCTTCTGCTGGAGGGCCTTGGAGGGGCATTTCGCTTGGGAGCCCACGACTTCGGCGGCGCGGTGGGGCAGGAGTCCGTCGAGCGGGGAGCCGGTGCGCCAGGTCTCGCGCACGAGCACGCCGGTGTCGACGGGGCGCCCGCGGCGGCTGCCCGGGTCGTCGGGCCAGGCCTCGCCGAGGAGGTCCCAGCCGTTGCGGTCGGGCCCGAGCGGGCTGTCGAGGAAGGTCCACAGCATGCTCGCGGGCTGCGCGACGGGGGTGCAGGCGTCGCCCCAGAGGGCGTCGACGATCGTGTCGAGGGCCGCGCCTTCCAGGATCGCCTTGTCGGTGTTCGTCGGTTTCCAGTCGAGCATCGCGAGGTCGACGGGCATGCCGTCCCCGCTGCCGCTGTCGGTGCTGTTGCGCCATGTGTAGGGACGGGGCCCTTCGGTGGTGGCCGCCGAGCCGGGCGCGGCGGGGGCGCCGTGCCGGGCGACGAGCCGCAGTTCGACGCTGTTGACGTGGTAGCGGACGTAGACCATGCCGCGCTGCTGCCAGCCGTCGATGCCGGGGGGCGGCGCGCCTTGGAGGGTGCCGTCCACTGCGGACGCCGGCAGGATCGGGGCGGCCTCGAACTGGAGCAGCGGGATCGCGTCGATCGGGACGCGGACCTCCACTGGTCCGGCGCTGGTCTCCACGGTCGGGACTGAGCCGTCCTCAGTGCCGCGGCACAGCACGGTGTCGATGCCGCGGTCGGTTCCGGTGCCTTCCACGAGGGCCGGGGACCGGCTCTGGAGGGTGAGGTCGCGGATGGGCTCGGGCGGCGGCGGCTCGTCGGGGTCGTTGCCGAGGGAGAACTCGACGCAGGCCTCGATGGTGAAGAACAGCAGGCTGACCCGGCCGCAGACTTCGCCGTGAATGTACGTCACGAGCTGCTTGGAGTCGGGTTCGCCGGGGACGGTCTCCATTTCGGCGGCCTTGACGGTGAGCTCGGCCCTCGCTTCGATGGAGACGATGATGAGGTGGAGCGCGCCTTGGAGGTAGAGGCGGCCGGCGAAGGTGAGCGGCGCGAAGCCGATGCCGGCGTCGAAGCCCGCCGCGACCTCGAGGTAGAGGCCGATGTCCCTGTCGCCCCAGGTGATCGACACGGAGAAGCCGGTAGCGAGGGAGAAGCCCTGGAGGCCGCCGTGGACGAGCGGGAAGTCGCTGATGCCGTCGCCGTGGACCATGAAGTAGGCGGTGGCCTCGAAGAATTGGAGGATCGTGGCGCGGATCGGCACTGCGATCGAGCCGATGTCCACATAGAACCCCTCCGGGTCGGGGAACGGGAACCCGGCCTCGATGGGGATCTGGAGGTGGAGGATCTCCTCGATCTCGTATTCGATCTGGATGCCGATGAACACGCCGCGCGGGCCGATGTCGACGACGGCGAGGAGGGTCCCGGTGGTCTGGCCGCGGGTCGGCGGCTTGGCGGTGAGCAGCTGGGCCTTGACGAACAGGAGGATGCGCGGGCCGGGCAGTTCGACGACGAGCATCCCCTTGACGTTGATGATCGTGCCGCCCTCGATGGTGCCGGCGACGACGCCGAGGCCGAACGCCCACGAGTCCAGCGACGCGGCCCAGCCGCCGGGGTCGGTCGGGTCGCCTTCCTGGATGGTGTCGAGCCAGTGCAGGGCGGGGCTGCGTTCGGTGACGACCTCGTTGCGGGCCTGGTGCATCGCGAACAGGCCGATGAAGCCGAAGATGCCCATCCCGGTGCCGCCGAGGGGGATGCCGCCGGGGAACTCGACCTCGATGGTCGCGAACACGCCGGTGGCGGAGCGGTCGCCCTCCTCGACGGTCTCGATGCGGACGTTGGCGGCCACACGGAGCCCGACCGAGGGCAGGGCCAGGTCGAGGCTGCCCTCGAAGCCGTCCTCGAAGATCTCCAGGTAGCCGCTGCCGACGAGCGTGTTCGGGATGTCGACGCCGAGGCCGATCGCGGTGATCGTGGGCGGCCCGAACGGTTCGACGGGCAGCCGGAACCCGAAGTGCTCCACTCTGAACACGCCGAGGTCGACGCCCAGGCCCAGGTCGATCTCGATGTTGAGCGGGTTCGTGCGGGCGATGCGTGCGCCGAGAACTTGGATGATGTCGCCGATGGCGTCCCCGAGCGAGGGCAGGACCTGCAGCGAACCGGAGTCCGCCAGGTCGAGCGTGTAGCCGCGAGAGGAGTCGAACACGGGCTGGAACCCGGTCGTGCCGTCGGGGTTGACGTCGAGGCCGAAGCCGATCGCCTTGTAGCGCACCTTGATCGGCTTGTCGACGGCGGTGGCGACGATGACGAAGCCGTCGATGGCGAGGTTGAGGCGGATGGCGCTCTCGACGTCGAAGAGGAGCACCGAGTGCACCTCGTCCTCGTCGTGGGAGACGCCGAGCTCGACCCCGTAGTGCGTGAACCGGTCGACGTGGGCGATGCCGAGCGCGGTGACGACGATCGGGACGGCGAGCGAGACGACCAGCGGGGCGATGTCGCCACCGTCCGCCGCGTCCGCCGCCGTCGAGGCGGTCAGCGGGGCGAGGGCGAAGTAGAGGCCGAGGAGGTCGCGCCATGGGTCGTCCGTGGGCGTGTCGCCTTGGCCGGGGATCTCGCCCCAGCTCCACAGGCCGTCGGTGTCGCCGGCGGCGGCGCGGGCGACGAGCGTCTCGGTGAACGTCGCCGTCGACGGGTCGTGGGTGACGGTGATCCGGAATTCGACCTCGCCGTCGTGGAGGTTGGGCGGCCCTTCGCCGAGCTCCGGAAGGTTCTCCTCGTCGCCCTGTTCCAGGCCGGGACCGACCACGTCGAGGTCGCCCCGGTAGCGGCTGAGCGCGTTCTCGTGGGCGGTGTCGAAGTCGACGACGCCGCGCAGTTCGGCGGCGATCGGGACGGGGTCCCTCTCCCAGCGGATGGTCGCGCCGATGCTGTGGAGCCAGTCGGGACGGTTCGAGTGGGGCGCGTCGACGGGGAGGTGTTCTTCTTCATCGCGCACCACGTCGTCGCGCCGCAACGTGCCGGTGTAGTCGTCGGTGCGCGGCGCCTCCTCGCGGATGAAGGAGGCGACCGCGAGCCTGAACTCGTAGTCGTTGTAGTTCGGGTCCGCTCGCCTCGCGTCCCATGCGGATCGGCTGTCGGGCGTCTGCTCCTCGATGAGCCGGGGGTCGGGCGCGCTCGCGGGGTAGCCGTTCTCGCCCCAGGTGTGGATCTCGATCTCGTCGGGCCGCAGACCGGGGAGTTCCCGTTGGAGGCGCAGGGAGAGGGCCTGCGCCCGGCGTTCGCTGAGCGCCAGGTTGTAGTCGAATCGGTCCCGGTCCTGGGTGCTCGCGTAGGCGTCGATGCGGATGCGCGGTCGCGTGCCGTCGGCGCTCTGCGCCTGCCAGCTCCGCAGGAAGGGTCCGTAGTCGATGTCATCCCTGCCGCCGCTCCGCGCCGAGACCGGCCTGCTGCTCAGGGATGCGCTGGTGACGGTCTCCACCGTTCCAGGAAGCCCGTTTCCGGGTTCCATGAAGTGGAAATGCGCCGTGATGCGTTCCGGCGAGGAGTCGGGCGGGGTCGTCCAGTCGACCCTGAGGGGTCGCGAGGCGCCCGGGGCGAGCGGGAGGGTCGCGCGGCCGCCGGTCACGGTCACGCCTTCGATGACGCCGTTCGGCGGATCGAGCTGGATGGTGACCTGGTTCGGGTCGGACTGGTCGACGATGGTGACGCGTTCGGTCTCGGGTTCGAGGTGGACCGCTGTGGCGGTGTCCTCGTCGTCGGGCCTGGGCCGGTTGAGTTCGAGGACGGCGTTGAGTTCGAAGATGATGTACCGCTTGCGGTCCTCGCGGTCGGTGACGCGGATGACGACCTGCTGGTCGTGGTCGAACAGCCGCATCCGTTGCAGCGCCGAGAGGTCGCGGGGGTCGTTCGCGGCGATGAAGGCGTCGAGCTCGGCTGCGCTGCCGGCGTGGTCGTCGGCCGCGCCGTGGTCGAGCCCGTGGGCGACGGCGACCGAGTAGGGGGCCGCACCGCTCGGGATGTCGATCATGAGCAGGTAGTTCTCGGTCTCCGGCTGCATGTTCGAGGTGATGTTCGCGGACTTGCGCCGCAGGTCCGCGAAGTCGCCCGGTTCGGCCGCGACCGAGGTGATCTCGACGGCGGTGCGGTCGACGCTGAGCAGGCGCAGTTCGACCTCGAGCGCGGTGCCGCGGAAGTCGACGTCGAAGCTGAGGTCGCCCCAGATCGCGGGCTCGGGTTTGAAGCCGATGATGAGGTCGCGCGCGCCGACGTTCCCGGCGAAGCCGACCGATTCGGCCTGGGAGAAGAAGAACCGGAACTCCGGCAGGTGCAGGCCGGTGAAGTCGACGCCGAGTCCGAAGCGTTCGAGGAGGTCGGGCGGGGTGTTCGATGCAGAGAGGTCGAGGACGACCTTCTCCAGGCCGATGCCGAACTTATTGCCGTCGAAGAGGGCCAACGGGGGCCGCATCTGGAAGAGGGACGCGACCTCCTCGTCGGGTTCGTTGAGGGTCTCCGCACCCCAGGAGGTGATGTCCGCGTCGGCGTTCGTGTCGGCGGCGGAGTCCTGGTCGACCTGGAGCACGATCCGCGGCAGGTCGAATTTGACCGCCCGCAGCTCCCGGTTGGTGTGCGGTTTGAGGAACGCGCCGTCGGGTTCGGCGCCCGTGAGGCCGGGGAAGGTGATCGTGATGAGGTTGAAGAGCAGTTCGAGCCGGAACTGCGTGTTCGGATAATCGCTCGGTGCGCCTTCTGCAGGGCCGAGTGCCTCCAGGACCCCGCGGAGTCCGGTATCGGTGACGTCAGTGGGCACGAGGCATGCGGCGGCCCTTCGCGCGACCGAGAGCCGGAAGTCGACGGTAACGTCCTTGGGATCGAAGACCAGGTCGTCGGTGCCCGAGCCGAGCGAGAAGCCAAGGGCCGCGGTCGATTCGTCGGCGACGCGTGCGACGCCGTACACGACGACGCCGTCCTCGTCCCAGGACTCCTCGTAGGTGTCGACGAACAGGAATTCCAGGACGCCGTTCACTTCGTCGCCGAGGTCGACACCGATGAAGAAGTAGGGGCGGAGCAGGTCGACGAGCGCGAGGTGTCCCATGGGGGCTCCTTGGAGGAGTACTCGATCGGCCCGGCAGGAGAGGGCCGCATCGCTGAGTATGTCAGCGACACACCGTCCGCAGGGGACGGTTCGTAACCAATCAATCACGATAATACGGAGATTTCGGCGGCGCATCACGGCGCAAAATGCGTCAATTCATCCACACCAGAACAGCTAGAGTCGGGAAGTTGACGCCACACGTTCTGGGCCTGAAGACGGTGCTCTCGACAACTCACCACCAGCCTCGACCCGCAGGCCCGGCGCTCGACTCGGGTCACCGAGGACCGCTTGCAGGCATAGTCGCCGAGGTTGGTGGAGTACCGGTCGATTGATTGGCACTTTCACCAACTGTCGGTAATCGCGGCGGTTCTCTACGACAATCGATCTCGGCGTCGACGGGCCCGTCGGCGCCCGACTCGAAGTACCGGAGACACCATGACTTACCAGATCGGCTACCTCGTCGGCAGCCTCGCCACGGGCTCGATCAACCGCACGCTGTCGAAGGCGCTCATCGCTGTGGCACCCGACGACCTCGAGTTCACCGAGATACCCATCGGCGATCTTCCGCTCTACAGCTGGGACTACGACGGCGATTTCCCACCGGAGGGCAGGCGGTTCAAGGAGGGCATCGAGTCCTCGGACGGGCTGCTGTTCGTCTCCCCGGAGTACAACCGGTCGATCCCCGGGGCGCTGAAGAACGCCATCGACTGGGGCTCGCGTCCATGGGGGCAGAACTCCTTCGCCCGCAAACCCACCGGCATCATCGGCGCCTCACCAGGCGGCGTCGGGACGGCGGTGATGCAGTCGTCGATGCGCAGTGTGCTGAGCTTCCTCGACGCGCCACAGCTCAACGCCCCCGAGGCGTACATCACTTACACGCCAGATGACTTCGGTGAGAACGGGTCGGTGACGAACGAGAGCACCGCCAAATTCCTGCGCCACTATATGGAGGAGTATTGCGCTTTCGTACAGCGAGTCTTGGCCGCCAACGCCCCCGGGCACATCGGCGACAGTGATCCCGCCTCGACCAAATAGGCCTGTCGGGTCCCTGCAGTGCGGTTGCAGCGGCGCACGCCGCGTCGTGCGCGGCCTCGAACTGCTCCTACCGGCCGGGGTCGAACTCGCCGGACTTCGAGAAACGGGTGACTTGCGGCCGCGTCGAGGTGCCATGCAGGTTCGACCGCATCATCCGCTCGCACCACTCCCTGGGTCGGACTGGTCAGTTTTCAGACGCTGCGAAGCCAAACAACTAGAGCTTCAAGATCCTGGCTCGTGATGCCAAGGAAGCCGTCAACGGGGCGCAGCAAGGCGTGGCCATGGTGACTAGCGGCAACCCATTCGACATCAGTAGCGGTGATCTCGTCGTCGACCCAGGCGAACGGGCGACCATTGGCCCACGCAGCCAGGGTGCGAGTCTTCCAATGCAGGTTGAACCATCGGTCTTCGCGTTCGTCTTCGCCAGATGGTTCTGGCCAGTGCACTACTCGCAACGGAGGCAACCCGAGCCGAGGTGCCAATACCTCGTTGGCCTCATCTTCCCAAGTGGTGGCCCAGATCAGCTCACATGGCAGTGCGGCCAGCCGACGCCCCAATTCAGGGCTGATTCCTGCGAGGTACGCCTCCGCGGCGGTAGGTCCCGACCAGGTGCCATTCGGCTGGCTGAAGGGGACCACGGTTTCATCGACGTCAAGAAAGAGGAGAGGTTGCTCGGCAGGCCCGATCATATCCCGCGCAGCTTACGCGCTGGTGGTTCCAGGACGTGCCGCTCGTTGTTCCGGACCAACTGACCATCGCCGAACTCAGCCGGAAGTCTTAAGACTGCAGCTGGCCGATCGGGCGGTAGTCCGCAGCACGATATTCGGCGCAACCGCAGGCGAAGACGTGCAGGTCCCCGCTCTCGTCGACCACGACCGTCTTCCACTCATCGGCAGGTCCTTCGGTGTACCACGCCCACGCCGCGGGAACTGCTACACCTACGTGTCGATCCTGTCCGACCGCGGGGCGCCGATCGATCGCATCGCCGACCTCGTCGGGCACCAGGGCATCGCCACTACCCGGATGGTGTACCGACACCAGCTCAAACCCGTCATCATCGAAGGCGCCGAACTGATTGACGACACCGTGAGCGACTGGAGCTGGGACCTAAAGGGACGGAACATTGGCTAACTTTTGGCTCACCCCTAGCAGGCGCCAACGGAACGAGGCAAGTGGAAGCATGAAAAAGAAGGCCCCGGTTTCCCGAGACCTTCGAATCTGTGCGCGAGGGGGGACTTGAACCCCCACGTCCATAATAGGACACTAGCACCTCAAGCTAGCGCGTCTGCCATTCCGCCACTCGCGCGTGCACAGAGAAGTGTATATGTAGTTTGTTTTGCCTGCCAGGTGGGCTTTCCTGCCCTCCGTGGCACGAGACGAAACTTTACACGATGGGTCGGCGGTAGGCGCAAGGGGGGTTCACGGTCGGGCGGACGGGCCGGCGGCGGCTAGGCTTGGAGGCATGACCGTGACCGCGCCTCGACTGCCTGACGCGGCCTTGACGCATTGGGATCTCGGGCAGGTCTACCAGATGCAGCGGGTCCAGACCGGGCTGATGAACCGGTCGTGGCGGGTCGATACGTCGTCCGGGTCGTACCTGCTGAAGTTGTTCCGGGACGTCACCGGCCCTGAGCTGCAGTTTCAGTTCCACGTGCTGCAGACCCTGGGGGGCTCGGGAGTGCCGGTGGTGCTGCCGGTGCTCAGTCGGGACGGGCGGACCACCATCTTCCTCGAAGGTGAGGAGTTCGGGGTCTTTCCGTGGGTCGGGGGACGCCACCGGTCCGGACTGTCGATGTCGCGTGACGCCTGCCGCGACCTCGGATCGGTCATCGGGCGGCTGCACCGGACCCTGCATGCGTCGATCCCCGCCGACCGCGCGCCGAAGGCCGAGAACCCGCCCACGACGGAAGCGGCGCTGCAGAAGGTCGACCGGCTGCTGGAGCTCGTCGCCGCCGGCCGGGGAGACAAGACCGGGTTCGAGGCCGTCGCCGAGCAGACGCTGCGGTTGAAGCGGGGGCTGCTGGTCAGGCTCGGGGACCGCCGGCCGCCGGACCTGCTGCCGCAGTACACGGGTTACACGCACGGGGACCTGCACCCGCACAACGTGCTGCACGGACCGGACGATCGGATCTCGGCGATTCTCGACTGGGACCGGTTGGTGGTCTCGTCGTATGCGCGGGAGATGGCCCGGGCCGCGGTGTTCTACTTCACGTACGGGGACGAGCGCGGGTTGGACTGCGATCGGATCCGGGCGTTCGCCGGGGGCTACCGGTCGGTCTTCGATGTCGGGGAGCCCGAGATCGGGCTGGCCACGCACCAGCTGTGGTGGGACCGGCTGACCGACAACTGGGTCATCGAGTGGCATTACGTGCGCCATAACTCGGCGTGCGACCACCTGCTGCCGGGGCAGACCGGGCTCGTGAAGTGGTGGACGATTCACTACTCGCAGGTGGAGCAGGCCCTCATGGGGCGGTAGGAAGTCGCTGGCTTCTCGCTATCGCCTTTGTCACAATGGGCTTCATGACTTCACTTCCGCTTCTGCACCTTCACGGCAGCCCGCATCAGCGGGGTCTGCAGCACGGCGAGGAACTGCGGGAGGCGATCGCCGCCAATGTCGCGGTCTACCGCTCGCGGATGCTGACGTCGGGGGTTCCCGAGCATGAGCTTTCGGAGCGTTCTCGGCGGTTTCTCGAGCAGTTCACGCGGGCCGATGCCTCCTATCGCGCGATGATGGACGGCATCGCCGCGGGGTCGGGGCAGGACCTCCTCGACATCACGCTGCTGAACGCCCGGTACGAGCTGCTGTACAGCGCCTGGAGCGAGTTCGGACGCCCGACGGCGGAGAGCATCCGATCCGAGTGCACCGCGTTCGGCGGCGGCGACGGCGTGTTCGCCGTCTCGGGCACGCACATCGGGCAGAACTGGGACTGGTTCACCGGTGTCGAAGGGGCCCTGCTGCAATGGGAGCACGGCGACACGACGGTGATCGGATTCACCGAGGCCGGCGTCGCCGGGGCGAAGATCGGGCTCAACAGCGCCGGGATCGGCTTGTGCATCAACGGACTCGGCGCGTCGGCCGACGACTGGCGCCTCGACACGGTGCCGTTCCACCTCAGGACGATGCGGGTCCTGCAGTCCACGAGTCTCGCTGCGGCCGTGGGCCATGCGGTGGCGCCGCGGCCCGCCTGCTCGTCCAACTTCTTCATCGGCAGCGCCTCGGAGGGGGTGCTCACCGTCGAGACCTCGCCGCTCGGGTCGCGGGTGATCTACCAGGAGGGCACTGCTCCCCTGGTGCACGCCAACCATTTCCGGAATCCTGAGGCGCTCGGGGTGTACCAGAGCTGGCTCGAGACCGGGCGGGTCTCGACCTATCACCGGTGCGACCGGATGGAGACGCTGCTCGCCAAGGAGTCCCCGGTGTCGACCGAGCGGCTGCACGCCGCCATGCGGGACCACGAGGGCGGGCCGCTCGGCCTCTGCCGCCACCCGGTGGAGACGGATCCCGTTGAGCTGCAGACGCACACGGCGTTCGCCGCGCACTTGGAACTCGACGCGAAGCGGTTCTCCTACACGTGGGGCCCGCCCTGCGAATCCGAGTTCGCGACGGTGAGCCTCTAGCGGGGCGTCGCCTGGGACAGCTCCCAGCAGGCCACCGCGGTCGCGGCGGCGACGTTGAGGGAGTCGACGCCCGCGTGCATGGGGATGACGACCGTGCGGTCGCAGGCGTCGAGCGCGGCCGCCGTCAGGCCGGGGCCCTCGGCGCCGAACATCAGGGCCGGACGCTCGCGTTCCTCGGCGCTCACCTGGCCGATGTCGATCGCGCCGCGCGACGGACTGAGGCCGTGCAGCGTGAACCCGGCGTCGCGGACCTGGGCGAGGCCTCCGGGCCAGGGCTCGAGGTAGGCGTACGGCACCGCGAACACCTCCCCCATGCTCACGCGGACGCTCCGGCGGTAGAGCGGGTCCGCGCAGTCGGGGGCGAGCAGGACGCCGTCGAAGCCGAGACCTGCGGCGACCCTGAAGATGGCTCCGATGTTGGTGTGGTTGTTGATGCCTTCGAGGACGACGAGGCGGTGGACGCGCTCGAGGAGTTCGGCCGGCGCGGGGAGTTCCTTGCGGTGGAACGAGGCCAGCGCGCCGCGGTGGACGTGGAAGCCCGTGACGGATTCGAGGACGTCGGGGCCGGCGGTGTAGCAGGGGGCGTCGTCGGCGAGGTGCGCGAGCTGGTCGGCGCGTTTGGTGTCGATGAGCATCGAGCGCATGCGGTAGCCGGCGCGCAGGGCGCGGCCGATGACCTGGTGGCCTTCGGCGATGAACAGGCCGTGGGGCTGCTCGAAGCGGGTGCGGAGGGCGAGGTCGGTCAGGGCGCGGTAGTCGCCGAGGCGCTCGTCCTCGGGGTCGCTGATGTGGATGACGTCGGGCACCGGGCGATTCTCCCCTACTGCACGCGAAACGCCCCCGGGGCCGTCTGGCTGACCGGGGGCGTCACGTCGAACTAGGCCGGGGCGGGCGGGAGTTCGTCCTTGATCTTGCCCTTGCCGATGTCCTGGACCTCGCGGGCGGCCTGCTCGGCGGCTTCGAGGGCCTGGGCGGCGGAGTCGTCGAGTTCGAGGGCGCTCGTGTCGACCTCGATCTCCTCCTCGTCCTGGACGGTGTCGCCGGTGATGCCGCCGAGGGCGTTGCCGATGCCGCCGAGGGCCTTGGTGAGCTCCGCCGGGACGACCCACACCTTGTTGGCGTCGCCTTGGGCGATCTTGGGGAGGGTCTGGAGGTACTGGTAGGCCAGGAGCCGGTCGGTGGGCTTGGCCTTGTGGATGGCCGCGAACACGGTCTGGATGGCCTTGGCCTGGCCGTCGGCGCGGAGGACCTCGGCATCGCGGGCGCCCTTGGCGCGCAGGACCTGGGACTGCTGCTCGCCTTCGGCGTTGAGGATCGCGGCGCGCTTGGTGCCTTCGGCGTTGAGGATCGCGGCGCGGCGGTCGCGCTCGGCGCGCATCTGCTTCTCCATGGCGTCGCGGATGCTCAGCGGCGGTTCGATGGAGCGCAGCTCGACGCGGGTGACCTTGAGGCCCCACTTGTCGGTGGCCTTGTCGAGCTCGGCGGCGAGGCGGGCGTTGATCTCCTCGCGGCTGGTGAGGGTCTTCTCCAGGTCGAGGGAGCCGACGACGTTGCGGAGGGTGGTGGTGGTGAGCTGCTCGACGCCCGCGAGGTAGTCGTCGATGTTGTACACGGCGGCGGTGGGCTGCGTGATGATGTAGTACAGGACCGTGTCGATCTGCACGCCGAGGTTGTCGGCGGTGATCACGGGCTGGGGCGGGAAGTTGACGACGCGCTCGCGGAGGTCCACTTTGGCTCGTACGTTGTCGACGAACGGCACCAGGAGCCGGGGCCCGGGTTCCAGGGTGCGACGGTACTTGCCGAGGCGTTCGATGATGTAGTTCCACTGCTGGGGAACGATCTTGATCGAGCGGAAGAGCACGATGATGAAGAAGATCGCGACTATCAGCAGCAGTACGCCTACGGGGTCCATGGTGTTCGGCCTCCAGTGGTCTGGGATCGGCGGGCATTCACTTGGCTTCGGGCTTCGCCTGTCTCGAGGCGATGCGGAAAGGCTATACGGGCACGTCCAGTCAGCTCTGCTTCCAGACGATGACGGTGGCTCCTTTGATTTCTACCACTGTCACGCGGTCGCCGGGTTCCAGCTCCTGGTCGGGCTCGAGGGGGAAGGCGGTCCAGTTGTCGCCGGCGATCTCGACGAGGCCGCCGGAGCGGTCGACCTTCTCGATGACGCGGGCTTCGGCGCCTTCGATGGCGCGGGTGCCGAACGAGCGGGGGGTCTTGTCGCTGCCGGAGTCGCTTTCGAGGGCCTGCTTGAGGAAGGGGCGCAGGCCGAAGATGGAGGCCACGGAGCCGGCCCCGAAGAGCACGGCCTGGAGCCAGAAGGGTGCGCCGAGGGAGGCGCCGATGCCCGCGAGCACCGCGCCGACGCCGACCATGGCGAGGACCAGGGTGCCGGTGAAGAGCTCGATGGCGCCGAGGATCACAGCGGCGATGATCCAATAGAAGACGGGTTCCACCTCTCAAGCATGTCATGCGGTGGCGTCCAGCGGTGATTACGGGCCGGGCCCGCGTCCTGGTGAGGACGCGGGCCCGGTGGTTCGCAGCGGTTCGGGCGCTTCAGCGGCCCCGGTGCTTCTCGGGGGCCGGGGGCCTGCGGGCGGGGCAGCAGCCCTCGACCGTGGGGTCCCAGACCGGGAGCTTGCCGAGGCGGCGCAGGGGCGCGCCCTGGACGCGTTCGGCGACGAGGTCGCGGAACATGCCGACGATGTCGGGGACCTCGGGCGTGCCGGCCCGGAGGTAGCGCAGGCCCAGTTCGGCGGCGGTGTCCTTGGCCTCGTTGTCGAGGTCCCACAGCACTTCGATGTGGTCGGAGAGGAAGCCGACGGGGCTGACCACGACGGTGTCGACGCCTTCGGCGGCGATCGTCTTGAGGTGGTCGTTGATGTCGGGCGCGAGCCACGGCATCGACGGCGGGCCCGAGCGGGACTGCCAGACGACGTCGATCGGCCCGGTCCAGCCGGCCTGCCCGGCGACGAGCGCGGCGGCCTCGGCGACCTGGTCGGAGTAGCGGGCGCCTTCGGGGCCCGAGCACTCCTCGGCGACGCTCGGGATCGAGTGCGCCGTGAAGACCACGCGGGTCTTCGACTGGTCCTCGATCCGGCCCAGGCTCCGCTGGAGCTGCGCGGCGAAGCCGCCGACGAAGCCCGGGTGGTCGAAGAAGTGCCGGACCTTGTCGATCACCGGCGCGGTGTCGCCGATGGCGGCGCGCGCGGCGTTGATGTCCTCCACGTACTGGCGGCACGAGGAGTACGAGCCGTAGGCGCTGGTGCACAGGGCGAGGGCGCGCTTGACGCCGTCGCCGGTCATCTGGGTGACGGCGTCGACGAGCATCGGGGGCCAGTTGCGGTTGCCCCAGTAGATCGGCAGGTCGATGCCGCCGACGCGGAACTCCTGGCGGAGGGCCTCGAGGACCTCGCGGCACCACTGGTTGATCGGCGAGATCCCGCCGAAGTGGTAGTAGTGCTCGGCGACCTCGGCGAGGCGCTCGTCGGGGATGCCGCGGCCGCGGGTGACGTTGCGCAGGAACGGCAGCACGTCGCCAGGGCCTTCGGGACCGCCGAACGAGACGAGGAGGACGGCGTCATAGCCATTCATGCTCATGGCGGCTCCGCTACTGTTCGGTGCGCTCGACCCCGACGGCGTGGAAGCCGCCGTCGACGTGCAGGATCTCGCCGCTGGTGGCCGGGAAGAGGTCGGACAGGAGCGCCGCGCAGGCCTTGGCGACCGGCTCGGAGTCCGTGAGGGACCAGCCGAGCGGGGCGCGCTTGGTCCAGGCCTCCTCGAAGGCCTCGAAGCCGGGGATGGACTTGGCGGCCATGGTGCGCTGCGGGCCCGCGGACACGAGGTTGACGCGGATGCCCTTGGGGCCCAGGTCGCGCGCGAGGTAGCGGTTGGCGGACTCGAGTCCGGCCTTGGCGACGCCCATCCAGTCGTAGACGGGCCAGGCCTGGCTGGCGTCGAAGGTGAGGCCGACGATGGAGCCTCCGTTCCCCATCAGCGGCAGGCAGGCCATGGCGAGGGCCTTGTAGGAGAAGGTCGAGACCTGGAGTGCGGTCGCGACGTCCTCCCACGGGGTGTTGAGGAAGTTCCCGCCGAGCGCCGACGGCGGGGCGTAGGCGATGGCGTGCAGGACGCCGTCGATGCCGTCCACGTGCTCGCGGACCTTCGCCTCGAGGCCGGCGAGCTGCTCGGGGTCGGTGGCGTCGAGCTCGATGACGGGGGCCGGGGTGGGGAGCTTCTTGGCGATCCGCTCGACCAGGGACATGCGCCCGAAGCCGGTGAGGACCACTTCGGCGCCCTGCTCCTGCGCGTACTTGGCCACGCCGAAGCCGAGGGACTGCTCGGTGATCACCCCGGTGACGAGCAGTCGTTTGCCGTCCAAGAATCCAGTCATCTGTTCCTCCGTCGTTATTCGTGCTTGCAAATATGGGGCCCGTTGTGGGGGCTAGTGGCCCATGCCGAGGCCGCCGTCGACGGGGATGACCGCGCCGTTGACGTAGCCGGCGTTGTCGCCCGCGAGCCAGGTGACGGCGCCGGCGATCTCCGCGGCGGTGGCGAAGCGCTTGGCGGGGATGGAGTCCAGGTAGGCCTTGCGCTGCGCCTCGGGGAGCGCGTCGGTCATGTCGGTCTGGACGAATCCGGGCGCGACGACGTTCGCGGTGATGTTGCGGGAGCCGAGTTCGCGGGTGATCGAGCGGCTGAGGCCGACCAGGCCGGCCTTGGACGCGGCGTAGTTGGTCTGCCCGGCGTTGCCGTAGAGGCCGACGACCGAGGAGATGAAGATCATGCGGCCGAACTTGGCGCGCAGCATCTTCGAGGAGGCGCGCTTGGCGACCCGCCACGCGCCCTTGAGGTTCGTGTCGACGACCCGCTCGAACTGCTCGTCGCTCATGCGGAGGAGGAGGGTGTCGTCGGTGATGCCGGCGTTGGCGACGAGGATCTCGACGGGGCCGAACTTGCCTTCGACGTCGGTGAACGCGGCGTCGACCGAGGCGGTGTCGGTGATGTCGCACTGGACGCCGTAGAGGCCGTCGGGGGCGCCGGTGCCGCGGTGGGTGACGGCGACGTTGTCGCCCTGGGCCGCGAAGGCTTGGGCGATAGCGAGACCGATCCCGCGATTGCCTCCGGTGACGAGGACCGTGCGCGCCATTGTTCGAACTCCTCAAGTTTCTTTGTACGAAGCCACCGACGATCGTAGCGACGGGCCCTTGCAGTGGCGAAGGGGCCTTCACGGACCGTGTGGCATCCGCCTCAGGGCGGGCCCGGGCCCTAGGTGAGGCGGGAGGTCCAGGCGAGGCTGAGCCCTGCGGCTGCGAACAGCAGGACCATGGCGGTGCCGATGAACCACTGGGAGATGTCCCGCGCGACGGTCTGGTGCGCGAGCGAGGACTCCATGTCCTCGTAGACCGAGCGGAGCTGCTCGGCGCTGAAGGCCTCGTAGAAGTTGCCGCCGGTGCCTTCGGCGAGTTCGGCGAGGGCCTGGCGGTCGACGGGGACCGAGACGAGTTCCTGGTCGAGTTCGATCACGCCTTCGTCGGTGCCGAACGCGACCGTGGAGACGGGGATGTTCGCGGCGGCGGCGGCCTCGGTGGCCTCCTCCACGGTGCGTCCGGCGGTGCGGTAGCCGTCGGACATGAGCAGGACGCGGGCGGGCGGGAGCGTGCCGGACGCGTCGGCGGGGACCTGCTGGATCGCCTGGAGGGACGCGAAGACGGCTTCGCCGGTGGCGGTGGCCTCGGCCATGGTGAGGCCGTTGATCGCGGTGGCGACGCTCGCGTGGTCCTTGGTGGGCGGCACGGTCACGGAGGCGAACCCGGCGAAGGAGACGAGCCCGACGTTGTACTGCTCGGGCAGGTCGTTGACGAAGTCGGCGGCCGCCGCCTTGGCGGCGTCCATCCGGTTCGGGGACACGTCTTCGGACATCATGGACAGTGAGACGTCGATGGCGAGGATGATCGTGGCCCGTTCCTGGGGCTCGTCGACGTCGACGGCGGGGCGGGTCATGCCGCCCACCAGGACCGCCAGCGCGATGACCAGGAGCCCGGCCGGGAAGTGGCGGCGCCAGCCGGGGACCTTCGGCACGAGCTTCGCCAGGAGCGAGGCGTTGGCGAACCTGACGGCGATCCGCTTGCGGGCGAACTGGGCCCAGACGTAGACCGCGGCGAGCGCGGCGACGGGGATGAGCGCCAGGAGCCACATCGGTTCGAGCAGGCGGATCAACGGTTCTCCTTGGTGTCGTTTGCAGGCGCGGTGTTCAGCGGCGCGGTGTTCGGATGCTCAGGGCGGGCTCGGCTAGCGGTAGGCGGCGAGGTGGCGGCGCTGGGCGATGAACGCGGCGATGTCGCGCAGCCAGTCAGAGCCGGTGGAGAGGCGCAGGTGGCCCGCGCCGCCGGAGCGGATGCCCTCGGCGATGCGGCGGCGCTGCTCGGCGGCGGCCTCGGCGTAGCGGGCCCGGAAGCGCGCGTTGCCGGTCTGGACTTCGACCGTGGCACCGGTCTCGGGGTCCATCAGGTCGAGGACGCCGACGTCGGGGAGCGCGAGCTCGGCCGGGTCGAGGATCTCGACGCAGAGGACCTGCTGGCGCACGGCGAGTCGGCGCAGTTCGCGGGACCAGTCGCTCGGGTGCTCTTCGTCCTCCAGGAAGTCGGAGATGACGATGGCGAGGCCGCGGCGGCGGGCGTGGCGGCGGGTCTTGTCGATGAGTTCGGCGAGGTCGCCGGCGCCTTCACCGCGCGGCAGGGCGGTGACGGTGCGCAGGAGCGAGCGGGCGCCGCCGCGGCCGGGGCGCGGCGGGATGGCCTTCGCGGGGCCGCCTTCGGTGACGACCGCGCCGATGCGGTTGCCGCCGCGTCCGGCGAGGTAGGCGAAGGCGGCGACGGCGCCTTCGGCGAGTTCGCGCTTGAGCATGCCGACGGTGCCGAAGTCGAGGCTCGGTGAGAGGTCGACGGCGAGCCAGGTCTCGAGTTCGCGGTCGGCGATGGTGGTGCGGACGTGCGGGACGGTGGTGCGGGCGGTGACGGGCCAGTCCATGCGGCGCACGTCGTCTCCTGCCCGGTACTCGCGGGCCTCGCCGGGCTCGGAGCCGGCGCCGGGCAGCAGGCCCAGGTAGTCGCCGTGCAGGAGCCCGTCGAGGCGGCGGGTGACGTTGAGCTGCAGCCGGTCGAGGGCGCGCAGGTCGTGTTCCACGGGTGCCGTGGTCCTCACCAGGCGCCCGGCTGCTGCGGCTGGTACGACTCCGGCCGATACGGCTCTGCGCTCCGCGGCGCGGCGTCCTGGCGGGGACTCACGGTGGGGGCGGGGACGGCTGCGAGGAGCTGGCCCACGAGCTGGTCGGTGACCACGCCGTCGGCCATGGCGTCGTAGGAGAGCACGAGGCGGTGGCGCAGGACATCGGGTGCGATGTCGTCCAGGTCCTGCGGCAGGGCGTAGTCGCGGCCGCGCAGGAGCGCGATGGCGCGGGTGGCGCGGATGAGGCCGAGGGAGGCGCGGGGGCTGG
The DNA here is from genome assembly GCF_040641195.1 of Glycomyces sp. NPDC021274. NCBI lineage: Bacteria > Bacillati > Actinomycetota > Actinomycetes > Glycomycetales > Glycomycetaceae > Glycomyces > Glycomyces sp. NPDC021274. The sequence continues at coordinate 18,029 of NZ_JBFADC010000006.1, read as the reverse complement.
CCCCGTACTGGATGTGGCGGGCGATGCCGCCGAGTCCGGCGGCGGCGGGGTTGCGGGTGGCCATGACGATGCGCACGGCGTAATCGACGAGGGCGTTGTGGATGAACACGCCGTCGGAGGCCTGCTGGAGGCGCAGGAGGTCGTCGGTGTCGAGGATGCGGTCGGGCACGGGCGAGTCGACGCCCATGCGGAAGACGATCTCGCGCTCCTCGGCGTCCGTGGGGTAGCCGACGTTGACCTTGAAGAGGAAGCGGTCGCGCTGCGCCTCGGGCAGCGGGTACACGCCTTCCTGCTCGATCGGGTTCTGGGTGGCCATGACCAGGAACGGCTTGGGGAGTACGTGGGTCTGGCCGCCGATGGAGATGCGGCCCTCGGCCATGACCTCGAGCATCGCGGACTGGACCTTGGCGGGGGCGCGGTTGATCTCGTCGGCGAGCACGAAGTTGGTGTAGACCGGGCCGAGCTCGACGTCGAAGGTCTCGCTGGACTGGCGGTAGATGCGCGTGCCCACGATGTCGGCGGGGACGAGGTCGGGGGTGAACTGGATGCGCTGGAAGTCCGCGCCCACGACGCGGGCCATGGTCTCGACCGCGAGGGTCTTGGCGACGCCGGGCACGCCTTCGATGAGGCAGTGGCCGCGGGCCAGCAGCGCGGCGAACATGCGCTCGACGAGGGCGTCCTGGCCGACGATGACCTTCTTGATCTCGAACAGCGCCTTCTCGAGGAGGGCGGCGTTCTCCGCCGGGGTGGTGTTCCCGGCGGCGCGGTCGGAACGGTCGGCCTCGGCTGATCCCATGTCGGCTCCTTCAAGCGCGTTCGTTCTGGTCCTGTCGATACTAATTCGCCCGTTCGAGGATGGCAGGGGGCCGCACGGACCCGCGCGGCGCTCGCGCACCGCCATTTGTCGGGAACCCGACAGTTCACGCCGAACCCCTTGCGGCGCAGGGGGTCTACACTGCCACAACGCCGGCCCGGCAAACGATAACGCGGTATTTGCCCAGGAGCGTGACACGCCGCGCGTATTCAATCCGTTGCTGCGAAATGTCGGAGCGCTATGCTTTCCACAACCCGCACGACTTCCCCCGTGGTCGTGCGGGCCAACTATATTTAGGGCTATGAGTGATCTTCTGCTCGCAGCGTGGCAGGCAGGCATCTACGCCCGGGTTTCCAAGGACACGCGGAAGCGCATGCTCCGCGAGCGAGCCTCCGTCGACCAGCAGGTCAGCGACGCCCGTATCGACATTGCAGAGCTCGGCAGCCATGAAGGCCGCCCAGTGCTCATCAAAGAGGTCTACGACCACGACAACAACATGCCGGCCTCCCGCCACTCGACGGTGGTCCGCGTCGACTGGCCCCGGTTCGTTCGCGATGTCGAGGACGGGAAGATCAACTTCGTGGTCTTCTGGGAGTCCTCGCGCGGGTCCCGTGAAAGCGTCGAGTGGCTCCAGTTTCTCGCCCTGTGCCGCGATCTGGCCGTGCCGATCCGGGTGGTCACACACGGGCGCACCTACGATGTCCGCAACCCTCGGGACTGGAAGACCCTTGCGGATGAGGGCGTGGACGCCGAGATGGAGTCGGCGAAGACCTCGCTGCGCAACAAGCGCGACAAGAAGGCGATTCGAGAGCTCGGCCGCCCCGACGGGCCTCTCTGCTACGGCCACAAGCGAGAGTACGACCCGGACACCGGTGATCTCCTCCGCCAGATCCCCGAGCCGCAGGAGAGCAGGGTCGTCGTCGAGATCTTCGAACGGTTCGTGGCCGGTGGTGAAGCGCTGACCGCGATCATGCGCGATCTGAACTCGCGCATCGACCTCCCCCAGGATGACCCCCGAAGAGTTCCTGTCCTGCGCCGCGGCGCTAAGTGGTCGACCGAGGCCCTTCGCCGCACGCTCAAGAACCCCGCGCACATTGGGAAGCGCCGCGACCCGCATTCCAATGAGCTCCTAGACGCGCAGTGGCCGCCCCTGTCCGAGACGCTGCCGATGCTGTATTGGGCTGCGCAGCGCGTGATGAACGAACGCTCGAACGCTCACGCTAGCCAGAGCCCTGGGAAGGCAGTCCACTTGTTGACGCGTTTCATGACCTGCGGCGAATGTGGGGCCGTAATCGCCCACCAGCCCTTGAAGAAACAGAGCCCGCGCTACCACTGCTCCGGCTTGGACGCCGGCGGCGCAGCGACCGGCAAGAGCGGGTGCGTGTCGGTGCGGCAGGACTGGGTTGACGACTACATCACCGACATGGTCGTGCATCGCCTCAGCCAACCCGACCTGCTGTCGCAAGCAGTCGTACAAGATGACGCGGTGGTGATCATCGCCCAGGCCGAGGCGGATGCGCTCCGAGCAACGCTCGATGAGGCGTATGAGGGGTACAAGCGGAAGATCTTGACCCTCGATCAATACGGTGAGCGGAAGCTGGAGCTCACCTCGCAGATCGAAGCAGCCGAAGCCGCGGCGCGCAACATCGGCATCCCGCCCATTCTCAGGACGTTCACCGGCATGCTGGGGGCGTCAGACCGAGCGACGGCAGAGGCCCTGGTCCGCGAGATGTGGGCCGGGTTCCCGGTCTCAGGCCGGCGGGACGTCATCCGGTCGCTGTTCTCCGAGCTCAAGCTCAAGCGGGGAATCCGCGGGACGCGCCAGTTCGATCCGGAGCGAGTGGGGCATGAATGGCGGCGGTGGGCACCGTCTGAGAGTTGATATCACGAAAGAACGACCCCGGGCCGGTCCCCACTGGCCCGGGGTCGCTGCTTTCCTAGGAGAACGGTGCCGGACCGGTGAGCGAGCTCGGGTCGGACTCGATGAGGAGCCCGCGTAGGTGCGCGATCTCCTCTGCCATCTCCTTGTTCTGGCGCTCGATCGTTTCGACGCGCTTACATGCCTTGCCGAGCTTCGCCATCGCCAGCCTGAAGTCTCGTGCGCTGGCTTCGGTGTGGGCTTCGATCAGCTTGACGATTGCATCGTGGCGGGCGTCGAATTTGTCGCAGATGCGGTCGGCGACGCGGAAGAGCGCGAGGTACAACCAGTACGCCAGTGTGCCGCAGAGCAGCCCGAGCCAGGCGTTCATGAGGACGGACTGGTAGACGTGGGGGACGACCGCGTCTCGCAGGTGGATGAGGATGAAGATGGTCGCGCCGAGTGCCGGCAGCGCGCTGAGAATGAACTTCTTGGTAGGGAATGGCTTGGCGGTCGGTTCCTGTTCGGTCATCGGCGGCGCTCCGTTGGGCCTATGTGAATGTGAGTGTGCCAGCACCGTAAAGGGAACGCTACGTGTCGGATAGCTGACAATCAATAGCCCGTTCGTTCACCGATTTGAATACTGCTGGGTCGCAACCGACCTCGTGGGGTAAACGTGTCGCGCGGTCACACGATCAGGTGAACCTGTCAGGATCCTTCGTCCGTCGTCCGGTCCAGTTCCGTCTCGATCTCAGCAATGAGTTCGTCAGCGAGCCGCTTCGCGTCGCGCGCGCGCCGGGCCCGCACAAGCTTCAGCTCGAGTTCCTGCCGCTCCGGTGTCGGAGGCTTCTGATCGAGACGGAGTTTGATGCGCCGGATGATCAGGTCGAGGTCGGGCCCTGCGCGGGACACCGACGACGGTTCCCGTTGCTCTACTCGGGAGCGCCTGCCCGCGGCGATCTCCAGCTCCCATTGCAGATGTGCCGGATCGTCGCCGGTGCGGGGCGCGAGCGCGTTGGCGACATCGCGGAGGCTGTCGATGGTGGGTTGCTGGTATCCACTCCGCCATCGGGAGACACGGTCGCTGCCGATTCCGGTGATGTCCTCAAAGACCATCGTGTTCGGCCTGCCCTTGCTCGTCAGCGGGATGCCCGCCTGGATCATCTTCCGATCCAGGAGGCTGCTGAAATCCTGGTAGGGCCATCGTGCGCGGCGCTCCTGCCTGCTCATAGGCAGGACCGTATCTGACTTCAGCATTCCTGGCATCTGCCTGCGGGCAAGTGGTTCAGATGACGTTCTGCTGCTCGCCATTGCTGTCAGCGGCATCTTCACTCCTCTGGTTGTCTGCCTGTAGGCAGTACTCTCCCTGAAAGTACCCCGCACTGTCAACCTTTCGGCTTACTTGCCTGCGGACAGGCAGGAGTGTATGGTTCTCCCTATGCCGATTGATTCCGAGCCGTTTTTCAACCGAGAGCTCTTCAACGAGCTATGCGACGGCAAGCAGCTCACCACTGACGCCGAGCGCGCCCGCGCGCTCGGCGTCGAGGGGACAACGGTCTACCGCGTTCGCACCGGGCAGCGACACCCAGGGCTTCGCTTCGCCAACGCATGTCGACAGCTGTTTGGGATTAGGGCCTATACGCGCCTCTTCCCCCTCGCGAAGGAGGAGTCCCGCGATGAAAGCGAGTGAATCCGCGACAACCTACCCGGGCATGGTGGGCGCCCCCGCCCGCGAGACCGATGTGGACTCGTATCCGGCCCTATCCCCCGAGGTCGAGCGTCGCATCGTCGCCATGATGCGCCTCGAACTTCCCAAGGCCGCCGAACGTCTCGCCGCTCGCGAAAAGGCGAAAGCCGCCGAGCACGTCAAGGCCGCGTAGATCTTCCCGACCGCGTGACGAGGGGTGGCGCGGGAGGGGAACGGGAGGGCCTTCGGGCCTGACCACCAGGGCTGGCTCCGCCTGAGGGGTGCGGGGCCAGCCCACCACAACCACCCCTGCTTCTCCCCCAGTGGGGCAGTGCCGGGATCGACACCCGGAGACGCACGACAAGGAAGCCCCGGCCGGACAGGGCCAGGGCTTCGACAGGGCAAGACCTGAAGGAGTGCCCATGGAAGAGAAGACTACAGAAGGGACCGAGCCGCAGCAACAGGCTCTGGTCAGCTTCGTTTACTCGATCGACCACGAGGTCTCGGACCTGGTCGCGGTTGCTGAGGCGCTGCGGGCGCGCGGGATCGTCATGCTCCCGTCGGTCGGCACCTCCTACATGCACGCGGACGCGAACGCGTGGGAGTCCCCCAACGAGCAGGTCGCGATCCGCACCCGCAAGACCGGCGACTACCGGCCGCGCACGATCATGCTCCCCGGCGAGTACACCTCGCTGGCCGAGTACACGGATGCGCTGATCCGCGCCGTCCTCGACGAGCCCGAGCAGTGCGCGTCAGACGGCTGCACGAACTCCGAAGACGGCGGCGGCTCCGGCTGCTGCTCGAGCGCGTGCTTCTCGAAGCACGACGACTACGAGGAAGCCTGCGAAGCCCAGGCGGCGGTCACGATGGCCGTTACCAGCGGGTCCGATCTGGTATTCCTGTGGTCTTGCCTGCGGCACGCGGACGAATTCGCGGCGGAGCTGGAGGCCAGCTTCGGCATGGTGCCGGTGCGGGCCGCTCGCGGGTCGCAGTCGATGGAGTGCGGGCACCAGGGCCGTCGGCCGATGATCTCGCTGCTCGTGGACGAAGAGGACGACGTCCCCTCCGACGCGGGCGACATCGACATGAACGAGGTCCGGGCGGGCGGTGCCCGATGACGAACTCAACCAACCCGAACCGGGGTCACTGGAACCCGGCGCCGATTATCGACCGCGGCACGACGACGCCGGCCTCAGACTCCCGTTCCACCACTGACCAGGGCGGCAAGTCCGGGTCGAAGGTCGGGCGGTCGTGATGGTCGCGATGCTCCCCAACCAGACCGGACCCTCCGCCCCCGAGTTCTTCCGCCCGGCCGCTGAGCCGCGGCAAGTCGTCATCGCTGATGTCTTCGACTGCGTCGTCGAGGCGGAGCACCGGGTCGGGAACGGCGACGCCGCCGACTTCTCCTGCGGGCGCCACCGATTCGAGGTCGTAGCCGCGCACTGGCGTCGCGAACCGAACCTCCCCATCTACGACCTCCGCCCCGGCAACGGGCACGTGTGCAACGAGGTCCGTGCAATGGAAGCGGGCAGGTCATGAGCGACGACACCATTCGGCTGCGCCGAGCACTGCGGACACCGGAGCCCGTCGCTGACGAGGCCGAGGCCGAGCAGGCTGCGGGCCTCATGGCTGAGCTGATTGAGCACTCGGATTGGGTGCAGCGGCTCATGGCTGGCCGCGCGAACCCGGTCGTCCGGGCTGAGATCCAGTCCAATCTGCGGGGTCTGGTCGCCGCGGCGCAGGCCCTTGACGGGCACCTCTCCGAAGCCGACCGCGCGGGCTCGGATGCCGCGACGGCCGCTGAGTTCGACCACTGGCGGACCGCGCCGGGAGGTGAACGGTGATGGTGCTGCTCATCGGGTTCGTCGTTTTCACCGCGTGCATGGTCGGCCTTGGCTACCTGGCGGCCATGTGGCGGTACCGCCGCCAGGCGCTGCTCGCGGAGGAGCGCCTGGCGGCCGCCCGCGGCGACGCCCAGGGCCTGTCCGAAGCGCTGCAGGGGCTGCAGGCGGCGCTGGCCGCCGGGCTCCCGGTCGACGGCGAGTTCGACCCGGGCATGCCGCGCACCGAAGCGATTTTCCTCGAAGCCCTCGAGCGGGACCTCAAGCGGCCGTTGCCGCTTCGGGTCCGCCGTTCGATCCGCCGCGCCGAGCGCGCGGCTTCCCAGACCTGATCCGGCGGGCCGCGTCCCAGGCCCGGCCCGCCACCACCTGAAAGGAACCTCATGCGCTACCTCCTCCTGATCCCTCTGATCCCGGCCTCAATCTTCGTCGAGGCATGGCTGCTCATGCTCCTCGTCGGGGTCGTCCACGGCGAATGGCTCCCGATGATGCCGACGATCGGCTACTGGTCATCGGTCCTGGTGGTCCTCATGGCCACCGCCATCACCGTCGCCACCACCTTCCTTGCGGAACTTGGCAAGGGCGTCGTCGGGGCGGGCAAGTAGCCATTGCCGCCCCGACGCGTCGCCGTCCTGGCCGCCGGGGGGGCCGCAAGCACACCCCCCGCCTGGCACCCGAGCAGATCACCCAGCCCCGCACCGAGACCGAGGAGACCAAGCAGTCATGACCTACCACCCGATCAACATCGCCGAGCAAGCCGCCGCCGAGCTCCTTGCCGGGCTGTACTGCGCCACAGTCCGCCCCTTGGGTGTTGACGCAGCGCACATCGACGGCTCTCAGTTCGCCAGGGAGGCCCGCGAGATGGTGCGGGCCCTCTACCCGACTCTCGCCGCTGCCGGGGTGACCGGCTCGCTTGAGTCGCTGTCCGAGGACTACAAGCACGACAGGTCCCAGGACTGGAGCGAAGGCGTCCCGCTCGACTCGTACGACGGCGCGTTCGGCTACCTCACCGACATGCGCAACCGAATCCGCTCCGGCGAGTACGGACCCGAGACGCTGCACGGCAAGAACGGGGCCAAGTAGCCATGACCGACATCCTGACTCCGCAGCAAACCGCCGCCATGTTCGACGCGATCGACAACGCCGAGCTCGCCCGTGAGAAGCGGAAGATCCGCGCCGAGCGCCGGCGCAACCTCCTTTGCGACTACCTCCTCGCCGCCGAGGAAGCCGACGCCGCGCCGCGCAACAAGAAGCGTGCGAAGGCCGCCGCCGACGCCCGCGTCGCGCTCGCCGCGTTCCTCGTGGTGAACGGCGAATACCCGACCACCACGGCCGCCGCCGCCGCGATCGAGCACCACCAGGCCTACGCGATGCCCAAGCCGGGCAAGGACTACTCGAAGGTGGTGCCGTTCTAATGGACACCCTCCCGCGCAACTGGCACACCACGACCAACGAGCAGCAGGCCGACGAAGCCGCGCAGCTCCGCGCGCGCCTGGCCACCGCCGAGAGCCTCCTGGCCGCTGAGAAGCGCCGCTCCATCCTGCTCGAGCGGGGCTTGCAGGCCTCGTTCATCGACCACCTCACGCCCCGTGTCCCGGAGCGGCTGGAGAACTCGGTCGAAGCGATCGCGGACGTTCTGGTCGACCAGATCGTCGCTGGCGTCGTCTACGACGACCTCGGCGTCGACGGGCACATCGAGTCCTGGGCGGAGGAGCGTCGATGAGCGGGCGTTCGTGGGCGCTGGGCCCGATGTGTGCGTGGGACACCGAGACCACTGGTGTCGATGTGGAGACCGCCCGGATCGTCACCTCCGCTGTGGTGACGATCCGGCCGGGCCTCCCGGTCGAGTCCGTGGAGTGGCTGCTCGACCCGGGCGTGCAGATCCCGACGAAGGCCAGCGACATCCACGGCGTCACAACCGAGATCGCCAGGGAGAAAGGTGTCGATGCGGCGGGCGGGGTCAAGGCGATCACCGACAGCCTCACACACGCCGCGGTCGCCGGGATCCCCCTGGTCATCTTCAACGCCCCCTACGACTTGACCGTTCTCGACCGGGAGTGCCGCCGGTACGGCCTGCCGACGGTTCAGGAGCGGGTCGCGAACGCCGACGCCGAGTTGTTCGTGATCGACCCGCTCGTCCTCGACAAGGTGGTCGTGCCGCGCCGGAAGGGCAAGGGCGCGCGGAAGCTCGGGGCCTTGTCCGCGTTCTACAACGTGCCGTTGTCGGATGAGGACGCGCACACCGCCGCCGGCGACTGCCTGGCCGCGGCTCGTGTCGCCTACAAGACCGCCTCGACGTTCCCGAAGATCGCCGAGATGAGCCTGCCCGCGCTGCAGGTCTACCAGGCGGAGAAGCACTTCGAATGGGCGGAGGGCTTCGAGCAGTGGCTCCGGCGCGAGGGCAAAGACGAGACCGTCGACCGGTCCTGGCCGATGCGCCCGTTCACGGGGGCGGAGGTTCCGTCGTGACCGAACCGTTCTTCGCCGACACGGACGCCGCCGGGTCCCGCTACTACGTGCTCAACACCGGGGAGCGGTTCATCTCCGTCACCACGGTCCTGTCGTACATCGCCAAGCCCCACCTGACCGGGTGGGCTGCACGCCTCGCCGCCGAAGCCGCGCTCGACAACGCCGAACGGGTCTTCATCGCCGCTGACACGCCCTCTTGCAACACCAAGGGCGACAACGCGTGCGGCCTGTGCCGCGACTGCGTCACCACGTGGCTGGCCGACCGGCACAACGTCTACCGCGACGCCGCCGGCGACCGCGGCTCGAAACTCCACGAGGCTGCCGAGCACCGCGAGAAGTTCGGCCCCGGCGGCACCGTCGACGACGACGCCAAGCCGTTCTTCGACGCGTACGTGGACTGGGCCGACCGCGCGCAGCCCGAGATCATCGCCGCCGAGATGACCGTCGTCTCCCGCAAGTGGGGGCACGCCGGAACGCTCGACAACCTCATGCGATTCGGGGACGACTCCGTGCTCCCGAAGACCCTGGAGCACCTGCGGCACAAGGTCCTCTTGGTCGACAAGAAGACCTCGAAGTCGATCGACCGCACCCATGCCTGGCAGATCAACGGCTATTCGCTGTGCGAGACCGCGGTCCTGGAGGACGGCAGCGAGATCCCGACGCCCGCCGTGGACTCGGGCCTGATCCTGCACATCCGACCCGAAGCCGAGGGCGGCGTGAAGATGCGCGAAGCCCACATCAACCCGCTCAACCAGGCGAAGTTCATCCACACCCTCCGCATGGCCGAAGGCGTCACCGCCCCGCTCGGGGACGTGCTCTCCCGGCCCGCGCAACTCCCCAAGACGAAGGAGACCACGAAGTGATCATCGGACTCCAGCAGCAGCAGACCGAAGTCGGACGGATCCGCCTCGGCGTCAAGCTCGCCACCTCCACCGGAGGACAGCGGCCCGCGAAGCTCGACACGCTCCGCTTCACCTCCCCCCGCCGGGACCTCATCGAGAAGGTCGCCGAGCTGTACGGCGGGAAGGTCGAGCCCTGGTCGCCGCCGAAGGGCAACGGCCAGTGGCAGGTCATCACGACTTCTACGGAGGTCCCGGTGATGGTGCCCCCGCAGGACCCCTCCGAGTCGCAGTGGTTCGAAATGTGGTCCAAGGGCGGATGCCTGCGCCGATGCGACGGGCAGACCGAACGGATCTCCGGCAGCTCGTGCATGTGCGACCCCGACCCGCAGGAGCGGGACTGCAAGATGCACACCCGCATCCGCGTGCTCCTCGAGGAGGTCCCCGGGATCGGGGTGTGGAGGGTCGACACGGGCTCGTTCTACGCCGCCGTGGAGCTGCCCTCCGTCGCGCGCATCCTCGCCGAGGCCAAGGGCCTGATCCCCGGCAAGCTCATTCTCGACCAGCGGACCGTCACCCGTGGAGGGAAGACGTTCAACTTCGCGGTCCCCGTCCTGGACATCGCCGAGTTCACGCCCGCCGAGCTCCTGTCGGGGAAGGTCCCGGAGATGGCCGCCGCCCGCCGCGCCGAGGCGATCGATAACCGTTCCCGCGTCGCGATCGCCGCCGGGCCGGACTACTCCGCGCTGCTCCTCGCCGTTACCACGATCCCCGCGCTCACCGACCTGTGGGAGGAAGCCGGGAACGCTGGCGCCATCACCGATGAGCTCCGGGGCGAGTTCGAGGCGAAGGGGGCGGCGATCCGGAAGGCGATGGCGCCGAAGGCCGAGCCGGTCGACGCCGAGATCGTCGATGAACCGGGCTGGTGACGCGCCATGAACACGAATGAGAGGAAGGCGCGCCAACTCGTGCGCGAGCGCTCCGGCGGGATTTGCGAGGTCTGCGGGCTCCGGCGTGCGACGAACTTCCAGCACCGCAAGAACCGCTCGCAGGGTGGCCGCTGGACGGCCTCCAACGGGCTGGATGTCTGTGGGACTGGGACTACGGAATGTCATGGCGACATTCACAGCAATCCGACGAAGGCGTACGAGGCCGGCTGGTCGGTGAAGTCCTGGGACGACGAGACCACTGCGCCCGTGAGGACCTGGCGTGGCCTGGTGCTCCTCGACGACGAAGGCGGATGGAAGGCGGCGACACGATGACCGACTGGAGAGCACAGGCGGCATGCCTGGGTATGGACCCGAACATCTTCCACCCGGAATCGATGCAGGACGAGAACGCTTGGAAGGCCCGCCGTGTCTGCCGGGACTGCCCGGTCGCCGAGGCCTGCTTGCGCGACGCCCTCGAAACCGAGGACCGGTTCGGCATCCGGGGCGGCCTCAGCCCGACGCAGCGCACGGCCCTCAAGAACGGGCGGAAGCCCCGGCAGGGCCGAAAGCCGCGTGGTCTGGCTGGCCCCTCGAACGCGTCGAAGACGCACTGCAAGAACAACCACGAGTTCACCCCCGAGAACACCTACGTCCACGACGGTCGACGTAACTGCAAGAAGTGCCGGAGCGAGCGCAGCAGGGCCAAGAACATGGCCGGGGCGGTTGCGGCATGACCTACGTCGAGGAGCCCCTGTTCGTTGAGATCGGGCCGAAGATGAACCCGGTCACCGCGAAGCCGTACACGCTCGGGCAGCGGCAGCAGGCCCGCATCGACGCCGGCATGCACCCGCTGTCCGGCGTCGGCGCGATGCCGCGCCTGATCCGCCTGGCCCCCTCGGGGACCGGCACGTGCGGCAGCTGCAAGCACCTGGCCCGCGTCGGCCTGCCCGTCGGCGACGGCTACCGCACCAAGACGTTCTCCAAGTGCACGTTCGCCGCCGACCGCGACGAGCGCGGCCGCGTCACGTTCGCGCCACGGATATCGAACTCGACCGGCACCGACTGCCGCCGGAAGTGGCCCGCGTGCACGGACTACCAGCCCCGAGACGACGGGAGGGCGGCATGAAGACGATCAGTCTCTTCGCCGGCCCCGGAGGTGCCGACGCTGGCGCCGCGCTCCTCGGCCTCGACGTGCATGGCTGGGACCTCGACGCCGACGCTTGCGCCACCGCGGCCGCCGCCGGGTACGCGCGGACTCGCGCGAGCGTGACCGACCTCGACCCCGAGTCGATGCGCGGGGTTACCGGTGCGGTCATCACCCCGCCGTGCCCGACGTTCTCGGCGGCCGGGCGCCGCACCGGCCGCGATGACATGCCCCGCATCCTCGACGCGCTCACCCTCCTCGGCAACAGCCAGGCCACGCACGTCGGCGCTGACGCCGCATGGCGCGCCGCCGCGGCGTCCGTCCAGGACCCGCGCTCCGCCCTGGTCACCGAGGCCCTGCGGTTCGCACTGCGGCTGCCGCACCTCCAGTGGCTCGTATGCGAACAGGTCCCCGCCGCCGGCCGAATCTGGCAGGAGATCGGCGCCGAGCTCGCCGCCGTCGGGGACTTCGACCACGCCGTCGTCGTCACCGTCGCCGCCGAAGATCTCGGCGTCGCCTCCCGCCGGGCACGGACGTTCCTGCTCGCCTCGCGGCACTGGCCGCCCGTCCTCGACGGCTTGCCGATCCGCTCCGGTTGGGTCACCGGCAGGTGGGCCCCGCCCGCCGAGCTCGTGCCACAGACCGGTGCCGCGTTCAGCACACCGTCCATGGCCGACGTCCTCGGCTGGCCCGCCGGGGAGCGGGTCAACACGCGCGGGAACCGCAAAACCAGCGGCGGCAACGAGTTCAGCGCCGATGGTCCGTCCTGGTGTCTTACCGAGAAGGCCCGCACGTGGCAGCGCGTCAGCGACGGCGCCCGCCTCACAACCGCCGAAGCCGGGCTCCTCGTCGGCTTCCCCTCCGACTACCCGTGGCAGGGCTCCCGGTCGCGGCAGTTCCTTCAAGCCGCCGATGTCGTCGCGCCGCCCGTTGCCGCCGCCGTCATCGGCGCGTGCCTTGGCCTCGACTGGCAGGCCCCCGTTCGTGACTACCTCGCCGGCATCTACCCCGCGGCTGCGCTCACTGCGCCAGCCGCGCGCCAGCAGACCCTTTGGGAGGCAGCAGCATGACCACCCTGACTAGGCCGCCGCAGCGCGTGCAGCGGCGCATGACGGCAAACTGGCGGGCCCCATTGGACCCGCAGGGGCGGCGGCCGGTGTACGTCGGCCGCCCTGGCCGCTGGGGGAACCCGTTCGTGGTCGGCGAGACCGTGACTCCGCCCGTCGAGTCGTACTCGCCGAAGCCGGTGTACGTCCGCGACGCCGCACACGCTGTGCAGCTGTACCGGAAGTGGTTGCTCGGGTCGGCGAACCGCTGCTCTGATCTCGTGCCGCTCCTGGCCGGCCGTGACCTCATGTGCTGGTGCCCGTTGTCGAGCCCGTGCCACGCCGACGTCCTGCTCGAGCTCGCGAATGAGGAGGCCCACCGTGACCGTTGAGTCGTTCTCGCGCCCTGGATTGGCCTACGCCGCCGTGGCGCTCGACCACTTCGCATGCTGCTGCGACTTCTTCACGACGTTCTGCGGGCTCAGCCTCGACCGCGCCGACTACGAGTGGACCGACGCTGACAGCGACCTGCAGGTGTGCGTCGTGTGCCTTGACCTGTACGAGCACTACCAGGAGGTCAGCATCTGCTGCCCGAAGGACCCGGCGGTGCGTCGTGGCTGAGGTCGAGTTCACCGTGTACGGCGTGCCCGCCCCGCAGGGGTCGAAGCAGGCGTATGCGATCTACAAGGGTAAGGCCGGGGCGAAGGTGTTCACCGGCAAAGTGGCGCTGGTCGAGATGTCGAAACGTGTGAAGCCGTGGCGGGCCGAGGTCGCCGCCGCGGCGCGCGCCCTCGGCATCCGTGAGCCGCTCGACGGGCCTTTGGTGGCCTGCATGGTGTTCACGATTGCCCGTCCGAAGTCGCACTTCCGCACTGGGAAGTACGCCCACCTGCTGCGTGACTCGGCGCCGGTCGCCCCGGCCACCACCCCGGACTTCTCGAAGTTGGTGCGGGCCACTGAGGACGCGATGACGGGCATCGTCTGGAAGGACGACGCCCTGGTGGTTCGGTATGAGGCTTCCGGGAAGGTCTACGCGGGATCCGCCGAGGCCGACGCGCTCGACCGGCCGGGCGCTGTGATCCGGGTGCGACCGTTCGTTCCTGCGGCTGCCGGGATGCTCCCGGGCCTGGCGGGTGCGGCGTGAAGGGACTACTGGCCGTTGGCGATCCGGCGCACTTGCTCACGGGTGTAACCGGTGAGGCGCGCAATCGCGGTCGGGCCGAGTCGCTTGGGCGGCTCGGATCGGCCGGCCGCAGCGCGGATCGCGGCGGCAAGTTCGATGCGTCGCTGCTCGGTGGTGCTTTCGGCGGCTCGGAACTTCCTCGCCAAGGCGGCGAGCTGCTGGGCCTCGTCGGTCTCCTCGGTGGTCATGACACCAGTATGCCGCATCACGGGCTTGCCACGGAAGGTGGCGTGAAGACTGGCACATTGCGTTGCCTCATCATGTGGCAGTATAGTGAGACATCATGTTGCACTCGGGCTGGTTCTGGAGAGGAGGTGTGCGTTGGGATCTGAGTCCGACGAGAAGGACCTGAAGTTTGAGATCGCTGATCAGCTTCGGAAGGTCCCGATGAAGGCGCCCGCCAAGACGGTCATGTGGGACCTGCTGATGCGTGCCCATGCCAAGGACGCCGTGATCCCCGCGCAGTTCACGCCCTCGCTCACGGACCTGGCCGGCTCGACCTGCCTGGGCCGCTCCACGGTCGCGCAGTACCTCAACGGACTTGAGGCGACCGGCTGGCTGGTGCGTGAGCGCCCTTCGGTCGCCGATGCACTCAACCGCGGGCGCCGCACCCAGTACCGCCTCGCCATCGGCAGCTTCGATTTGCCGCCGGAGCTGAAGCACGAGAAGCACGCGCGCAAGCCACGAAAGGACGAAGCGACCGCGTCAAGTCCAGGAGCTGGACTAGTTCAGGAGCTGGATAGTCCAGGAGCTGGACTATCCAAACCGGCCAAAACTGGTCACGACGGTCCAGGAGTTGGACCGCTTGAACAGGCTGAATCCGGACAGGACAGTTCAGGAGCTGGACTATCTGATGCGAATGATGGTCCAGGAGCCGGACCATCCATAGTCCAGGAGCTGGACTCGGATAGTCCAGGAGCTGGACACAATAAAGAACTCCCTACGGGAGTTCTTAGTTCAACGGTTCAACAGGACTCTTCGTCCACGGCTGCCGCCGCCGACCAGGAGAAGCCGAAGACGAAACCGAAGAAGCGCGCCAAGAAGACCGAGCCGCAACGCAACGACGTCGATCAGCTGTGCACCCGCCTCGCGGACCACATCGAGAAGAACTCCGGCGAACGCCCGGAAATCTCCGAAGAGTGGAAGCGGTCAGCGCGACTCCTGCTGGACACCGACAAGCGCGAGCTCGACAAGGCGCTGAAACTCATCGACTGGTGCCAGGCGGACGACTTCTGGCACACCAACATCCTGTCGATGCCGACCTTCCGCAAGCAGTTCCTGAAGCTGCGGATGAAGGCCGTTGCCGAGTGGGAGAAAACCCACCGCGCCCGGCCGTCCGGTGATTCTCGGGCCGTCTCCAGCGCCGAATCCCTGAACGCATGGACCAAGAAGGGAACCTCATGACCAGCCCTGACAACGACGAACCGACCTCCGTGCACCTCGCCGACATGGCCGCGCTCCGGCTCGAACAAGTCGAGCACGTCCTCCCCGAGCACGTTCCCGCCCGGTACCGCGGCTACCGGATCGAGCACCCCGACATCACCGCCTGGGCAGACTCGATCATCGCCGGCGGGACCGACTCGCTCCTCCTCGGTGGGGAGATCGGCACCGGCAAGACCGGGAACGCCTACGCCGCCCTCGAGTACACCGCCCGGGGCCTGGCGGCGCGCGGCATCATCCCCCAGATCGCGGCCACCACGCACGCGCGGCTCCTCGCCGCGGCGCGCCCCGGCGGCGACGGCGTCGACCGGTTCTTCACCGCCCGACTTCTCGTCCTGGACGACCTCGGCGCCACCCACATCACCTCGTGGAACTCCGGAGTCGTCGAAGACCTCGTGAACACCCGCTGGGACGACCTCCTCCCGACGATCTTCACCTCGAACCTCGGCCCGACCGACATGGCCGAGCGCATGGACCCCCGCATCCCCTCCCGACTGTTCGGCATGTGCCGCACCGTCGTGCTCAACGGACCCGACCGGAGGATGCAATGACCGACACCGACATGTGGGCCGACCTCGAAACCCAGCCCGACAAGGAAGCTGCGGCACCACGCCGCCCCACCAACACCGATCACGGTGCCGAAGCCGCCGTCATCGGCGCCTGCATGCTGAACAGCGACCTCATCGACGAGATCACCCTGAACACCGACGACTTCGAAAACGTCCGCCACGGCCTCATCTGGGGCGCCCTCCGGTCCCTCCACAGCGACGGTGCGCCCGTCAACCCTGCCGCGGTCGTCTCCGCTCTCATGGACACCGGCTCCCTGGTTCAGGCCGGCGGCGGCGAGTACGTCGCGCACCTGTTCGCCGAGGCTCCCGCCCCTCAGTCGGCGACCTGGCACGCCCTGCGAGTCGCCGAGATGGCTCGCCGCCGCGGTCTCGATACCTTCGCCGCTCGCGCCGCTCAGGTCACCGCACGGCCCGTCGACGCCGACACGATGCTCGACGAGCTGCGCAGGCACCTCAACGACCTGGACGACCCCGACACCGACGACGGCCCGGTGCGGTGGGACGACCTCGTCACCCAGGGCATGGAAGCGATCGAAGCAGCCGAGAACCCTGCCACGCACCGCGGCATCCCCACGGGCCTGGGCGACCTCGACGCACTCATCCACGGGCTCCTTCCCGGCGACCTCGACATCGTCGCCGGGCGCCCCGGGCACGGCAAGTCGACCCTCCTCGCGCAGATCGCCGCGCACGCCGCGCTCGACCGGAAGCTCCCGAGTCTCCTGCTGACGCTGGAGATGCGCAAGTTCGAGATATACAACCGGATCGTCGCGTCCCGCCTCGCGATCCCCCTGAAGGCCCTCAACTCTGGACGCCCCGGCGATGAGGGCTGGATGAAGCTCGCGAAGGACGCGGGCATGTCCGCCGACGCGCCGCTGTGGGTCGACGACAACACCTCGCAGACCATCGCGTCGATCGGCGCGCTCGCCCGCCGTTGGAAGCGCCGCCACGGCCTGCGGCTCCTCCTCATCGACTACCTGCAGCTGATCACGCCGCCGAAGGCCGAGAACCGGCAGAACGCCGTCTCCGAGATCTCCCGCCAGCTGAAGATCCTCGCCTCCCAGCTCGACATCCCCATCATCGTGGCCGCGCAGCTCAACCGCGGCCCCGAGAACCGCCCCGACAAGCGCCCGCAGGCCTCAGACCTCCGCGAATCCGGGTCGCTGGAGAACGACGCCTCCGTGATCATCCTCGTCCACCGCGAAGAGGTCGCCGACAAGAACTCCGTCCGCAAGGGCGAGGCCGACCTCATCGTCGCCAAGCACCGGCACGGCGAACGCGGTGTCATCCCCGTCGCCGCGCAGCTCCACATCGCCCGCTTCGCGTCCATGGCGCACTTCGACGACTTCGGAGCGACCCGATGACCGGCCGCAAGGACGGATGCCCGCGCTGCCTGCGCCGGGACAACGAAGCCACGTCGTGGGACGAGTCCACCGGGAAGGCCACGTACCGCTGCTACTGCGGGCACACGTGGGCGACGTGGTGGGAGCACGCCGGCGCCGGAGCCGAACCCACGGACTTCGGTGAACTCGCCGCCGACCTCCTCGCCAACCTCTCCACCAACGAAGGGAACCCCCGATGAGCGACCGCTACGCGACCGAACCCACCACCCGCCCGGCCCCGAACCCGCACGACACGGCACTGGCCGTCTTCCGGCCCGAGGTCTACAGCGAAGCCGTGGACTACCTGTCCGCGTTCGACTCGGACCTGGACGGCCTGACGGCCGAGGACGCTATCGCCCGCCTCCGTGCCCGCCGCGACGAGGTTGCTGCCGCCCCGGGCGCCGGGATGCTCGACCACGCGACGGCCGCCTACTACCGGCAGGCCGCGGCCTCCCTCCGCAACGCCGGCCACGAGCACTCGGCACGGCTCCTGGAGCACGTCGCCGATGACCTCGACGGCGGCCAGTCCTAACCCCTTTCCCCTTGCCCTGTTCGAGGGCTACGAGACCAAGGAGAACCGAATGACCCACATCTGCGAGACGGCCCTGGGATGCACCGGCGTATACGGCGACTGCGAGGGCTGTGATGCCCCGCTGACATGCGACGAGGCCCGCTCCGGCGTCTGTGATGACTGCTGGCAGGCCCGCGACGAGCAGGGCGAGTAGCCGTGCTCGCCCTTCCCTGTCCCGTTCCCGTAAGGAGTAACACACCCGTGATCGCCACGAAGCGTTTCGCCGCCTGCGACGACCCGACCTGTGCAACCGTCGCCGA
>NZ_JBFADC010000005.1:0-422967 GCF_040641195.1 Glycomyces sp. NPDC021274 | reverse complement strand
CGAGAGAAGTTCGGGACACCACCACCGGTTCCAGTGCCCGTCTTAGGCTGCCCCAGCAGGCGACTGCTGGGGGAAGCGCCGCCACACCACGCAGCGCAGCCTGATCCCCGCACGGGATCGGGCCCCTCACCATGCCCAGGGCCGGAAACCGACCCCATGAGGGCCTCAGGAATGCCCATCCGCCAGCCGCAATGCCACCCGGTGAGCTGCAGACCTCTTTGTCGCCGCCCGCCTGAACCAGGACTGCATCGGGCCGAGAACGAAGACCCGGCCCCAGCCGAAGGGACCTCGTCGTCGCTGCCAGGGCGAACCCGAACCGGATCGGGTCACGCCATGCCGCGCTCGGCGGGTCGCGTTTGGTCAACGACCCGGCGTTGCGATGTCGCCGTTCCTTTCACTGATGTCGAAACCGGAGCCGTCGCTGAGGATGAACCGCTGGTAGGTCGCGGTGCGGGGGTTGAAGCGGCGAGGGAGGTGGCGTTCGTGGTCCGGTTCGTGGCGGAGGGTCGAGGTGGGGACTTCCAGGTCGGTGCGGAGCGTCATCGGCTCGGGGGGAAGGGAGTCGTCGGGGTCCTCGTCGGTGTGCTGATCGCGGTCGGCCTGCGGGAGCGCGTATGCGAAGGTGAACCTGGCGAACCGGCGATCAGTGAGCAGCCACAGCCCCACACCCCGGCCGGGCGTGGGTCCGCGCCGGTGGAGCACCGCTTCGCAGTCGGGATCGGAGCCGAAGACGATCGAGGTGGGCGGTACCTTCCGGGCGGTGAACAGCGGGACGTCGTCGTCGCGGTCTCCGCCGGAGAACGTGGCGTCGCCCATCCACACCGCGCCGACGAGGGTGACCGGGTAGGAGACGAAAAGCGCAGTGCGCTTCAGGGGGTTCGCCAGCGGCTTCCGCGCCTGGCCCTGTCGCCGTCGCGTTCGCGGCCGGGCACCTCGTAGTACCGGATGCCCTCGATCGAACTCCAACGAAGCTGCTCGTCCGCCGCGAGCACCTGGTCGCGGATCAGGGCCGCGGTGTCGCGTTCCGGATCGAAGGGTCGGTATCGGCCTTGCCGACTCGGCAGCATGTCGGGTCGTGACCTCCGGAGTGGGTTCTCGGAGATCCATCTTCGCATTGCGGCGCAAGGCGTTCGGTACAACGCAGCGGGGAAGCGGAAAGCCGCGGGGAGCATTCGCTCCCCGCGGCTTTCTTTGGGTGTCAGGAGAAGAGCTGCAGTGGTGCGGTGACGAAGTGGTAGTACTCGGTGACGGCGATGAAGACCGCGGCGCCGAGGATCGCGAGGGTGTAGTGGAGGCGGCGGCCGGCGGTCCACCAGCGGCGGGTCCAGGCGAGGACGGCCGTGACCAGGGCGGCCGCGGTCGCGATCGCGGCGAGCGCGAGCGGGATCGCCGCCAGCGGGACGAGCGGGGTGCCTTCGAGGAGCGCGACGATGAAGGCGTCGGTGTCGGCCAGGTATGCGGCCATGATCGCGATGAACGCGGCGCTGAGCACGCCGGCCGTGGCGGCGAGGACGAGTGCGGTGCGGCTGCCGGGGCGCGTCGCCGGGCGGCCGCGGAGGCGGCGGAAGAGCTTGCCGATCGGCCAGGCGAGGAGGCTCGCGAGGAGCAGGAGGCCTGCGGCAGCGGCGGCGAGGAGCACGTTCGTCTGCTCGAGCCAGGCGGTCTGCTCGTAGGCGGCGTCGCCGGTGTAGAGCATGGTGTCGGAGTCGTTGGTGCCGAACGCGATCAGTCGTGTGCCGTCGACTTCGCGGTAGAGGCCGTCGCCCTGGGGTTCCCAGTGCTGCTCGTCCACCTCCGGATCGTAGGAGAGGCCGGTGGTGGTGACCGTGCCGTCGTCCTCGACGGCCACGGTGATGTCGGAGCCGATGGCGAGGAACAGGTTCGAGTAGTCGCTCTCGTTCATGCGGGTCGAGCGGTAGGTGCCCGCGGCGGCCTCGACGGCCGTGTCCGGGGCGGCCGCTCCGGCGGGGCCGTCGGCTTCGGTGGCCTCGCCGAGCATGCGGTCGAGGATCGCCCTGGTGGCCTCCTCGGCGGCGAACGCGGCCCCGCCGTCGTCGCCGTCGCCGTTGAAGGCGATGTAGATCCCGAGGTCGTGGTCGGGCACGAGCGTCATGAGGCTGTGCGAGCCGGGGCCGTCGCCGCCGTGGGCGACCAGGCGGGTCGCGCCGTGGTACATCTCGTAGAACCCGAGGGCCGAGCCGGGAAGTCGCGGGTCGGGGTGGAACTGCGGGCCGTGGAGTTCGGTGAGGGCGTCGGCAGAGAGGAGCGGCCGGCCGTCACCGAGGTGGTAGGCCATGTACGCGCCCATGTCGGCGGCGGTCGCGATGATGCCGCCGGCGGGGTAGTCGCTCTCGGCCCCGCGCTCGTAGGCGACCTGCTCGCCGTCCTGGAGGGCGTAGGCGGTGGCGAGGGGTCGGTCCGCGGTGGCGGTGCCGGTGTTGACCTCGGTGTGGTCCAGGCCGAGCGGCTCGAAGACGCGCTCGGCCAGGACCTGGTCGAAGTCGACGTCGAGCGCGTCGGCGGCGGCCAGGCCCGCGAGGGCGAGCCCGGAGTTGGAGTAGGCGTACACCTCGCCGGGCGGCCTGACGCGCTCGGGGAGCTCGAGCAGGGACTCCTCCAGCCGGTCGCCGTCGTCCGCGGCACGCGCCATGAGCCCGATGATCGCCTCTTCGAACCCCGCGGTGTGGGTGAGCAGGTGCCGCAGGGTGATCGGCTGCCCGGGGTAGGCGTCCTCGACTTCGGCGTTGTCGAGGTACTCGTTGACGTCGGTGTCGAGGTCGAGGGTGCCGTCGTCCACAAGGGTCATGATCGCGGTGGCGGTGAAGGTCTTGGAGACCGAGTCGATCGGGAAGCGGGTGGCGTCGGGGTCGACCGGGGTGCCGGCGTCGATGTCGGCGAGCCCGAACCCGTACGTGGAGGTCGCACCGCCCGAGGTGACGGCGACCATGGCGCCGGGGATCCCGCGCTCTTCCATGGCCTCGGTGACGATCGCTTCGATGTCGGCGGGCTCCTGGGCACGGGCCGGGGACGCCAGAGCGCCCGCGGCGACCGCGACCGCCACCGCGGCGATGACCGTCCTCATGGGACGGAGTCTGCTCGGTTGTGCTTCGCCTCTTGGCCTTTGGATGGTGCGCATGCCTCAACGGTATGAGCGGGGGCGGGGCGGCACCATGAAGCCAGCGGGCAGGTTCGGGGTGAGGCTGGCCCCACCCGAAACGGCGAAAAGCCGCGGAGGACCGGTGGTCCCCCGCGGCTTTCACTCAGTGCGTTAGGTGTTCAGGAAGGTGCTGGCCTCGTTGACGATCTCGAGGAAGAAGTCCGGGGCGACGCCGAGGAGCATCGTGGCGACCACGCCCGCCGCGACCACCGTGCCGGCCATCGGGCTCGGCAGGTTCACCGTGGGCGCGTCCAGCGCGGGCTCGTTGAGCCAGAGCAGGACGACCACCTTCAGGTACGGGAACGCGAGGATCGCCGAGGAGACGACGCCGACGATCACGAGGCCGAGTTCGTCCGCCTGCAGCGCCGCCGCGAACAGGTTGAACTTGGCGCTGAAGCCGCTCGTGAACGGCAGGCCCGCCAGGGCGAGCATCAGGATCGTGACCACGATGGCGGTCCCCGGCGACTTCTTGCCGAGCCCCGCCCAGCGGGCCAGGTGGGTCGCCTCCTCGTCGCCGTCGCGCACCAGCGAGACGACCGCGAAGGTGGCGATCACGGTGAAGCCGTAGGCGGCCAGGTAGAACATGGTCTGGCCGACCGCCTCACCGAGGGCGATCACGCCGATGAGGAGGTAGCCCGCGTTGGCGATCGAGCTGTACGCCAAGAGCCGCTTGATGTTCCGCTGCGTGACCGCGAAGATCGCGCCGCCCAGCATCGTCGCCACGGCGATCACCGTGAGGATCAGGTGCCAGTCCCAGGCCGAGGACGCCAGGCCCACGTTGAAGACCCGCAGCAGCCCGCCGAAGGCCGCGACCTTGACGCAGGCCGCCATCAGGGCGGTCACCGGCGTCGGCGCTCCCGTGTAGACGTCGGGCGTCCACATGTGGAACGGCACCGCCGCCGCCTTGAAGAGCATCGCGACCGCGAGCATCGCGACCCCGATGTACAGGAAGATGCGCGGCTGGGCCGAGTCGACGCCCGCCTGGTTGATCCCCGCGAGGTCCACAGTGCCCGCGAAGCCGAAGAGCATCGCCATGCCGTACACGTAGAACGCGGAGGCGAACGCGCCCAGCAGGAAGTACTTGAGCGCGGCCTCCTGGCTGATGAGCCGGCGGCGCTTGGCGAGCCCGCACAGCAGGTACAGCGGCAGGCTCAGCATCTCGAGGGCGACGAACATGGTGAGCAGGTCGCCCGCGGTCACGAACATCATCATGCCGCCGACCGCGAAGAGCGTCAGCGGGAAGATCTCCGTCGCGCCGTCCTCGCGCCGCTGCTCCTTGTCCGCGGCCGAGTCGGCGACCACGGCGGCCTCGGCGACGAAGTCGCCGCCGCGCGTCGTGCGGCGCTCGGCGAGGAGCAGGACCGCGATGATCGAGAGCATCGCGAGCGTCCCCTGGAGGAACAGGCCGGGGCCGTCGAGGACGACCGAGCCGATCTCCGTGCCCTCGATCGCGAACGCCGTGCCGTTCTTGCCCTTGTTGAAGACCACGGCCACGAACGCCGCCGCCAGGGCCAGGACCGCGAGGCCCACCTGCACGACCAGCCTGCGGCCCTTGGGGACCGTGGCCTCGACGAGCAGCCCGCCGAACGCCGCGACGAACACGATGATCATGGGGGCCAGACCGGCCCAGTCGATCTGGAGCTCATTCATTGGTGACTCCTTCGGCGGCGGGCAGGTCTTCAGGGGAGCCTGAGATGAAGAGGAGCGTGTTGTCGACCGCCGGCTCGACCGCGTTGATCAGCGGCTGCGGGAAGAACCCGAAGCCGAGGATCGCGATCACCAGCGGCGCGACGAGCGCCTTCTCGCGCAACGTGAGGTCGCGCTGCATCGCGGGCACCTTGTCGAGCGCCGGGTTCCGGTCGCCCTGCATGGTGCGCTGGTACATCCAGATCACGTACGCGGCGGCGAGGATGATGCCCAGGGTCGCGACGACCGCGACCGGCTCGTTGCCGGTGAAGGCGCCGAACAGGACCAGGAACTCGGAGATGAACGGCGCGGTCCCGGGCAGCGACAGCGACGCGAGGCCCGCGAACAGGAAGATCCCCGCGAGCAGCGGCAGGGTCTTGGCGGCCCCGCCGTAGTCGGCGATCTGCGCCGAACCGCGCCGGATCGTGAGGAACCCGACGACGATGAACAGCAGGCCCGTGGCGAGCCCGTGGTTGAACATGTAGAGCACCGCGCCAGTGGCGGAGGCCTGCGTGAACGCGAAGATCCCGAGGCCGATGAATCCGAAGTGGGCGATCGACGTGTAGGCGACCAGCCGCTTCAGGTCCGTCTGCCCGATCGCGACGAACGCCGCGTAGACCACGCCGATCACGCTCATCCCGATGATCCACGGCGCGAACGTCTGCGTCGCCTCCGGGAACAGCGGGAGGCAGTAGCGCAGGATCGCGAACGTCCCGATCTTGTCCATCACGCCGACCAGCAGCGCCGCGACCGCGGCAGGCGCCGCACCGCCCGCGTCCGGCAGCCAGGTGTGGAACGGGAAGAACGGGGCCTTGATCGCGAACGCGATGAAGAAGCCCAGGAACAGCCAGTTCTGGAGCGTCCCGTCCGCCATCGGCTCGGCTTCCACGAGGGTCTGCCAGTCGAAGACGCCGCCGTTGTGCACCCACAGGCCGATGACGGCCACGAGCATGAACAGGCCGCCCAGCAGCGAGTACAGGAAGAACTTCACCGCCGCGTACTGCTTCTTCGGGCCGGTGCCGTACGAGCCGATGAGGAAGTACATCGGCACGAGCATCGCTTCGAAGAAGAAGTAGAACAGCAGGATGTTCGAGGCCAGGAACGTCGCGATCATCGCCGCTTCCAGCGCGAGGATCAGCGCGAAGAACGCCGGCACCGAGCGCTTCACCGAGTCCAGGTCGCGCCAGGCCGCGAGCATCGCGATCGGCGTCAGCCCCGCGGTGAGCAGGAGCATGAGCAGCGCGATGCCGTCGACACCCCACGACAGGTTCAGGTCCCAGGTGTCCACCCACGCATACGACTCCGTGAACTGGAGCCACGGCGCGCCCGCGGAGTAGTCGAAGCCGACCGCCACGAGCACCGCGATCACCGCGACCAGCCCGGAGACCGCGAGCGCGGTCCAGCGGGCCGCGTCGGCGTTCTCGCGGCGAATCGACGCGACGACCACGGCCCCGATCAGGGGCACGGCGACCAGCGCCGACAGCAACGGGAGTTCGTTCATTGCACGACCACCACCATGAGCGCGGCCACCAGGATGACCGCACCGGAAAGAATCGACAGGGCATAGGAGCGCACGAAACCGGTCTGCACCACGAGCAGGCGGCGCGAGGTGCCGCCGATCGCGGCGGACAGGCCGTTCACGGCACCGTCGACGACCCGGCCGTCCACGGCGACCGAGGCGCTGGCGGCCAGGCGGCTCGGGCGTTCGAAGAGCCCGCGGTTGACGGCCTCGCCGCCGAGGTCGGCGCGGGCGAAGCGCACCGGCCAGGCGGCGGCGCGCGGCACTTCGTCCGTGCCGCCTCGGAACAGGAGCCAGCCCAGGCCCGCGCCGAGGACCACCACGACGGTGGTGGCGACGGTGACCTGCATGTGGCTGAGGTGGCCGTGGACCTCGTGGGGCTCGCCGAAGACGGGGGTGAGCCATTCGGGGACCGAGGTGGCCATGAGGCCGCCGGCGGCGAGCGAGCCGAGGCCGAGCAGCACCAGCGGCACGGTCATGATCGCCGGGGACTCGTGCGGGTGCACGTCGTCCGTCCAGCGCTTGGGGCCGTGGAAGGTGAGCACGAACAGGCGGGTCATGTAGAACGCCGTCAGTGCCGCGCCCAGGAGCGCGGCGCCGCCGACGACCCAGCCCTGCCAGCCTTCGCGGGCGAACGCGTCGTGGATGATCGGGTCCTTGGTGAAGAAGCCCGAGAACGGGAACAGGCCGATGATCGCGAGCCATCCGGCCGCGAAGGTCGCGTACGTGAACGGCATGACCCGCCAGAGCCCGCCGAAGCGGCGGATGTCGGTCTGGTCGTTCATGGCGTGCATGACCGAGCCGGAGCCGAGGAACAGGCCGGCCTTGAAGAAGCCGTGGGCCAGCAGGTGGATGATGCCGAGCGCGAACGCCCCGCCGCCGAGGCCGACCGCGAGGAACATGTAGCCGATCTGCGAGACCGTGGACCAGGCGAGGACGCGCTTGATGTCGTCCTTCGCACAGCCCACGATCGCTCCGAAGAGGAGGGTCAGGGCGCCGACGATGACGACGGCGGTCTGCACGTCCGCGTTGAGGCTGAAGATGACGTGCGAGCGGGCGATGAGGTACACGCCCGCGGTGACCATGGTGGCCGCGTGGATGAGCGCGGACACCGGGGTCGGGCCCTCCATGGCGTCCGGGAGCCAGGTCTGGAACGGGAACTGGCCGGACTTGCCGCAGGCGGCGGCGAGGAGCAGCAGCCCGATGGCGAGGCTCGTGCCGGTGGAGAGCGACGCGGCGCCGTTGAAGACGCCCGCGAAGTCCACGGTGCCGAGGGCGCCGATCATCGTGAACATCGCCAGGAGGAACCCGACGTCGGCCACGCGGTTGGTGAGGAAGGCCTTCTTCCCGGCGGTCGCCGCGGCGGGCTTGGCCTGCCAGAACGAGATGAGGAGGTACGAGGCGAGGCCCACGCCCTCCCAGCCGATGAAGGTCATGAAGTAGTTGCCGCCGAGCACGAGGACGAGCATCGCGGCGGCGAACAGGTTGAAGTAGGCGAAGAACTTCCGGCGCTCGGGGTCGTGCGCCATGTAGCCGACCGCGTAGACGTGGATGAGGAAGCCGACGCCGGTGATGAGCAGGCAGAAGACCGCGCTCAGCGGGTCGAAGAGCAGGTTCGCCTCGACGTTCAGGTCCCCGACGGAGATCATCGTGAACAGGTGGAGGTCCGCGCTCTTGTTCTCCAGGCCCGCGAGCGAGCCGAACATCGCCAGGGCGAGCGCGAAGGCGCCGCCGATCGTGGCGACGCCGAGCCAGTGGCCCCACTTGTCGGCTCTGCGGCCGGCGAGCAGCAGGACCGCGGCGCCGATCGCGGGCAGGGCGATGAGCAGCCACGCCAGCGAGAGGACCCCTTCGGCCGGGGCGTACGAGATTTCGTCCACTGTGTCCTCTCTAGGCCTTCAGCAGGTTGGCGTCGTCGACGGAGGCGGAGCGCCGGGACCGGTAGATCGCCATGATGATCGCCAGGCCGACGACGACCTCGGCGGCGGCCACGGCCATCACGAAGAAAGCCATCACCTGCCCGTCGATGTTGCCGCTGGTGCGGGCGAAGGTGACCAGGGTCAGGTTCCCGGCGTTGAGCATCAGCTCCACGCACATGAACACGACGATCGAGTTGCGCCGCACCAGGACGCCGACCGCGCCGATCGTGAACAGCGCGGCGGCCAGGATCAGGTAGTACTCAGGGCTCATGCGTCCCGTCCTTCCGTGTGCTTCGGCGCGGCTTCAGCGGCCGTGAGCTGGCGCGGCGGGACGTACTCCGACAGCGACGCGGGCTCGATCGAGCCGTCCGGCCGCAGCGCGGGCGTCGCGGTCGAGTCCGAGGTCGCGAACACGCCCGGGCCGGGCTTCGGGCCCGGGTAGACGCCGGGGGCGAACCGCTCGCGGCTGTGCTCCTTCTGCCCGCGGTGGCCGCCCTTCTTGGCGACGTGCGCGAACATCAGGGCGCCGACGGCGGCCACGGTGAGCACGCCCGAGACGACCTCGAACGGGAACAGGTAGGTCGTGAACAGCGCTTCGGCGATGGCCTCGACGTTCGACTGCGCGCCGGTGGCCCAGCGCGGGTCGGCCGCGATCGTCATGCCCGAGACCGCGCGGGCGAGCCCGGAGGACAGGAGCGCCGCCAGGCCGATGCCGAGGCACACGGCGAGGAGGCGCTGCCCGCGCAGCGTCTCGAACATGGAGTCCTTCGAGTCGCGCCCGAACAGCATGAGCACGAACAGGAACAGCATCATGATCGCGCCGGTGTACACCATGATCTGCACGAACCCGAGGAACGGGGCGGCCTGCATGATGTAGAAGACCGCCAGGCACATCATGGTGATCGCGAGCATCAGCGCCGCGTGGATCGCCGAGCGCGCCAGCACGAGGCCCATGGCCCCGCCGAGCGCGATCGGCGCGAGGATCCAGAAGAACACCGACTCGCCCGCGGACGCATTCTGGGCGACGGTCTGCGCGAGGTCGATCACTGCTCGGCCCTTCGGTTCTGCGCCAGCATCTCGGTGAGCGAGAACTCCGCGCCCTCGCTCGCCCCGGGGTTGCGGGGGCCCGACTCGTAGTAGGCCTTCTCGCTGTCGCCCAGGCGCATCGGGTGCGGCGGCTGCTCCATGCCCTCCAAGAGCGGAGCCAGCAGCTCCTCCTTGGTGAAGATGAGGTCGCGGCGGTCGTCGCGGGCCAGCTCGTACTCGTTGCTCATCGTGAGCGAGCGGGTCGGGCAGGCCTCGATGCACAGGCCGCAGAAGATGCAGCGCGCGTAGTTGATCTGGTAGGTCTTGGCGTACCGCTCGCCGGGCGAGAACCGCTCGGCCTCGGTGTTCTCCGCGCCTTCGACGTAGATCGCGTCGGCCGGGCAGGCCCAGGCGCACAGCTCGCAGCCGATGCACTTCTCGAGCCCGTCAGGGTGGCGGTTGAGCACGTGCCGGCCGTGGTAGCGCGGCTCGAGCTTCGAGGGCTCCTCCGGGTAGTCCACGGTGACCTTGGGCTTGAACATGTGCGAGAAGGTGACGCCGAAGCCTTTTGCGAAACCGGACATTACTCCTCCTCTCCATTGTCGTGGGAACGAGAGCCGTTGACGGGAACGGCGGTGCTGGCCGGTTCGAGTTCCTTGAGGGCCCTCGGGTTCGGCGGGACGACCAGGTCCATCGGCGGGACGGGGAAGCCGCCCATGCCGGTGTCCGGCTCGGCCGGCGGGTCGTACTGCTTCCGGCTGGGCCAGAAGAAGATCAGGGCCATCACGACGATCGCCGCACCGCCAGCGAAGGCGATCCGGGTCGGCAGGTCGTTGTCGGTGTCGAGGCCGATGTTCATGGCCGCCAGGACCATGAGCCACACCAGCGAGACCGGCACGAGGACCTTCCAGCCCAGGCGCATGAACTGGTCGTAGCGCAGGCGCGGCAGCGTGCCGCGCAGCCACACGTAGAAGAACAGGAACGCCAGGACCTTCCCGAAGAACCAGACGAGCGGCATGAACCCCTCGTTCGCGCCCGGCCACCACGAGTTCGGGAACGGCGCGGCCCAGCCGCCCAGGAAGAGCGTCACGCACAGGGCCGACATCGTGACCATGTTGACGTACTCGGCCAGGAAGAACGACGCGTACTTCAAGCTCGAGTACTCGGTCGCGAAGCCCGCCACCAGCTCCGACTCCGCTTCCGGAAGGTCGAACGGCGCGCGGTTGGTCTCGCCGACCATCGAGATCACGAAGATCACGAAGCTCGGCGCGAGGATGATGAAGTACCAGCCCGGCAGCGTGATCTCCGTGCCGCCGAAGTTCAGCGGCAGGCCCTGCGCCTGCGCCTCCACAATGGCGCCCGTGGACATCAGCTGCGACTGGAAGAAGACCGTCAGGACCGCCAGGCCCAGCGCGATCTCGTACGAGATCACCTGCGCCGCAGCGCGAAGCGCGCCCAGCAGCGAGTACGTGGAGCCGGAGGACCAGCCCGCGAGCACGATCCCGTAGACGCCGACCGCCGAGCACGCGAGGATGAGCAGCACGCTCACCTCGAAGTCGGTGAGCTGCAGCTCGGTCTCGATCCCGAAGATGTTCACCTCGGGCCCGAACGGGATCACCGCGAACGCCGTGAACGCGCAGGCCACCGCGATGACCGGGGCCGCGATGAACACGACCTTGTCGGCCGTCCGCGGCATCACGTCCTCTTTGAACGCCAGCTTCAGGCCGTCCGCGAGCGACTGCAGCAGACCGAAGGGCCCGTTGCGGTTCGGCCCCGGCCGCACCTGCATGATCGCCACCACGCGCCGCTCGTACCAGATGGTGAAGAGCACCAGCAGCACGAGCACCACGAAGACGAGCACGCCCTTGACGAGCATGAGCCAGATCGGATCGTTCATCACTTGACCGCCTCCACGGATTCACCGTCGCCCGGCGACGCTTGCGAGCCGACAGCGTGCTCGGCGGCAGCGGCCGGGCGGGGGACGTTCGGGTAGGCGCGGATCGTGACCACATCGCCCGAACCGGCGCCGAGGTGGCGGTAGATCCCGCGACCCGGCGCGTTCTGCGGCAGCCAGACCACGCCCTCGGGCATGTCGGTGACCCTGAGCGGCAGCGTGATCCCGCCGATCGCGGTCGCCACGGTCACCCCGCTGCCCTCGCTCGCGCCGATCGCCTTCGCCGTGGCGGCGCTCAGCCGCACCACCGGGTCGGGGGCGCAGCCGGCGAGGTGCGGGTTGTTCTCCTGGAGCGAACCGCCGTCGAGCAGCTGACGCCACGTCGCGAGCACGGCCTTGCCGTCCTCATGGGCGTGCGCGGGCCGGTCCGAGGACCAGTCCGGCGCGGGCTGGCGCGTGATCGGGTCCGGGAGCCCGGCGAGTTCGCCGCGCACCGTGCGGGTCTCGGCGAGGCCCAGCTTGAAGCCCATGGCCTCCCCGAGCGTGTCGAGCACCGCGTGGTCCGACATGAGATCCGTCGGGATCACCGTGTCGAAGGTCCGCAGGCGCCCCTCCCAGTCGAAGTACGCGCCGGGCTTGCCGGTCACCGGAGCGACCGGCAGGATCACGTCGGCCACGCGGGTCACGGCCGAGTGCCGGATCTCCAGGGAGACCACGAACCGGGCCGCGTACAGGGCCGCCTCCACAGCGGGACCGTCCGCGAAGTCGTACGGGTCCACACCGCCGATGAGCAGCGCGTCCAGCTCGCCGTCAGCGGCGGACTGGAGGATGTCCCAGGCCCCGCGGCCGTCATTGCCGGGCAGGGACTCGACGCCCCAGTACTCGGCCAGCTGCTCGCGGTCCGCCGCATAGGAGGCGAGGCCGCCGCCCGGCAGCAGGCCGGGAAGGCACCCGGCTTCGACCGCGCCGCGGTCGCCCGCGCGCCGGGGAATCCAGGCGATCCGCGCGCCCGTGACCCTGGCCAGCCGGACGGCCGCCGAGAACGCGCCCTCCACAGTGGCCAGACGCTCGCCGAGCAGGATGACCGCGCCGTCCTCGCCGAGCGCGTCGCGCAGGAAGCCGCCGCGGCTCCAGCCGTCGAGCATCTCGGCCTCCTCACCGGGCAGGGCCTCGATGAGGTTCGCGTTGAGCTTGGCGGTGCCGCGCGTCGCGAACGGCGCGACCACGTGCACGCGCTGGCCGTTGCTGCGCACGGCTTTGCGCAGGCGCAGGAAGGCGATCGGGCATTCCTCTTCGACCTCGAGGCCCACGGTGAGGACCACGGGGGCCTTCTCCAGGTCCTCATAGGTGACCGCGCCGCTGGAGGGGTAGACCCCGGCCACGGCGTGCGCCAGGAACTCCGACTCCTCAGTGGAGTGGGGGCGGGAGCGGAAGTCGATGTCGTTGGTGCCGAGGGCGACCCGTGCGAACTTCGCGTACGCGTAGGCGTCCTCGACGGTGAGGCGGCCCCCGGGGAGGACGCCGACCCGGCCGGTCGCTTCAGCGAGTCCGGCGGCCGCGCGGCGCAGGGCCTCGGGCCAGGACGCCTCGCGCAGCGACCCGTCGGGGTCGCGGACCAGCGGCTTCGTGATGCGGTCGGCGGCCTCGATGTAGGAGGAGCCCCAGCGGCCCTTGTCGCAGTTCCACTCCTCGTTCACCGCCGGGTCCTCGCCCGCGAGGCGGCGCATGACCTTGCCGCGGCGGTGGTCCGAGCGCTGCGCGCACCCGGCCGAGCAGTGCTCGCACACGCTCGGCGTCGACACGAGGTCGAACGGCCTGGAGCGGAACCGGTACTGCGTGCCGGTGAGCGCGCCGACCGGGCAGATCTGGACGGTGTTGCCCGAGAAGTAGGACTCGAACGGCTCGTCCTCGTAGACGCCCACCTGCTCCAGCGCGGAGCGCTCCATGAGCTCGATGAACGGGTCGCCCGCGACTTGGTCGGAGAAGCGGGTGCAGCGCGCGCAGAGCACGCAGCGCTCGCGGTCGAGCAGCACCTGGGAGGAGATCGGCAGCGCCTTCTTGTAGTGGCGCTTGTCCTCGGGCTCCATGCGCGTCTCGGTGCGGCCGGTGCTCATGGCCTGGTTCTGGAGCGGGCACTCGCCGCCCTTGTCGCAGACCGGGCAGTCCAGGGGGTGGTTGATCAGGAGGAACTCCATGATCCCCTCCTGGGCCTCCTTGGCGACCTCGCTGGTGTGCTGGGTCTTGACGACCATGCCCTCCATGGCGGTGGTCGTGCAGGAGGCGGCGGGCTTGGGCATGCCGCGGCCGTTGCCCATGTCGGGAACGTCCACAAGGCACTGGCGGCAGGCGCCGGCCGGTTCGAGGAGCGGGTGGTCGCAGAAGCGGGGGATCTCGATGCCGAGCTGCTCGGCGGCCCGGATGATCAAGGTGCCCTTGGGGACCGTGACTTCGACGCCGTCGATGGTGAACGTGACTTGATCGGTCATGTCAGTGCGCTCCGATCTTTTCAGCGTCGAAGAGGGCGGGCTTGTGCCCCTCGATGTAGTCGAGGTAGTCCTGGCGGAAGAACTTCAGCGAGGACGTGACGCACGAGGTCGCGCCGTCGCCGAGACCGCAGAAGGAGCGGCCGAGGAGGTTCTTGCACGCGGACTCGAGGAGCTTGAGGTCGCCCAGCTGCCCGCGGCCGGAGAGGATGCGCTCGTAGACGCGCACCATCCAGTAGTTGCCCTCGCGGCACGGCGTGCACTTGCCGCAGGACTCGTGGGCGTAGAACTTGATCCAGCGCCAGCAGGAGACCACCGGGCAGTCCTGGTCGGAGAAGATCATGACGGCGGTGGTGCCGAGGATCGAGCCGGCCTTGGCGACGTTGTCGAAGTCGAGCGGGACGTCGATCGAGTCGGCCGAGAGCATCGGGGTCGAGGATCCGCCGGGCGTGAAGTACCGCAGCTCGTGGCCGTCCTCCATGCCGCCGGCGAGTTCGATGAGCTCGCGGAGCGTGGTGCCCAGCGAGCACTCGTACTGGCCGGGGCGCTTGACGCGGCCCGACAGCGAGTAGATCATCGTGCCCGCGGCGTTCTCGGAGCCGAGGTCCTTCCACCACTGCGCGCCGCCGAGCACGATGTGCGGGACGGCGGCGATGGAGCCGACGTTGTTGATGCAGGTGGGCTTGTTGTAGAGCCCGTGCGTGGCGGGGAAGGGCGGGCGCAGGCGCGGCTGGCCGCGCTTGCCCTCGAGGGAGTCGAGGAGGGCGGTCTCTTCGCCGCAGATGTAAGCGCCTGCGCCGGAGTGGATCACGACCTCGAGCTCGAAGCCGCTGCCGAGGATGTCCTTGCCGAGGTAGCCGGCCTCCTTGGCTTCCCTGACCGCGTTGCGCAGGCGGCGGGCCGCGTGGATCGCCTCGCCGCGCACGTACACGAAGGCCCGGGAGGCCTTGATGGCGTAGGAGGCGATGATGATGCCCTCGATGAGCGAGTGCGGGTCGTTCATCATGAGCGGCAGGTCCTTGCAGGTGCCCGGCTCGCCTTCGTCGGCGTTGACGACCAGGTAGTGCTCCTGGCCGTCGTCGGGCACGAACTGCCACTTCATGCCGACGGGGAACCCGGCGCCGCCGCGTCCCCTGTGGCCGGACTCCTTCATGAACGTGATGAGGTCGCCCTCGGAGTACTGGAGCGCCTTGCGGAGCGCCTTGTAGCCGTCGAGCTGCTCGTAGACGTCGAGCTTCCACGCGCCGGGGGACATCCAGCGCTTCGTGACGACGGGCTTGAGCTTGTTGAGGGCGTCCTCGCGGGGCCGCCGGGGACCGGGCACGGTAACGCTCACTTCGCTTCCTCGGGTTGCTTGGCCAGCAAAGGCGCGGTGGGGTCGAACGCGGGTGCGGTGATCCCGGCTTCCGCCGCGAGGCGGGCCCCGGCGAGCGTGGCGTCGCCCTGGGCGTTGCCTTCGAGCCCGGCGGTGCGCTCCTCGTCGAACCCGGCCAGCTGCACCGAGATCTCCCGCAGTGTGCACAGTGGAGCACCGCGGCTGGGGACGGGGCGGCGGCCCTCTTTGAGCTCGCGCACGAGCTCGAGGGAGCGGTCCTCGTCCATGTCGTCGTAGAACTCGTAGTTGACGGTGACGACGGGCGCGTAGTCGCACGCGGCGAGGCACTCGGCGTGCTCCAGCGTGATCTTGCCGTCCGCGGTCGTCTCGTTGTGGCCGACGTCGAGCTCGTCGCTCAGCGCGTCGAAGACCTTCTGCCCGCCCTTGACCTGGCAGAGGGTGTTGGTGCACACCGAGACCAGCCAGTCGCCGGCCGGTTCGCGCTTGTACATGGTGTAGAAGGTCGAGACCGCCTGCACCTGGGCCTTGGTGATGTTCAGGACCTCGGCGCAGAAGGCGATGCCCTCGTCCGAGACGTAGCCGTCGTGCGACTGCACCAGGTGCAGCAGCGGCAGGAGCGCCGAGCGCTCGCGGCCCTCGGGGTAGCGGACGAGGATGGCCTCGGCCTGCTCGCGGATCTTCTCCGGGTAGTTCACCTGTCGCAACCTCCCATGACCGGGTCGAGCGAGGCCCCGCCCGCGATGACGTCCGCGAGCAGGCCGCCTTCGGCGAGCGCGGGGATCGACTGCAGGTTGATGAAGGAGGGCTCTCGCATGTGGACGCGGAACGGCCTCGTGCCGCCGTCGGAGACGGCGTGGATGCCGAGCTCGCCGCGTGGCGCCTCGATGGCGGTGTACACCTGCCCGGCCGGGACCCGGAAGCCCTCGGTGACGAGCTTGAAGTGGTGGATCAGCGCCTCCATCGACTGGCTCATGATGTGCCGGATGTGGTTGAGGCTGTTGCCCATGCCGTCGCCGCCGAGGGCGAGCTGCGCGGGCCAGGCGATCTTCTTGTCCTCGACCATGACCGGGCCGGGCTCGAGCTTGTCCAGGCCCTGGCTGATGATCTTGAGGCTCTCGCGGATCTCGTCGAGGCGCACGACGTAGCGGGCCCAGGCGTCGGCCCCGTTGTGGGTCGGCACCTCGAAGTCGTACTCCTCGTAGCCGCAGTACGGCATGGTCTTGCGCAGGTCCCAGGCGAGACCGGCGGACCGCAGGACCGGGCCGGTGACGCCGAGGGCGAGGCAGCCGGAGACGTCGAGGTAGCCGACGCCCTGGGTGCGCTCCTGCCAGATGGCGTTGCCGGTGAGCAGGCCCTCGTAGTCGTCGAGGCCCTGCGGCATGTACTCCACGAAGTCGCGGATCATCTTGACGCCGTCGCGCGGGAGGTCCTGGGCGACGCCGCCGGGGCGCACGTACGCCATGTTCATGCGCAGGCCGCAGACGGCCTCGAAGATGTCGAGGATCTTCTCGCGGTCGCGGAAGCCGTAGATCATCATCGAGAGCGCGCCGAGCTCCATGCCGGTGGTCGCCAGGGCCACGAGGTGGGAGCTGATGCGGTTGAGCTCCATCATGATCACGCGGATCACGTCGGCGCGCCGGGGGACGGTGATGCCGAGCAGCTTCTCCACCGCGAGGCAGTACGCGGTCTCGTTGAAGATCGGCGCGAGGTAGTCGGCGCGGGTCACGAAGGTCGTGCCCTGGGTCCAGTTGCGGTACTCGAGGTTCTTCTCGATCCCGGTGTGGAGGTAGCCGACGATGGGGCGGACCGAGCGGACGGTCTCGCCCTCGAGCTCGCAGACCAGGCGGAGCACGCCGTGCGTGGACGGGTGCTGCGGGCCGAGGTTGACGATGAGGCGCTCTTCGCTGACCGGGTCGACCGAGGCGACGAGCTCGTCCCAGTCCCCGCCGGTGACGGTGTAGACGCGGCCTTCGGTGGTGTCGCGCTCAGCGGCGTAAGCGTCTTGGGCGTTCTCTGTGGCGGTCACTTGTAAGCCCTCCGTTCGTCCGGCGGCGGGATGTGCGCCCCCTTGTATTCGACGGCGATGCCTCCGAGCGGGTAGTCCTTCCGCTGCGGGAAGCCCTCCCAGTCGTCGGGCATGAGGATGCGGGTGAGGTGCGGGTGGCCCTCGAAGACGACGCCGAACATGTCGTACGCCTCCCGCTCCTGCCAGTCGGCGGTCGGGTACACCGCGGTCACCGAGGCGACCGTGGGGTGGTCAAGGCCCACAGCGGTTTCGAGGCGCACGCGGCGCCGGTAGGTCATCGAGGTCAGGTGGTAGGCGATGTGGAGCCGGTTGCGCTGGTCCGGGTAGTCCACACCGGACACCGAGTTGCAGAGCTCGAAGCGCAGGCTCTCGTCGTCGCGCATGGTCTTGCAGACCTCGGCGACGCGGTCGGGCGCGATGTGGATGGTGAGCTCGCCGCGGTCCACGATCACCGCACGGGTGATCTCGTCGCCGTGCGCTTCGCGCAGGGCCGCGAGGATCTCGTCGAAGTAGCCGCCGAGCGGTTCGGGCGTCGAGACGATCTCCCCCGCGCTCGGCGTGGCCTGCACGAGGCCGCCGAAGCCGGAGGTGTCGCCGGTGTCGGCGACGCCGAAGAGGCCCTTCGGGCGCTGGATGCCGACGGGCTGGACGTCGTCCGGGGCCGCGCTGCCCGTTCCCGTGGGATCGGAGGAGGTCATCGCTTCGCCACCGCCTTCCGGATGCGCAGCTGCTCTTCCGTTCCGGCTTCCACGGCCTCGGTCCACTCCTTCTTGCGCTGCTTGTTGAAGCGGTAGGAGGACGGCATCGCGCCGGGCTTGACCACGGGCTCGGGGAGGTCGGCGAGGGCCTGGCGGCGCTTCTCGCCGAGAGGCTCGTGCTGGACCTTCTCGTGGAGCTTGAGGATCGCGTCGAGCAGCATCTCCGGGCGCGGAGGGCAGCCGGGGAGGTACATGTCGACCGGGACGACGTGGTCGACGCCCTGCACGATCGCGTAGTTGTTGAACATGCCGCCGGAGGTGGCGCACACGCCCATCGAGAGGACCCACTTCGGTTCGGGCATCTGGTCGTAGATCTGGCGCAGGACGGGGGCCATCTTCTGGCTCACGCGCCCGGCCACGATCATCAGGTCGGCCTGGCGCGGGGAGGCGCGGAAGACCTCCATGCCGAAGCGGCCGGTGTCGTAGCGGGCGGCGCCGGTGGCCATCATCTCGATGGCGCAGCAGGCGAGCCCGAACGTGGCGGGCCACATCGACGACTTGCGCGTCCAGTTCACCAGGGCCTCAACAGTGGTGAGGATGATGCCCTGCGGGAGTTTCTCTTCTACACCCATGTCGGTTCCTCAGTCCCAGTCCAGTCCGCCGCGGCGCCATTCATAGGCGTAGGCGACGAACAGCGCGGCGATGAACATGAAGACGGCCCAGAACCCGAAGATCCCGAGGACGTCGTGGTGGACCGCCCACGGCACGAGGAAGATGATCTCGATGTCGAAGACGATGAACAGCATCGCGGTGAGGTAGAACTTCACCGGGAACTTCGTGGGCCCCGAGGTCGTGGGGGCCGGCTCGATGCCGCATTCGTAAGGGTCGTACTTGGCGCGGTTCTTCCGGTGCGGGCCGGTGATGCGCGAGGCGACCACCGAGACGATGCCGAAACCGGCGCCGATCGCGAACATGATCACTACGGGCACATAGACTTCCACGTTCTCAGACCCTTCTTCCGGCGAAGCTTGCGAGCCGGACTTGTGTACTGCCGAGAGTCGGGGTGACGATCCGCATGCCGTTGACGATCCGGTCGGCGGTGTCGCGCCCGGGTCGGTCGGTGAGGTTCGCCAGCAGTTTCAACACGACGCGCATGAGCGCGGGACGCTTCAGGCCGTGCTCGGTGCACAGCTTCATCACGGCGGGCTTGCCGATGAGGGTCGAGAAGATGCCGCCCATGCGGTAGTACGAGCCCCAGAGGTCGTCCATCCGGTCGGCGTAGGTCCGCAGGATCGCTTCGCGGCGCGGCACCGAGCGGGCCTTGAGCGCTTGGGCGACAACAGAGGCGGCGACCTCGCCGGCCTCGACGGCGTAGGCGATGCCCTCGCCGTTGAAGGGGTTGACCATGCCGCCGGAGTCGCCCACGAGCATGAGGCCGCGGCTGTAGTGCGGGGTCCGGTTGAAGCCCATGGGAAGCGCGGCCCCGCGCACGGGCCCGTCGGCGTTCGCCTCGTCGGCCAGGCCCCACTCCTCGGGAGTGTTGGCGAGCCAGTCGCGCAGCAGCGCACGGTAGTCGGTCTTGCCGTAGCCCTCGGAGGAGTTGAGCACCCCGAGGCCGACGTTCACGCGGCCGTCGCCGAGGCCGAAGATCCAGCCGTAACCCGGCTGCAGCACGTCCGGCTCGGCGGCGGTGCGCAGCGCGAGCCAGGACTCGAGGTAGTCGTCGTCGTGCTTGGCCGGGGACTGGTAGTACTGGCGGACCGCAACGCCCATGGGGCGCTTCTCGTTCCGCTTGAGGCCCAAGGCGAGTGCGAGCCGGCCGGAGACGCCGTCGGCGGCGATGACGAGCGGCGCGCGGTAGGCGACCTGCTCGCCGTCCTTGACCGCGGTGACGCCGCAGACGCGCCCGGCGAGGTCGAAGACCGGCGCGGTGACCTTGACGCCGCACAGGAGTTTCGCCCCGGCGGCGACGGCGCGGTCGGCGAGGATCTGGTCGAAGTCGAGGCGGGTGCGGGTGAGGCCGTAGTTCGGGAAGTGCTCGAGGACGGGCCAGTCGAGCTCGATGGCGATGTCGTCGGCGACGACGCGGAGGCCGCGGTTGCGGATCCAACCGGCGGACTCGGAGGTGTCGACGCCCATCTTGAGCAGCTGCGCGACGGCGCGGGGGGTGAGGCCGTCGCCGCAGACCTTCTCGCGCGGGAAATGGGTCTTCTCCAGCAGCAGAACGTCGAGCCCCCGGGAGGCCAGGTGGTAGGCCGCGGCCGAACCACCAGGTCCCGCGCCGACGACGATGACGTCGGCCTCGGGGGTTGCGTGAGTGGTCACGGGCGTCCTCTCAGGCGAACGGGGCGGTGATCCTTGTAACGACCATGCTGCTTGTGAAGCTCTTCACAAGCGTTTGCCGCAAGTCTAGAACTCCGCTATCCACGCCCTGTCACTTAGGTCCGCCTAAGTAGTCATTATTCGAGGTCACGATGCATACAGACGTGCCTGAACCAGAGTTGCGCAAGCGAAGCGAGCGGCTGGGGTGGGCTATGACCGGGCAGTGATAAAGCCGACAGTCGGCCACCCTTGTCACATGCGACCGCTTGAAACACTCTCGTAACAAGCGGGGGGTGGGTTCCCCTGGAGGCCTCCGGATGCTCAGGCAACGTGGCCAGCGACACATCGTTCAAATTTGAAACTTCCGGCCGGGACCCGTATGGTCGATGGGTAATTCAAATCTGAACTACTTAGTTCGTTCTCCTGGAAGAGGTAGAAATATGTCCGAGCCTGTCAAGGTCTCCGTTATCTACTACTCGGCCACCGGCAACGTCACCGCGCTGGCTCGCCAGATCGCCTCCGCCGCGGAGAAGGCCGGCGCCGAAGTGCGCCTGCGCCGCGTCGCAGAGCTGGCCCCGCAGGCCGCGATCGACTCGAACCCGGCCTGGGCCGCCAACGTGCAGGCCACCGCCGACATCCCCGAGGTCACCCCGGACGACGTCGACTGGGCGGACGCCGTCATCGTCGGCTCCCCGACCCGCTTCGGCAACATCGCCTCGCAGGCCAAGCAGTTCCTCGACACCCTTGGCGGCCTCTGGTTCCAGGGCAAGCTCGCCAACAAGGTCTACTCCGGCTTCGCCGCGACCTCCGGCAAGCACGGCGGCAACGAGTCCACGATCCTGGCGCTGTACAACTCCTTCCACCACTTCGGCGGCATCGTGGTGGCCCCCGGCTACACCAACGAGGCCCTCTTCGCGAACGCCTCGCCGTACGGCGTCTCGCACTACGGCTCCGAGCCCGTCGACGAGACGACCATCACCGCCGCGGCCGCCCAGGCCGAGCGCGTCGTCGAGACCGCCGCAGCCCTCAAGGCCGGCCGCGCCGCTCTTGCCGCTTAAGCGGTAGCGAGCGCACGACACGCGACACGCGACACGCGACACGCGACGCACGACGCACGACTCTGAAGCGCCCGTTCGGGCCTCCTAGGTATCGGGAGGATCCAGCGGGCGCTTTGTCGTGCTCCCTTGCGGTCGGTCTTTGGTCGGGGTTCAGGCGGTCAGCGACGGAGGGGTGGGCGTGGGGTGGGGTCGGGTGGCGGGGCTGCGGGTTCGATTCGGGAGCGGGCCGCGACACACCCGAGCGCGGGGGCTGTGGAGCGACTTTCCTTGCAGCGCAGTGGTTCCGGGGTGGAATGTGAGGGTCTTGTACACCTGTGGGTGATGACGGCGTGGGTCTGTTTCGGAGACAATTGAGGCACGTACAGGGACAGGAAATTCGTACAGGTGCCGGGTAGGTGCAAGCAGACTACGACAAGCCTCTGGCTGAACCGGCAAACCGACTTGTTTCGAGGCACTCAGCCCCCACCGGGGATTCCAGATCTCATCCCAGTGCTATCGCCCGCAGCTGTCCGCGCCCCCGATGGGCCGTGACTGGGTGGACGATCCCCGTCAGGATCACCCTCACGGGAAGGCGATGCCTCACACGGAGGCAACCGCGATTTGAGCAACACCCGCCAGCGCGACACCGGCAATGCCTGCTCACCGCCTCCCGCAATCAGTGCGTGCCGACTCGGCACCAGCGTTGGGACTGCGGCAGCAGAAGGAACGGCAGCGTCAAGACCGCTGGAACGACCATGCACGCCGCATACACCCACACTGCTCCCAGATCCACGGCCTGGGCGAAGATCAGCACTGGGATGACCATGCCGTGACCGACTACCGCGGCCCACCACAGGAACCGCGACCCGAACCAGACGCCCAGTGAGAACACGAGTTCGACGGCGCCGATCACCAGGAGCGGCCTGCCGACTTCGGCCATGTCGCCGAAGTCCTGGACCTCTCCCATGGAGATCAGCAGCCCGGCGACGACGAAGCAATAGAGCGGAGGAATGATGCCCGCGACGATCGCGGTCCACGGCACCCGTCGCGGTGCAGGCTCTGACGGCCGCATGTCATCCGCCATTGGCTTGTCCGCCTTCCGGAACGCTGTCGTGATCGGGCTGCACGCCTCCGAGCGGTTCGGGGGCCGAGAAGTCGGGGTCCGCCTCGACGCACTCCGGTCCGCCGCCGAGCGAGACCTCGATGGCGACCTGGCCCCAGACCACGTAGTTGAGGCCGATGCCGTCATCGCGGACGGCCCTCACATGCGAGACGGCGCCCGTGTCGTCGCGGTCGACCTCGACCTCGTGGCCCTCCGCCTTCCAGAACTCGGCCAGCGCCTCCGGGTACGTCTCTCGCACGAGCGGGTCCTCCCAGCTCGCTTCGGGGAAGACGTATTGCAGGTAGACGGTGTCGTGTCCGTCGAGCACCTCGTTGCGGTCCACGCCGTGCAGGCACTGCTCGAGGTCGACTGTCCGCGACTGGAACCCGGGGAAGTCCTCCAGCTCGGCGATCGAGTCCGCGACGAACCCTTCCATCGCGGCCAGTGCCTCGGTGTCGTTGAACTCCTCGTTCACCTGCGGCCCAGTGCAAGCGGCAGTGCCCGTGCCGAGTGCGAGTGCCGCCGCGGCGAGCCCGGCCGCTCTCGCTCGGGTCACAGCGAGTCCTCGTACGAATCGGGCGAGTCGAACGGGTCCACCGCGTCGCGGTCGACGGGGATGCCTTCGGGGAAGTACTTGCCGACCTTGTCGTACCGGCCGCCCGCTCGCACGCCGCCGGTGGGCGGGACGTACTCGATGGTCCCGGGCTCGCTGGCCGTCACCGGGCCGGACTGCACCCGCAGCACGGTGTAGCCGGACGCCCAGTACCAGAGGGCGATGCCGTCGGGCCTGATCGCGACCAGGCTGCGGTCGATGCGGTCGGGCTTCTCCTTCACGGCGTCGCGGGTGATCGTGTAGCCCAAGGCGGTCCAGTGCTCGCGGAGCACGTCGAGGTAGGTCTCGCGGACCAGCGGTGTGCCGGAGTCCGGGAGTGAGAAGACGTAGGTGATCTCGACGATCGTGAACCCCTGCACGTCGATGCCGTTGCGGGTCGCGGGCAGCTCCCCCCAGATGCGCTCCTTGAAACCCGGGAAGTCCGGGAGCACGGCGACGGCGTCCGCGGCCGCGGCCTCCATGGGCGCGTAGGCCTCGGCCTGCGTGTACTGCGGTTCAGGCGGGTTGTCCATGAGGTTCTCCACGATCGAGCGGACCGGCGGCAGGGCGGCGAGCGCTGCGAGGGCGCGGCGCCACGGCGGGCCGGGTCGGGGTCGGCGCGACATGCGGTCGGGTCATCGCTGACCGGTGGCGATGTCGGCGAGGGTCTCGCGTCCGGCCATGTTGGTGTCGTCCCAGTACGTGCTGTGGTTGTTGGCGTTCCAGGCGCCGGTGTCGCTGTGGTACGCGTTGCCGCCGAAGTCGTCGCCCGTGGGGTCGGCGCCGTGGAGGAAGTCCGGCGAGAGATGGATCGGGTCGAGCGAGTTCCTTGTCGCCCAGACGTTGTCCTCGTCGACGCCGAGGGCGCTGGCGGTGTCGGTGCCGACGCCCGGGGAGGCGACGAAGACGATGTTGTCCGCGTCGACGCCGTCCTTGGTGGCGGCGTGGCCGATCACGGTGGTGCCGTAGGAGTGGCCGGTGAGCGTGTGGTTGGTGTGCTCCTGGCCGGTGGCGCTGAGGCCCTGGGTGAAGTTCTCGAGGTCTTCGCTCGCGCCGTCGGCCCATCGTTCCTGCGCGGCCTCGGGGACGATCGTGTCGGGGGCGTCGTAGCCGAGCCACATGACCGTGGCGTTCGAGGATCCGGGTGAGGCGAGCTGCGCGTCGCTCTGCATGGTCTCGGTGCGGTTGAGGATGCCGGGGGCGCCGCCGAGGTTCGCGGTGGTGCCGGGGACGAACGTGTTGACGTTGTCGGCGGTGTCGGGGTTGCCGATCGAGACGATCGCGCGGCCGCTGTCCTGGGTGCCGAAGCCGAGCAGGTAGTAGGGCTGCTGCGGTTCGGGTCCTTCGGCGAGGGCGGGGGTGCCGTCGTCGTTGGTGATGCGGTCCTGGAGGTTGGCGAGGTCGCTGCGGTCGCCTTTGAGGTCGTCGAGCTCCTGCTTGGCCTGTTCGTACTCGTCGGATTCGGGGTCCATGCCTTGGAGCGCCTGCTCTTTGGCGGCGATCCGGCTGTCGAGTCCGTCGATGTCGTTGTCGAGGAGGGTGCGGTTGGCGGTGTCCCGGGACGCCGTGGGGATGCCGTCGACGGGGCCGACCCATTCGGGGTGCTCTGCGATGAGGGCTTGGCGCTCGGATTCGCTGAGGTGCTGCCACCACTGGTTGACCTGTTCGGGCGACATGCCTGAGGTGCCTTCGGCGATGGCCTCGGCTTCGTCGGCGACTTCTTCGGTGACGCCTTCCTTGTAGTCGTCGACGAGGTCGTCGTAGGTCGCGCCGAGGTGGGGCGGGAGTTCGGTGGGGTTCTCGCGCATCTCGGCGAGGGCGGCGGCGGCCTCGTCGTCGGCGTCGTGGGCGCGGGACATGACGGCGCGGAGCCAGTCCTGGTACTGCCCGGCGAGGCCGATGGCGGTGCCGTAGAGGTCGACGCTGTCGAAGAGGACTTTGAGGGTGTCGATGTCCCAGAAGCCGTCGGGTTTCTTGACGCCGCACTTGTCGCAGAGCCACTGCGGCGGGTCCAGGCTGAGGATCGCCCGGTGGAGGCCGCCGGAGAGGTTGACGTCGTATTCGCTGTGGGGGCCTTCGATCGCGAAGTCGTGCTGCTCGATGAGCGGGATGAGCTCCTTGAGCTCGTTCTGCTCCTTCTCGAACGCGTCGGCGGCTTCGAGGAGGGTGGTGGCGATGCGGGTGCCGGCGTAGTCGGAGAGGTCGTCCTCGTAGCGGTCGGCGGTCATGCCGATCTGCTCGCGCACCTGGGTGGCGGTGTCGGACTCGTAGTGCTCGGCGCTGAGGTGGCCCTCGATGACGTCGGTGCGGAGGCGCTCGGTGTGGGCGAGCTGCTGGTCGACGTAGGTCTTCCAGGATTCGCCGAGGGTGCGGACGGCGGTGCAGTCGAGGTCGCGCAGGTGCTCCCAGGTCATTTCGCTCATGGGCGCTACCAGTCGGGCCGGGAGGAGGCGTTCGCGTTGGGACGCTCGGGGTAGCGGTCGCCGGCGACGGACGCGAAGGTGCCGGCGTTGTAGTCGTCGACCTCGACGGCTTCCTCGGCGCAGACGGCGAGGTATTCGCCGGTGTTGCCGACGAGTCCGCGGAATCCGCCGGCGCGGTGGATCTGCCACCATTCGCCGGCCGCTTCGAGGGCGGGGCCGAGTGCGGTGGCGGCCTCCTTGAGGGGGCCGGCGGCTTCGGTGGTGGCGGTGGCGATGGCGATCGCCTGGGTGTCGACTTCGGCTTCGATCTCGAAGAGGATCTCGACGGATTTGCGGACCTCGTCGGGGTCCATGGCGAAGACGTCAGCGCCGGCCATGGGCGGCCTTCGGGTAGGGGGTGACCTGGGAGGCAGGGGGCATGGTTCGAGTCCTCGGGGTATAGGAACGAATCTTTCGCTCACTATAACGAGCGGAGGCAACACGGACCGGCCGTGAAACGGCGTGTCAGGCCTGGATGCGGGCGAGGATGCGTTCGGACAGTTCGCCGAGTTGGCGCATCTCGTCGCGGGTGAGTTCGTCGAAGACGAAGGCGCGCACCAGTTTCACGTGGCCGGGGGCCGCCTGGGCGAGCTTTTCGCGTCCGCGGTCGGTGAGGGCGGCGAGGGTCGAGCGGCCGTCGGTGGGGCAGGCGTAGCGCCGGATGAGGCCGTCGTTCTCGAGGCGCCGGGCCACATGCGAGAGGCGGGAGAGCGAGCCGTTGCAGAGGAAGGCGAGGTCGCTCATGCGCATCGTCTGGTCTTCGGCGTGCTCGAGCACCACGAGCACGCTGTACTCGAAGTAGCTGATGTCGGCGTCGTTCCTGACCTGTCCGTCGAGGGCGCTCGGGAGCCGCATGACCACGCGGATGAACGCCAGCCAGGTCGTCATCTCCGCTTCGTCGAGCCAAGGCGCTTCATCACTCATGCAACAAGCTTAACTGGACTACTTGATACATCAAGGATCCCGC
This sequence comes from Glycomyces sp. NPDC021274, assembly GCF_040641195.1. Lineage (NCBI taxonomy): Bacteria > Bacillati > Actinomycetota > Actinomycetes > Glycomycetales > Glycomycetaceae > Glycomyces > Glycomyces sp. NPDC021274. The sequence continues at coordinate 396,741 of NZ_JBFADC010000005.1, read as the reverse complement.
GCTAGATTCGTTGAAGGTTCAACGATTCAGGAGTGTCGATGGCGAGGCGAGAGATGAGCGCTGGTCGGCCCGGCGCCGCGTTCGACGCGTTCCTCGCGGACGCCGCGCCCGCCGCCGCCGAGCGCCGCGACTGGGCGCCCGAGGACGGGCCCCTCCCGGCGCTGTACCTGAGCCACGGCGCGCCACCGCTGTTCGACGAGGCCGCGTGGATGGGCGAGCTCTTCGACTGGGCGCAGGGCCTGCCGCGGCCCAAGGGCATCCTCATCGTCTCGGCCCACTGGGAGGCCGCGCCGCTCATGATCTCGAGCCCCGCGGCCGGGACCCCGCTCGTGTACGACTTCGGGGGCTTCCCCGAGCGGTACTTCCAGATGCGGTACGCGACGCCGGACGCGACCGCGATGGCCCGCCGGGTCGCCGCGGCCATGCCCGACACGGAACCGCTGCACCAGCACGCGAGCCGCGGCCTCGACCACGGCGCGTGGGTGCCGCTCAAGGTCATGTACCCGGACGCGGACGTGCCGGTGCTGCAGATGTCGATCCCCACGCACGACCCGGACCGCCTCATGGCGATCGGGGCGCGGCTGCGGCCGCTGCGCGAGGAGGGCTACCTGGTGGTCGGGTCGGGGTTCATGACCCACGGCCTGCCGTTCCTCGACTTCCGCCGCCCCGAGATCGTGCCGGGCTGGTCGGCCGACTTCGACGAATGGGCCGGGGAGGCCTTGGCGCGCGGGGACATCGAGGAGCTGGCGCGCTACCGCTCGCAGGCGCCGGGGATGCCGTACGCGCACCCGACGGTGGACCACTACGTGCCGCTGTTCGTGACCTACGGGGCCGCGAGCGAGCAGGAGCAGGCCGCGACCACCGTGATCGACGGGTACTGGATGGGGCTCTCGAAGCGCTCGTTCCAACTCAACTGAGCGGGCCCGACCACGGGGCGGGCTCGAAAGCCGCGGGCAGGTGATCGTCAAATCCCGGCCCGCACGCGCCGTCCGCGCCGCACCCACCTTGCGGCCGGACGGCGCACCTATGCCTCTGCTTACTTGAAGCCGCGGTGCATGGCGACCGCGCCGCCGGCGAGGTTGCGCCAGGCGACCTTCCGGAAGCCGGCCTTGACGATGCGGTCGGCGAACTCGGCCTGGTCGGGCCAGGCCATGGTCGTGTCGGAGAGGTACTGGTACGCCTCCGGGTCGGAGGCGACGCGGGAGGCGACCTTCGGCAGCACGTGCTTGACGAACACGCCGTGGGCCTTGCGGTAGGGCTTCCAGACCGGCCGGGAGACCTCGCACAGGACCATGCGGCCGCCGGGGGCGAGGACGCGGCGGATCTCGGTGAGGCAGGCGTCGAGGTCGACGACGTTGCGGATGAAGAAGGAGCCGGTGACGGCGTTGAACGCGTCGTCGGCGAACGGCAGGCGCAGCGCGTCGGCGTTCACCAGCGGCACCTGGCGGTCCTTGTGGTGCTTGAGCATCTCGAGGGAGAAGTCGACGCCGACGACGTCCGCGCCCGACTTCGCGAGCTCGGCCGTGGAGACGCCGGTGCCCGCGCCGAGGTCGAGGCAGCGCTCGCCCGGCTGGAGGCTCAGCGCCTCGCGGGTCGCCTTGCGCCACCGCTTGTCCTGCCCGGCGACCATCACGGTGTTGGTGCGGTCGTAGCCCGGCGCGACCCGGTCGAACATCGCCGCGATGCGGCCGGGTTCTTTACGCGGGGTATTCGCTTCGTTCGCCTCGATCACTCGCACAGCCTTGCACACGGGAAACGGAAAATCCGCCGGAGCCCTGTCGGTGTGGGCCCCGGCGGATCAAGGGGTTATATCGGACGCGCGCGGGGTAACGCGGCGCGGGCGGCCCTGAGGGAGCAGGGAGCCGCTCGCTCGCCCTGGAGGAAGGCTGGCGGGTGAACCTCGGATCGCGACGACGGGAACGCCTGGGGCGCACCGGAAGGCGATGCGTGATGCTCGAGTGAGCGGTGCATGGCGCCTCCTTGTCGCGTTCGGTTCTCAAGGAGCGCGGACCGGTGTCGATCCCGGCTGGGATGACGCTGAGAGATCCCCCGAGTGCGGTCTGCGCTACACGACCACATTGACGCATGGAAGCTGTGATGTCGATCTATGAAACCGAACCGTTATCCCGTGTAACCCTTCCGATAGCAATCGCGTGCCGGTTGCCATAGGGAGCGACGCACTCGTATGCCTTCGTCGGATAACCGCTGGATCCACCGTTTTGCGGGCCGGTGTCCAGCTCCGAGAGGCGGGCGCAAAAACGGCGGGGCGCGCATGCGCGCCCCGCCTTCTCCAGGGGATACACAGAGAGGCGGACCTCTCCGGTGAAGGAAGTCGTTCAGCCTGCGTTCAGGCCCTATTCAGCATCGCCGGTGCGGGGCCGATCGGCAAGTGACGAGATCGAAGCGTTATTCACGGTCTACCGCTGGATGAGACTGCCTTTGAGCACCGTGGCGGTGCAGTGGCCGGCCGCGCCGTTGACGAGGGCCGCGTACGGGTCGCCTTCGGTGTCGACGTCGAAGACCGCGAGGTCGGCGCGGTTGCCCACCTTGATCGCACCGATGTCGTCGCGGCCGAGGGCCTTCGCGCCGCCCTCGGTGGCGGCCCGGACCAGCCACTCGTTGAGGCCTTCGCCGCCGTCGCCCTGGGCCAGCGCGAGCTTGCGCAGCAGGGGCCATTCGGCGGCGACGTCGAGGTCGGGGCTGGACGCGCGCGAGTCGGTGCCGATCGCGACGGTGTTGCCTTCGGCGCGGTAGGACGCGACGGGCGGCTCGCCGGCTTCGAGGCGGGCGTTCGAGCGGGCGCAGAGCGCGACGGCGGTGCCGAGGTTGCGCAGCAGCTCGCGGTCGGACTTGTCGAGGTGGACGCCGTGCGCCACATGCGAATCGGGGCCGAGCCAGCCGACCTTCTCCATGTGGGCGGCCGGGGAGAGCCCGGTGCCGCCGTCCGCGATCTCGAGGGCGAGCCCGGCGCGGCGGTTCATGAACGCGAACGGGCCGGAGCCGCGGCGCACGAACATGTCCTCGTGCATGGTCTCCGCCAGGTGCGGGTGGAGGCGGATGTCGAGCGTGCGCGCGAGCTCCGCGAGGCTCTTGCCGACCTCGGTGCCCAGCGTGTACAGCGTGTGCGGGCTGATGCCCACGGCCACGTCGGAGTTGTTGACGGCGCGGCTGTCGGTCACGATCTCGCGCCAGGCGCTGCGGCGGACCTCCCAGGCGGCGCCGTCGATGAAGCACGCCTCCCAGTAGGCGACGCCCGCGAGGTCGGAGGCGAAGAGCGGCTCGAAACCGGCTGCGGGCGTGACGATGTCGGCCACCGCTGTGACCCCGTGGCCGAGCGATTCGTCGATGCCGAGCTGCACGGAGGCCTTCCAGGCCTCATCGGCGGTCGTGGGGTTGCGGCGCGCGAAGTCCTGGATCCACTCGAAGAACTCCTTCTCGTTGCCGTACATGTCGGCGAACGCGGAGTAGCACAGGTGGGTGTGGGCGTTGACGAGCCCGGGGGTGAGCACGCCGTCGAAGGCGGTGGTCGCTTCGGCTTCGGGGGCGTCGGCGGCGGGGCCGACGTAGGCGATCCGCCCGTCGTCGACCCCGACCGCGCCCTCGCGAATCGGCTGGTCCGCAATGGGGACGACGACAGGGGCGGTGTATACGTGCATGGAACCGAGCTTACTCAGCCCCAGTGGACTCCAGCGCGGCGTACGCGGGGCGGATGACCTCCTCGATGATCCGGCGGCGCTCCGGGTGGTGCAGGAACGAGGCCTTCATCGCGTTCTCCGTGCAGCGCTTGACCTCGGCCCAGCCCCAGCCGAACGTCTCGGAGAGGATCTGGAACTCGCGGGAGACGCTGGTGCGGCTCTGGAGGCGGTTGTCGTTGTTCACGGTGACGCGGAAGCCCAGGTCGTAGAGGGCCTTGATCGGGTGCGTCTCGATCGATTCGGCCCCCTCGGTCTGGAGGTTCGAGGACGGCGCGACCTCGAGCGCGATCCGGCGGTCGCGGATGTAGTGCGCGAGGTCGGAGAGCTTCGCCTCGTCCCCGGTCAGGTCGATGTCCTTGATGAGCTGCACGCCGTGGCCGATGCGGTTGGCGCCGCACACGGCGACCGCGCCCCAGATCGACTCGGGGCCGCAGGACTCGCCGGCGTGGATCGTGAACGGCATGTTCTCGCGGCGCAGGTAGTCGAAGGCGTCGACGTGGCGCTCTGCGGGGTTGCCGATCTCGCCGCCGGCGATGTCGAACCCGACGACGCCCTTGTCGCGGTAGGCGACCGCGAGTTCGGCGATCTCCTTGGTGCGGTCGGCGTGGCGCATGCCGCACAGGAGGGTGCGCACGGTGATGGGGCTGCCCGCGGCGGCGGCGAGGCGCTGGCCCTCCTCGAACCCGGCGAGGGTGGCCTCGACGACTTCTTCGAGACTGAGGCCGGCGAGGAGCTGCTGCTCGGGGGCGTACCGGAGTTCGGCGTAGACGACGCCGTCGGCGGCGAGGTCCTGGGCCGCTTCGGAGGCGACGCGGAAGCAGTCCTCGGCGCGCTGCATGACGGCGACGGTGTGCGCGAAGGTCTCGAGGTAGCGCTCGAGGGTGCCGGAGTCGGCGGCCTCGAAGAACCAGTTCTTCAGGGCCTCGGGTTCGCTCGCGGGCAGGGGGTGGCCGATCTCGTCGGCGATCTCGATGATCGTCTGGGGGCGCAGGCCGCCGTCGAGGTGCTCGTGGAGCACGGCTTTGGGGGCCTTGCGGATGGCGTCGACTGCAAGTGGCTTGGGATTCATCCCATGAATATAGTCAGCCGCTTTCGCGGGCCTGCCTCACAGCCGCACTTCGTCCCAGTGGACGGGCCGCTCGTCGGCGAAGACCACGGCCCATTCGAGCGCCCACCGGCGGTGCCAGACCAGGTTGTCGTCGACGCCGCGCGGCGGGGCCTGCCCGGCGCGGCGGGCCTGGTCGCAGACCCAGTCGAGGCAGTAGTAGAGGTCGAGCATCTCGGCGATCACCGCGGGGTCGCGCGTGGGCGTGAGCTGGCGGTCGCGCCAGGCCCCGAAGGACTCGGGCCGGCGCAGGTCCGGCAGCAGCTCGGGGAGCTCTTCGCTGCACGGCACGGCCGGGTCGAGGTGGTCGACGAGGCCGAGCAGCCACGAGACGGTGTAGAGGCTCTCGAGCTGGTCGGCGTAGCGCTCGCGTTCGCCGCGGCCGCAGGCGATGAAGCCCCATTCGTCCGGGGAGAGGTGGTCGAGGACGTGCGCGTCCAGGAGCCAGCGCATCGCCAGTTCCTCGGGCATGTCGAAGACGCGGGCCTGGACGATGTTGAGGATCGCGGCGCGGGCCTCGACGTGGCCGCGGGGGCGCAGGCGCGGGAGCTGGCCGGCGGGGAACGGGAGGGGGAACTGGGCGGGGGGCGCCGGTATGCCGAGCGCGCTGAGTCCGTCCACTGTGCGCAGTCGAACGCTTCGCTGGTCTGAGATCGCCGTCGGCATAGGGCTCCCTACCACTTTTGGGGTTCACCGGAGGGGTGAATGCGCGTTCACTAGGAAGGGTGATTGTGAAGAACTGTAGCGTCCACCACACGCCGGAGTCAACGCGGGCAGAGGAAATCTTTAACCTTCTATCTACGTATTACGCAGGTGTTTCACTCCTACCGCGCGTGAGTCGCAAGTGTCCCCCGGGGCGAAGTGAACGCATCGGTAACCACGCCCGTTCGACACCCGTTCGACGATGAACGGACGGGTTCGCCAGGATCGGGCGAAAGCACGGGCAACTCCGGTCACATCGGACGGCGTCTAGATGGCAGGCCCTCCGGGCCCGAAGGCCGGACTCCCTCCTCCCCGAGGGTCCGGCCTTCGCCTTCCCCGCCGCGCCGGGCATGCTTGTACCGTGAGCACTCCCCAGGTCTTCGGCGAGCGGTACCGCCTCGTCCGGCCCGTGGGCGCCGGCGGCATGGGCCGCGTCTGGCAGGGCCTCGACCTCCACCTCGAACGCGAGGTCGCCGTCAAAGTCGTCAAACCCGACCTCCTCGACGGCCCCCAGCGGCACGAGGCCGCCGCCCGCTTCCGCCGCGAAGCCCGCGTCACCGCCCAGATCCAGCACCCCGGCGTCCCCGCGATCTTCGACGCCGGACTCGACGAGGCCTCCGGCGAGCTCTACCTCGTCATGGCCTACCTCCCCGGCCTCAACCTCCGCGACCTCCTCGACGAGACCGGCGCACTCCCCGGCGACTGGACCCTCGCCGTCGGCGCGCAACTCGCCTCCGTCCTCGCCGCCGCCCACGCCAAGCAGGTCGTCCACCGCGACCTCAAGCCCGCCAACATCATCGTCGGCCCCGAAGGCCTCGTGCACGTCGTCGACTTCGGCATCGCCGCCGTCCTCGAACCCGACGCCTCCCGCCTCACCATGACCGGCGACAAGCCCGGCACCCTCAACTACATGGCCCCCGAGCAGATCCGCGCCCAGCCCGCCGGGCCCGCCGCCGACCTCTACGCGCTCGGCGCGCTCCTGTACGAGATGGCCACGGGCGAACGGCTCTTCGCCGACCGCGGCTCCGCCTACGAGGTCCAGACCGCCCACCTCAAAGAACTGCCCGACCCCGTGCGCCGCCACCGCCCCGACCTCCCCGCGGAACTCGACGGCCTCGTCTCGCGCCTGCTCTCCAAGGAACCCGCCGAACGCGGCTCCGACGCGGCCCAGATCCACCTGCGCCTCGCCGCGCTCCTCGCCGCCGCGCCCGCCTCGAACGCCCCCGTCCACGACTGCGGCGACCCGACCTGGCCGTTCCGGGCCCCGCTCGCCCCCGCCCGGGTCGCGGCACTCGCCGCTTCGCAGGCCGCGGTCACGGCCGCACCGGACCGGCGCGAGCGCATCGCCGAAGCCGACCGGGCCTTCGGCATGGGCGACTACAACGGCGCGCTCTCCGCGTTCCGATCCCTCGCCAAGGACTTCGAGAGCCCCGACCCCGCGCTGGCCCTGCACTGCCAAATGCGCGCCGCGCAGTGCCTTGCGGCCCTTGGGAACGCGGCCAGCGCCCTCACCGGGCTCACGCGGGTCATCGAACGGCAGCGCCGCCTCGAGGGCGACCGCGCCCGCTCGACCCTGCGGTCCCGGCGCATCGCCGCCGACCTGCTCGCCGTCCTGGGCCGGGGCCCGGAGGCGCATCGCGAATTGTCCACTGTGGTTCACGAGATGGCCGCGGCGCTCGGCCCGGCCGATGCCGATACGATCGAAGCCGAACGGCTGCTGCGGACCTGGTCCACTCCGCGCCTTACGGCGGTGTCCCCGACGGGTCCCGCGTGGCCGGTGCCGCCCCCCGCCTCGCCTGGGAGTCCTCCTCGATGACCGCCCTCGGTCCGTACGCCCCGCCCGCCGACGACACGAAGACCCGCAACCGCCGCCTCGCCCTGATCGGCTCCTACCTCTGGGCGTTCGCGCCCCTGCTCACGTGCGGCTACGCCGCCCCGATCATGTTCGGCCTGGCGCTCGGCAGGCGCCGCGACAACCTGACGCTGTGGGCGCTGGTGGTCCACTCGGCGCTGGTCCTCGCGGGCTGCTTCGCGATCTTCGCGTCCGAGGATCCGGTCCCGACGTGGGCCCTCACGCTCTTCACCACGTCGATGGCCTTGTGCGCGTTCGGTGCCACCGCGCATCTGCTCGTGATCCGCTCGGCGGTGTGGGCGCCGCCCGCGCGACTGGAGGTGCCGGTGGCGAAACTGTCCAGTTCGGAGGTGGTGGACCGGGCGCGGAAGCTGCGGGAGCAGGCCCGGCGCACCGCGGAGGCGGACCCGATGCTGGCGAAGCGGCTCGGGATCGGGCGGCCGGACCTGCCGCGCCAGTTCGACGACGGCGGCCTCATCGACCTCAACCACGCCCCGCTGCAGGAGCTCATGACCCTCCCGGGGGTCACCGAGCGCAGTGCACGGCAGATCCAGGACTGGGTGGCGCAGTCGGGGCCGTTCGGCAGCCTCGGCGAGGTCATGCTCGTGATCGATCTCAGCCCGACCTTCGAGCACCACCTGCGCGAGTACTGCGTCTTCATTCCGTAAGCCGTTGGCGGGCAAGCGAAAGGCCCCGAGACCTGGTCTCGGGGCCGAGCGTTGTCGCCCTGCGCTGCGGGGAGCGCGCCGGTCGCTGTCAGGCGAGGCAGTAGACGGCGGCGGTGCGGCCGAACTGGTCGACTGCGGGGAGGTAGGCGGTGTAGTCGCCGGAGCAGTCGGCGGCGAGGGCTTCAGCGTTGGCGTCGGCGCCCATCCACTCGGCCGGGTCGACCTCGACCACGTCGACCACAGTGGAGTCGACGTCGGGCGAGTCGCAGGGCAGCGTGCCGTACTGGTACTCGGCGGCCATGGAGTTGAAGCAGTCGCCGGCGGCCGGGACCACCGGGTTGGTGCCCAGGGAGCTCGGGACGCCGTTGGACTCGACGCAGAAGATGTAGTCGACCGTGTAGGTGGTCTGGTCGTAGATCATGCTCCAGTCGGTCCAGGTCGCGCCGGGGACCTGCGCGCCGACGGTCTCGCCGCACATGTCGAAGACCGGCTGCGGGTCGGTGAGGCTGGAGCCGTCGGTGTTGGCGGTCAGGCCCGGGTCGGCCTCGAACGCGGTGATGGTCCAGAACGCGGTGGGGTCGGAGCACTCGACCGCGAAGATGGACGGGTCGGCGCTGATCATCTCTTCGGGGAGGCAGTCGCCGACTTTGGCGTCCGCGACGGCGTCGACCTGCTCCTCGCTGACTTCGTTGTCGGTGGCGCTGTCGGAGGCGGCGTCCTCGAGGATGCCGCAGCCGGTCAGGGCGATGCTGCCGGCGAGGGCGACGCCGCCGACGGCGAGGATGCGGCGGATGGGACCGAGGGTCTCGGAATTGAGGTTCATGAGCTGCTTTCTGTGGGTCACCGCCTATCGGGTGGGGCGGTGCTAGGGAATTCAGCGCGACGATATGGGAGGGACTCAACTACTGAGACGGCAGGGATCGTTACCATGCCGCCCGCCACGTCGCTGAACTGGGACTTCACTGCGGTCGCGGCGTCGCGCCGCCGCCATCATGGCGAGGATCACAATGGTTGCAATTCGGTCAAGGTGCCAGGAACCTCAGCCGATGCACGGGATGGCCTGGGGCGCAAAGGAGGACGCGGGTTCCGCCCAATGGTCACCGCGTCCTCCGGCCCTGGGGTACTCAGCCGATCTCGACGAAGTACTGGGTGCCGTCCAGGCTCATGATGTCCTCGAAGTAGAGGAGGTACTGGTCGGCGCCCGCGGGGACCTCGACGCAGGCCGAGCCTGTGGAGGTGCCGCCGCTGGAGACGTCCGGGACGAGGGTGATCTGGTCCTCGACGGTGTTCATGCAGTCGATGCTGTCGTAGAAGGTGCCGTCGGCCCAGACGCCGAAGGTCACGTCGAGCCACAGCGAGCCGGTCTCGGTGCCGTTGTAGGTGCCGTCGAGGGTGACCAGGCTCTGCTGGAAGCCGTCGGCCGGGGCCGCGTTGAACTCGTCGGCGGCGAGGATCGCGTCGGTCGCGTCCAGCGTGGCCTCGGAGGCGGTGACGGTCCAGTCGCCGATCTCCAGGGTGGAGCCCGCCGCGAGCGGGGACTCGGGACTGGTGCCGTCGCCGGCCGGGGCCTCGGCCTCCGCTTCGGTGTCGGCACCGGCCTCTTCGGCGGCGTTCGCGGTGTCCCCCGAGCCAGTGTCCTCTGCGCCGCAAGCGGAGAGGGCGGCGAGGGCGATGAGGCCGGCGCCGGAGGCGGCGAGGAGGCGCTTCGAGATCTCGGGGAATTCGATGTTCATGATCAACCTTCTGTGGAGTGGTGTTCGTAGTTCAGATCTTGTGAACTCACTTCACGAGATTAAACGACTGTGTCGAGCGTCCGCAACGCGGGGTGGGTTACGATTCGATAAATCCAGACAGGGGAGCCGCATGACCACCCGTGACGCCAGTTCCGGCGAGACCATCACGCTGACCGACCTCGCCCGACTCGCGGGCGTCGGCCGCAACGCCGTCAGCAACTGGCGCCGCCGCGAAACCGACTTCCCGGCCCCCGTGGACGCAACGTCCCGGCGGCCCCGGTTCGCGCTCCACGAACTCGAGCAGTGGGCCGAACGGCACGGCCGGGCACTCGACGTCACCGGCGCCGACCGGCTCTGGTTCACCCTCGCCGACACGCACCCGACCGCCGAGGCCGCGCTCAGCGCGGTCGCCGCGGCCTTCGGCGACGGCGGCGAACCCGCGATCACCAAGCAGCTCAACGACTTGCGACGCGAGACCCCTGCCTCGGCCCTATTTGAGTTCTTCATCGAGCGCGCCCGCGAAGCCGCCGGCACCGGCGTACCGCCGGGCATCGCGCCCCTCGCCGACATCGCCGCCGCCGTCACACAGGGCACCGCGCGGCCCGCAGTCCACGACCCGGCCTGCGACGAAGGCGACCTCCTCGCCGAAGTCGCCCGCCGCACCGGCCACTGCCGCGTCCTCAGCGGCCAAGACCTCTCCGCCCCGCGCGCCGCCATCGCCGAGCAGCGCCTGCGACTCCTCGACGCTGAAGCGGCAGTGGTTGCGCGCGTGGGCGATTCACTGCTGCAACCCGTACCCGGCGAACGGTACGACCTCGTGGTCTGCGACCCGCCGTTCAACGTCAAGGACGGCGGCGCGAACCAATACGCAGTCGGCGACGACCCCCGCCTCGCCTACGGCACCCCGCCGCGCACCGAACCCGAACTCGCCTGGGCCCTGCACTGCGTCGCCCTCCTCGCCCCCGGCGGACACGCCGTCGTGCGCATGCCCGCCCAAGTCGCCCACCGCCGCACCGGGCGGCGCATCCGCTCCGAACTGCTCCGCTGGGGCGCACTGCGCGCCGTCGTCGACTCCCCTGAAGCCAAGGCGCACATCTGGATCCTCGCCCCGCGCGGCGAGACCACCCAGCTGCTCGTCTCCGGCGGCGGCGACTTGGCCGAGGCCTGGCGGCAGTTCACCGCCACACCGGACGCGCCGCTCGCCACCGCCGACTCGACCACCGTGCCCCTCATGCGACTCTGGGACGAGGACGTCGACATCTCCCCCGCGGTCTACCTCGCCAGCGCCACCGGCGACGCCGCGAGCCTCGCCGAATCCGTTGCGGGCCTAGGCGACCGGCTCGGCGGGCTGGCGCGGCACCCGCTGCCGCGCTTCGGCACCGGCGCCGAAGCGAGCACCCCGGAGACGAGCCTGGCCGACCTCGAACGCGACGGGCACCTACTCATCGCCCCGGGCGGCAGCACTGGGCCGCAAGGGGACGACGACGCCAGATGCGTCATCGTCGACCCAGTGGGCGAACCACAGGTGCGCCTCGGCCCCCGCAGCGACGCCACCGAGACACAATGGACCGTCAGCTGCGGACCCACAGTCGACCTCGGCTGGATCGCCGCCGCCCTCGCCGCCCGCCTCCCCACCGCGACCAAACGCACCGCGACCGGCGCGAAACGCCGCCTGCTCTCAGTGAAGATCCCCCGCATCGCCCTCGCCGAACAGCAGCGGCGCGGCGCGGCCTACACAGCCCTGGAAGACCTGCGCGCCGCCCTCGCCCAAGCAGGAGCCGACGCCGAGGCCCTCACCGCAGCAGCCGCGGCCGGCCTGGTCTCGGGCACGGTGACCGCAGAGGACTAATGCCGCGCGGTGAGATGCTGCGCGCTGGCGCGCGGCGCTCCGCGACGCCGCCCATAGGGCATGCCCCTTCCCACCCGCATCCACCTCCGACCAACCGAATAAATGAGACGACTGTCCCACACGGGTCCGACACTCCACCAAACGCGATTCCTGCTCACGTACCCGCAACTGCGGCCGACGCGAACCCTTGGCGCCGACCTGTCCGTGTAGGTGGTGGAGGCGAGCCTGATGGCTTAACGTCAGCAGTGTTCCCGTCGCCCATCGAAAGCCGTGACATGGACCGAGCCGAACCGCCAGAAGCGCCCGAGTCCGAACCGCAGCCCGCCGCGGCGTCCAAGCCACCAGGCCCGCCGCCGGAACCGCAGCCGGCCGCATCCGAGCCACCCGTTCCGGGGCCGCCACCCGAACCACCGGCGGCGACACCGCCAAAACCGCGCACACCCGCAACGGTCCTCATCGCGGTCGTCCTGCTCTGGCTGCTCACCGCCCTGGCCGCCTGGGTCGCGCTCGTATCCGCCGTGGCGACCTCCTTCGAAGTGAGCGTCCGCCACGCCGGCGCCTGGAGCCCGCTGGAGTTCGTCGAACCGGCCCTCATCGCAGCCGCCGCCGTCCTCCTCGGACTCCTCGCGCTCAAACTCCGCAGCGGCCGCGACTGGGCCCGCCACGTCATCGCCATCACCACCGCAATAGCCCTCGCCGCTGCAATCCTCACCGGAGTCGGAACGAACCCCGGCACCGGCATCACCGGCACCCTCCTGTTCGCCCTCCTCCTCGTCCTCCTGCTCCTACGCCCCACCCGCGACTGGTGCGACTGCGACGCGCCCCGCCACAGCCCCAAGATCAACACCGCCGCACAACCGCCCCACCAGGTCGTCGCCTCGCTCCTCGTCCTCTGGACGGCCATCGGCATCGCCCTCTACGCCGGCGCGGCGGCACTCCTGGCGCTGGCGGGCGACGAAGCCGACATGGCCGGGACGGGAACAGCCTGGGCCGCGGGCGCGGTACTGCTGCTCGCACTCGTTCAGGGCGCGTTGAACATCGGCTTCTCGTGCCACCGCAACTGGGCCCGCTGGGCATCGGTCGTCCTCGCAGCGGCCTACGCGGCCTGGCTACTCATCGCGGCGATCCTGAACTTCGTCCAAGACGGCCCCGGCCCGGGCCTGATGCCGGCCCTGCTCAGCCTGGTCCCACTCGCCCTGATCGCCTCACTGGCAAGCACGGAATCCCGGAGATGGTGTAACCAGTCCACGCCCGAAAGCTGAACTGAGACAACGAAAAAGCCCGACCAAAGGTCGGGCAATGGAGCCGGTGACAGGACTCGAACCCGCAACCTACTGATTACAAATCAGGCGCTCTACCAATTAAAGCTACACCGGCAGGTCAGCGCCGTATCCACAGCGCGACGGAACGATTCTAGCCGACCCCGGCGCAACCGGCGGCCCGCCCCGATCGGGCGCGGGCCTGGTGGCGCGTTTGGTGGAAACCTAGAAAAAAGATGGGCGGAAGCGGGCGTTGGACCGGCCGGTGTTGTAGGAAACCTCCAACGAAGGCACGAATTTGGTAGTGGATCGGTTGCGTTGGGTTGCGACACTGGTCGCATGAACACTGCAACGGAAAACGTCGAGCGCAGCGCTCGCTCATCAGTCGTCAAGTGGGCCGTGGCGCCCTTCGTCTGGGCGGCGCTGCTCGTCGTCTGGGTCCTGTTGATCAGCAACGGGCCGGTATCGACGATCACGTTCGTCGTACTGCTGGCGCTGCCCGCGCCGTGGCTGCTGTGGGCGTCGTGGCGGATGCCGCGGCCGCGCGTGGACACGTACGTCGCGGAAGGCGGCGCGCTGCTGACGGGGTTCATCTCCCTGTACCTCGCGACCCTCACCTACATGATGTTCAACGAGGGGCCGGCGCCGGTCGAGCTCATGGTCGTCTACTTCGCCGCGGCGGCAGTGTTCGTCGCGGCGGCCGTGCCGCTGCCGGGGCGGCGGATCGCGTATGGGGCCGCCGCGCTGGCGTGCGTGATCCTCGGCGTCGGGCTGCGGCTGCTCTACTCCGGCACCTCGTTCTACCCGGGCATCGACTTCATCACGAAGGACGAGCTGTTCGCGTGGACGTTCCTCGGACTGCCCGCGCTCGGTGCGCTGCTGCAGTTCCTGTGGTGGCTGCGCCGCAGGGACCGCGTGGCAGCCTGAGCCGGAAACGGAGCGGGGCGGGCGCATATGCGCCCGCCCCGTTTGCTGTGCGTCGTTCCCTATGCGTCCCTGAAGGAGTACACCTGCATGCCTTCGAGGGTGAGGCAGGCCAGGCGGGTCTCGCTGGCGTCGCAGGCGTAGACCTCGAGGTCGATGTGGAGCGAGGTGCGGGTGCCGTCGCGGCCGAGGCCGATCACGTTGCCGGTGCTGGTGCTGAAGCCGGAGGCCGCGGGCCAGGTGAGGGCGCTGCCGCCGTCGATGGCCTCGAAGTCGCTCTCGCCCACGTCGTTGCCGACCGCGTCGAAGCCCTTGTCGTAGATCTGGGTGCGCACGTCGTCGCCTTCGTAGTGCTCGACCATCATGCGGTCGCCCAGCGGGAGGATGTAGCGGTACTCGCGCTCGTCGAAGACGTGCACGATCTCCTCTTTGTCGGGGTTGTAGAGCCGCCAGGTGTAGATGTCGATGACGTCGGCGACCGGTTCGCGCACGCAGATCAGCTTCTCGCCGCAGGCTTTGAGCTGGTCGGGCGCCGGGGTCTCGGACGTGACGGTCTCTTCGTCCACACGGGACAGACCGTCGTCGATGTCGTAGACGTTGAGGTCGTAGCCGGTCTCCTTGTCGACCGCCACGTACAGCAGGTTGTCCCAGCCGAAGTACAGGTCCTCGACGGTCTCGACCTCCTTGGAGGCCACCTTCTCGCCGGACTCGAGGTGGTGGACGTGCACCACGTTGTCGCTCGTGACCGCCCAGACCCGGCCGTTCCCGTTGGCGCGCAGCGACGGCTCCTCGAGGTCGTCAGGCGTGCCAACGAGGTCCCAATTGGACACGGTGACGCCTTCTTCGACGTTCCCGAGCTCCCAGCTGGAGACGGTCTCGCCGGCGCCGTCGTACACCGTGAAGGTGTTGCCGCCCAAGGGGCCGAGCACGAGGTAGTCGCCCGAGCGGGCGGCCGTGCGGTCGGCGCTGTCGACCGTGTTGCGGGTCTCGCCGTCCTTCCAGTCCAGGAAGTAGAAGCGGTACGGGGTCTCGCTGGCGGTGTCGACCTCCTGCGAGAAGGCCACGAGGTCTTCGGAGACGTAGAAGTTGCCGTCCCAGCCCGCGCCGGGGAACACCATGTCGCCCTCCCACAGCGGTTCGCCGGTGTCGGTGTCGACGGCGCGCAGGTGGAGCTCCTCGCCGCTGGGGTCGGTGGAGGCGGTCGTGTAGGCGAACAGGGTCTTGTCGTCCCAGACGCGCACCTGGTAGACGTTGTTGTTCACTGCGCCGCCGAACGCGGTGGCCTCGCCGACCGGCGCGAGCGCCTCGTCGAACGGCTTCTGCTTGTACGGGTTCGTGAGCCAGAGCCAGCCGATGGGCAGCAGGATCGCGAGCACCACCACGACCGCCGCGATCGCGATCCACTTCGGACGAATCTTGCGCTTCGGCGGCTCGGGTTCGCCCCGGCGCAGCATGATCGTCTCGTCCGTGCCCGGCGTGACCGGCGGCAGGCTGCCCGACCGCATCGGCGGCGAGGTGTGCGGGGCAGTCGGGGACTGGATCGGCGGCGACGGCACCTGCGCGGGCGGCGTCACCGGGGCGGGCCCGGCCATGGCGAGGGCCGCGCCCTCGCTCACGGGCAGTTCGGGCTGCTCGAGGACCGTGGGCGCGATGCCGAGACCTTCATGGAGCACCTTGGACACCATGGGCATGCGGCTCGAGCCGCCCACGAGGAACAGGCCGGCGAGCTGCTCGGGGCGGCGGCCGGTGAGGCCGAGAACGCGCTGGGTCTCGCCCACCGCGCGAGACAGCAGGGGACGCGACAACTGGTCGAGCTCGCCGCGGGTCAAATGCAGGGACTGCGCCATGTCGGGCACCGTGACGGGCGCGACCGAGGAGCGCGAGAGCATCTCCTTGGCGGCGCGCACCTCTTCCCACAGTTCGCGGCGGTTGCGCATTTCGGAAGCGCCGCTGGGGTTCTCGAGCCGCTTCCAGATCTCGGGGTCGCGCTGGCGCACCGTGGCGCCGATGTGGTCGACGAGCACGGCGTCGAAGTCGAGGCCGCCGAGGTCGGGCAGGCCGCCGTCGGCGAGGACGCCGAACGAGCCGTCCTGGCGGCGCTCGAGAACGGCGATGTCGAGGGTGCCGCCGCCGAAGTCGAACACCGCGAGCGCCTGCCCAGGGCGCATCGGGTGGGAGAGGCGGGAGGTGTAGTAGTGCGCCGCCGCAACGGGTTCGGTGAGGATCTTGACGGGCCGGTACCCGGCTTTGGCGGCCGCGTCGTGCAGGGTGGCGCGGCGCTGCTCGCTCCAGGCGGCCGGGCAGGTGAGGACCGTGTTCGGCAGGTGCCCGACGGACTCGACGGCCGTGCGGGCGACGCGGGCGAGGATCGCGGCGAGCGCGGCGGCGACGGGGATCTCGCGGTCGCCGAGGAGGATCGTGCCGTCGGCGATGCGCTGCTTGGGGTTCGGCTCGAACCGCTCGGGGGCGGTGAGCGCGAGCCGTTCGGCGTCCCGTCCGGTGTGGATGGTGCCGCCCGGGTCGAGGAACACGGCGGAGGGCATGACCGGGGAGCCGTCGAAGAGCAGCGGCCGGGTGCGGCCGTCGGGCCACACCAGCACCGCCACGGTGTGGGAGGTGCCGAGGTCGACGCTCAGGAGGTATTCAGCCGGCATGTGGTTGCAGCTCCGGGGGCGCTAGGGCGTGCAGGGTCGTTCCAGGTTAGTCCGGTGCGGCGAATCGTGCGGTCACGGGATGACCGTTTGTGGTCGAGTGCGTCGCCCGCGCCTGCGGGCGGTCTCGGGCGGTGCGCACGCTGTTCGGGACGGCCGCCGGCGCGGGGCGGGCGGTCGTCCCGGGCGGTCCGCTAGCGGCGCTGGCGCTGGACTTCGGCGAGGGCGATCGAGGCCGCGACGGAGGCGTTGAGCGACTCCACCTCGCCCGCGATCGGGATGCTCGCGATGTGGTCGCAGGTCTCGGCGACGAGCCGGGAGACGCCCTTGCCTTCATCGCCGACGACGATGAGGAGCGGGTCGGTGGCCACGGGCATGTCGAACACGTCGATGTCGCCGCCGGCGTCGAGCGCGACCGTCATGAACCCGGCCTGCTGGCAGGCCTGGATGGTGCGGGTGAGGTTGACGACCTTGGCGACGGGCAGGCGGGCGGCGGCGCCGGCGCTGGTGCGCCAGGCGACGGCCGTCACGGAGGCGGCGCGCTTGGACGGGATGATCAGGCCGTGGCCGCCGAAGGCGGCGGCGGAGCGGATGATCGCGCCGAGGTTGCGCGGGTCGGTGACGCCGTCGAGGGCGACCAGGAGCGGCGCGGTGCCGGAGGTCTTGCTGATGTGCAGGAGGTCTTCGAACTCGCTGTACTGGTACGGCTCGATCTGGAGGCCGATGCCCTGGTGGAGGGCGTTGTTGGTGCGGCGGTCGAGGTCGCGGCGGGCGAGCTCCTTGATGGGGAGGTCGCGGTTGCCGGCGAGGCGCACGGACTCGGCGATGCGGTCGTCGAGCTCGGTGCCGAAGGCCACGTACAGCGCGGTCGCGGGGACTTTGGCGCGCAGGGCCTCCAGGACCGGGTTGCGGCCGAGGATGAGCTCGGGCTCGTCGTCGCGGCGGCGGCGCACGGGACCGGAGGGCCGGGCCTTGCCGATGTTGGTGGTGCGGCCTTCGGAGGCGGCCTTGGCGCGCTCCTTGGACTGCTTCCACTGGGTCTTGCGGGGCTTGTCGTCGCCCTGGTACTCCTTGTGCCAGGGGCGGTCCTCGGCTTTGAGGGTGCGCCCCTTGCCGGCCAGGCCCTTCTTGCCGCCGCCGGAGCCGATCTTCGGTCCGGCTTTGGAGGTCTTGCGGCGGTTCGGGTGTCCACCCTTGGTGCTCATCGGTCTCGGTTCCCCAGGTCTCGGTCGTCGCGGGCGGCTGCATCGCCTGAAGTCTCAGGCGTGCTGGCGTCGCCGCCGGTCACATTTACACAGGCTCGCAAGCTTCGCCCGGACTCAACATCACACGTGCAGTCAGGCTCGCAGGCTTCGCCAGGACTCAACATCACACGTGCGCAGTCAAGGCTCGCAGGCTTCACCTAGTTGACTGTCCATACGGGACCGCGAGGGGTGTCCTTGACGGTGATGCCGGCTCCGCTGAGCTCATCGCGAATGCGGTCGGCAGCCGCGTAGTCCTTGCGGGCCCTGGCCTCGGCGCGCTGTTCGAGCGCGAGCTTCACCAGCGCGTCGACGGCGCCGGTCAGCTTCGCGTCCCCCGGGTCGTCCCAGTGCGGGTCGAGCGGGTCGAGGCCGAGCTGGTCGAGCATAGCTCGGACGGCGGCGGCGTGGCGGGCCGCGGCGGTGTCGTCACCCGCGTCAAGTGCGGCGTTGCCCTCGCGCGCGGAGTCGTGGATCACGGCGACGGCGGCGGGCGTGTTGAGGTCGTCGTCCATCGCGGCGGTGAACTCGAGTGCGAGGGAGCCGCCGATGGTGGCCTCCGCGCCGAGGGCGTCGGCGGCGCGGTGCACGAAGTTGGAGAGGCGCTCCCAGGCCGAGCGGGCCTCGCCGAGGGCGTCCTCGGAGAAGTCGACGGCGGACCGGTAGTGGACGCCGGTGAGGTAGTACCGGATGGCCGCGGTGCCGAAGCCCTTCTCGCCGAGGGCGCCGATGGAGAGGGTGTTGCCGAGGGACTTGGACATCTTGGTGCCGGCGAGGTTGAGCATGCCGTTGTGCACCCAGTACTTGGCGAAGGGCAGTCCGGCGGCGCTGGACTGGGCGAGCTCGTTCTCGTGGTGGGGGAACATGATGTCGGTGCCGCCGCCGTGGATGTCGAAGCCGTCGCCGAGATAGCGGCGGGCCATCGCGGAGCACTCGATGTGCCAGCCGGGGCGGCCGGGGCCCCACGGGGAGGTCCAGGCGGCGTCGGCGGGCTCGCCGGGCTTGTGGGCCTTCCAGAGGCCGAAGTCGCGAGAGTCGCGCTTGGCGCCGGGCTCGGCGCTGGAGAGCATGTCCTCGGGGCGGCGGTGGGAGAGTTCGCCGTAGTCGGGCCAGGAGGAGACGTCGAACCAGACGTCGCCGGCGCCGGTGACGTAGGCGTGGCCGCGGGCGATGAGCTCCGAGATGAGGTCGATCATCTGGGTGATGTGGCCGGTCGCGCGCGGCTCGTACGTGGGCGGCTCGGCGCCGAGGGCCGCGTAGGCGTCGGCGAGCACGCATTCGTTGGCGTAGGCGATGGACCACCAGGGGCGGCCCTGCTCTTCGCCGCGCACGAGGATCTTGTCGTCGATGTCGGTGATGTTGCGCACGTAGGTGACGTTGTAGCCGCTGCGGCGCAGCCAGCGGATGAGCACGTCGTAGGAGACGCCCGAGCGGAGGTGGCCGATGTGGGGCGGTCCCTGGACGGTGAGGCCGCACAGGTAGACGCCGACTTCGCCGGGCTTCCGGGGCTGGAAGTCGAGGACGGATCGGGTGCCGGTGTCGTACAGTCGCAGGCTCACTCGTCAAGTCTAAACAACCAGGCCACGCCTGGCCCCCGCCCGGCCCGCGTGTCCGCGCTCAAGGTCGCGCCAGTGCTTGCGCGACGCCGCACCGGGCCGGTATTACGCGGCCGCGGGTAGTACCCCGGTACTGGGCGGGCCCTGCGCCTCCTCCTCCGGCAGGAGGAGAAGATCGGTCCGTGAGCCGGTGCGCGGGGATCTGTGTCCTCATAGACTGGCCGCGTCCCCAGGGACTCCGCCCGCACCCCTCGAACTGAAGACCTGATGAGGAGCCCGATGATCACAGCGAAAGGCCTGTACAAGCGATACCGGAAGACCGTCGCGGTCAACCAGTTGTCGTTCGACGTCCGGCCTGGCGTCGTCACCGGATTCCTGGGGCCCAACGGCTCCGGGAAGTCCACCACCATGCGGCTGATGCTCGGCCTCGACCACGGTGAGGGCCAGACCCTCTTCGACGGCGAGTCCTTCACCGACATCCGCCGCCCCATGAACAAGGTCGGCACCCTCTTGGAGGCGAAGCCGTTCCACCCCACCCGTTCGGCCCGCAACCACCTGCGGATGCTCGCCAGCGCCAACGGCATCGGCGACAAGCGGGTCGACGAGGTCATGGACCTCGTCGGCCTCGGCAGTGTGAAGCGCAAGAAGCCGAAGGGCTATTCGCTGGGCATGGCGCAGCGGCTGGGCCTGGCGCAGGCGCTTTTGGGCGATCCCGGCATCCTGCTGCTGGACGAGCCGACGAACGGCCTCGACCCGCACGGCATCCACTGGATGCGCGACATGCTCAAGCACCTCGCCGCCGAGGGGCGCACCATCTTCGTGTCCAGCCACCTGCTGTCGGAGATGCAGCTGATGGCGGACGAGCTCGTGGTGATCGGGCGCGGCACGATGATCTTCAACGGTGACGTGAACCAGTTCGTGCGGGACTTCACGCAGTCCACAGTGGTGGTTCGCAGTCCTTCGGCCGACGGGTTCGCGGCGGCGCTGGAAGGCGCCGGCGCGGAGGTCGCGAAGGGCAAGGACGGCGAGCTGGTGGTCTCCGGGATGGAGATCGGCGCGGTCGGGCACCTGGCGTTCACGGAGAACGTGGAGCTGTCCGAGCTGTCCACCCGCAGCGCCTCGCTCGAGGAGGCGTTCATGTCCGCGACCGGGTCCTCTGAGGAGTTCGTCGCGGCCGAGCCGCTCGCCGCCCCGGCTGCGGCCCCTGCCGCCCAGGCCCCTGCTACCCAGACCGGTGGTGCCGACCATGCTTGATGCCCTTCGTTACGAGTGGACGCGGCTGACGACGCTGCGTTCGACCTACTGGCTCATCGGTATCGGTGTGCTCTGCTCGCTCGCGATCCCGGTGATCGCGGGGATCGTGGTCAGTGACGACCCGCTGGTGCCGGAGACGGTGGCGGCGGGCCTCAACGGCGGTGCCGCGTTCGGCATCCCGTTCCTCGCCGTGTTCATGGCGATCATCGGGATCTTCGCGACCGGGCACGAGTACCGGCACGGGACGATCCAGCCGACACTGACGGCGCTGCCGCAGCGCTCGACGCTCATCGCGGCGAAGATCCTGGTGATCTCGGGCGTGACGGTCGCGGTGACGGTGTTCTCGATGGCGATCAACGCGCTGGCGATGCTCGTCTTCTGGGGCGACGTGCCGGGGCTGTTCGAGGACCCGCTGCGGTCGGCGCTGCTCGGGTACGTGGTGTACACGCTGATCTACACGCTGGCGGGGCTGGGCCTGGGGCTGCTGTTCCGGGGTGTGCCGTCGGCGCTGGTGGTCATCTTCCTGATGCCGCTGATCATCGAGAACCTGATCTTCGGCCTGTCGTTCCTGCCGATGGCGGACTGGCTGGTGCCGGTCGTGAAGTTCCTGCCGTTCTTGTCGGGTGCGCGGCTGATGTCGCTGGACCTGTCGATGATGTCGGGCGAGGGCATGCCGGACTTCGACTACTTCGGCCGCTGGGGCTCGGGCGGCGTGTTCGCGGCCTTCGCGGCTCTGATCATCGCGGGTGCTTGGATCCTGTTCAAGAAGCGCGACGCGTAAGGAAGCGAGCGCGGTAGGAGACGCGAACGGCGGCCCGGGGCTTTCGCTCCGGGCCGCCGTCGTCGTTCTCGCTTATGCGTTCGCTTCGAGTTCGCGGCGCACGAGGTCCGCGGTCTCGATCGAGTTGAGTGCGGCGCCCTTCATGAGGTTGTCGGCGACGACGAAGAACTCGAGCGAGTTCGGGAAGTCGATCGACTGGCGCACGCGCCCGACCTGGGTGCCGCCCTTGCCGACCGAGTCGATCGGCATCGGGAACACCATGTTCTCCGGGTCGTCGACGAGGTCGACGCCGTCGGCCGCCGCGAGCACGCGGTGCGCTTCGGCGACGGTCACCTCGCGTTCGAAGGTGGCGTGCACGACCTGCGAGTGGCCGACGGCCACGGGCACGCGCACGCAGGTCGAGGCGACTTTGAGGTCGGGCAGGCCGAGGATCTTGCGGGACTCGTTGCGGACCTTCAGCTCCTCGGAGGTCCAGCCGTCCGCCTTCCAGCCGCCCACCTTCGGCACGACGTTGAGCGCCAGCGGCGCCCCGAACGGCGCGTTGAAGTCCTCGCCGAGGACCGCGCGCACGTCGCCGAGCTCGGTGCCGACCTTGTCGACGCCGGCGAGCTTCTGGAACTGCGCGTACAGCGCCTCGAGGCCTTCCTTGCCCGAGCCGGACGCGGCCTGGTACGAGGCCACGCTCATCGACACGAGTCCGAACTCCGCGTTCAGCGCCGCCAGGGACGGGATGAGCGCGAGGGTCGTGCAGTTGGCGTTCGCGATGATCCCCTTGGGCCGCACGGCGGCCGCCTCCGGGTTCGCCTCGCGGCACACCAGCGGCACCTCGGGGTCCATGCGGTAGTGCGCGGACTTGTCGATGACGACGACGCCCTTCGCGGCCGCGATCGGCACCCACTCGGCGCTCACTTCGTCGGGCAGGTCGAAGTGCGCGATGTCGATGCCGTCGAAGGCCTCAGGGCTGATCGCCTGCACTTCGATGCTCTCGTCGCCGACCGACAGGACCTTGCCGGCCGAGCGCGCGGACGCGATGAGGCGCACCTCGCCCCAGTTGCCGCGCTCCTCGGCGAGGAGCCGCCGCATGATCGATCCGACGACGCCGGTCGCGCCGACGATCGCCACGTTCAGTTTGCGCGCCATGCCTATCGCCCCGTTCCGGCGTAGACGACGGCCTCTTCGGCGCCGCCGAGCTCGAACTTGTCGTGCACCGCGCGCACCGCCGCGTCGAGGTCGGTGTCGCGGCAGACCACGGAGATGCGGATCTCCGAGGTCGAGATGATCTCGATGTTGACGCCGGCGTCGGCGAGCGCCTGGCAGAAGTTCGCGGTCACGCCCGGGTGCGAGCGCATCCCGGCGCCGATGAGCGAGATCTTGCCGATGTTCTCGTCGTAGATGAGCTTCTCGAACCCGATCGCCGTCTGGTGCTTCTTCAGCGCCCCGGTCGCCTTCGGTCCGGCCTCCTTGGGGAGGGTGAACGAGATGTCGGTGTGGCCGTTCCCGGCGGTCGACACGTTCTGCACGATCATGTCGATGTCGATCTCGGCGTCGGCGATCACCTGGAAGATCGCGGCGGCGGCGCCGGGCTTGTCCGGGACGCTCGTGACGGTGATCTTGGCCTCGGAGCGGTCGTGCGCGACGCCGCTGATGAGTGCTTGCTCCACGGGCAGCTCCTCCATGTAACCCGACACCATCGTGCCGGTCTTGGTCGAGTACGACGAACGGACGTGCAGCGGGAGCCCGTAGCGCCGGGCGTACTCCACGGCGCGCAGGTGCAGGATCTTGGCGCCCGAGGCGGCCATCTCCAGCATCTCCTCGAAGGTGATCGCGTCGAGCTTCTTCGCGTTCGGCACGATCCGCGGGTCGGCGGTGAAGACGCCGTCGACGTCGGAGTAGATCTCGCAGACGTCCGCTTCCAGCGCTGCGGCGAGTGCGACGGCGGTCGTGTCCGAGCCGCCGCGGCCGAGCGTGGTGATGTCCTTGGTGTCCTGGCTGACGCCCTGGAACCCGGCGACGATCGTGATGAACCCCTCGTCGAGCGAGGAGCGGATGCGTCCGGGCGTGACGTCGATGATGCGGGCGACGCCGTGCGCGGCGGTCGTGATCATCCCGGCCTGCGACCCGGTGAACGACCGGGCCTGGAAGCCGAGGTTGTTGATCGCCATCGCCAGGAGCGCCATGGAGATGCGCTCGCCGGCGGTCAGCAGCATGTCGAGTTCCCGGGGTTCGGGCACCGGCGAGACCTGGGCCGCGAGGTCCAGCAGCTCGTCGGTGGTGTCACCCATGGCGGAGACGACGACGACCACGTCGTCGCCGCGCTTTCGCGTCGCGACCACTCGTTCGGCGACGCGCTTGACGCGTTCGGCATTCTCCACCGATGAACCGCCGTACTTCTGCACGACTAGCGCCACGGATTTCACCTCACTCGCTCGTGTCTCAGGTCACTCGAAACCGCCCTTGCGGGGGCGGCCACCTCACCTTAGCTGCGCATACCGGTGTGTCGCCAGGTCGTTCTGGGTGGTGAGACAGAGAATCGGGCGGTGGCATGGACATGGACGGGCAAGACAGTGGCGGCGCTCACGCTCGTGGCGGTGCTGGCGGGGTGCGGGACGGCGACCGCCGTCGACACCCCCGAGGAGACGGCGCCGCGCGCCAGCGCCCGCGCGACCCTCATCGGCCGCGTGAGCCTGGCGCTGGACGAGACGTACACCGCGCAGTACGAGTGGTCCGAGGGCGGCACGGTCACGGTGTGGGCCGCCGCCGACGGCACCTGGCGCGTGGACGTCCCCAGTTGGGCGCTCGGCGGCACGGTCGACGTCACCGTCGCGTGGACCACCGGCGGGTTCTTCCAGTGCGCCGCGGGCCGCTGCGTGCGCCTCGCGGGGATCACCGGCGAGATCCCGAAGGAGTACGACCCGAAGGTGCAGCTCCCGTTCGTCGAATGGCTCCCGCAGCTGCTCGACCGGCACCTGCCGTTCGCGATCGGGCAGGACGGCGACTGCTTCACCCTCACCCCGAACACGGTGGTGGTCGACCCGCCGATCCCGCCCGGCGAATGGTGCCTGGACGAGGCCGGGACGATCCTGTCCGTCGAGAGCGCCGCGTTCGGGACCCTGCAGCTCGTCGGAGCCCCGGCCGAGGCGGTCGCCACGGTCGAGCTCCCCGGCGACCTCAGCGACGCCGAACCGTTGGGGCACAAGGCACCCGTGGAGCCCAGCCCGAGCGTGGACCCGTCCGCGACGCCCTCGCCGGGGGCGGGCGGCACGCCGTCGACCGCGCCGTCGCCGTCCCCGACGCCTTCGCCCGAGGAGTAAGGAAGCCGACACGAGCAGGCGGCCCGCTCCCTGTTCGTGGCACCATGAACGATGGCGAGCGACGACGCCGCTACAAGGACGGCACCGCTGCGATGCCGCCACCGGACCGCAGACGCGCCCCGCCGGGACCCCGGCGCCGGCAGCCGTGCGAGACCCAGATCCGAAGGAACGCGCATGACCGCACCGACCGAGCCTTTCCAGCCCCGCCACGCCCAGACCGCGGTGCCGATCCACCCGCTGCTCGCCTCCCGCCAGTCCACGCGCGCCTTCGCGCCCGGCGTCGACCTCACCGAAGGCCAGGTCGCGGCCCTCCTCGAAGCGGCCCGCTGGGCCCCGAGCGCCGGCAACACGCAGCCGTGGCGGTTCCTCCTCGCGCGGCGCGACACCGGCGAGTTCAAGCGCGTCGTCGAGACCCTCAACCCCGGCAACCGCGACTGGGCCGGGCAGGCCTCCGCGCTGCTCGTGGCCGTCCGCACCGACGCCAACGACCGCGGCCCGCTCGCGCATGCCGCCTACGACCTCGGGCAGGCGATCGCGCACCTGACGTTCCAGGCCGCCGCCGAAGGGCTCACCGTCCGCCAGATGGGCGGCTTCGACGCCGCCGCGCTGGCCGCCGAGTTCGATCTGGCCGCGCCGCTGGTGCCGACCACGGTGGTCGCGATCGGCCTGCCGGGCGACCCGGCCGACCTGGACGACGCGGTGGCGGGCCCGGACCGGTCGCCGCGCGCCCGTCTCGCGATCGGCGACCTGCTCATCCACCCGTAGGGCGGCGGTGGCCGGTGCCGCATCGCCGCAGCCCGGTCTTCAGCGGGACCGTCCCAGCATCCGGGCGTCGAAGTCGACCTGAGTCACACCTGCGGTGTAAGCTCTCGGGGTCATGCGGTTCACGATGCTCCTTAGCTGCCGCGGCGGGGCCAACTAGGTCGGCTCCTCGTCGCGGGTTTTCGCATGCCGGCTGGATCAGTCAGAAGCGACTCAGACCCACAGCCATCTCCACAGGAGCATCCGTGACATCCATGACTTCCAACGGCTCGGCTTTCGCCGACCGCGCCAAGCGCTACCAGCCGTACCACTCCCAGTTCAAGGTCGACCTGCCCGACCGCACGTGGCCGGACCAGATCACCGACACCGCGCCGATCTGGTGCGCGGTGGACCTGCGCGACGGCAACCAGGCGCTCATCGACCCCATGACCCCCGACCGCAAGAAGAAGATGTTCCAGCTGCTGGTCGACATGGGCTACAAGGAGATCGAGGTCGGGTTCCCCTCCGCCTCGCAGACCGACTTCGACTTCGTACGGCAGCTGATCGAGCAGGACCTCATCCCCGACGACGTCACCATCCAGGTCCTGACCCAGTGCCGCGAGCACCTGATCGAGCGGACCTTCGAGAGCCTGCGCGGCGCCAAGCAGGCCATCGTCCACTTCTACAACTCGACCTCGACGCTGCAGCGCCGCGTCGTGTTCGGCCTGGACAAGGACGGGATCACCGACATCGCCACGCAGGGCGCGCGGCTGTGCCTGAAGTACGCCGAGATGCACACCCCCGACACGGCGATCCGCTACGAGTACTCCCCCGAGTCGTACACGGGCACCGAGCTGGACTACGCGGTCGAGGTGTGCGCCAAGGTCGCCGAGGTCATCCAGCCCACCCCCGAGTGGCCGCTGATCGTGAACCTGCCCGCCACCGTCGAGATGGCCACCCCGAACGTGTACGCCGACTCGATCGAGTGGATGCACCGCAACCTGCCGAACCGGGAGTCGCTGATCCTCTCGGTGCACCCGCACAACGACCGGGGCACCGGCGTCGCCGCCGCCGAGCTGGCCGTGCAGGCCGGCGCCGACCGCGTCGAAGGCTGCCTGTTCGGCAACGGCGAACGCACCGGCAACGTCTGCCTGGTCACGCTGGGCCTGAACCTGTTCAGCCAAGGCGTGGACCCCCGCATCGACTTCTCCAACATCGACGAGATCAAGCGCGCCGTCGAGTACTGCAACCAGCTGCCGGTGCCCGAGCGGCACCCGTACGCCGGGGACCTGGTGTACACGGCGTTCTCCGGTTCGCACCAGGACGCCATCAAGAAGGGCTTCGCGCACCTGGAGGCCGACGCCGAGGCGGCGGGCGTCCCGGTCGACGAGTTCACTTGGGGCGTACCGTACCTGCCGATCGACCCGAAGGACGTCGGCCGCACCTACGAGGCCGTCATCCGCGTCAACTCCCAGTCCGGCAAGGGCGGGGTCGCGTACGTCATGCAGAGCGAGTACGGCTTCGACCTGCCGCGGCGCATGCAGATCGAGTTCAGCGGCGCGATCCAGCGGCACACTGACGCCTCCGGCAAGGAGGTCTCGACGCAGGAGATCCACGACATCTTCCGCCGCGAGTACCACCCCGAGTACCAGCCCACGCCGCGCCTGGTCGTCGAGGACCACACCACCGTCTACACCGGAGAGACGCTGACCCTGGACGCGCACATCGTGCTGAACGGTGTCGAGCAGAAGGTCTCCGGCACCGGCAACGGCCCGCTCTCGGCGTTCACCGACGCCCTGTCCTCGGTCGGCGTCGACGTCGAGGTCCTGGACTACGCCGAACACGCCCTGTCCGCCGGCCAGCACGCCCAGGCCGCGTCCTATGTGGAGTGCGCCATCGACGGTCGGACCGTATGGGGCGCAGGCGTCCACCCGAACATCGTCCTGGCGACGATGCGGGCCGTCGCGAGCGCCTACAACCGGGCGTAGCCGCAGCCCACACTTTGGCGAGCTCGCTCGCCTTGCATTTCGAGCATCGAACCCGTTGGGGCGGACCGCGAAAGCGGCCCGCCCCTTTCGGCGCACTGAGCGGGACGGGGTTGTCGCCCTCCATGAGTACGATGCGCGCACCGTGTTCCTCCACAGCAGATTGCAGGACCGATGACCCGCACGACACCCCCGCGCCCCCATGGCATCACCGGGCAGTTCCCCGAACTCGCGCAGTACGCCAGGCCGGCCGCCCGGCTCCACCCGCGCCAGGGCGAGCCCGGCGTCGGCGACAGCTCCATCGGCGGCCCGCTGCTCTGGCCCGCCGATGAGCCGTGGCCGACTTGCGGACTCACCCATGAGGACTGCCAGGACGAACCACTCGACTACACGTTCGCGATGCGCGACTACTTCGCGGACCGCGACCGGCGCCAAAAGCAGGGCGATGCGCTCGACTGGGACGCCGAACGCGCCCGCATGGCCGAACTGGAGGCCCAGTACGCCGTCGACAAGTACCCCGGGTACGACGAGGACGCACCACCGCCGCTGATCCCGCTGGCGCAGCTGTACTACCGGGACGTGCCTGGGCTCCCGTGGGCCGACCGGTTCGACCTGCTCCAGATCCTGTGGTGCCCGCGCGACCACCCCGACGCCGACACCCCGTACAACCCGGTCTTCCAACTCCGTTGGCGCAGCGGCGAGGACGTCAAGGAACGCCTCGTCGATCCTCCGCGGCCGGTCGTCGGCAACGGCGACTACCTGCCGAACCCGTGCGTCCTGCACCCCGAGGTGGTGACGGAGTACCCGGTGTTCCGGGAACTGCCCGAGCCGCTGCAGGAGGCGATCGACGGCTGGGAAGAGCAGATCGACGAAGAATCCACCTACATCCTGGACCTCTCGGTCGCGCCCGGCTGGAAGGCCGTGGGCCAGGGCGGCAACTGGGCGATCATCGACCCGTACCCGATCGTCTGCGAATGCGGCGAACGCCAGCTGCCGCTGTTCACCGCCGACAGCGGCGAATCCGGCGGCGACAGCAGGAGCTGGAACGCGGTGGAGGACACCGACGGGCGGTACACCAATCCGGTCGAGGTCATCATCGGCCGGGCCTACATCCTCCAGCTCTACTACTGCCCGGTCTCTGAGCAGCACGTGAACCGCACCGAGATGTTCTGACCCGTCCCGCGCCCGCGATCCCTCGGCCTCGGCGAAGGTCCTTGGGCCGCATCACGCCGGTGGTGAGGACATCGACGATCGCAAGGACTCTGCGCGGGCCCCGCGAACCGGGCGAGGAGACTGACGGCAACACGGCATCGACGCGGCCCCGCCGCGGAACCCGGAGGTCAACCATGTCCGTCGCTTTCGTCTCTGGCGCTTCACGCGGCCTCGGCGCCGTCATCGCGCGGCGGCTCGCCGCCGACGGATTCGCCGTCGCGGTCAACTACGCGAAGGGCCGCGAAGGCGCGGAGAAGGTCGTGGCCGACATCCGCGAGGCGGGCGGCACGGCCGCGGCGTTCGGCGGCGACGTGACCGACGAAACCGCCGTGAACGACATGATCGAGCGCGTCCGCGCCGAGCTCGGGCCGGTCACGGTCCTCGTGGCCAACGCGACCGGCCCGCAGCCCGAGGTGCCCCTCGACCGGCTCGAATGGCAGGACCACCTGGACCAGTTGGCGTTCTTCGTCAAGAGCCCGACCCTCCTGCTCCGCGCGGTCCTCGCGGACATGCGCGCGGCCGGCGGCGGGCGCGTGGTCCAGATCGGGTCCGACATGTTCGAGCGCGCGCTGCCCGGCTTCTCGGCGTACAACGCCGCCAAGGGCGCGCAATGGGGCCTCACCCGCACTTGGGCAAGGGAACTGGGCGGCGACGGCATCACGGTCAACCTGGTCGCACCGGGCTGGGTACCCGTGGAACGCCACGGCGAGCTCACGGACGCCGACCTCGCCGGGTATGTCGCAGAGGTTCCCATGGGCCGCATCGGGAAGCCCGACGACATCGCCTCGGCCGTCTCCTACCTGGCGTCCGAGGCCGCGGGATTCGTCACCGGGCAGCGGATCACGGTCAACGGCGGCCACAACATGGATTAGCGGCGGGTGCTCTTTCGCCCGCTTTCGAGAGGGACCACCACGCCTAGGACACGACCGCTATCTGCGCGACGACCGCAAGATGATCGGTGCCGTCGATCTCGGTGAACGCCACCGAGTCGGTTTGCAGACCATCGGTAGTGAAGACGTGGTCGATCGGTGCCCGCAGCAGACCGGGCGCGCTCGCGGGCCAGGTGCCGTGCAAGCCTTGGCCTGTCGTCGCGGCGGCATCAGTGCACCCGTCCGTGGCGGCGCGAAGCGCACTGTGGTCGAGCGTCGCGTTGAAGTCCCCCGCGATGATCGCCCCATCGACGGCCCGGCAGAGCCCTTGCAGCCCTTCGAGATCGCCGCGCCAGCGCCCGGTGGAGAGCGGCAGCGGCGGGTACGCGTGGAAGGCCACGAAGCGCAGCGAGCCGAGCTCGCCGCCGGTGAGCTCCCAGGTCGGGAACGAGCCCGCGATCGACGGCTCGGCCGTGACCGCACCGAGGTCGGTCCGGTAGAGCACCGACACCGCGCTCACCGCCGAATCCGAGACTTGCAGGCTCGCACCGGTGTAGTCGTCCCCGACGGCCGCTTCCAGTCGGGCCCGGTAGTCCTCGCCCGCCTCGGGAAGCGCCACCAGGTCCGCGCCGCCGCGCGCGATCACCGCGGCGACCTCCTCGACGGACGCGTTGCCGCCCTTGACGTTGATCGTCGCCACCGTGAGCGACCCGGTCGCACCCGGCAGCCCCGGGTCGGGCACGGCGCGATGCGCGATCGAGACGGCCGCGATGAGGCAGGCCGCGAGACCGGCGGCCGCGGCCCAGCGCACGGCCGGGCGGCGGACGAGCAGCAGGCCCGCCCCCGCGATCGCGAAGGCGACGACGAGCACGGGCCTGAACGCGATGACCTGCGCGAACGGCGTCCAATGATCCAACCGCACCACATCCGGCAGGACCAGCAGACCTGCGGCGACGAACCCCGCCGCCGCGGCCCCCGCATATCGGCGGCGGAGCCGCGGCGTCTCGAGGTCGCGCTGCTCGCTGTCGGTTCGCTGCACTGCCATGGCCTTCCCGCAAGGTGCTCGGACAGGCCGCAGTCTACGAGGCCGCGCAGCGCGCGCCGATCATTTCAGGGTCTTGAGCGTGCCGTTCCGCGCCGCGTCCCGGCACTGGTCCCGCGACGCGCCCTCGGAACCCGAGCGCGAGCCGATGTCGCGCCCGACCTGGTTGTTGTGCAGGTCCATGTCCTTCTCCGCCGCCGGCTGGCCCGGCTTGTCCTCGTGGGCGTCAGCGACCTCCTTCGCCTGCTCGGCGTCGATGCGGTGGGTCATCAGCGCGTTCCAGTAGCAGTGGCGGAAGCCGTCGGCCTTGCCGTTGTGCATGGAGTCGAACGGGAAGTTGCCCCAGTTCACCTCCTCGACCGTGGCGGCCTCGGCATCGGTCGCGGCGCCCTTGGCGGTGCCGCAGTCGATCGGGCCGACCGCCCAGACGCAGTTCCAGATCTCGCCGAGGTCGGACCCGTAGTCCTCCTCCTCGTGCTCGATCACGATCGGCTCGGTCCGGGCCTCGGACGCGGCGGCCGGCGCGGCATTCCACGCGGTCACCGCGAGCGCGCCGATCGCGGCGGCGGTCAGGATCTTGGCGGCGGGCGTCGGCATGTGCGGCTCCTCAAGGGTGGCTCCTGGGTTTCCAGGCCCATCCTCGAAGAGCAGCGCCGCGCTCGGCACGAGAACGCGAAATCCGCTGCCGGCAACGTCGGATAGCCGACAATGCGGCCGATAACCTCAGCGCCTGAGCTTCGCGATGATCGTCGTGGGGAGCCGGGGATGACCCGCGCAGGTCTCCCGCGGGTACAGCACCGCTCGGAAGTACCAGAGCGCGATCATCGGCGCCACCGGCGGCACCACGAGGAGCATCAGCCACGGCAACCCGCCCCCGAACGCCAGCATCGCGACGAACAGGAGGATCAGCGGCGGCGCGACCGTGCTCAGCACGCAGACCGCGAGCCCGGGCTGGTGGAGTCCGCGCCAGACGCGGACGCAGGCGACGAAACCGAACACGAGGGCGGCGGCGAGCGTCGCCATGACCGAGCCGACGAGGAGCATCACGGCATCCGCCTCGCCGACCGACATGCCGACCATCACGCCCCCGAACAGCAGGCTGCCGAGCGACAGCAGCCCCGACCCGTACACCAGGAGCACGACCACGAGGAACACGAACTGCATGTGGCCCTTCAGGTCTCGCACCCTGACCCGGTGCGGGCACGCGCCTGGGGCGACTGCACGGTACGAGGCGGCGAGCCGCCCATGGGCCCAGCCCGGATCCTCCCCCGCACCAGGCTCGAACGGCGCCGGCTCGACGGTGATGATCGGTCCGGGCATTGCCGCCACGGGAGGTTCGGAATCCATGCGGGGGCTTTCGAAAGCGGGGGTGGACAGGCCGGAGATGTCCACATCCTATAGGCCGGAGGCGAAACGGAGGACCCGACGCCGTTCGACGTTCAGGCTCTGAGCATCTTCTGGATCACGGGAGGCGGTTCGCGCAGAGAGGCGCACTCGGAACGAGGCGGCAGATGCTTCATCGCGTAAGCCGCACTGGAGGCCCAGTAGGCCGCAAGCGCCAACGTGGCAAGAAGTGCGGGGGTTGCCACGTCGCCCCACGCCCAAATGCCGGCGGCAAAAGTCGCGGCATAGCCGATGAACGCTCCGATCGCAATGTGCAGCGGGGCGCGGTGGAAACGCGTCGAGCGAGCGTGCATCTCCGCGAGCGAGCACAGGTTTCCCAACGCCAGCACCAACACGAACGCGAGCGCGCCGTCTTCGCGCTCGGGAGCGAACTCGGAGAGCGCCAACATGTCCGCCATCAGGTTCAGCAGGGAGCCGACATACCCCATGAGCAGCACCGTATTCACCACGGCCATCACCCGATACCCGCCGCGGAGGCTGCGGAACTCGAGTCGGTGCGGGCAGTCGGCGACGCGGAACTGCGGCGACCCCTGCGAAGCCGCGTGCAGGACGGGATCGTCCTTCAACAGAGCGAGAATCGCGGGCGGCAAGCCGGGGTGGGTCCGGCACGTGTCACGCGGGTAGAGCATGTTCCGGAATGCGACGAGTTGCCACAGGACCAACGCGTACGGCACTGCCGCCGCCACGAGAACCGCATGATGCGAGTCGACGATCGTCAGGAACACGCCCAAGCCGATGAGGTGCAGGAGGAACCCGGACGCGGCCAGCCCGATCACGAAGTCCTTCGGCCGGTGCAGCCGTCTCCACGCCCATGCCAGTGCCACAGTGCTGACCGCTTGCAGCACCGCCCCGCAGGCCATGGTCAGTCCGCCGAACGCGACCGGCTCGGCACCTTTCTCAAAGGCCGCGAACACGCCTGCGAGACCAGCGAACAAGCCGAACGCGATGACCGCCCAGCTCGACCAGACGGCCAGGACCGAGAGCGCGCGCCTGCCGCGGCCTTTCGCATTCAGGTCGGCGAACCGCACCCAGTGCGGGCATCGATGGCGCTTCGTCCGGGTCACGACCGGCTCAGCCCAGCCCGGAGCACTGGCGCCGGGGATCGGCGCGGCCTCGACGAAGATCTGCGGGTCGGCTCGCGGGGGTTCGGCCGGACCGCCGGGAAGAGCGGCTTCCACAGGGCCGTCGGAACGCGGGGGTTCAAGGGTTTCGTATGACATTGTGGGGCTTTCGATCAGGGCAGAGCGCGAGGTCCCGGCCGGGTTCGGCGGGGACCTCGCGAATTCTAGGGAACGGGTTCGGCCAGGTCAGCGGTAGGCGGCGCTCTGGAGCGAGTACAGCTCCGCGTAGGCGCCGTTGCGGGCCATGAGCTCGTCGTGGGTGCCCGATTCGGCGACCCGGCCCTGCTCGAGGACGATGATGAGATCGGCCATGGACACGGTCGAGAAGCGGTGGGAGACAAGGACGGTGACCGTGCCGCGCTGGCGGCCCGCGTGGACCTCCTCGGCGAAGCGCTCGAAGAGGGCGTGCTCGGTCTGGGGGTCGAGAGCGGCGGTCGGCTCGTCGAAGAGGACGAGGAGCGGGTCTTGGCGCATGCGCCCGCGGCCGATGGCGAGTTTCTGCCACTGGCCGCCGGAGAGGTCGGTGCCGTCGTCCCATTTCGCGCCGAGGCGGGTGTCGAGTCCGGCGGGGAGGTCGTCGATGAGGTCGTCGGCTCCCGCGCGATCCATTGCGGCACGGACGGTGTCGTCGTCGAAGCCGCCTTTGAGGTCGCCGATGCCGATGGCCTCGCGGGCGGTGAACTCGAAGCGGGTGAAGTCCTGGAAGGTCGCGCCGATGCGCTCACGCCAGGCGGCCACTTCGAAATCGCTCAGGTCCGTGTTGTCCACTTTGATCCGGCCGGAGGTCGGCTGGTAGAAACCGGACAGGAGCTTGACGAGGGTGGTCTTGCCCGCGCCGTTCTCGCCGACGAGGGCGACGACCTTCCCGGCGGGGAGGTGCAGGTCCACGTCATCGAGGGACTGGCGCTTCGATTCGGGGTAGGAGAAGGAGACGCCTTCGAGGGTGATGCCGCCGGTGAGGCGTTCGGGGACGTCGAAGGGCACCGCCGGGCCGCTGGACTGCGCGGCGTAGTCGCGCAGGCGGCCGATGCGCTCGCCCATCTTGGCGAGGCGCGCCATGAACATGCCTTGGAACGCGACGTTCGCGGCGGCCCCGGCGACCATGCCGATGAGGCCGACGAGGAGGACGACGTCGCCGGCGGTGGCCTGGCCGCGGATCGCCAGGTAGAGCACGATGCCGATCCCGGCGGCCATACCGGCCGCGGAGATGAGGCCTTCGCCGCTGGAGAGCCGGGCGGCCCTCCACTGGCCGCGGTTGCGTTCGGCGACGACGGCCGCTCCGGACTCGTGGTGGCGCTCGGCGACCGCCGCCGCGGAGCCGAAGATGCGCAGTTCCTTGCCGGATTCGCCGTGCGTCGCGACCTCGAAGAGGTGGCGGCGTTTGCGTTCGGGTTCGCTCGTGGCCGCGTTGACCTCGTCCTCGATCATCCCGGCGCGGTGGGCGATGGCCATGGCCACCAACGCGAGCAGCGGGAACACGAGCAGCAGCGGGTGGACCTGGAAGAGGAGCGCGCCGCCGACGACGATGGTGACGATGGCGCGCAGCCACTGGGCGAGCTGGTTGACGCCGCCGGCGAGGAGCCAGCGGTTCTCGCGGATGTACTGCACCTCGTCGAGGTACTCGGGCCGCTCGTGGTGGTCGAGCCCGGGCGGCGTGCCCATGAGCACCATGAGCTCGCGGTCGGAGGCGCGGGCGGTGTGGTCGAGGACGAGGAACACGAACTTGACGTAGACGAAGACGACGGTCCAGATCAGGGCGACGCCGACGCCGAGTCCGGCTGCGGCGAGCAGGGCCTCGCGGTGGTGTCCGGTTTGGACGGCGTCGATCACGACCTTCGTCAAGTAGACGAGCAGCGGCATGAGGATCGCCTGGACGACGCCCAGGACGATCAGGGCGATGATCGCCTTCGGATGCGAGCGGTATCCGACGGCGAGGCCGTCCTTCAAGCCGCGCAGGCGCTTCGCGATGGTGTGCAACATGGGGGCTCCTAGGCGAGGGGGGATCGGGCGAGGCGGTTGGCTTGGAGGGTGAACGCTTCGGCGTAGCGTCCGCCGAACGCCATGAGCTCATCGTGGCTGCCGTCTTCGACGACGCGGCCGCCGTCGAGGACGACGATGCGGTCGGCGCGGCGCACCGTGGAGAAGCGGTGCGAGATGACGATCGTGGTGAGACCTGCGGTGATGTCGAGGAACTGCTCGTAGAGCTCGGCTTCGGCGCGCACGTCGAGTGCGGCGGCGGGCTCGTCGAGGATGAGGATCTTCGCCCCGGCCTGGACGGCGAACAGGGCGCGGGCCAGGGCGATCCGCTGCCACTGGCCGCCGGAGAGGTCCGTGCCCTCCTTGTACTCGCTCGACAGGACGGTGTCGAGTCCATTGGGGAGCGAATCGATGAGCGCCCGGATGCCCATGGGCTCGCACGCCTTCCAGATCCGCTCGGTGTCGCCGGCCAGGTGCGGGGCGCCGAGGGTGATGTTGTCGCGCACCGTCAGCTGGTAGCGGGTGAAGTCCTGGAACAGGGCCGAGAGGCGGGTGCGCCAGACCGCCGGGTCGACTCCGGCGAGATCCACACCGTCCACAGTGATCTTCCCGCCGGTGGGCTCGTAGAGCCCGGCGAGGAGCTTCACGAGACTGGTCTTGCCGGCGCCGTTGTGGCCCACCACGGCCAGGGAGGTCCCGGCCTTGATCTCCAGGTCGAGCCCGCCGATCACGGGCCGACTGGCACCGGGGTAGGCGAAGTCGACGCCCTCGAACCGCACCGCCTGCTCAGGGGCGGCGGCGGGGAGCTCGGTGGTGACGGGAGGCGCGTCGGCGACCAGCTCCGATTCGAGGGCGAGGGCTTTCGGGACCGGGAGCGAACCGAGCGCGAGGAACGCGGCCACGTCGTCGAAGGCGGTGAAGTTGAACATCGTGGTCAGCGCGACCAGGTAGACCGAGAGCGCGGCGAAGCCCACGGCCCCGTCGAGCCCGGCCTGCACGAGCAGCAGCGCGGTGGCGGCGGTGAGCGCGAGCAGGGCGCCGATGACGCCGACTGCGGTGCGGGCGCGGAGGCGCAGGAACCGACTCGAGTACGCCATCCGCGCAGCCCACTGGCGGTCGTACCGTTCGAGGAGCCAGCCCATGAGGCCCCAGACGCGGATCTCCTTGGCGGGCTCGGCGGTGACGGCGAGGTCGCGCATGTACTCGCTCTCGCGCATCTCGGTGGAGCGCATGTAGGCGGTCTTGCCGACCCGCGTGTACTCGTTCTGCATGGCGAGGAAGATCAGCGGCCAGGCGACGAGCCAGGCGAGGCCGATCCAGATGTTGAAGACGCACAGCACGATCGAGGCCCCGGCGGCGGCGAGGAACTCGGGGGCGATGGCCGCGAGGCCGCGGATGGCGCGCTCGGGCCGGATGTGGTCGCTGCCGAGCTGGCGGGCGACGCGCAGGAGGGCGAGCACGTTGTCGTCCTCGAGGTGCGCGATCCCGGTGGGCCGGGCGACGGCGGCGACGAGGCGGTCCTGGAGGAGCAGTTCGAGTTCGCGGCCGAGGTTGTAGGCGTTGGCGCGGTGGACGTTGTCGACGAGGCGGCCGAGGAGCAGCGCGGTGACGCCCGCGGCGAGGAGCGTGTAGGCGTAGCGGGCTTCGGGCGAGCCGGGGCCGGCCTCGGCGGCGTCGGGGACGGCGCCGATGAGGAGGCCGGTGGCGATGGTCATGGCCAGCGGGAGCGCCGCGACCAGGACCGTGGTGGCGGCGAAGAGGGCGGTGCGGGGGCGGCTGATCTGCGGAAGGAGCCGCACGACGGCGAGCACGGCCCGGCCGGCCTCGAAGCGCACCGGCGTGACATTAGGGGGTGTCATATGTATCCGTTCATGACGTCATGATGACTGTTCAACGACACCATAGCGAAGTGTGGAAGCGCTCGCAAGACCCGGACCGTGAGCCGGGGCC
This sequence comes from Glycomyces sp. NPDC021274, assembly GCF_040641195.1. Taxonomy (NCBI): domain Bacteria; kingdom Bacillati; phylum Actinomycetota; class Actinomycetes; order Glycomycetales; family Glycomycetaceae; genus Glycomyces; species Glycomyces sp. NPDC021274. The sequence goes on along the minus strand of NZ_JBFADC010000005.1, from coordinate 359,859 downwards.
GGCTGGAGGGCATGGCAAATGAGGCCGGAGCGCGGGGTGGGTCGGTTGGAGGGCACGGCAAAGGAGGCCGGGGCGGGAGGCGGGTCGGTTGGAGGGCATGGCAAAGGAGGCCGGGGCGGGAGGCGGGACGGTTGGAGGGCACGGCGAAGGAGGTCGGGAGCGGGAATTCCGGGCCCCCGGTTCAAACCCTGGCGCGGGGGTCCGACAATCCGGCCCGTCACTGCCGCGACCCGGCTCTCCTTCACCCGTTCGATACCGCGGGTAGTGTTGTGCCTCGTGTCAGCGCCCAATCTCGTCAACCTCGAAACCGTCTCCAAGGCCTACCCCGACCAGGTGGTCCTCGACGCGGTCTCCCTCGGCATCGCCGCAGGCCAGCGCGTCGGTGTCGTCGGCCGCAACGGCGACGGGAAGTCGACGCTGCTGCGCCTCATCGCCCGCGCCGACGCCCCGGATTCGGGCCGGGTCGTGCACACCGGCGGGACCCGCATCGCCGTGCTGGGCCAGACCGACGGCCTCCGCGACGACGCCACCGTGCGTTCGCAGCTGTTCGGTGACGCCGACGCCCACGAGTGGGCGCGCGACCCCCGCGTACGGGAGATCCTCACCGGCCTGTTCGGCGGCCTCGACGCGCCCGTGCTCCCCGAGGGGCTGGACTCGCGGATCGGGGTGCTCTCCGGTGGCGAGCGCCGCCGCGTCGACCTCGCCCGGGTCATGTCCGAGGACGCGGACCTGCTGCTCCTCGACGAGCCCACGAACCACCTCGACATCGAGGGGATCGCTTGGCTCGCTTCGTATCTGAACTCCATGCGGGCGGCGATCGTCGTCGTCACGCACGACCGGTGGTTCCTCGACGAGATCTGCGACCGCATCTGGGATGTGCAGCGCGGCAACGTGTTCGAGTACGACGGCGGGTACACGGCGTACGTCCTGGCCCGCGCCGAGCGCGAGCGCCAGGCGAGCGTGGCCGAGGAGAAGCGCCAGAACCTCATGCGCAAGGAGCTGGCGTGGCTGCGCCGGGGCGCCAAGGCGCGCACGGGGAAGGCGAAGTACCGCGTCGATGCGGCCAACGAGCTGATCGCGAACGAGCCGCCGCCGCGTGACACGGCCGAGCTGGTGAGTTTCGCGACCGGGCGCCTGGGCAAGACGGTGTTCGAGGCGGAGAACGTCACGGTGAAGGCCGGGGACCAGACGCTGCTGGAGCACTTGGACTGGATCCTGGGTCCGGGCAAGCGGGTCGGGCTCCTCGGGGTGAACGGGGCGGGCAAGACCTCGCTGCTGCGCACGCTCGCGAACGCGCTGCACGACGAGCAGCCGGCGGCGGGCCGCGTCAAGGTGGGCCGCACGGTGAAGCTGGCGTGGCTCACGCAGCACATGGAGGACCTGGACGGCTCGTGGCGCGTGCTCGAGGCGATCGAGAACGTCGCGAAGCGGGTCCAGTTGGGCAAGAAGGAGATGTCGGCCGGGCAGCTCGCGGAGCGCCTGGGCTTCCTGGGCGGGAAGCAGCGCACGTTCGTGCGCGACCTCTCGGGCGGGCAGCGGCGCCGCCTGCAGCTGGCGCGGCTGCTCATGGCCGAGCCGAACGTGCTGTTCCTCGACGAGCCGACGAACGACCTGGACATCGAGACGCTGACGCAGCTGGAGGACCTGCTCGACGACTGGGCGGGGACGATGGTCGTGGTCAGCCACGACCGGTACTTCACCGAGCGGGTCGCGGACGAGACGTGGGCGCTGCTGGGCGACCGCAAGCTGCGTCACCTGCCGCGCGGGATCGAGGAGTACCTGGAGCGCCGGGCGGACAAGTCCGCTGTGCCGCAGGCGAAGGGCAAGGGCCTGAGCAACGCGCCGGGGGTCGGGCAGGCGCCGTCGTCGGCGGCAGAGGACCGGGCGACGCAGAAGGAGCTGTCGAAGCTCGAGCGGCGCTTGGCGAAGGTCGAGGAGAAGATCGCGGGCCTCTACGCCGAGATGGCCGAGCACGCGACGGACCCGGCGAAGCTCGGGGAACTGCAGGATCAGGTGACCTCTTTGGAGACCGAGCGGGACGAGATCGAGGAGCGCTGGATGGAGCTCGCGGACTGAGTCCGCGCCGCTGCACCAGCCCGCATCGCCTTGCGCCGCTTGGCTTCACGCCGCTCACCTTCGCAGTGGGCGGCGGCTCCGGTGCGTCGCGGTTTCGTAACGGAGCCGAATATTCTAGCGGGTCCGAACGCTCCCATACCGGCTGGTAACCGACTCTTCATTCAGTGATTTATGGGCCTCTTCCAGGGTCTTCACAATTCATTGTGATTTCCCTAACCTCAGGTTGAAAGCCCGAAAGGGACCGGTTCCACCGAACCGTGCCCTGTGCGGCAGTGCGCCCCCATTGATCCCTTGCGCATCGACCGCCTGAACCGAGAGGGAGTTCCACCCCCATGACTGTCTCGCAACTTTCCCTTCGCCGCATTGCGGCCGCGTCCCTCGTGGGCGTGGCGGCACTCGGCTCGGTCGCCTTCGGCGGCCTTGCCGCGCACGCCGATCCGGTCGGCCAGATCGTCGGCGCCGACGCTCCCGACGCCATCGACGGCGAGTACCTCGTCGTCATGGACCCCGCCGCCTACCGCGAGGCCGACGAGATCGCCGCTGACGCCGGCGCATCGGTCGTCGACGACTTCGCCGAGGTCGACACCGTCCTCGTCGACGCCACCGAATCCGAGGCCCGCGAACTGGCCGCCGCCGACGGCGTGGCCTTCGTCGAGCAGAACGCGGTCGTCTCCATCGACGCCGTCCAGTCCCCCGCCACCTGGGGCCTCGACCGCATCGACCAGGTGAACCTGCCGCTGAGCAACAGCTACGAGTACCTGGGCACCGGCTCGGGCGTGCACGCGTACATCGTGGACACCGGCATCAACGCCTCGCACACCGAGTTCGCCGGACGCGTGGGCAACGGCTACGACTTCATCCAGAACGACTCGACTCCGCAGGACGGCAACGGCCACGGCACGCACGTCGCGGGCACCGTGGGCGGCACGACCTACGGCGTCGCCAAGAACGTGACCCTGCACGGCGTGCGCGTCCTCGACAACGCCGGCTCGGGCACCACCGCCGGCGTCGTCAACGGCATCAACTGGGTCGCCACCAACGCGATCAAGCCGGCCGTGGCGAACATGAGCCTCGGCGGCGGCTACTCCGCCTCGCTGAACAACGCCGTCACCGCGGCCGTGAACTCCGGCGTGACCTTCGCGGTCGCGGCCGGCAACGAGGACCAGAACGCCTGCAACGTCTCCCCCGCCTCCGCTCCGGCGGCGATCACCGTGGCCGCCAGCGACAACGCCGACGTCCGCGCCTACTTCTCCAACTTCGGGTCCTGTGTGGACGTGTTCGCGCCGGGCGTGAACATCACCTCCGCGTGGCACACCTCCAACAGCGCCACCAACACCATCTCGGGCACCTCGATGGCCTCCCCGCACGTCGCCGGAGCCGTCGCGGTCTACCTGGGGCTCAACCCGTCCGCCTCCACCAGCGCCGTCGCCTCCTGGGTGACCGGCAACGCCGGCGAGAACAAGATCTCGGACGTCCAGGGCAGCCCGAACCTGCTGCTGTACACCGGGACCGGCGGCGGCACCGACCCGGACCCGAGCGACTGCAAGGCGACCAACTCGACCGCCACCCGCATCGCCGACCGCGCCACCGTCAACTCGACCCTGGCGCTCAGCTGCGACGGCAACGCCCGCAGCAACAGCACCGTGGCCGTGAACATCACCCACACCTGGCGCGGGGACCTCGCGATCTACCTGATCGCCCCCGACGGCACGAGCTACACGCTCAAGACCTCCTCGAGCGGGGACTCGGCCGACAACGTCATCGCCACCTACCCGGTGAACCTCTCCAGTGAGACCGCAACGGGCACTTGGACACTGCGCATCGTCGACGCCTACTCCGGCGACACCGGGACGCTCAACTCCTGGGCCCTCGAGCTGTGACCCCCCCGAACAACTGAATAGCGGGTGACCGCGGGCGGGCCCTCCCCGTCGCGTCGCAACCCGGCTGGGCGACCTGGAGCCGTCGCCCGCCGGGAGGCCGCGCCAGGGCCCGCACCGCGGCCCCGCACTCCCGATGAGCTCCGATCCCCGACGGCGCCGGCCGTACCGCATCCCACCACCCTCATCCCGTCCCGGCCCTGGACCGGCCCGGACCACCCGAAGGGACCCAATGTCCATGTCACGCAAACGCAGATCCGTCGCGGCGGCCGCCATCGGCGTCGCCGCCTTCACCGCACTCTCCTTCACGGCCACCGCCGCCGAAGCCGGGCCCGCGCAGGGCCAGATCGTCGGCGAGGACGCCGCGGGCGCCATCGCGGGCGAGTACCTCGTCGTCCTGGAGGACGGCACCTCCGTCTCGACCGCCGTCAAGGGCATCGAAGGCGAAGAGGTCGTCGAGACGTTCCCCGAGGTCGACGCGTTCCTCATGGAGTCAAGCGAATCCGAGGCGAAGGAGCTCGCCGCCGCGGACGGCGTGGCCTTCGTCGAGCAGAACGCGGTCGTCTCGATCAGCGCGACCCAGTCGAACGCGACCTGGGGCCTCGACCGGATCGACCAGCGCAACCGGCCGCTCTCGGGCACCTACACGTACAACTACACCGGTGAAGGCGTGCACGCGTACATCGTGGACACCGGCATCAACGCCTCCCACAACGAGTTCGCCGGGCGCATCGGCAACGGCTACGACTTCGTTTCCAACGACACCACCCCGCAGGACGGCAACGGGCACGGCACCCATGTCGCCGGGACCGTCGGCGGCACGATCTACGGTGTGGCCAAGGACGTCACGCTCCACGGCGTGCGCGTGCTCAACAACTCCGGCTCCGGCACCACCGCCGGTGTCGTCAACGGCATCAACTGGGTCGCGGCCAACGCGATCAAGCCGGCCGTGGCGAACATGAGCCTCGGCGGCGGCTACTCGGCGGCGCTCAACAACGCCGTCACCGCCGCGGTGAACTCGGGCGTGACCTTCGTGGTCGCGGCCGGCAACGAGAACCAGAACGCCTGCAACGTCTCCCCGGCCTCGGCCCCGGCGGCGATCACCGTCGGCGCGACCACCTCCACGGACGCGCGGGCCGGCTACTCCAACTTCGGCTCCTGCCTCGACGTGTTCGCGCCGGGCTCGAGCATCACCTCGGCGTGGCGCACCGGCACCACGTCCACCCGCACCATCTCGGGCACCTCGATGGCCTCCCCGCACGTCGCGGGCGCGGTCGCGCTGTACCTGGACGCCAGCCCGGGCGCGTCGACCGCCGCGGTGACCTCGTGGATCACCGGGAACGCGACCACCGGCGTGGTGACCGGCGCGGGCACCGGCAGCCCGAACCGGCTCCTGTACACCCTATAACCCGTCGATAGACCCGCGAGGCCTTGCGCTCTGTGAGCGCAAGGCCTCGCTCTGTTTATCCCTTTTAGACCAAAGGCTGGATTTGCTCATTCAGTGATCGCTTCATGGCATTCGGGGGGTTTACACAGTTTGTTCTACACCTTAGGCTCACAAAAAGGGTCTGACGGCCCGTCGCAGAGCCGCTGGGCCCGGACGGGTGCAGCGGACCGGGCCCCCGCCCGGTCCGCTCCCGCCGGTCCGCACCACCCTCCCCCCGGGTCGGCCGCCCCCAAGCAGGCGGACGCCCCGCACAACAGAAGGAGTTCCGTCTTGTACACGGCAGGAACGAAACGGCGCCTCCGCGCCGCCGCCGCGATCGGCATCGCGGCCGCCGCGGCCGGAGGATCGCTCATCGCGGTCTCCGCATTCGCAGGCGCAGCAGCGGCCCCGGCACCCGACGCCAGTGACATCATCGGCGCCGACTCCCCCGACGCGATCGCCGGCGAGTACATCGTCGTCATGGAAGACCAGGGCGCCAAGACCGCAGGCGGACTGGACGCGCTCGCCGACGACCTCGGCGTCACGCTCGACGTCGAGGACACCCTCGGCATCGTCGACGGCTACGTCGCCCAGATGAGCGAGGCCGAAGCGGTCGAGCTCGCCGCCGACGACGCGGTCGCCTACGTCGAGCAGAACCAGCTGGCCCACGCCTCAGAGGTGCAGGCCGACCCGCCGTCGTGGGGCCTCGACCGCGTCGACCAGGACGCGCTCCCCCTCGACCAGTCCTATGAGTACACCCAGTCAGGCACGGGCGTCGAGGCGTTCGTGCTCGACACCGGCGTGAACCTCGAGCACCAGGAGTTCGAGGGCCGCATCGGCGAGGGCTACGACTTCATCGACGACGACGCGGACCCGGCCGACTGCCACGGCCACGGCACGCACGTCGCCGGGACCGTCGGCGGCTCGACGTACGGTGTCGCCAAGGACGTCACGATCCTCCCCGTCCGCGTCCTCGACTGCCAGGGCTCCGGCTCGTACGCCGCGATCATCGCCGGCATCGACTGGGTCGCCGCGAACGCCGGCGAGTCGGCCGTCGCCAACATGAGCCTCGGCGGCTCGTTCAGCCAGGCCCTCAACGACGCCATCAGCGCTGCCGTCGAGTCCGGCGTGACCTTCGCGATCGCCGCGGGCAACGAGGGCCAGGACGCGTGCAACGTGTCCCCGGGCTCCGAGCCGAGCGCGATCACCGTGGGCGCCACCGACAAGGACGACGCCGCAGCCTCGTTCTCGAACTTCGGCGAATGCGTCGACCTCCTCGCCCCGGGCGTGGGCATCACCTCCGCCTGGATCGACGGCACCGACGCCGAGAAGACCATCTCGGGCACCTCGATGGCCACCCCGCACGTCGCGGGCGTCGCCGCCCTGTTCCTCGAGTCGAACCCGGGCGCCACGCCCGACGAAGTCGCCACCGCCCTCACCGGCGGCGCCCTCCCGGACGTCGTGACCGAGCCGAACGGCAGCCCCAACCTGCTGCTCAACACCGCATTCCTGGCCTAGCCCGGGACGCAGCGACCAAGGGCCGGAGCGGCGACGCTCCGGCCCTTCGCCGTGCGCAAATCCTTCCCCGTCCCCTCGCCGAGCGCGACCCTCCGCTCACCCCCGGCACCGTGTTCTCCGGCGAGTCGGCCGGCCTCCGCGACCGGTCGTGAAACAGTCCACTGAGACTTGTTGGCGACGGCCGCTTTCCGGTAATAATGACTCAGGCCACGCCCGCCATCACGATCGAGATCTGGAGGCTAGACGATGACCGTGCTCCTGGTGCCGTACCACCTCGACGAGCGCCTTCCCGATGACGAGTTCCCGGTCGTCGCCGACCGCGTCGTGACCAAGGACCTGCCCGAGGGGACCTTCTGGGCCCGCGCCGCCGACCTCTACGCCCTCGTCGGCGACGCCGTAGCCACCGCCGACCGCCCCACCGTGGTCACCGCCGACTGCACCGTCGCCATCGGCGTCGTCGCGGGACTCCAGCGCCAGGGCATCGAACCGTCGATCATCTGGTTCGACGCCCACGGCGACCTCCACACGTCCACCAGCAGCGCCTCCGGCTACCCCGGCGGCATGGTGCTGCGCACCCTCCTCGGCGACGGCGACCCCGCGATCGCCGCGGCCACCGCCCTCTCCCCGGTCCCGCCCGAGCGGGTGACCCTCGTCGACGCCCGCGACCTCGACGGACCCGAGGTCGACTACCTCGCCGACAGTCCCATCACCCACGCCACCGTGGAAACCGCAACGGCCCCAGAAGGACCGATCTACCTCCACATCGACCTGGACGTCATCGACGCCGACGCGGTCCCCGGCCTGCGGTACCCGGTCACCCCGGGCCCCGCCCCCGACCAGATCCGGGACGCGGCCCTGCGCATCCTCGCCACGGGCAGAGTCGCCGCCATGACCATCGCCTGCACCTGGCATCCCGGGTCGGACACGCCGATCGCGGTCCGCAAGCTCATCGACGAACTCATCACCGCCGCAAGCTGACCCGAACACAACGAAGGGCGCCGTCCGCAATGGACGGCGCCCTTTTGCTTTGCCTTGCATTGGGAATTCGCCAGAAGAAGTTCCGGAATTAGGAGAGCCGGCCGGCCCACGGGGGCGCGGCCGACCGGCTCGGCTTCAGGGCGGCTAACCGCGTTTGTACTTCTCCCACCAAGTGAAGGTACCTCGATATGCCGACGGCGTGTTGTCAGCGGCGTGACTCGCCAGACCGTTCTTGCCGAAGAAGTAGTCGTGCACCTGCCGCTGCGCCGGACCCGACATGTCGGTGTCGCCCACCGCATTCGCGTGAATGTGGTAGCTGAACCCCTGCTCGGGCGTGCGCAGCCAGGCCGCGAAACCGACGTCGCGCATCGCCTTCACCGTCTGCCAGCGCTGCGTCGCCGTCATCGAACCGACATTGACATCGACGACCCCGCCGCCGTCATGCGTCCCTGCGGAGCTCGGGTTCCCGGTGGTGTACGAGCCCTGGCTGAGCGTGATGCTCCAGGAGAGCATGGCGTCGGCGGCAACGAGCATGTTCTTGGTGCGGGTGTTGACCCGCCTGCCGCCGTACGAGTCCGTGCTCGACCCGACGTTGATCGCGCGGGTCACGGTGAACAGGCCGGTGTCGGACCCGAGCTTGGTGAGCGAGGTCGGGCCGGGGATGCCGTTGGCGTCGAGTCCGGTGTAGCCCAAGGACTTCTGCCAGGCGGAGTAGGCGCTGATGGTGGTGGTGCCGTAGTGGCCGTCCACCGAGCCCGCGGCGAGGAAGTTCTTGGCGTCGAGTGCCTGCTCCACGACCCTGACGTGCGGTCCGGCTGTGAGCGTGGTCCCGGTGCCGGACTTCGGCGGGTCGACCATGGCGGCGACGAGCACGAGTTCCATGTCGACGGCGGTGGCGGCCTGGGCGGCGTTCCCGCTGAGAACGGCAGGAACGGTGGCGGCGCCGATGCCGCCGGCGGCCATGATGGCGCGGCGAAGGAGCCAGCGGCGGGAGCGGGGGTGGGGTGTTCCGGACGGTTGGGAGGTCAGGGAGGTCATCTGTTCGGTCCCTTCCAGGGGTACGCACCGAGGGGTGTGATCGACGCGACAACGGTCGTGTCACGGAACCATATCGAAGAAACCTTTCGCTGAGAAGTCCCCCAGTGAAACAAAACTTCATCCGGGGAAGATTTCATCCCAACCCGGCGCACAAGCCACCTGCCCTCCGGCGCTTCGATAGTCGGCCTCGTATGCGGACCCACACACTGTGCACCCGCCAAATATCATTGAGCGACACTCGTCTGAGAGGTGGCCATGTCCTCGACCGTCGAAGTCGCGATCTCCACGGAGACCGCCAAATACGCCCCCGACAGCCCCCAATGGCGACGCGAGGTCGCCGCTCTCCACGCCGAACTGCATCGCGAGACCGGAAGGGTCGCAACGCAGTCCATGCCGGTATCAGGCACCAAGGGCGGCGTCGTGGAGATCATCCTCGCGCTAGGTACCTCGGGAGCCCTCCTCTCCGCCGTGCAGGTCTTCCGCGCCTGGCTCGGCCGCGACAAGACCCGCACGATCACCGCCACCTGGACCGACGAAGACGGCAAGGAACGACGGTTCACCCTGACAGGTGAGAACATCGACCAGCAGTCGCTCACTGCCATGAGCGAATCCATCGGCCGCATGATCGAGCGCGGCTGATGCCTGAACACCGTTACCGTGCCCTCCTCATCGGCAACGCCGTATTCAGGCGAGACCCGCAAGGCCTCCCCAAACTGCACGGCCCGCGAGCCGACGTCGACGCCCTCTGCGATGCCCTGGCCGACCCCGAGTCGGGCCTGTTCGCCGTCGAGGAGATCGAAACGCTCATCGACCGCAGCTTGCAGAGTCTGCGCGAGGAGCTGTACCGCTTTTTCGTCACAGATGCGACGCCGGACGACGTCCTCTTCCTCTACTACAGCGGTCACGGCAAGCTCGATATTCAGGGCCGACTCCACCTGTGCACCAATGACACCCGGATGGACTCACTGCGGGTGACTGCATTGCAGTACAAGGAGCACATCGAGGAGCTGATCAAGGAATCTCCGGCGAACGCTGCCGTCACAATCCTCGACTGCTGCCACAGCGGCGCCTTCCGAGGAGGCGAACTCAAGGTCAAGGCCACCGGCAAAGGCCGTTGTGTCATCACCAGCGCCAGCGCCAACGAACTCGCCTTGGACGCGTTCGGCCCGGGAGGCACAAGCCCGTTCACCAGCGCCCTGGTCACCGGCCTGCGCTTCGCACGGGCCGACGGCCGACTCACCACCCAAGACCTCTACGACTACGTGGAAACCGAACTCAGCCCGGCCGGCAACTCCCGCCCCCAGTTCTACTTCGACGGCGAAGGCTCGATAGCACTCGCCAATCGGTCCCCCCGCAAGACCCCTTCTGCGCCATCTCAGGTTGACATCGCCCCGGTCACGACCGATACCGTTGCCGCGCAGTCTGCACCGATACCCGACCAGAGAACGCCCGAACTCGGACGTTCGCGGTCGGGACCGATCGTGCCGGCCCTCCCTGAACCTCGGACCCATCTGTGGACTCTGCTCAATGAAGCGGCGACATCCGCCCTGTCCGAGAAGGATCGCGGCCAGGCGAGCAGAGCTTTGCAGGAGGTCGCAGAAGAGGCTGCCCGATTCGATGTGCGATGGCCCATAGCAGTGTTGAAGCGGCTCGGCAACGGCCCTGAACGGCAGGCGGTCGCCGAGGCCCTCCTCACCGGGCTCGCGAAGCTGAACCCCATCCAGGCGATCGAATTCGCTCGAGACTTCTACCTCGGTAGCCCGGAACGCACCGGCGCTCATCTTGCAATCGCCTCCGTGCTCCCCGAATCTGAGCAGGAGCTGGCACAGCGGGTCCTCTGGGACGCGTTCGACTCGTGCGCGCTGCAATCCGGCAAGCGGGTAGCGCGGCTTATCGTCCGCATCCTGGAGATCCGGTCTTACCTCGACGTAGCTGAACCTCCAGAAAGCGTTGCCGCGCTCGTCCGAGTCGCGAAAGGACTCAATTCTGCCGATCGGGAGATCTGGGCCGAATTTGACCTCGCGCTGAAGTCCTGCCTCTCGCAAGAGCGGGATCCGGTTGTGAGAGCGCAGAGTCAGGCCGATGCGGCGCTGAAGTTGGCACTGTTCGACCCCGTTGCCGCACAGGACTTCTTCAGATCGGGAGATCACTTCCTGCCGGAACCCGCGTTCAAGCTGCTGCCGATCGCCGACATCACCATGGGCGGCGCCGCCATGCTCGGCGTCGATCCGGCGACCGGCCATCGGCTCTTTGAGGTCGCCGAACGTCGCTGCAGGTCCCAGGATGACTGGATCGAGTTCTTCGACGCTCTGATCGGCCTGGTGGGGGCATCGCCCGGTCCCACGCCGACCACCGCCGACCATCTGGTCACCATGATGGAGCGCGCCGCCGATCGGGTGTCGGACAACGAGTGGTGGCAGGTCTCTTCGGCCGCAGAAGCGCTGGTCGCCTCCGCACCGGTGGCCGCTGGTCGCCTTCTACGGCTCGACCCCGACGAGGATCGCATGCGCCGGAACCTGATCAGACTCGCGAAGGAGGCCGCCGCCGTCGATGCGAGCGCGGCTCGGCACATCGCCACTGCGGCTGAGCGATTGGTCCTGTCGATCATCGACGAGTCCGAGCAGGCCCAGGAGCTCGGCACCCTCGCTGAGGCATTCGCGGCGGTCGACCCCGAGCACGCGGTGCGACTGCTGAAGTCGATACCGGGAACCGATGGCCGCCGGCCGGCTGCGATCGCGAAGGTCGCCGCAGTGGTCACCGCCGCGTTCCCTGATCGGATCTCGATGCTCGCCGATGTGTTCAATGATGGCGACGGACTCGGTACTCCGGTGGCCGCCGTCTATGAGGGGGTCGCCAAAATCGATCCCGATCGGGCGATGCAACTGATAGCGCCGTTCCCAGATTCGCCCTTCAAGAACTTGGTCATCGAGAGCGCCGCCGCATCCTTGGCCGAGACCGAGCCGGATCGAGCCGCAGAGCTCGCGTTCGACATCGAAGACCAGGCCCGTCGCGGTCATGCGCTACTGACAATCGTGCAGAAGATCGTGGCAAGCGAGCCCGAACGCGCCGGCGCGCTAGCCCGTCGCATTCCGGACAACGATGATTGCGGCTATGCGAGGATCACCGCCCTGTGCGCAGCAGGCCGGGCTCTCGTCGGTCAGAATCCGTACCAGGCCGAGCAACTGCTCAGGCTGGCGGAAACGACGGCCAACTCGATGAAGGATGACTGCCGCAAAGGTGCGATGCTATCCAAAATCGCAACGGTGTACATCGAGATCGGTTCAGCAACCCTGCAGATATCCAAGCTGCTCGCACGAGCTGAAGCCTGCGCGTCGGCGAACCCCGACGACGATCCCGACGACCGGACTTCGCTACTGGCCGAGGTCATGATCGGATTGGCGTTGATCGCACCCAAGCGGGCGGAGCGGATTGCGGAGACGCTGCCAGATCAGTGGAGCGCGCGCGATGCGGATCTTGGAAACGCGGCCAAGGCCATGGCGCCCAATGATCCTCGCCGCGCCCAGCAGTTCGCTTCGATGATCAGCGAGAACTGGGAGCTCCTGCGGACCCAGGCCGCGCTCGTGGAAGAGTTCTGCAGGTCCGCGCCGGCGCGCGCCGAGCACTTGGCACTGTCGATGGCACCGGGCGAGTACCGGACGCGCGCCCTCCTCGCGGTCGCCGAAGCCGGAGTTCGCCGACAGTCCTGGTGACATCTAGGCCGTGGGTCGAAGCGCTGCACTCGCGAGCGGATGCCTTACCGGTCGGATCTCCTGGACAGCAGCCAGCGGATTTCTTCGGTGATGAGATCGATGCCGTTCCCGACCGGCTCGTACCCGAGCTCGAGCGCGGCGGTCGTATCCAGCACCATCGGGGTCTGCCACGGGTGTCGCCCCCGCTCGGAGCCGCCTGGGACGGGCTCGATCCGTCCGTCCCAGGAGAGTTCGGTGGCTATGGCGCCCACGATCTCCTCGGCGGTCGGAGTGTCGGGATCTGCGGCGTTCAAGATGCGGCGGCCCGGACGGGTTGCGACGGTCTTGATCAGGGCCGCAGCATTCTTGGCCGCGGTGAGGTGATCGATGGTGTCCGCGTGCGCGAGCTCGATGCGCTGGTCGCCGCTGAGCATCCGGTCGATGATGCTCTCGGTGCGCGCGTTGCGCGCCCACCGCCCGTGCACTTTCGAGGGTCTGATGACGGTGACCGGGAGGCCCGATGCGAGGGCCGTCTGCTCGGCTGCGGCCTTGCAGGGGCCGTAGCCTTCGCGGGTGAACGGATCCGTGCCGTCCGGGGCGGGCGGCAGGGTCGGTGCCGCTTCGCTGACCGGATGGCGAAACTGCGGCGGTTCGTCGCCGTTGAGGTGGCGGCCGGCGTCGTCAACGTAGACGGCTCGGCCCGATATCAATACCAGGCTTTGCACGGAGGACATGGCCGGAAGGAGGGCCCGCACGTCCTCGGCGGTGTAGGCCACGAGGTCGACCAGCAAGTCGGCGCCGTCGCCGACGAGGCGTTGCACACCGCGGGTGTCGCTTCGTTCGAGTTGGTGGAAACGGACACCCGCCTCATCCATCGCCTCGGGCATTCGGGACCGGTCGCGTCCGGTCACCTCGACGTCCCATCCCGCCTCGGACAGCAGCATCGCTGTCGCCCCGCCGATGGCGCCGGTCCCACCCAGAAGCACTGCGCGCACGTCAAAACCCCAATCCATGGACGACTTGGCACTGTACGGGATCGCGGAGCCTGTCAAAAACCTCGGGAGCACGTCCCGGTGGCTCCTGCTCCGCTGCCGATGTCCGATGCTGTCTGGGACGCATACAGATCGCCGCCCCGGGCGCGCTCCTCTATCCGAAGTGGAAGGGCACTCGTCGACGACTTCAGACGGCACGCTCCATGCACACCAGTTGATCCCGTTCCTCCCACGATTCGGCGACGGTGAAACCGAGCCGCTCGTACAGGGCGATGGCACCTGCCCGCCACTGCCATACCGACAGCCGCACCGTGCTGGCGCCGCTCTCCGCGGCATGCGCAAGCGCGGCGTTGACCAGGCCGGACGCGATGCCACGGCTCCGGAATGCCGGGTCTGTCCAGAGCCTCTTGACCTCTGACCGGCCGCCGACGGGGGCGGTCACCACCAAGCAGCCCACGGCTGTGTCACCGCTCAGGGCCATCAGCACCACATCGTCGGCGAACACGGCCCGCGGGTCCAGGACTTCTGCCCTGTAGCGGTCCGGCAACCCGTCCACATCGACAACGGCCTCACCCTTCTCTGCCTCCGTCCGCAGATGGTAGGCCGCCAGCAACTCGGCCAACCGATCCACGGAAGGGCCCTGACCTGGCCAGCGGACAATGGCAACCTTGCGTCGATCGGTCATTGCCCCAGCATCACACGACGGGTGCCGAACACCGAGCGAGCCCCCCGATCCACGTTCGCACAAGCAGCCATCGGCCTTGAAACGCTGCCCTAGAGGTACAGGCAGAAGGGGTGGCCGGCCGGGTCGAAGAGGACGCGGACGTCGGATTGGGGTTGGGTCTCGGCGAGGGTGGCGCATTGGGCGACGGCGTGTGCGACTGCGTCGTCAAGGTCGTCGACCTGGATGTCGAGGTGCTGCGTCGCGAACGGCCGGTCCGGTTCGGCGGGCCAGACGGGCGTCCTCCAGCGGCGCTCATACTCGAAGTTCAACTCGAGGTCGTGCCCGTTCGAGGCGATCTTGGCGAACCCGGCCTCGGGCGGCTCGCCTGGCGCGGGTCCGGATTTGGTGGTCACCGTCCGACCGAGGAGCCGCCCGTAGAAGTCGGCGAGAGCGAGCGGATCGGGCGCACCGATGGTGATGGCGTTCAAAGTGAGTCGTGGCATCTCCATGCCACCAGGCTAAGGCTCGCAACCCCGCGATCGCGGAGATTCCCCGAGAGAGGCTGGGCCCCAAGCGCTTCTCACCGGCGGAGAGCGTTCGACCGCCGCAAATAGAGCTCGTAGTTGAGCAGGTAGCAGGTGTAGTTGAGCGTGTCGGGCTGATCGATCCCGAACGTGAAGCACATGAGCGCAGCGGGCCGGAATCGCCGACCGTCCATACCGATGACCTCGCCCTAGGACGTGCTCTTATCGTGGACGGCCTCGAAGCCCCAGATCTGGTCCCACCGAAACGTTTGGCGCCGCCCGAACCGGCGGATGAACGTGACCTCGTCTCGGTCCACGATGATCTTGCACGGAAGGGCTGCAGCCGTTGCGATCGTGAAAATCGCGAAGAATCCGATGTACGCCGGAGCCTCCCTGCGGCTCTCGGCATCGGCGCCGTCTCGATAGACGATCACGATAACGACCAAAGTGAGCAAGAGGCTGCCGGCGATGGCGCAACCCAAGACAGCACCCCAGAACGCAGCTTTGCACCTGATTGTCCGGGGATACTTTATGCCGCCGAGCGTACTCGGCGACGGCAACGTCGGAGATCATTCGCCGGCCCGAACCCCGGTTGGGAAGACCTATAACACCAAGGGCGGCAACGCCTTCGCGTTGCCGCCCTAAGTCTTGCCCTATTGTCCGGCGGTGAAGCCGGGGACCGCGTCTAGACGACGCGGTCGAGGATGATCGGGCCGCGCTTGGCGGGTTCCGCCCCGACCTTCCACTGGCCTTCGAGGGATTCCTTGGCACCCGTGAAGCGTTCGGGGGTGTCGGTGTGGAGGCGGAAGACGGTGTCGCCCTTCTGGACCGGCTCGCCGACGGTCTTCAGGATCTCGATGCCCGCGCCGAACTGGACCGGTTGGCCCTGGCGTTCGCGGCCCGCGCCCAGGCGCCAGGCGGCGACGCCCACGGCGTAGGCGTCCATCTCCGAGACGAAGCCGTCAGCGTCGGCCTTGATCTCCTCGAACTCGCGCGCGATCGGGAGCGGGGCGTCGACCTGTCCGCCCTGGGCGGCGATCATCTTGCGCCACTTGTCCATCGCGCGGCCGTCGTTGAGTGCGGCGGCCGGGTCGGCGTCGGGCTGGCCTGCCGCGGCGAGCATTTCCTTGGCGAGAGCGACCGTGAGCTCGACGACGTCCGCAGGGCCGCCACCGGCCAGGACCTCGACCGACTCGCGCACTTCGAGCGCGTTGCCCGCCGTGCGGCCCAAGGGGATCGACATGTCCGTGAGGAGCGCGCGGGTGTCCACGTCGTGGTCCTTGCCGAGGCGGACCATGGTCTCGGCGAGTTCGCGGGCCTGCGCGAAGTCCTTCATGAAGGCGCCGGAGCCGACCTTGACGTCGAGGACGATCGCGTCCGCGCCCTCGGCGATCTTCTTGCACATGATCGAGGAGGCGATGAGCGGGATGGCCTCCACAGTGGAGGTGATGTCGCGCAGCGCGTACAGCTTCTTGTCCGCGGGGGCGAGGTCGCCCGTGGCGGCGCAGATGACCGCGCCGATGTCCTTGAGCTGCTCGAGCACCTGGGCCTCGGTCATGTCGACCTGGAAGCCGGGGATGGACTCGAGCTTGTCGAGCGTGCCGCCGGTGTGGCCGAGTCCGCGGCCCGAGAGCTGCGGGACCGCGACGTCGAAGACGGCGACGAGCGGTGCCAGCGGGAGCGTGATCTTGTCGCCCACACCGCCGGTGGAGTGCTTGTCGACGCACGGCTTGCCCACGGAGGAGAGGTCGAGGGTGATGCCGGAGCGGATCATCGCGGCCGTCCAGTCGGCGATCTCGCGCGGCTTCGCTCCATTGAGGAAGATCGCCATGGCGAGGGCGGACATCTGCTCGTCGGCGACCGCGCCCTTGGTGTAGGCGTCGATGACCCAGTCGATCTGGGCGGTCGAGAGTTCGCCGCCGTCGCGCTTGGTGCGGATGACGTCTACAGCGGTGATCATTTGGGTTTCCCTCACAGACAATGGAATTCGATGACCGAGAGCGCGAGGGCAGGTCACCTGACCTGCCCCCGCCCTACAGGTAGTCGGGGCCGAACGCGCCCGGGAGCAGGGCCCCCACGGTCGTCGGCTCCGGCGTGTCGTCCACCAGGCACTCGGCGCCGCCGTGCTCGTAGAGGAGCTGGCGGCACCGGCCGCAGGGGGTGAGGGGTTCCCCTGCGCGGTCGACGCATGCGATCGCGACCAGTCGCCCGCCGCCGGTGCGCGCGAGTTCGGAGACCATGCCGCATTCGGCGCAGAGGGTCAGGCCGAACGAGGCGTTCTCGACGTTGCAGCCGGAGACGATCCGGCCGTCGTCGACGAGGCCGGCGACGCCCACCGGGAACTTCGAGTACGGCGCGTAGGCGTGGCGCATGGCCTCGCGTGCCTTGTCGCGCAAGGCGTCCCAGTCGATTTCGGCCATCGCTGCGCCCATGGCTACTTGTCCCCCGGGTTGTACGGAACGCCGTCGGCCGCAGGGGCCTTGGCCTTGCCGATGAGCCCGGCGACGACCACGAGCGTGACCGCGTACGGGAGCATCTGCAGGAACTCGCCGGGCACCAGGGCGCCGCCCGCGGCGTCCAGGTCGCGGGCGACCTGGGTGGTGAAGCCGAAGATGAGCGCGCCGGCGAGCACGCCGAGCGGGTTCCAGCGGCCCACGATCATGACCGCGAGCGCCACGAAGCCGAGACCGGCCGTCATGTTCTTGCTGAACGCCAGGGAGTTCGCGATGGTGAACCAGGCGCCGCCGAAGCCGGCGATGAGGCCGGCGAGGGTGACGTTCCAGTACCGGAGTCGGTTCACGTTGACGCCCATGGAGTCCGCGGCGGCGGGGTGCTCGCCGACCGCGCGGGTGCGCAGGCCCCAGCGGGTGCGGTAGAGCAGGAACCACACCACGAACACCAGGACGAGTCCGATGTAGACGAAGATCTTCTGCTGGAAGAGGACCGGGCCGATCACCGGGATGTCGGCGAGGGGACCCCAGGTGATCGTCGGCACCGTGAACGCGCTGTTGAGGCCCTCGGCCTTCTTCAGCTGGTCGAACATGAAGCTGGTGAAGCCCAGCGCCAGCAGGTTGAGGATGACGCCCACGACGACCTGGTTGACCTGGTACTTCGTGGCGAGCAGGGCCAGGAGCATGGTCGAGAGGAGGCCTGCGAGCATCGCGCCGACCATGCCGGCGTAGACGTTCCCGGTGATGTTCGCGACCAGGACGCCGGTGAAGGCGCCCATGAGGAACTGGCCCTCGATGCCGATGTTGATGACGCCCGAGCGTTCGCAGATCACGCCCGAGAGCGCACCGAACAGGTAAGGGAGCGAGAGGAACAGCGCCCCGGCGAGGATCGACTCGGCGCGGAAGAGCGTGCCCGGCTGCGAGTACGCCCAGAACAGCAGGCCGAGCACGAACGCGGCCACCGCGATCCCGGAGACGAGCTTCAAGCGGCGCTTGGGGATCCCGATGAGCATCCAGGCGCCCGCCGCGGCCGTGATCGCGCCGAGGACGGCCACGCAGGCCGTGGTGGGCAGGGCCCACTCGACGTCGGTGAGGGTGCGGTCGAAGCTGATCGTGGTCGTGTCGCCGCCGGCGATCACCGCGAAGGCGATGACGATGAGCAGCAGGCCGAGCGCGGCGAGGATGCCGCCGGCCTTGGCGTACTTGACCGGGGCGCTCTCGTCGATGTGCGCGGGTGAGGCGGTCATGGTGTCCACTGCCATGGGGCTCACCAGCCTTTCGCTTCGAGGGTGACCAGGCCGCCGCGCGGCGTGCGCAGATGCAGGATCGCCTTGACCAGTGCGGGTGCGGCGATGAAGAGCACGATGATCGCCTGCAGCAGCGTCGAGATGTCAACGGGCACATCGGGCTGGGCCGACAGGGCTCCGGCCTTCAGCGCGCCGAACAGGAGCGCCGCGGCGACGATGCCGCCGGGGTTGGCGCGGCCGAGGAGGGCGACGGTGATGCCGTCGAAGCCGTACTCCAGGGCCGTGTTCGTGGTGATGCCCGAGGAGCCGACGCCCAGGGAGAGGGCCGCGCCCGCGAGGCCCGCGAGCCCGCCCGCGACTGCCATCGTGGTCGTGTACGTCGAGCCGATGCGCATACCCGCGGTCGCGGAGGCGTGCTCGTTGAAGCCGACCGCGCGGATGCGGAACCCGAACGTGGACCGCGAGAGCAGCCACCAGGTGAAGACCGCGGCGGCGATGCCGACCATGAGCGCCCAGTTGACGCGCAGGCTCTCGCCGAGCCCGGAGAGGAGCCTCGGCATGATCGCCGACTCGTCCACCGGCTTGGTGATGAGGTCCGGCTTCGTCTCCGAGTGGAGGAAGTCGGTGCCGATGGCCCACACCAGGAACAGCGCCGCGATGTTGTTCAGCATGATCGAGGAGATGACCTCGTGCGCGCCGGTCGTGGCCTTGAGGACGCCGGGCACTGCGCCGAACGCGGCGCCCGCGAGCGCGCCCGCGATGACGGCCAGCGGCAGGTGGAGCACGGGCGGGAGGTCCAGGGCGAAGCCGACGATGAGCGCGCCGAGCATGCCGAAGATCATCTGGCCCTGGGCGCCGATGTTGAACAGGCCGGCGCGGAACGCCAGGCCCACGGCGAGGCCGGTGAAGATCAGCGGGGTCGCGTAGGTGAGGGTCTCGGACAGGGGGCGGAGCAGGTCGCCGAACTCGGCGGTGCCGGCCGCGAACCGGTCGAGGGTGTTGAGGTTGAGGATCGCGCCCTCGAACAGCGCGATGTAGGAGTCGCGCACGAGGTACCAGGAGGCGGAGAGGGCGTCCTGGGGGCGGGCGAAGAAGTACGTGTAGGTGGAGCGCACGTACTCGTCGGAGACGATGAGGAGGATCGCGCCGATGAGGAACGCCAGGAGGAGCGAGTAGATGGTGACCATGACCGAGTTGGCCTCGGTCAGGTAGCGGCCGAAGAGCCGCATGAAGCCCGGCTTCTCCTCGGGGGTCTCGCCCGCCTCAGGCTGGTCTGCGGCCGGGGCTTTCGTATCCGTGCTCATCGGTCACCTCCGTTGGCTTCCTCGTCGTTCGCGGTCGCGTCGTCCGCGTCTGCGTTCTGGTCTTCACTGCTCGCCGTTGCGGGTTCGCCCGCGGGGGCGATGTCGGCGCCGACCATGAGGCGGCCGATCACCTCGCGGGGCGTGTCGGGGGCGACCTCGCCGACGATGCGGCCGTTGTAGATCACGGCGATGCGGTCGGCGAGGGCGTAGATCTCGTCGAGTTCGGACGAGATGAGCAGGACCCCGGTGCCGGTGTCGCGCTCGGCGACGAGCCGGGAGTGGATGAACTCGGTCGCGCCGACGTCCACACCGCGGGTCGGCTGCGCCGCGACGAGGAACCGGCGGGGCCGGGAGAACTCGCGGGCGATGATGACCTTCTGCGCGTTGCCGCCCGAGAGCGCCGAGACGGGCTCCTCCGGGGACTGGGTGCGGATGTCGAACTCCGCGATCGAGTTCTCGGCCTGCTTGCGCACCGCGCCTGCGTTCACGGCGCCGCGCCTGCTGAACGGGGCGTCGCGGTACTGGTTGAGCACGAGGTTCTCGGCGACCGAGAACTCGCTGATGACGCCGTCGCGGCCGCGGTCCTCGGGGATGTAGCCGAGGCCGCCGGCGATGCGGGCGGCCGGGCCCGTGCCGTGCACGTCCTTGCCGTCGATCGCGATGTGGCCCGAGTCGGGCCTGATGAGGCCGAGGATCGAGCGGGCCAGTTCGGTCTGGCCGTTGCCCTCCACGCCCGCGAGGCCCACGATCTCTCCGGAGTGGACGGTGAGGTCGAGTCCGTCGACCACTTTCACCCCCGCGTCGGAGACGACGGTGAGGTCCTTGACCTCCAGGCGCGCCTCGCCCGGCACGGCCGGGGTCTTGTCGACCTGGAGGGTGACGGCCCGGCCGACCATCGCGGAGGCCATCTCGGCCTCCGAGGCGGCCGGTTCCAGCTCGGCGACCACTTTGCCGCGCCGGATCACCGTGATGGTGTCGGCGACGGCCTGGACCTCTTTGAGCTTGTGGGAGATGAACAGGATCGACGTGCCGGCGGCGGCGAGGTTCCGCATGATCTGCAGGAGCTCGGTGATCTCCGCGGGCGTGAGCACCGCGGTCGGCTCGTCGAGGATGAGCAGTTGCGTCTTCGGCCCGGAGAGGGCCTTGACGATCTCGACGCGCTGCTGGACGCCCACGGGCAGGTCCTCGCAGATCGCGTCGGGGTCGAGCTTGAGGCCGTACTCCTCGGACACGTCGAGCACGGCCTTGCGGGCGGCCTTGGCCGAGAGCACGCCAGCAGTGGCGTGCTCCCGGCCCAGCTGCACATTGTCAGCGACGCTGAAGGGACCGACGAGCTTGAAGTGCTGGTGCACCATCCCGATCCCGGCGGCGATGGCGTCGCCCGGACCTGAGAAGGAGACCGGCTCCCCGTCGATGAGGATCTCGCCGCTGGTGGGCGTCAGGATCCCGTAGAGCATGTTCATGAGCGTCGACTTGCCCGCGCCGTTCTCGCCGAGGATGGCGTGGATCTGGCCGGGCTCGACCACGAGGTCGATGTCGTCGTCAGCGGTGAACGAGCCGAACTTCTTCGTCAGGCCCTTCAGTTCGAGTCGCAAGTGCGTGTCCTTTTGCTTCGATCCGTCCGGCTACTGGGCGGCAGGGCTGGCCGGCGACTCGACGACGAGCGAGCCGTCGATGATCTGCTGGGTCAGCGCGTCGAGCTCGGCCTTGGTCTCGTCCGAGACGGCCGCGTCGAAGTCGTGGAACGGCGCGATGGAGACGCCGTCGTTGGCGAGCGTGCCCACGTAGGAGCCGGAGATGGCGTCCCCGCCGTTGGCGGCGTCGTAAGCGGCGAGCACGGCGTCCTTGACGGCGGTCTCCAGGCCCTTCTCGGCCGAGGTGATGATCTCGGCGCCGTACTCGGTGGACTCGTAGCCGTCGGTGTCGACCCAGATCGCGGAGACCGCGTCGTTCTCGGCGGCGGCGGTCAGCGCGCCGATGCCGGCGGGGCCGGCGACCGGGAAGAGGATGTCGGCGCCCTGCGTGATGAAGGTGTCCGAAGTGCTCTTGCCGGCGGCGGCGTCTTCGAAGCCGTTGATGAAGGTGCCGGTCTGGGCCTCGACGTCCCAGCCCAGGAGCTGCACGTCGGTGCCCTTGTCCTCGTTGTGCTTGGCGATGCCCTCGGCGAAGCCGTCCATGAAGATGGTCACCGGCGGGATCTGGATGCCGCCCCAGGTGGCGACCGTGCCCGTCTTGGACTGCGACGCGGCGACGTAACCGGCGAGGAAGGCGGACTGGGCGGTGTCGAACTGGATCGAGTAGACGTTCGCGACCTCGGAGAAGCCGTCGACCGTGGCGAACGCGGTGTCCGGGTTCGCGGTGGCGATCTTGTCCACGTTCTCGGTCATGAGACCGCCGACGCCCACGACGAAGTTGCAGCCGTCGTCGACCGTGGCCTGCAGGTTCGGGTCGTAGTCGGTCTCGGAGCTGGACTCCTTGACCTTGACCTCGATGTCGTCGTTCTCCTCGGCGGCGGCTTCCATGCCGGCCCAGGAGGACTCGTTGAAGGACTTGTCGTCCACGCCACCGGAGTCGGTGACCATGCACGCGAGGAACGAAGCGTCGGCGTTGTCGTCGCCGCCGTTCTCGGACGGGGCCTGGCCGCAAGCGGCAAGGGCGGCGAGGCCGACGGCGGAAAGACCCGCCACGGCCAGCTTGAACGGCTTGACAGCCATCTCGGTCTCCTTTGACGATCCAAGGGGTAAGTCGATACCCGCACCATCATGGCCGCAGTCGGTGGCCTTTGACACCGACCTTGATGATTTCGTTACCGAAACATCCTATGACTGAGACCAGCGGTGAACAGGTGTTTCACCCGCACTACGGCGCGATTGCAGCTCGCGGGCCCGCACAGGGTCACAATTCGGCCCCTTGGACCGGGAGCCCTCAGGTCCAGAAAACGGCCACACCGGCGGTCACCGCGATGAGCGCGCCGGTCGCGTAGAAGTGCCCCGCGGCGACCTTCTCACGCTTCTTCCACACCGGAATCGCGATCATGACGCCCAGCATCAGCGCGAGCAGGAACTTCACGCCGAGTTTGGCGTGGTTCGCGTCGCCGTCCGCGGAGGCGATCCCGTACAGGACGACACCGGTGGCGAGCTGGGTCGCGATGCCGTAGAGCATCGCCGTATTGAAGTTGAACCGCTTGGAGAGGAAGGAGACGAGCCAGCCGCCGAAGACGGCCGCGAACCCGAGCAGGTGGAGGTAGCGCAGCAGCAAGTGGACGAATTCCATGCTCAGGAGTATTGCAGAGGAGCGGGATCGGGCGAGCGGCCGATCCGGAGCCCGGGCCACGGCAGCGCGCCCACGCCGATCAGGCGCCGCGGTAGACCTTGCTGCGGTGGCCGACCGCGATCACCAGCACCAGCAGTTCTCCGTCCTCGATCCGGTAGACGATCCGCCAGTCGCCGACGCGGATGCGCCAGCGATCGGCGCTGCCCTTGAGCTTCTTCACGCCATCGGGCCGGGGGTCGTCCTCCAACTTCGCGAGGGCCAGGATGATCCGGCGCCGCACCGGTTTGTCCAGCTGCTGCAGCTGCTTGTCGGCGGCTTCGGAGATGACCAGGCGATACCGCTCTTCGCTCACGCGGCTTGCTCGCCGAACTCATCGGCGTACTCAGCCAGCACTTGCGACAGCGGCTTGTAGGCCTGGTCGCCCTGGTTGGCTTCGGCCTGATCGGCGAGCTGCATCAGGTAGGCGTCCTCGGCGGCCTCGAGCATGTCGGCTTCGTCGGCGGGCACGATGGCCGCGATCCGCTTCCCTGCCCGCGTGACATAGGTCCGAACCCCCGCAGAGGCGGCCTCATTGAGCACATCGGCCAGGTGCGAGCGCAGCTCGCTCACCTGAATCTCATTTGCCGCGTCAGTCATGTACCAATGGTACGTCTCGTACAAGTTGTACGCAAGCCCGTCTGCTGCCGCGAACGGCAGCAGACGGGCGGACGGTCAGATGACCCGGTGCGCTCCCGCGGCGGCGCGGGCGACGAAGACCCGCGGCACGGGCAGGCCCTGCTTCGCGGCGGCCTCGAGCACGGCGGCCTCCACCTTCGGGGCCGCGGCCGACTCGACGAGCGCGATGGCGCTGCCGCCGAACCCGCCGCCGGTCATGCGCGCGCCCAGCGCGCCCGCGCCGAGCGCGGCGTCCACGGCCGAGTCGAGCTCGACCGAGGAGACCTCGTAGTCGTCGCGCAGCGACACGTGCGAGGCCGTGAGCAGGTCGCCGATCCCGGAGACGTTGCCGCGCTTGAGGATCGCCGCAGTCTCGAGGACGCGCTCGTTCTCGGTGAGGATGTGGCGCATCCGCCGGTTCAGGCGCTCGTCGTCGAGTTTGGCGTCGCGCGGCGCGTCGCGCAGGAACGGGACGCCCAGCCGCCTGGCCGCCTCCTCGCAGTCGGCTCGGCGCGCGCCGTACTCGCCGTCGACGTGCCGGTGCGGGGCCTGCGTGTCGATCACGAGCATCACCAGGCCCTCGGCGGCCAGGTCGAACGGCACCTGCTCGCGCGAGAAGTCCCGGCAGTCCAGGAACATGACGTTCCCTTCGGTGCACAGCAGCGAGGCCGACTGGTCGAGCACGCCCGTGGGCGCGCCGACGTACTCGTTCTCGGCCTTCTGCGCGATGCGCGCGGCCTCGGCCCGGTCGATCTCGTGCCCGTACAGGTCGGCCAGCGCGATGAGCACCGCGCATTCGAGCGCGGCGGAAGAAGAGAGGCCCGCGCCGTGCGGCACGTCCGATTCGATCGCGATGCGCACCGGCCCGACCGGGTAGCCCGACTCGTTCAGGGCCCACGCGACCCCGGCGAGGTACGCGGCCCAGCCCTCGACGCCTTCAAGGGTAGCCGTGCGGACCGTGTCGCCACCGCCGTAGGTGGAGTGGAACTCCCAGGTCTCGGCCTTGGCGACGGCCGCCGCGGCGTAGAACGGCAGCGCGAAGGGCATCACGAAGCCCTCGTTGTAATCGGTGTGCTCGCCGATGAGGTTCACGCGGCCGGGCGAGGCCCAGAGGCCTTCGGGCTCGGCGCCGAACACGTCGCGGAACGCCTTCGCGGCGGTCTCGGCGAGTTCCATGGCGTGCAGGTCAGGAGTGGGCATGCTGGTAGTACTTCCACGCGTCGTCGACCATGCGGTCGAGGGTGTCCCGGCTGGGCTTCCAGCCGAGTTCGGTCTTCGCGCGCTCCGAGGAGGCGACGAGTTCGGCCGGGTCGCCGGGGCGGCGGGGCCCGATGACCACGGGGAAGTCCTTCCCGGTGACGGCCTTGACGGTGGCCACGACCTCCTTGTTGGAGAAGCCGTTGCCGTTGCCGAGGTTGTAGATCTTGTGCTGCCCGGCCTCGGCGGCCTGGAGGGCGAGCAGGTGCGCGTCGGCGAGGTCGGCGACGTGGATGTAGTCGCGGATGCAGGTGCCGTCCGGGGTCGGGTAGTCGTCTCCGAAGAGCCCGAACGACTCGCGCTTCCCGGCGGCGGCATCGAACGCGATCGGGATGATGTGCGTCTCCGGGTCGTGGTTCTCCCCGTGCCAGGTCCCGGCCTGGTCCTGGTAGGCGCCCACGACGTTGAAGTAGCGCAGGGAGACCGCGGCGAGGCCGTACGCGGTGACCTCGGAGGCGATCGCCATGTCGCTGGCGAGCTTCGTCGCGCCGTACGTGGAGGTGGGCGACTTGACGGCCTCCTCCTTGATGGGCACCTCGGTCGGGTTGCCGTAGACCGCGGCGGTGGAGGAGAACACGAGGGTCCGCACGTTCGCCTCGCGCATGGCCTCGAGCAGCGCGAAGGTGCCCGTGGTGTTGGCGTCCCAGTAGATCTCCGGGCGGCTCATCGACTCGCCGGCGGCGATGAGGCCCGCGAAGTGCAGGACGCCGTCGAAGGTGGCGTCGATGACCTCGCGGGCGTCGCGGACGTCCTTGCGCACCAGGATCGCCCCGACCGGGACGCGCTCGGCCGAGCCGGTCGAGCAGTTGTCGAGCACGACCACTTCGTGGCCCGCTTCGAGCAGCATCGTGGCGACGATCGAACCGATGTAACCGGCGCCGCCGGTGACGAGGTACTTCACAGTGCTCCCTTGAGACTCGAATTTTTCAACAGCGCCGCTGAAGCCTCGGGGCCCAGGTCGTGGACCCAGCCGCCCATGACGGACTCCGACGAGGCCAGGAACTTGACGCGGCCGGGGCCGCGGCGGATCGAGACGAGCTCCAGGCGCAGGCGCCCGAACTCGCGGTCGGCCCCGATCGGGGCCTGGTGCCAGCCTGACATGTACGGCATCGGCTCGCCCGGGTAGGCGGCGTCGGCGCGCCGCAGCAGCTCCAGGTAGAGCGGCGCGAAGGAGTCGATGTGCTCCTCGGGCAGCTCGGTGAGGTCGGCGAAGCGGGCCTTCGGGTACACCTGGACCTCGAAGGGCCAGCGCGCGGCGAAGGGCGTGAACGCGATCCAGTGCTCGTTCTCGAGGATCACCCGTTCGGAGCCGCGCTCCGATTCGATGATGTCGTCGAAGAGGTCGCGGCCGGTGGCCTGCTTGTGGCGCTTGGCGGCGTCGAGGTACTTGCGGGTCTGCGGGGTGGTGTACGGGTAGCCGTAGATCTGGCCGTGCGGGTGGTGGAGGGTCACGCCGATCTCGACGCCGCGGTTCTCGAAGCAGAAGACCTGGGCGACGTCGCCGCGGGCGTACAGGTCGGCGGTGCGCTGGGCCTGGGCCCGGACCACGAGGGCGACGCGTTCGGGGCCGAGGTCGACGAGCGAGGAGTCGTGGTCGTCGGAGAAGACGACGACCTCGCAGCGGCCGCTCGCGGGGGCCGACACCTCCATCTCCGGGCCGATCTCGGTCGGTGCGAGCGGGCCCGGCACCGCGAAGCCGCCGAAGCTCGGGAAGCGGTTCTCGAAGACCGCGACCTCGTAGTCGGGGGCGGGGACCTCGGTGAGCTCGCCGTCCCGGGAGGGGCACAGCGGGCAGGCCACGGGCAGCTGCGGGCGGCCGGAGCGGCCGGCGGAGACGGCCACCCACTCGTCGCGGAGCCGGTCGTAGCGGATCTCGCCGGCGCTGCCGCGCTCGCCGAGGTCGCGCTTGTCGGCGTAGGCGGCGCGGCCGCTCGCCGGCTCGGTCGAGTAGTAGAGGATCTGGCGGCCGTCGGCGAGGCTGCCGGACTCCATGTGCAACTCGGGTCTCATCGTCTCTTCTCGGGTGTAGTGCGTTGTTTCCCGGGGCCGGGTGCGGCCGGGACCGGGGCGAGCACGACCTGGTCGACGTGTTCGCGGAGCTGGCGCCGGGCCTCCTCGTCGAGGAGGGAGTCGGTGACGATGACGTCGGCGTCGTCGAGGGACGCGATCGTGGCGATGCCGACGACGTCGAACTTGGTGTGGTCGGCGACGACCACGAGGCGGCGGCCCTTGGCGGCGAGCGTCGCGACGGTCTCGGCTTCGAGGAGGTTCGGGGTGGTGAATCCGGCACGCAGGGACATGCCGTGGACGCCGAGGAAGACGGTGTCGACGTTGACGCGTTCGAGCGAGGCGACCGCGAAGGGTCCGACGAGGGCGTCGGAAGGCGTTCGCACTCCTCCCGTGAGGATCACGGTCTGGTCGGCGCGGCCGGCGCGGTAGAAGACGTCGGCGACGGGTACGGAGTTGGTGACGACGGTGAGGTCGGGGACGTCGGTGAGGCGGTGGGCGAGGGTCCAGGTGGTCGTGCCGGCGGAGAGGGCGATGGCCTGGCCGGGGCCGACGAGGGTCGCGGCGGCGTCGGCGATGGCCTCCTTCTCGGCTTCCTGGCGGACCTGCTTGACGGCGAAGCCGGGCTCGGTGGTGGAGCCGAAGTCGACGGCGGTCGCGCCGCCGTGGACCTTGGCGACGAGGCCGCGGTCGGCGAGGGTCTCGAGGTCGCGGCGGATGGTCATGTCGGACACGCCGAACTCTTCGACCAGTTCCGCAACCCGGACCGCGCCGGTTCGGTGGACGCGTTCGGCGATCCGGCTCTGTCGCTGCTGCGCCAGCATGCCGCCTCCTCATGTTTCGAGAGCAGAGTGCTCAAGATCCAACACAATTAAACATCAGGATCTCCGGCGCCGCAATACCGGGTGGCCGCCCTCTCGGCGTGGATGTCAGAATCGGTCCATGACCACTGCCGACCGCAAACCACGCGTCCTCTCCGGTATCCAACCGACCTCGGACTCGTTCCACCTCGGGAACTACCTGGGCGCGATCCGGCAGTGGGTGGCGATGCAGGACTCCACCGACGCGTTCTACTTCGTCGTCGACCAACACGCGATCACCGTCGATCACGATCCAAAGGTATTGCACCAGCGCTCACGCGTGAGCGCCGCTCAGCTCCTTGCGCTGGGCGTCGACCCCGAGCGGTGCACCCTGTTCATCCAGTCCCAGGTGCCCGAGCACACGATGCTCGCCTGGATCCTCGGCACCGAGACCGGGTTCGGCGAAGCGTCCCGCATGACCCAGTTCAAGGACAAGTCGGCCAAACAAGAACGCACAACCGTCGGGCTGTTCACCTACCCGATCCTCCAGGCCGCCGACATCCTGCTGTACCAGACCGACCAGGTCCCGGTCGGCGAGGACCAGCGCCAGCACCTCGAGCTGACCCGGGACCTCGCGATCCGGTTCAACACCACGTACGGCCAGACCTTCACCGTCCCGGACGCCTACATCGTCAAGGAGACCGCGACGATCAAGGACCTCGCCGAGCCCGAGAAGAAGATGTCGAAGTCCTCCCCGTCGCCGCGCGGATGCCTCTACCTCCTCGACGAGCCGAACCAGATGCGCAAGAAGATCAAGAGCGCCGTCACCGACTCCGACGCCGAGGTCCGCTACGACCCCGAGCACAAGCCGGGCGTGTCGAACCTGATGAACATCTACGCCGCGCTGGGCGCCACGACGCACGAGAAGATCGAGGCCGAGTACGCCGGCAAGGGCTACGGCGACTTCAAGGGCGATCTCGCCGAGGTCGTGGCCGATTACCTCGGCCCGATCAGCGCGAAGACCAAGGAGTTCCTGGCCGACAAGGCCGAACTCGACCGCATCCTGACCGCCGGCGCCGAGAAGGCCCGCCACGTCGCCGCGCGCACACTCGCCAAGGCGTACAAGAAGGTCGGCTTCTACCCGCCGGTGGCGCTTTAGTGGAGCGTTCCGCCCGGGCCGTCACGGTCGGCGTGGCGATCCCCGTGCCCTCGCCGTGGCGCGAGGTCCTGGACGACGCCCGCATCGCCTCCGGCGACCCCCTCGGCGGCATCGTCCCGGCGCACCTGACCCTGCTGGGCCCCACCGAGATCCCGGCCGGGACCCTCGAGGGCTACCGCGCGCACCTCGAAGGGGTCGCCGCGGCCTGCCCGGCGTTCGACCTGCACCTGCGCGGGACCGGTTCGTTCCGGCCCGTCACCGAGGTGGTGTTCGCGGCCGTCGTGGACGGCATCGCGGTGTGCGAGCAGCTGGAATCGGCGATCCGCCAAGGCCCGGCCGGCCGCGAGCGGACCTTCCCGTACCACCCGCACGTCACCATCGCGCAGAACGTCGGCACCGCCGCCCTCGATCGCGCCTTCCGGTCCCTCGCCGGCTTCGAGGCGAGGTTCCGGGTCGACTCGTTCACCCTGTACACGCACCCCAGCCCGGGCGACTGGAGCGGCGAGACACTGGCCGGCGCGCCCATCCCCTGGACCCCGCGCGCGGTCTACCAACTCACCGGCTGAGCCGGACCCGCCATCACCTCCCCGTGACACCGAAAGGGCCACTGTGAACGCGGAGCTCGATTCGATCAAGGCGAAAATCGACTACCTGCGCACCCGCGACGACATCAGATTCGCGGCCAACGTGCTGCGCCGATGGGAGGACCCCGCCGCGCTGCGCGACGCGCTCGACGACACGCCTCCCGAATCGCAGAGCCGCCTCCTCACGGCGCTCGCGGACCAGCAGCTCGGACAGTTGTGGTTCTACCCCGCGCCCAATCCGCAGATATGGAGGATGGACGAGTCGGAGACCGAATGGCAAGGCGAGCACGACTGGATCGTCGTCGGCGAATCAGCGCTCGCCACCACCACGGCGATCCTGGTCAACGCCCACACCGGGGAGACGGTCCTTTACGACTCCGACGCCTGGGACTGGAATCTCATGGACAACTTCATCTTCGTGAAGGACTCGCTCGCCTCCTTCGTCGACGAGGTCGCGCTCGGCCCCGAATACGAGCGGCTCTACTACCAGAACCTGGTCGAGCTCGCCGTGATCCTCAAGATGGACGCCGACGAGTTCCCGGGCATCGAAGCGGACCCTTGGCACCATCTGCTCCGTGAGATGCAGGCCGACCTCTGCAACGGCCCCGCCGTCGACCGCGAGCAGCACCGAGAGCTCAACCGCCGCATCGAGGCGTACTTCGCCGACGACGAAGACGACTGATCCCAACCCTGCCGACCGGGCACTCCCCTACGGGTCTTCCTACTGCGCACCTGCGGAGCCGGATACTTCCCGCCGCTTCGCCTCGAGCCGTTCGCGCTGGTAGTCGCGGAGGAAGCTGGTCGCCATCCACAGCATGACCAGCCGACCAGCACGACGCGGCGGGCAGACGACGAGGACCGAGGGGCCAATCGCCGCTCGGTCCGTTTGCGTCGCCGCTTCGTTCTAGAAGTCGAAGAGGTCCTCGAAGACGCTCTTCTTTTTCTTCTTCTTGTAGTAGTAGTCGTCCTTGCGGCGGTGGTCGTCGTAGTGGCCCTCGCGACGGTGGTCGTCATCGCGGCGGCGATCGTCGTAGCGACGGTCGTCATGGCGGCGGTCGTCGTAGCGGGGGTCGCGCGGCGGCGGGCCCGCGGGAGCGGCGGCGACCGGCGGACCGGCGTGGAACGACTGCTCGAACTTCATCAGGTGCTCGAGTTCACCGCGGTCGAGGAAAATGCCCTTGCACTCGGCGCACTGCTCCACGACAACGCCGTTGCGCTCGTACTGGTGCATGGGGTTCTGACATTTCGGACAGAGCATCTGCATCATGACAACAACCTATCGTGGATCGCGCATGGATGCCCAACCACATGCGGGCTCTCCACCTGTGAGTTCTCTCAGCTGGAACGCCTGGAGTAAGAAATCCGACGAACGGCGTCCAGACGTCGACAGCGGTCCAGGTTCATGCCAGCGTCGTCTTGGTGCGGGCAATCCCCGCAAGTCGACAGAAAAGGGAGTGGACCGTGAAACGAATGATGATGGCGCTCTTGGCCTGTGCAGCGGCGACGGCGTTCACCGCCGGAACAGCGGCGGCGGCCCAGGCCGCGGACGCGGAGGCGACGGCGATCTGCGCGGCGGTCGCGGACGAGAACCGCGCGGTCTGGACCCAGCCCGGCACGTCCGGAGGCGCGGTCGGCTCGGTGATCGCCGGCCGCACCTACGACGCCGACTGCGCCCTGGTCCCCGGCCAGTCCTACACGGCCTGCGGCGCCACCACCAGCCAGTGGGCGTACGTCAACTACGCGGGCGACGCATGGGGCTACGTCCCGAGCGCCTGCGTCACCTGGGCTTCGTAAGCGTGAGGGCCGGCCGCCGGAAACGGCGGCCGGCCCGGTAAGTCAAGAGCCGCCCTCGGGGTGGGTGGAGAAGTACCCGTGGGTGAAGTCGTTCGGGTGTTCGGGCTGCTCGAACGGGCCGGTGATCCAGAACTCGGTGAAGAAGCCGTTCTGGACGTTGAAGAGGGTCACGGTGACGTTGTCGTACCGGCTCTCCTCGTTCTCGATCCACAGGCCCCGGAGGTGGCCGGTGGCGATCGCGACGGCGGGACCCCACTGGAACCACTCCAGGTCCCCGACCGAGCTGAACTCGGAGATGCGGAAGCTCGCCGGCTCGACAAGGTGGTAGGTCGCCCCGCCGAGGCCCATGACGGCGACGACCGGCGTGTCCGTGGCGTGGACGTTGGCGCTGCCGGCAGGTGCGGCCGGGAGGCTGTTGTCGGCGGAGGCCGAGGAGGCGGCGGCGATGCCGCCGACGACCCCGGCGACGGCGGCGGCCGAGGCCGCGGCGAACGCTCTTCTGCGCATGGGAACACCTTTCGGTTGTGCGAAGGTTCTCGCACCCGATACGCCGGGCGGTTCCGCAAAGATGCCGAAGGCGGGCAGGGAATCGTAGAAATTCCTTGCCCGCCAACGAGTCTCAGGTCACCTCAAAGGTGCTAGTGCGTGAAGTGGCGCGTCCCGGTGAGGTACATCGTGATGCCGGCTTCCTTCGCCGCGGCGATGACCTCTTCGTCGCGGACGGAGCCGCCCGGCTGCACGACGGCTTTGACGCCGCCGTCGATGAGGATCTGGAGGCCGTCGGCGAACGGGAAGAACGCGTCAGAGGAGGCGACCGAACCGGAGGCCCGCTCGCCCGCGCGCTCGACCGCGAGCTTCGCGGAGTCGACCCGGTTGACCTGGCCCATGCCGACGCCGACCGAAGCGCCGCCCGAGGCGAGCAGGATCGCGTTCGACTTCACCGAACGCACCGCGCGCCAGGCGAAGGCGAGATCGGCGAGGGTCGCCTCGTCGACGGCGTCGCCCGTGGCGAGCGTCCAGTTCGCCGGGTCGTCGCCCGCGGCGTCGATGCGGTCGGGGCGCTGCGCGAGCACACCGCCGGAGATCGGCTTGAGCTCGAGCTCCGCCGGGACCCATTCGGGGGCGCGGAGCAGCCGGATGTTCTTCTTCGCGGAGAGGATCGCCAGCGCCTCGTCGGTGAACGACGGTGCGACGACGACCTCGGTGAAGATCTCGGCGATCTGCGCGGCGGCCTCGGCGTCGATCTCGCCGTTGGCGGCGATGACCCCGCCGAAGGCGCTCACCGGGTCGCACTCGTGCGCGGCGCGGTGGGCCGCGGCGATCGAGCCGCCGACGGCGATGCCGCACGGGTTGGCGTGCTTGATGATCGCGACGCACGGCTCGGTGAAGTCGTGCGCGGCGCGCCAGGCGGCGTCCGCGTCGGTGTAGTTGTTGAAGCTCATGGCCTTGCCGTGCAGCTGATCGGCCTGCGCGAGCCCGGCCGCGCCGGGGGCCGCGTAGACGGCGGCGGCCTGGTGCGGGTTCTCGCCGTAGCGCAGGTCCGCGAGCTTGGTCATCGGCACGGCCTGGAAGTCCGGGAGCACCGCTTCGGCGGAGCCTGCGGAGCCGTCAATGTGCAGAGCCTCGGTGGACTGCTCCGCGAGCCAGGTCGCGACGGCCGCGTCGTAGGTCGCGAGGTGCGCGAAGGCCTTGGCGGCGAGGCGAAGCCGCTCGGCGGCGGTGGTGCCTTCGACCGCGGCGGTGCGCACGAGGTCGTAGTCGGCGGGGTCGACGACGACCGCGACGTTGGCGTGGTTCTTGGCGGCGCCGCGGGTCATGGAGGGCCCGCCGACGTCGATCTTCTCGACGATGTCGTCGAAGCCCGCGCCGGAGGCGACGGTGTCCTGGAACGGGTAGAGGTTGCCCACGAAGAGGTCGAACGCCTCGATGCCGAGGTCTTCGAGCTCCTGGCGGTGGGATTCGCGGCGCACGTCCGCGAGCATTCCGGCGTGGACCTTCGGGTGGAGGGTCTTCACGCGGTCGTCGAGGATCTCGGGGAACCCGGTCAGGTCCTCGACCTTGGTGACGGGGATGCCGGCCTCGCTGATGCGCGCGGCGGTGGAGCCGGTGGAGACGAGCTGGACGCCCGCCTGGTGGAGGTCTGCGGCGAGTTCGACCACGCCGGTCTTGTCGAAGACTGAGATGAGGGCTCGCTGAATGCGCTTCCGCTCGGACATGAATGCACTGCTCCTGATGGTCTAATGACTGCGGCCCAGGCGTTCGACCGCAGTAACAGGTTCAGCAGTGCCGCTCCCTGGTGGTACTCCACCCGTGAACGTCTCAGAAGGCTTCCCCTCAACAACGAGCTGCCCGGTCCGTGCCACGGGAAACCTCGAAAGACGTCACTCGCCAGTCGCGACCAGCCGAGCGTAACACGGTCGCCCCGGGAACCCCGGCCGCGACCGAAGGCGCCGGTGAGACCCGCCACCAGCGGCGGGACGCGAGCGCGCCGAGCAGCGCGCCCGCGGCGTTGAGCAGGACGTCGTCGACTGATGCGACCCGGCCGGTGCCGAATGCGTACTGCGCGGTCTCGACCAGTGCCGCCCCGAGTGCCCCGCCGAGGAACACCGCGAGCAGCCCGACCCTGAAGCGCAGCGGCACGAAGAGCCCGGCGAGGAAGAACAGGAGCATGTTGCCGACCAGCTGCTCGATGATCGTGCGGGGGTCGGCGGCGGCGAGGTCGATGAGGTCCGCGAACGGAATCAACTGCACGCCGCCGTCGCCGCCTCGGGGCGTGAGCACGAGGAACAGCCACGGCAGGGTTCCGAACACGGCCCCGACCTCGGCGACCGAGTAGCGCCAGGCGGTCCGGCGGGGCGTCCCGCGCCGGATCCGCATGGCAGCGAGCACCCAGGCGGTGAGCAATCCCAACGGCACCAAGGCGATCGAGACGAAGACGGTTGTGGTCTCAAGCGCGTTGATGGCGAGGGGAGGGGTCATGCAGCGACCCTATCCGGGCCTGGTCGGCCGCCGCGGGCCCCGCAGTGCACGATGGCGCGTATGCACCGATTGACCGTTCGCCTGCGTGACGAACAGCATCGCGCACTGACCGAGACGGCCGCGCGGCTCACCGCACCAGGTCGGACCTCCTCAGAGAAGCGGTCGACGCCCTGATCGCTCGGTATGCGCCGCAGCGCTAGGCCGTGCGGTAGCCGATCGGCTGAACCAGGCGGTTGACCGCCCGGTGCAGGTCACTCAGTTTCAGCGTGACCGTCTCGTCGCTCGCCTGCGCGGCCTTGGCCTCCATCAGGGCATCACGAATGATCAGACTCGGGCTCACGCCGCGCCGATCGCACTCAGCCGCGATCCACTCGGAGAGCTCCTGATCGACGCGGACCGAGTGCACGATCGAGATCTGTCGCTTGACGTCGTCGATATAGGCACCCGTAAGGTCGCGGGATTCGAGCGCCCGCAGCGCTTCTTCTCGGCTTGTCATGACTCGGTTCCTTCCCTGAAGATCCGTTCGACGACAGCGATTTCGGCGGTGTCCATGAACCGGGCGGAAACCACGAGAAACTCGTTGTCGATCGCTTCCTCGATCAACGCCACGAGAATCCAGCGATCTCGCCGGTCCTGCCCCATAACCCGCAGCACTGCACCGATGTGGTGGCGTACCAGCGGCTTCCCGTCCAGTACGTCCTGCACGTCCATCCAGTGGAGTCCGGCTGATGCGATGGCGTCGTACGACGCTTCGTCGAATCGGTATCGTTCCTTCACATCTTCAATGTTTACAAGCGTAAACCAGAAAACGGCGCAGCGACACCCCGACGCGCTGGATTCGTTTCGTGTTTCGCGCTCTAACCGAGGCGGACGCGGTTGCCTTCGACCTTCCAGCCGCCTTGGACCATGCGGCCGACCGAGGCGACCAGCTGGGCGCGTTCGGCTTCCTTGATGCGCTCGGTGAGGGTCTCGACGGTGTCGTCGTCCTCGACGGGGACCGCGCACTGGGCGATGATCGGGCCGGTGTCGACGCCGGCGTCGCAGATGAAGAGGGTCGCGCCCGCGAGTTTGACGCCGGCGGCGAGGGCTTCGCCGGGGCCGTTCATGCCGGGAAAGGCCGGGAGCAGCGAGTTGTGGGTGTTGATGTAGCGCCCGGGGAAGGCCGCGAGGAAGCGGGGGCCGCAGAGCTTGAGGAACCCGGCGGAGACGACGATGTCGGGCTCGTAGGAGGCCACGTCTTCGGTGAGGGCCCGGTCCCAGGCGTCGCGGTCGGGGTAGTCCTTGACGCGGTGGACGAACGTGGGGATGCCGGCCTTCTCGGCGCGTTCGGCGCCGTAGGTGCCCTCGCGGTCGGCGCCGACCGCGACCACCTCGGCCCCGTAGGCGGGGTCCGCGCAGGCGTCCATGAGTGCCTGGAGGTTGGAGCCGGAGCCGGAGACGAGGACGACGAGCCGCTTGGGCACGGTCGGCGATGCTTGGGTCACGTCAGTACGGTAACGCGTCGTCGCGGTTCGGCGCGGGTTCGGGGATGACCACCGTGTCCCTCCGCACCAGCTCGGCCTCGGCGGCGCGGCGGTGGACGGCGAAGAGGCGGGCGATGAGCGCGGCGCCGACGAGGCCGATGACGAACTGGACGGCGGCGACCCCGGCGACGGCGAGCGGGTCGGGTCCGAGGTCGGCCATGAGGTTGGAGCCGGCCGCGCCGCCCGAGAGGTAGGAGAGCAGGCCGAGGACGGCGGCGGCGGTCGCGGCGGCCACCGTCGCGGCGGTGGTGACGCGCGGGACGCGCAGGTCCGGGGAGCGGTAGGTGAGGACGACGCCGAAGACGGCCGCGAGCATCAGCGGGAGTCCGATGAGGATGGTCGCGTAAGAAGGCAGGGTCTCGCCGGGGACGGCCGCGAAAACCGGGAACGCCGGGAGCGGCCCGAGCTCGACCATGGAGGCCTGCACTGCGGTGCCCGCGCCGACGGCGAAGCCGGGGCCGGTGATGTACGCGGTGGCCCAGACGGCGCAGTTCGGCAGGTAGAGCAGGCTCAGGAGCGCGACGATCCAGGATTCGTTCCCGTAGAGCCCCATGGTGTCCGCGACGGCGGGGCCGCGCACGGCGAACGCGACGCCGGTGGCGGCGGCGCCGACGGCGAGCAGGGCCCCGGCGGTGGTCATGCCGGTGCGCAGGCCGCGCCGCATCCACACCGAGGCGGTGTCCCAGGGCAGGACCCCGGCTTCGCGGGCGGCGCCGAACGCGGTGGCGGCGACGATGAGCGGCACGGCGTGGAGCAGCGCCGGCAGCATGTCGACCGCGAACGGCCCGGTGGTGCTGAGGGCGGCGGCGCCCGCGACGAGTCCGGTGTAGAGGATCGTGACGAGGCCCGCGGCGGCGCGCACGGCGGCGGCGTCGCGGCCGCCGATGGCGCGGGTGGTCCCGGCGGCGGCCTTGGCGAGGCGCCAGAAGACGAGGACGGTGAGCGCGAGCGGGGCGACGCTGAGGTGGAGCGGTCCGATGTCGACGGGCACGCCGTGCCCCGAGAGCCACGCGATGCCCGCGGCGGCGGCGACGGTCGAGACGGGGCCTTCGGCGCCGGCCTGCCACCAACCGAGGATGACGACCACGAGGATCGGCGTGAAGACGACGGTCACGGCCCACACGGTCGTGGCCAGCGCTGACGCGAGGAGCGCTCGCGGACGTTTCGCCTTGGCGCGCTTGGCATAGGCGGCGGTGTCGACCACTTCGGTGTCGGCGGTGCGACCGCGCGACGGAGCGTCTACAGCGGTGCCGTCGCCTTTCGGCGCGGCCTGCGAGCGTCCCTTCGGCGACTGCTGCGAGCCGTAAATTGGCACGGTGTCCCGCTGCGCTGACCCTGCTCTGCCAGGGCGTCGGTTCGGTCGTCGCTCCACGCCGACCAGTCTGTCACAGCCGGGCACGTGGAGGACGGTTCCCGTCCACGGCTTCGGAATGCGAGGATGACAGCCGAACGTCCGGCTACTGGGGCCGGCCGGGAGGAGGCAGCACATGGAAGGTCCGGGCGATTTCTACGCCACGGTCGACGTGGTCGACGTGGTCGACGGGGACACGTTCCGCGCGGTCGTCGACGGCGAGAAGGTCCGCGTGCGCATCATGGGGATCAACTCCCCCGAGTCCGGCGGCTTCCGTGAAGAAGAGGACTGGGGCGCCGAGGCGAAGGCATACGCGCGCAAGAAGCTCGAGGGCCGCACCGTGCACCTCTTCACCGACCCGGGCGACCCGGCCTACGACCAGTACGACCGCCTCCTCATGCACGTGGTGATGGAGAACGGCATGAACTACGCGGTCTTGGCGGTCGCCGAGGGCATGGCGCACACCTACATCCTGCGGCAGCAGGAGCTCACGATCGGCGACACGCTGCGCAAGGCGGAGAAGCTCGCCAAGGCCGAGCGCCGCGGCATGTGGGCCTCGCCGGTCCACGACTGACGCACGCGAAACGGGCACCCCCTTCGGCGAAGGGGGTGCCCCGTTCAGGCGCGCTCGAGGTAGTGGAGGACGGCGGCGACGCGGCGGTCGGTCTGGTCGTCCGGGGTGAGGTCGAGCTTCAGGAAGATGTTGCGGATGTGCTTGTGGACGGCGTTCTCCGTGATGAAGAGGCGCTGGGCGATCGCCTGGTTCCCCAGGCCCTCGGCCATGACCGACAGGACCTCCTTCTCACGCGGCGTCAACCGCTCGACGGGGTCGTCGGCGCGGCGCTGCGCGAACAGCTGCGCCACCACCTCCGGGTCGATCGCCGTGCCGCCCTTGGCGACCCGGTGCAGGGCCTCCACGAACGCGTCGACGCGGCCGACACGCTCCTTCAGCAGGTAGCCGACGCTGCGCGCGCCGTCCGCGAGGAGGTCGGTGGCGAAGCTCTGCTCCACATAGGCGGAGAGCACGAGCACCGCCAGGCCCGGGTGGGCGCGGCGCGCGGCGACCGCGGCCTTGATGCCCTCGTCGGTGTGGGTGGGCGGCATCCGCACGTCCACGACCGCGAGCTCGGGCCGGTGCTCCTCGACGGCGGCGAGGAACTCCTCGGGCCCGCCCACCGAGGCCACGACGTCGAAGCCCTCCCCTTGCAGGACGAGGTTGAGGCCCTCGCGCAGGAGGAAGTCGTCCTCGGCGATCACGATCCGCATGGCAGCTCCACTCTGATCTCGGTCGGCCCGCCCACAGGGCTGTGGACGGCCACGGTGCCGTCGAGCGCCTCCACGCGGCGCGCGATGCCCGCGAGCCCCGAGCCGCCGGCGGCGTCGGCGCCGCCCCGGCCGTCGTCGGCCACGAGCACGTTGAGGGTATTCCCCGTGCGGCGCACCTCGACCGAGGCACCGGACGCGCCGGAGTGCTTGGCCACGTTCGTGAGCGACTCGGCGACCACGAAGTACGCGGTGGCCTCAACGCTCGCCGGGCACCGGCCCTCCACGTCCACCTCGAGCGTGCACGGGACGGCGCAGTCGGAGGCCAGCGCGCTGAGCGCCCCGGTCAGGCCACGGTCCTCGAGCACGGGCGGCAGGATCGAGCGGACCACGGCCCGCAGCTCGGCGAGCGCGCCTTCGACGGTGTCCTGGGCGCGTTCGAGGATCTGGTCGGCGCGCGCGGGGTCGCGCTCGACCTCGCGGCGGGCGGCGCCGATGAGCACGTTGACGGCGACGATGCGGTTCTGCGCGCCGTCGTGCAGGGCCCGTTCGATGCGGCGCAGTTCGACCGCGTGCGCGTCGAGGGCGGCGGCGCGGGTCGCGGTGAGGCGCGCGACCTTCTCAGACAGGTCCATGCCCGGGTCCGGGCCGAGGAACGACCGGCCGGGGCGGGTCTGGAGGTCGAGGAGCTTGGGGCCGAAGAGGATCCAGAGGACGAACACGGCGACGCCGGTGGCGCAGCCGAGCAGCGCGGCGCCCGCGGTATCGGCCTTGACCAGGCCGTTGAGAATGTTCTGCTCGGCCTCGGGGGCGACGATCCACCACACCGGGTAGGTGACGTCGTGGACGGCGGTGAACGGCATCTGCAGCAGGAGCGCGCCGAGGATGAGGCCCCACGTGCCGTGGATGACGAGCCAGGTGAGGTCGCGGCGGACGCTCGGGTCGGCCCGCAGTTCCCGGAGTCGGCGCGGCGTGTCGATGTAGGGCCCGAGATAGGGGTTCTTGATCTCGTATCCGAGGCGGCGCAGCCGCCCGCGCTCCAGGCCCGCGATGGTCCGCACCCAGCGGGTCATGGGCCGGATCAGGAGCCGGCCGGGGCCGAGGAACACCAGGACCGTGGTGAGCAGGAGCAGCGGAATCGTGTAGAGGGCGAGGAACGCGAACGCGGCGCCGACGATGCCGTAGCCGGTGGCGCGCAGCGACGCGAGCAGCAGCACCCACAGGTCGGCCGACTCCCCTTCGGGACGCAGCTGCCCTTCGATCCAGGCCTTCGCCTGCCGCATCTGCTCGCGGACCATGCACGCCCCCTCTCTCCTGGTCAGGTCGACCTTGAAAGCTACCCGCCGCGGGCCGGATCGTCGGTAGAGCTGGCTATACCACCGGGCCTGCACCAGGCCCCCCTGCGAATCGGCCAGTCAGCCGCATTGGGCCGCAGCGCGTTTCCCCATAGCGTTCTGGACAACCGATCCGATCCGTTGGGGGACGCCATGAACGACCAGTACCGCATCACCGAACCGCCGCCGAAACCGGCGGTCGGCCACTTCACGATCATGAGCATCGTGCTGTGGACCGGGCTCATCGTCGGCGCCGTCCTGAACACGGGCCTGCAGTCCGTGGGGCTGCCGCTCCTCGCCGTCCCGTTCGGGGCGTTCGCGCTGGCCTGCGGCGTCGCACTCATCGTCCGCGCCGTCAAGAACCGCAAGCAGCGGGTCTCCGGGGGGCAGCGTTGAGCACGCTCACCGCCCCTCGCCCCTCCGCGCTCACCGAGACGGGCCGGCCTCCTGCGCTGCTCCTGCGCGACGTCACGAAGACCTACGACACCCACGGCGCCCGCTTGCAAGCCGGGAATTCGACTCGAGCGCACACCGCGCTCGACCGCGTCTCGCTCGAGGTGCGTCGCGGCTCGTTCCTGGCGGTCATGGGCCCTTCCGGGTCGGGCAAGTCGACGCTGCTGCACTGCGCGGCCGGACTCGACACGCCCACGTCGGGCGAGGTCCTGATCGGCGGGACCGCGATCGGGAAGCTCAGCGAGAACCAGCGGACCCGGTTGCGGCGCAGCCGGATCGGGTTCGTATTCCAGTCGTACAACCTGCTGCCGTCGCTCACGGTGGAGGAGAACCTGACGCTGCCGCTGCGCCTCGCCGGGGCCCCGGCGGACCGGCGCTGGCTGCGGGACCTGGTCGAGCGCGTGGGCATCGCGGACCTGCTGCACCGGCGCCCCGGGGAGCTCTCGGGCGGCCAGCAGCAGCGGGCGGCGATCGCGCGTTCGCTCGCGGCCCGCCCGGAGGTCGTGTTCGCGGACGAGCCGACGGGGGCGCTCGACCTGGACACGGCCGCCGAGGTCCTGGACCTGCTGCGGGAACTTGTGGACGACTCGGGGCAGACCGTGGTCATGGTGACGCACGACCCGGCCGCCGCGGCCCGCGCGCACGCCACGGCGGTCGTCGCGGACGGCCGCATCGAGCACTACGTGCCCGGGGCGAGCGCGGCGCAGCTCGCCGCGATCTTCGCCGGCCTGCGGAGGCGCTGACCTTGCGTCCCCCCATCCCGGGCGGTCGGCTCACCATGGCCCGACCGTCGATCCGCATGGCCCGCCACCGGATCGCCGGCCTCGTCGCCGTCGCCTGCGCGGTCTTCGGCGGAGCCGCCATGGTCACCGCCACCGCCGTCGTCGGCGAGACCGGTGTGACCTCCCACCTCGCCCCCGACCGCCTCGCCGACGCCGAGATCCTCGTGACGGCGCCGCAGCGCCACCCGGTGGCCGAGGACCCCGACATCCCGTTCCCCGAACGCCAGACCCTCCCGGCCGATCTCGCCGCCGACCTCGCGGCGGTGCCCGGCGTTGCCGGTGCCGCCGCCGACCTCACGTTCGCGGCCCGGCTCGAAGGGACCCGAAGCGGCACCGGTGGTACCGGCGAAAGCGGTGCAGTCGCCGAGGTCGCCGGGCACAGCTGGGACACCGCCGCGCTCTTCGACACAGCGACCGCCGCTCCCGGCACCGGTGAACTCGTGCTCGACACCGAGACCGCCGACGCGGCCGGGCTCCACCCCGGCGACACCGTCGCCCTCACCACTCCGGTGGGCAGCGCCGAGTACACCGTCAGCGCCGTCGCCGACCTGCCCGGCCAGGGCCTCTACACCGACGCCGCGACCGCCCTGGCGCTCGCCGGCCACGGTGCAGGCCAAGCGGACCTCATCGCCGTCGATGTCGCCGCGGCAGCGGGCGCAGCCGACGCCACCGAGGACGCCGTCGAGGCCGTCGCCGACGACCTCCGCTCCGCCCTGTCCGGCACCGGCTTCGAGGTCGTCACCGGCGACGCCCGCGGCGACGCCGAGACCCTCGCGAGCGGCACCGCCCGCAGCGAGCTCATCGAACTGGCCACCGCCTTGTCCGCCACGATCGTGCTGCTCGTCGGCTTCATCACCGGCGGCGCGATCAGCGTCTCGGTCGCCGGCCAGCGCCGCGACCTCGCACTCCTGCGCGCCGTCGGCGCCACGCCCCGCCAGGTGCGGCGGCTCGTCGCCGCCCAGGCCACCATCGTCGCCGCGGCCGGGCTCATTCCCGGCATCGGCGTCGGCTACCTGCTCGCCGACCGGTTCACCGCGTTCCTCGCCGGGTCCGGGATGATGCCCGCAGGCCTGCCGGTCGCGTTGACGCCGGTCAGCGGCCTCATCGCCGCGGCGCTGCTCCTCCTCACGGTGCAGTTCGCCGCCCGCGTCGCGGCCTGGCGCACCTCCCGGCTCCCGGCCACCGCGGCCGTCACCGAATCCCGCGTCGAACCGCGCGAAGGCGGGCGCGTGCGCACCATCATCGGGCTGCTCGTCCTGGCGATGGCCATCGCGCAGTCCCTCGCGCCGCTCGTCGTGCCCGGCGAGGCCGCGTTCGCCTCCGCCGCGACCGCCACCCTCACCGCCGTGATCGGCCTGGCCCTGGCCGGTCCGGCCCTGGTCAGGACCGTGCTGCGGTTGCGGGCCCGCAGGTCGGGCGCGAACATCGGCGCCCCGGAATGGCTGGCGGCCGGCAACGGCCGCGCCTACGCCCGGCGCACCGCCGGAGCCGTCGCGGTCCTGGCACTCGCCGTGGGCCTCACGGTCACGCAGGTGTCCGCCCAGTCCACGTTCAGCCAGACCGCCGCCGCCGAGATCGCGGACGGCGCAAGGGCCGACGCCACCGTCACCGGCGGCATCAGCGCCGCAGACCTCGCCGCGCTCAACGACGTGAGCGGCGTCGAGGCGGCCGTCGGCGTCATCGAGACCTCCGTGCTGCGCACGTACGAGATGGCGGGCGACGAGGAGGCCGACCCGTGCCCCGCGCTCGCCTTCGGCCCCGGCATCGACCAGGTCGCCGACCTCGACCTCGAAGACGGCGACCTCGCGAACCTCACCGGCGACACCGTCGCACTCGACGCCGCGACCGCCCGCCTGTGGGGCGCCGACGTGGGCGACCGGATCGGCCTGATCCTCGCCGACGGCACCCCCGTGGACGCCGAGGTCGCCGCGACCTACAGGCGCGGCTTCGGGTTCGGCACGGTGATCCTCGCCGCCGACCTCGTCACCGGCCACGCCGGGCCCCGCTTCTACGACGCCGCGCTCGCCACCGGTGACGAAGCGGCAGTAGCGGACTGGGCCGCCGGCGTCCCGGGCCTCACCGCGGAGCCGGGAGCAACTGTTCCGTACACGGCGACCGGGATGACCGCGGACCAGTGGCTCAACATCATGGTCACGCTCGTGCTCTGCGGCTATGTGATGCTCGGCGCGGCCAACAGCCTCGTCGCCGCCACCGCCCGCAGAAGAGGCGAGTTCGCGGGCCTGCGTGCGGCCGGCGCGACCCCGCGCCAGGTGCGGGCCATGATGCGCCGCGAGACAGTGTTCCTGTGCGCCTTGGCGATCGGGGCCGGACTCGCAGTCTCGGTCCTGCCGATGACACTGCTGAGCCTGGTCTTCCTCGGCGAGCCCTGGCCGCAGGGCCCGCTGTGGGTGATCCCCGCCGTCGCCGCGCTCACCGCACTGGTCGCCAACGCCGCCATCGCGATCCCCACCAGGAAGGCGCTCAGGACGCCGCTCACCACACTGGTCGCGGCGGCCGAATAGACCGGATCCACTGGGAAACGGAAGCGGGGGCCGCCTGTCAAGGCGGCCCCCGCTTCCGCGGTGTTCGGTGACGTTAGGCGGCTTCGATCGCGGCGCGGCGGCCCAGCAGCGCGGTGGCGCTGGCGAGCAGTCCGACGATCGCCACGACCGTGACCAGGTAGAGGCCGGGCGTGTACTGGCCGATGCCGGTGGCGGCGCCGCCGGAGATCAGGCCGGTGACGACGGCCAGGACGACCGCGCCGCCGATCTGGCCGGAGGTCTGGACCAGGCCGGAGGCCAGGCCCTGCTCGTCGTCGTCGATGCCTTCGGTGGCCTGGACCATGGTGGCCGAGAAGCCGATGGCGAAGCCGAGGCCGAGCAGCAGGAACGCGGGCAGGTAGTCCACGAAGTAGGCGGGCGTCGGGTCGCCGGCGCGGACGATGAACCAGAGGTAGCCGAGCACGAACGAGCCCATCGAGGCGATGATCATCGGCGTGGTGCCGTAGCGGTCGATGAACTTGCCGGCGAGCGGCGAGAGGATCGCGACGATGATGCCGGCCGGAGCGAGCGCGAGCGCCATCTGCAGCGGGCCCCACTGGAGCGTGTTCTGCAGGTAGAGCGACACGATGGTCTGGAAGCTGATGTACGAGCCGAAGATCGCCATGGCGGCGAGGTTGGCGCGGACGATCGACTTGACCTTCAGGATGCCGAGGCGCACGAGCGGTTCGCGGATCTTGTTCTCCACCACCAGGAACGCGCCGATGAGGACGACGGCGGCGATGGTGGTGACCACGGTGAACGGCGTGAAGCCGTGCTCGGGGACGGTGACGATGGTGTAGACCGCGGCGAGCATGCCGCCGGTGAGCAGGACGGCGCCGCCGAAGTCGATGCGGCCGTGCTCGCCTTCGCTCTTGGGGATGACGAAGAACGCGGCGACGATCACGGCGGCGACGACGACCGTCGGCACGTAGAACGTCAGGCGCCAGTCGATGCCGGTGAGCAGGCCCGAGACGATGAGGCCCGAGGCGTAGCCGGTCGCACCGAAGACGGTGAAGATCGAGAGCGCCTTGTTGCGGTCGTGGCCTTCTTTGAAGGTGGTGGTGATGATCGAGAGCGCGGCCGGGGCGGTGAAGGCGGCGGCGACGCCCTTGACGATGCGCGAGGCGATGAGCAGGCCCTCGTTGTCGACGAGGCCGCCGACGAGGGAGGCGAGGCCGAAGACGACGAGCGCGGCGAGGA
The DNA here is from genome assembly GCF_040641195.1 of Glycomyces sp. NPDC021274. Classification (NCBI taxonomy): domain Bacteria; kingdom Bacillati; phylum Actinomycetota; class Actinomycetes; order Glycomycetales; family Glycomycetaceae; genus Glycomyces; species Glycomyces sp. NPDC021274. Next base: position 315,123 of record NZ_JBFADC010000005.1, on the reverse strand, counting down.
AGACGCGGCGGCGGCCGAGCAGGTCGGCCATGCGTCCGCCCAGGAGGAGCAGGCCGCCGTAGCCGAGGATGTAGCCGTTGACGATCCACTGCAGCGAGCTGGTCTCGAGGCCGAGTTCGGCGCCGATGGACGGGAGTGCGACGCCGACCATGGAGACGTCGAGGGCGTCGAGGAACATCGCCAGGCCGGCGACGAACAGGACGGCCCAGAGCTTTGGTCCCCATCGGCTCGGGGCGTGTGCGTCGTGATCGGGGGTGTCGGGCAGTTCGTTGGAGTGGGGCGGCTTGGTTTCGGTGATCGTCATGCCGAGAAACTTACATGCACACGCATTGGATGTCAACACATCTAATGAGTGGACATTAAATGTCTTGACATGGTAATGTGCTGGTCATGGAGGCTGGAACCGACGTAGACGTCTGCGCCAAGTGGTCTGAAACACTTCGCGTGTACCACAACACATCGTGCGAGCTCGAGAACGAGCTGCAGGCCCGGCACGACCTGGGCCTCAGCGAGTTCGAGGTGCTCCTCATCCTCGGGCGCGCCTGCGGCGACAAGGGCGAGAACAAGGCCCGGATGAAGGACATCGAGGCCGAGATGTACCTCAGCCAGAGCGCCCTCTCCCGCACCGTCACCCGCCTCGAGAAGGCCGGGCTCGTCACCCGCGCCGCCTGCGACTTCGACCGCCGCGCCAACTTCCTCATGCTCACCCCCGCGGGCCTGGAGCGCTTCGAGGCCGCCAAGCCCACCCATCGGGCCGTCCTCGTCAAGCACCTCACCGACCCCGCCGCCTCCTCCCGCGCGGAGACCTGCGCCTAATCCGATACCGCTGGGGGCGTGGCACTCCCGCGCCCGGGCTGGACGGCTTTCCCCGACTCCCAGCCTCGGTCGGTATGGTGAACGCGAGAGCAGTCACAACCGATCCGGCCCGTGGAGCGTGGAATCAATGACTCCCCCAGACAACGAACAACCCGACGACGACGGCGGCACCTTCAAACTGAAGCCCGGCGCCGCAGGCGGCGCACCCGCGCCCGCCCCGTCCAGCGGCGGCGCTGACGAGTCCGGCCTCGACCGCACCATGAAGATCCAGCGCCAAGGCGGCGGCCCGGCGGGTGCAGCGACCCCGCCCCCGCCGCCCTCACCGCTCGGCAACCCGACCGGCCCGGCAGAGCCGAACGTCGCCTCCTTCGCCGAGACCACCGTCATGCCGCAGCAGGGCGGCTCGCAGACCGGCTTCCAGCCCGCCTCGCAGCCCCAGCAGCCCAACCCGCTCGGCAGCCCGGTCCCGCAGCCGCAGGCGCAGCAGCCCTACGGCCAGCAGCCGCAGCCCTTCCCGGGCCCGCCGCCGCAGCAGCAGCCCGGATTCCCGCAGGCCCACCCCGGCGTGCCCCAGGGCGAGGCGCCCACCGGCATCAAGCACATCGGCCTCATGGCGATGGCCGGCGCGGGTGTCGGCCTGGTCTTCAGCATCATCAGCGTGGCCACCTACGGCGTCTTCGCGATGGGCGGCCTCGTCATCAGCGTCCTCGTGGCGGCCGCGTTCGGCTGGTACGGCTGGGCGCTGCCGAAGGGGAAGATCACCTCCGGCGGGCTGCGCCTGACCGGCATCATCCTCATGATGATCGGCGCCGGCGGCTCGCTCATCGCCGCCCTCGGCTCCTTCATCTTCCCGGTCATGCTCATCATGTACCTGATCAATGCCGGGATCTACGGCTACGCCAGCTTCCTGTACATCACGAAGCAGGAGGTCAAGGACTACATCAAGGGCGCTCCGGCGGTGGCCGGCGGCTACCCGCCGGCCGGGTACCCGCAGCAACCGCAGCAGCAGTACGGCCAGCAGCCGCCTCCCGGCTACGGCCAGCCCGGCCCGCAGCAGCCCCAGCAGCAGCCGGGTGCGTACCCGCCGCCGCCTCCGGGCTACCCGCAGCAGGGCCAGCAGCCGCCGCAGGCCCCCTACGGCGGTTAGCCCTACCGCCTCACACCGGACGCGACTAAGCTCACTCGTAAGCAACGGCCGCGGCACGCACGGACCGCCAAGAGCGCCGTGCGGGCCGCGGCCACATGTACGAGGAGGTACATCTATGTCCGCAACCGGGACACCGATCCGGGTGGTCGTCGCGAAAGTCGGCCTCGACGGGCACGACCGGGGCGCGAAGGTCGTGGCGCGGGCACTGCGCGACGCAGGGCTGGAGGTCATCTACACCGGCCTGCACAACTCCCCCGAGCAGGTCGTGGCGACCGCGCTCGCGGAGGACGCCGACGCGATCGGTCTGAGCATTCTCTCCGGCGCGCATATGACGCTGTTCCCGCGAGTGCTGCGACTACTCGACGAAGCGGATGCGCGCGACATCGTGGTCTTCGGCGGCGGCATCATTCCCGAGGAGGATGCGGCGCAACTGCGCGAAGCCGGAGTGGCCGCGATATTCGGCCCCGGCGCCTCGACGCAGGTGATCGCCGAATGGGTGCGCGGGCATGTTCCCTCGCCCGGTGTCGCCTCACCCGATCAGGGCCGCCCTGCGGCCGTCTGACGGCGTTGAGCTGCGAAAACGCCCTCGTTAAAAAATTCTCTGAGAAGACCGTAACCGGCCGCGAGCGCCCTCGTTCTTAATAGTGTCGGACGCAGTGCAATACCGCGGAAGACGCATCGGCAGCGGCTCGATAGGCCGCTATTGCGAAAGGCCGCCGCGGCACCGGAAGTTCACTTCCGGTCGGGTTCGCGGCAATATCGCACGGCTCATAGAGCTGTGCCACAAACTGCCGATGCCCTGTCGATTGAGGGGTGGCGATAGGGCATCGTGCCTAAGGGAGTCAAGCCTTTGAGGGGTGGGCTTGATTCCCGCTAAGGGGACCGGACGCCTGAGGGGTGCGTCCGGTCCCCGCCTCTATGCCCCGCGAATCCCGACACGCCCCGGCGCCCCGTGCCATATCGCCTCCCCGCGCCACATCCGGCCTCAGATGACGGCCGCACCGCCTCACGGTTCACCGCCGCGATTGTGCGGAATGCCTACTTCGGCGCATTCCCCGCCAGACTCGTCACACCGGTCGCCCGCCGCACGCTCCGCCGCACTCGCTAAGGGTTACCCTGCGGGAACGGGCACCTGAACCCGGACCCCGCCCGCCGGCGGGGCGGCCAGGCCGTCCGGTCAAAGAAGACTAGCTAGTGGAGCGGACTCTACAGTGGATCTGTACGAATACCAGGGCCGCGCACTGTTCGCCCGGCACAACGTGCCGGTACTGGACGGCGGCGTCGCCACCACCACGCAGGAGGCCGTGGAGCTCGCTGAGCGCCTCGGTGACCGGGTGGTCGTCAAAGCACAGGTGAAGGTCGGCGGCCGAGGCAAGGCGGGCGGCGTCAAACTCGCCGACAACGTCGACGAGGTCAAGACCCACGCCACCAACATCCTCGGCATGGACATCAAGGGCCACACCGTCGAGAAGGTCATGCTCACCGTGACCGCCGACATCGACCAGGAGTACTACTTCTCCTACCTCCTCGACCGGGCGAACCGCACGTTCCTGTGCATCGCCTCGACGGCGGGCGGCATGGAGATCGAAGAGGTCGCCCACACCGACCCCGACAAGGTCGTGAAGCTCCCGATCGACGCCGGCGTCGGCGTCAACGCGGACATCGCGAACGACATCGTGACCCGCGCCGGGTTCCCCGAGGACCTGCGCACCCAGCTCGTGGACGTGTTCGTCAAGCTCTGGGACGCGTTCGTCACCGAGGACGCGACGCTCGTCGAGGTCAACCCGCTCGTGCGCACGCCCGAGGGCAAGGTCCTCGCGCTCGACGCGAAGGTCACCCTGGACGAGAACGCGGACTTCCGCCACCCCGAGAACGCCGAGTTCGAGGACAAGTCGGCCGTGGACCCGCTCGAGCAGCGCGCCAAGGACTCCGGCCTGAACTACGTGAAGCTCGACGGCTCCGTCGGCATCATCGGCAACGGCGCCGGCCTCGTCATGTCCACCCTCGACGTCGTGTCGTACGCCGGTGAGGCGCACGGCGGCGTCAAGCCCGCGAACTTCCTCGACATCGGCGGCGGCGCCTCTGCCGCCGTGATGGCGAACGGCCTCGAAGTGGTCCTGTCGGACCCGCAGGTCAAGAGCGTGTTCGTGAACATCTTCGGCGGCATCACCGCCTGCGACGAGGTCGCCAACGGCATCCTCGGCGCGCTCAAGACGCTCGCCGACCGCGGTGAGGACGTCACCAAGCCGCTCGTCGCGCGCATCGACGGCAACAACGCCGAGGCCGGCCGCCAGATCCTCGCCGACGCGAACCACCCGCTCATCACCGTGGTCGAGACCATGGACGCCGCAGCCGACAAGGCCGCCGAACTCGCGCACAAGGGGGCCTAGTCAGATGGCAATCTTCCTCAACGAGAACTCCAAGGTCATCGTCCAGGGCATGACCGGCTCCGAGGGCATGAAGCACACCCGCCGCATGCTCAAGGCCGGCACCGAGATCGTCGGCGGCGTGAACCCGCGCAAGGCCGGCACCAAGGTCGACGTCGACGGCGTGAGCCTCCCGGTGTTCGCGTCCGTGGCCGAGGCCATGGCCGAGACCGGCGCCAACACCTCCGTCGTGTTCGTGCCCCCGGCGTTCTGCCGCGACGCCGTCATCGAGGCGATCGACGCCGAGATCGAGCTGGCGATCGTCATCACCGAGGGCATCCCGGTGCACGACTCGGTGAAGTTCTGGAACTACGCCGAGGAGAAGGGCAATAAGACCCGCATCGTCGGCCCGAACTGCCCCGGCATCGCCTCCCCCGGCAAGTCGAACGCGGGCATCACCCCGGCCGACATCACCGGGGCGGGCCCGATCGGCCTCGTCTCGAAGTCGGGCACGCTGACCTACCAGCTCATGTACGAGCTGCGGGACCTCGGCTTCTCGACGTCCGTCGGCATCGGCGGCGACCCGGTCATCGGGACCACCCACATCGACTGCCTCGAGGCGTTCGAAGCGGACCCCGAGACCAAGGCGATCGTCATGATCGGCGAGATCGGCGGCGACGCCGAGGAGCGCGCGGCCGAGTACATCAAGAACCACGTGACGAAGCCGGTCGTCGGCTACATCGCCGGTTTCACCGCCCCCGAGGGCAAGACGATGGGCCACGCGGGCGCCATCATCTCCGGTTCGGCCGGCACCGCCGAGTCGAAGCAGGCGGCCCTCGAGGCCGCCGGCGTCAAGGTCGGCAAGACCCCGAGCGAGACCGCGCGCCTCATGCGCGAGGTCATCGAGAACCTCTAAGGGACGCATAGCGAAGCGAAGGGCCCGGCGGTCTGACCGCCGGGCCTTTCGTCTTGTCCGGTGCAACCCGGCGTCGGGCCGGGCGGCGACGTCGGCACGCTTGCGAACGGCGCGGGCGCTCGGAGCCCGTCGGTGCACGGCGGCGAGCAGCGCACCGGTAGTCGCGGATCAGTAGCATTGCGGGATGCCCGACACCTCTCTCGCCCGTGAGGCGCCCCCTCGCCGGAATGCGGCCCGCACCGCGGGCACCATCGCCTGAGCGCTGCTTCCACTGCTGCTCCCGGGCCTCGGTGCACCGATCGCATGCGCCGTCGGCCTCGCCCGCCGCCCCTCGGCGACCACCATCGTTCCGCTCGTGGTCTACCCGGCCACCTTGGTCGTCTTCTTCGCGTGCGTCTACGCGGTCGGCCCCGGCGAGGACCGGCCCTGGTGGTCGGGCCTGCTCGGCATGACCGCGCTCCTGGCCGCCACCGGCGGAGCCGCCGCGCACCTGCTCGCGATCCGCCGATACGTCTGGGCCCCTGTGGAACCGCGCCCTACGGCACCCAGGGCCCCGAAGCCGGCGCCGCACGGCACCGACTGGGTCGCACCGGCACTGAACCGCGCGGCCCGGCTCCGCGCGACGACGCCCGCCGGCTGGCCGATGCCGACCCCGCGTTGGCCAAGCGCAACGGGGTCGGCCGCCCCGACCTGCCGCGGAGCCTCGACGACGGCGGGCTCGTCGACCTCAACCACGCGCCGGTCGAGGTCCTTCGCGACCTGCCGGGGTTCAATGAGGCGACCGCCCTGCAGGTCCGCGAGCGCGTTGAGCAGCTGGGTCCCTTCCAGAGCCTCGACGAGGTGATCGTCGAGGTCGGGATCGCGCCGGGCTTCGAGAAGCACCTGAGGGAATACGCCCTGCTCTTGCCGTGAAGCGGCGTAACGGGCCCGGGGGGCTCGACCGACCGGCCGGGTGCCGTTCCTCCAATGCGATCCGGCATATTGGTGTGTGCACTAGCCGGGCGGCCAGTAGGTCGCCGTGGAGCGTTGGGAGTGGCCGATGACCGGGACCGTACTGTTCGAGCGGGCGACCGTGCTCGACACCGCCGCGGGCGAACTGGTCCGCGGCCAGCGCGTGCTGGTGCGCGGCAATGAGATCGCCGAAGTCGGACCCGATGTCGAAGCGCCCGAGGGCGCCCGGGTGATCGACGTGGCCGGGCGGACCCTCATGCCGGGCCTCATCGACTGCCATGCGCACGTCAACGCCCACAGTGCGGACCTCGCCGGGCTGGCCGACGAGTCGCCCGCGTACGTCGCGTTGAAGGCCGCCAAGGAGATGCGGGAGATGCTGCACCGCGGCTTCACCACTGTGCGCGACCCCGGCGGCGCGGACTTCGGGCTGCACGAGGCGGTCGTGCAAGGGATTGTGGAGGGCCCGCGCCTGTACTTCGGCGGCAAGGCGCTCTCGCAGACCGGCGGGCACGGCGACGGGCGCCCGCGCGGGCGGCGCGTGCGCGAGGACCACCAGTGCTGCCCCGATCTGAGCACGGTGTGCGACGGCGTTGACGAGGTGCGGCGGGCCGCCCGCGAGCAGCTGCGCACCGGGGCGTTCCACGTGAAGATCATGCTGTCGGGCGGGGTGGCCTCGCCGACCGACCGGATCGACTCGACCCAGTTCTCGATGGAGGAGATCCGCGCGATCGTCGAGGAGGCCGAGGCCGCGAACCGGTACGTGGCCGGGCACGCCTACACGGCGCGGGCGATCAACCGGGGCCTCGCGGCGGGGGTGCGCTCCATCGAGCACGGCAACCTCCTCGACGAGTCCAGTGTGGATCTGTTCCTGGAGCATGACGCGTTCCTGGTGCCCACCTTGGTCACCTACCAGCGCATGGCCGCCGAAGGGGCCGAGCACGGGCTCCCCGCGGCCAGCATCGCGAAGAACCCGATCGTCCTCGACGCGGGCCTGCGCGCCCTCGAACTCGCCCACCGCGCGGGCGTCAACATCTGCTACGGCTCCGACCTCCTCGGCGGTATGCGCCGGCACCAGCTGCTGGAGTTCACGATCCGCGGCGCGGTGCTCCCTGCGGCCGCCGTCATCCGCTCAGCCACGGTCACCGCCGCAAGGCTGCTCAAGGAGGAGGGACGCCTCGGCCAGGTCGTCCCCGGCGCCCTCGCCGACCTGCTCGTCATCGACGGCGACCCTCTCGCGGACCTCGCCGTCCTCACCGATCCCGGAGCGAACCTGCGGCTGATCATGCAGGACGGCGAGGTGAAAGCGGACCGGCTCACGGGCTCGCGCTGATCCTGGAGGCACCCGGGTCGGGGTGTTTATGCTGGGTCCCCCACCCCCTTTTCCCGGCAGCCGTGAGGAACCCGATGCCCGCAGGACAGCTCATCGCCGACCGGTACCGGCTCGACGCGCTCATCGGCGCCGGCGGCATGGGCGAGGTGTGGCGGGCGTTCGACACCGGGCTGCGCCGCGACGTCGCCATCAAACTGCTGCACCGCGGCGGCTTCGAAGGCGCGGCAGCGGCCCATGCCCGGTTCGTGCGCGAAGCGCAGGCCGTGGCCCGCCTCCGCCACCCCGGCATCGCAGTCCTGCACGACTACGGGGAGGACACCGGCCCCGACGACACCCGGTCCTACCTCGTCATGGAGTACGTGGAAGGCCGGCCGCTCAGCGCCGTCCTCGCCGACGGGCCGCTGCCGCCCGGCGAGGCGATGCGCCTGTGCGCCGAGATCGCCGACGCCCTCGCGACCGCCCACGGCTCCGGCGTCATCCACCGCGACATCAAGCCCGCCAACATCATCGTCGGCACCGACTCCCACGCCCGCCTCGTCGACTTCGGCATCGCCCTCCTCTCCGACGAGACCGCCCTCACCGGACCCGACGTGCGGCTCGGCACCCTCACCTACGCCTCCCCCGAGCAGATCGACGGCGCGCCGCTCACACCCGCCGGCGACCTGTACTCGCTCGGCGTCGTCGCCTACGAATGCCTCAGCGGCCAACCGCCGTTCACCGGGCCGACCCTCTCCCCGGTCGTCCACGGCCACCTGCACCGACCACCGCCGGAACTCCCCGCGACCGTCCCCGACGACGCCCGCGCCGTCGTCATGCGGGCCCTGGAGAAGAACCCCGCCCAGCGGTGGCGCGACGCGGCCGACCTCGCCGCCGCCTGCCGCGGCGACAACCCGGACACCCCCGAATCCACCCTCCCCCTGCCGCGGCCCGGGGCCGCCCGCACGACGCGCCGCCGCACCCTCCTGGCCGCCGCCATCGGCACCCCCGTCGCAGCCGGGGCCGCAGCCGCCGCCTGGTGGCTCAACACCACCCGGCAACGCGACGACGGCGCCTCGACCGAAGAGGCCGCCGTACCGACCACCGTCGTCCTCCCCCACGACGGACTCCTCCTCACCGCCCACGACACCCCGATCGCCGCAATGACCCCCGCGCCCGGCGCAGCCGGGCCGGTGCTCTACACCGCGGCGGGAACCGAACTGCGGCTCTGGGACCTCAACCTCGGCACGGCACTCGGAGCGACCGAGGTCGAGCACCCGGTCACCGCCCTGCTCCTCGCACCCGTCCCGGGCGGCCGCGCCCGCGTGATCGCCGTCGACCGCGCATCAGGAGTGCACGTCGCCGAACCCGGAAGCACCGAGTTCACCAAGATCGGCACCGGCGACTTCGACACCGCCGCGGCCACCTACGCGCCCCACGTCCGCAACGACGCCACACTGCTCACCGCCATGACCCCGACCGGCTGCGCCACAATCGACCTCGACACCGGCGCCCCCGGCCAGGGCATGACCCTCCAGCCCGGGTTCATCGACCACGCCGCCCTCGCCCCCAACAGGGGCGAACTCGCCGTCGCCCACGCCGAACCCGACGGCGCGGTCACCCTCCACCACCCCGCCGACGGCTCCATCCGCGGACGCGTGCCGCCCCACGCCGACTGGCGGCCCGAAACCGCCCGCACCGCCGGCCTCTGGATCGCCCAAGCCGCAGACGGCAGCCCGCGCGGATTCGTGTACAACGCGACCGACCAGCACTACTACCAAATCGACCTCTGGACCTACGAATCCATCGGCGGACCACTCCCGCTCGCCCCGATCGACGCCCCCCACGACACCTGGCTCCTGCCCAGCGGGAACGGCGACGCCATCCTCACCATCGAGAACGGCCTCCCCGTCCTCGCCGGCACCGACGAAGGCGACCGGCGGGAACTCACCGCACCCGGCGAACCGCACCCCGTCGCCCTCGCCTCCCTCATCGCCCCCGACCAGCGCACCGCCCTCATCGGATACGACGACGGCACCGTCAGAACATGGCGACTCGCCTGACCACGCAAGGAACCCTGTTGATCACCAGCCCCATGACCATCATCCCCAAGACCGGATTCGCCTTCGCCCGGTTCGGAGAGACCCGGTCGGAACACCGCAGCCGACTCGGCGAATACGAAGCCTGGCAACGAGACCTGACGGCGACCGCCGACACCGACCTCTACCTCCCCACCCTGGTGTCCCTCGACTACGACGACACGGACCGGCTCAACTTCATCGAAGTCATGAACGACGAGATCGAAGTCCTCTACGAAGGCGTCCCACTCCTGAACCAGCCCGAACAGCAGGCCATCGCCGCACTCACCGACCTCACCGGACTGCCACCGCTCAAGAGCGCCGGCATGTACGCCGTCCCCGAACTGGGCATGCGCCTGCGATGCGACTACGACGGCGAACTCGACGACTACACCGTCAAGAACATCGGACTCATGCCCGAAGAGACCCACCCGGGCTTCCTGCGCGACTAAAGCGACCGGCGCGGGCGGGATGCACCCCCCGCCCGCGCCGTCCATTCGTTCGTTCGCTTACAGATCGAAGTGGCAAGCGACCTTGTGACCGCTCGCCGCCTCCCGCCACTCAGGCTCCACCTCAGCGCAGATGTCCTCCGCCCAAGGGCAGCGCGTGCGGAAACGACAACCCGACGGCGGATTCGCCGGCGACGGCAGGTCACCCTTCAAAATGATCCGCTCACGGCTCGCCTCGACCTCCGGATCAGGCTGCGGCACAGCCGAAAGCAGCGCCTTCGTGTACGGATGCCGCGGGCGCTCATAGATCGTCTCCGAGTCCGCCTCCTCCACCAGCTTCCCGAGGTACATGACCCCGACCCGGTCGGAGAGGTGCCGCACCACCGCGAGATCGTGCGCGATCACCAGATACGTCAACCCGAACTCGTCCTGCAACTCATCGAGCAGGTTCATCACCTGCGCCTGGATCGACACGTCCAGCGCACTCACCGGCTCGTCGCACACGATCAAGTCCGGACGCAGCATCAACGCCCGCGCGATACCCAGGCGCTGGCGCTGACCGCCCGAGAACTCGTGCGGGAACCGCTCCAGCACCGACTTCGGCAGACCCACCGCATCGAGCGTCTCGACCGCCAGCTTGCGCCGCTCGGCCTTCGACCCGACCCCGTGGACCTTCAACGGCTCCGACAGCAGCATGTCCACATTGTGCCGAGGATTCAGCGAACCCAGCGGATCCTGGAACACCATCTGCATCCGCGACCTGAAACGGCGCAGACGCTCGCCCTTCATCGCCGTCACCTCGTCACCGCCGAGCCGCACCCGGCCCCCCGTCGGCTCCTCCAGCCGCAGCACCGCCCGACCGAACGTCGTCTTGCCGCAACCCGACTCGCCCACCAGGCCGTACGTGCCGCCCGCATCGATCTGCAGGCCGACCCCGTCGACCGCCTGCACATGCCCCACGGTGCGCTCCACCACGATCCCGCGCCGGATCGGGAAATGGACCTTCAGATCCTCCACCTCGAGCAGCGGCGTCGAAGCGGCAGGCGTTGCGGCAGTGGACAAATCAGGCTCCTCCGTGCGCTGCGCGGGCACGTGCGGCTCCGCGTCCTGCTCAGTGCTCATGCGATCTCCTCGGCCATGACGCAGCGGTGCGCGTGCACCGCCCCGACCAGTGCGGGCTCGCCCTCGACGCAGGGCGCGGCGACCCGGTCGCAGCGCGGCGCGAACGCGCAGCCGTCCCGCCAGCGGATCACATCCGCGATCGAACCGCGGATCGGCGTCAACGGCTCATGAATCGGAAGATCAAGGCGCGGAATCGAACCGAGCAGCCCGATCGTGTAAGGATGCGTCGGCCGCCGGAACAGCTCCCGCACCGGCGCCGACTCGACCACACGCCCCGAATACAGCACGTTCACCTCATCGCAGATCCCCGCGACCACACCGAGGTCGTGCGTGATCATCAGCAGCGCCGTCCCCTCGGCCTCCACAAGGTCCTTCAGGAGCTCGAGGATCTGCGCCTGGATCGTCACGTCGAGCGCCGTCGTCGGCTCATCGGCGATCAACAGCCTCGGCGCGCACGCGACCGCGATCGCGATGAGCACGCGCTGGCGCATGCCGCCCGAGAGCTGGTGCGGGTACTCCTTGAGGCGGCGGGCCGGGTCGGGGATGCCGACGCGGTCGAGCAGGTGCGAGGCCTCCTTCGTCGCCTTGTCGCCCTTGAGGCCGCGGTGGCGTTCGAGGACCTCGGTGATCTGGCGTCCGATCGGCACGACCGGGTTGAGGCTCGACAGCGGGTCCTGGAAGACCATGGCGAGGTCCTTGCCGCGCCGGCGGCGCATCGCGGCCGGCGCGAGCGACAGGAGGTCGGTGCCGTCGAAGACGGCCCGCCCGTCGACCTCCGCGCCGCCGCGGCGCCGGCCGCCGACCGCGGCGACGGACTGCAGGGCGACCGCGGTCGCCTTCAGTCCACTGTCGACAGGAGTGGAGGCGGCGGCCTGGACGGTCTGGCGGGCCCTGCGGCCGCGGGGCTTCGGCAGGAGCCCCATGATCGCCAGGCTCGTCACCGACTTGCCGCAGCCGGACTCGCCGACGAGCCCGACCACCTTCCCTTCCGGGACCGAGAAGGACACGCCGTCGACGGCGGTGGACGCCCCGAAGGCGACCCGCAGGTCTTCGACTTCGAGCAGTGCCACTATTCCTGCCTCCGCAGTCTCGGGTCGAGCGATTCGCGCATGGCCTCGCCCAGGAGGGTGAAGCCGAGCGCCGTGACGATGATGCCGACGGCCGGGTAGATCGCCAGTTGCGGTGCGCCCGAGAGGAACCGCTGCGCGTCGGCGAGCATCGTGCCCCACTCGGCGCTGCCCGGGTCGGGGTTGCCGAGGCCCAGGTACGAGAGCGCGGCGGCCTCGATGATCGCCGTCGCCAGCACCAGCGTCGCCTGGACGATCACCGGCCCCAGCGAGTTCGGCAGGATGTGCGAGACCACGATCCGTCCCTTGGGGACACCGATGGCGATCGCCGCGAGCACGTAGTCCGAATGGGCCTGCGCCAGCATCGAACCGCGCAGCAGCCGCGCGAAGATCGGGATCTGCGCGACGCCGACCGCGATCATCACCGTCCGCAGCGACGGCCCCAGCAGCGCCGCGACGCTCAACGCCAGGAGCAGCATCGGGATCGCCAGCGCCACGTCGACGGCGCGCATGATGACGGCTTCGAGGCGTTCGCCCCAGCGCCCGCCGAACGTGCCCGCAGCAGCGGCGACACCGCCGATGAACGCGCCCGCGACGAACCCGATGAGCGTCGCCACGACACCGACGAGCAGCGTCTGCCGGGCACCGACGATCATGCGGGAGAACATGTCCCGGCCCAGGTGGTCGAGGCCGAACCAGTTCTCCGGGCGCGGGCCCGGGAAGATGTTCCGGTTCAGGAAGACCTCGCGGCCCCAGGTCTGGGCCGTCGGGTCGTAGGGTGCGACCCACGGGCCGACGACCGCCACGAGCACGAACAGGCCCACGATGACCGCGCCGGTGATCGCCATCGGCGAGCGGCGCATCCGGCGGATCGACTGCCGCCACAGGGAACCGGTCCTGGCGTCCCGGGCGGTGGCGTTGGCCTCGATGAGCCGGTCGAGCTTCTCGATTTTCGCGATGGTCATTTGCGCACCCGCACTCTCGGGTCGAGCAGGCCGTACGACAGGTCCACGATGAGGTTGATGACCACGTAGAACACGGCGATGACGAGGATGAAGCCCATGAGCGCCGGGTAGTCGCGCTCGGTCGTCGCCTGGTAGACGAACGAGCCGATGCCGCCGAACGCGAACACGCTCTCGGTGAGCACCGCGCCCGCGAAGAGGCTGCCCAGCAGCAGGCCGATGATCGTGGCGATGGGCAGCATCGCGTTCCGCATGACGTGGCGGCCGCGGACGGTGGAGGGCTTGAGGCCCTTGGCGTCCGCGGTGCGCACGTAGTCCTCGCCGACCACGTCGAGCACGCTCGCGCGGGTGATGCGGACGATGACCGCGAGCGGGATCGACGAGAGCGCGATCGCGGGCAGGATGAGGTGCTTCACCGCGTCCCAGGCGATGTCGAGCTCGCCGGTGATGAGCCCGTCCAGTACGCGCAGGCCCGTCACTTCGGTGAAGTCGGCGCCGGCGGTCAGGCGGAACGTCGTCGGCAGCCACCCGAGCTCCTGCGCGAACACCACTTTCAGCATGGCGGCCAGGAAGAAGATCGGGATGCAGGTGCCCAGGAGCGAGCCGGAGACGGTGCTGAAGTCGATCCAGGTGCCGCGGCGCTTCGCCGCGAGGTACCCGAGCGGGATGCCCAGGCCGACGGCGATGAGCATGGCGGCCAAGGAGAGTTCGACGGTGGCGGGCAGGCGTTCGGCGAGCTCCGTCGCGATCGGACGCCCGCTCGACAGCGAGGAGCCGAAGTCGAGGCGGACGATCCGGGAGAGGAACTCGCCGTACTGGGTCCAGACCGGCTCGTCCAGACCCAGGGCGGCCCGCAGCGCCTCCCGCTGCTGGTCCGTGGCGTTCTCGGGGAGCAGCCGGTTCTCGGGTCCGCCCGGGAGGGCTTTGAACCACGCGAACAGGAGCAGTGAGAGTCCCAAGAGCGCCACGGACAGCTGCAGGAGGCGCTTAACGGTGTAGCGCAGCATATTCGGCTGTAATCGTTCCGGTCAGGAGCCGGTGGTGAAGTAGACCTGCGAGAAGTCCTCCCGCGTCAGCGGGGAGACGTCCGGCGGGTACACGTCCGGGGCGAACGCGATCGACGGCGGCGAGGACGAGATCGGCAGGCCCGGCAGCTCCTCCATCACGGCCTCGTTCGCGGTCTTCCACAGGTCCACGCGGGTGGCCTGGTCGGGCTCGGTGTTCGCGGCGGCGATCGCGTCGAACACCTCCTGGTTGTCGAAGCCCCATTCGGTGGACTCGGTGGCGAACCAGGTGCCGAGGAAGTTGTACGGGTCGGCGAAGTCGCCGGTCCAGCCCAGCAGGTACAGCGGGCATTCGCCGGAGCGGGTGGTCGGGATGTAGTCGACCCACGTGATCGGCTTGGCCTCCACCGTGACTCCTGCGGCCTGCAGGTCGGAGGAGATCATGTCGAAGATGTCCTTCGGCGCCGGCATGTACGGCCGGGTCACGTCGGTCGGGTAGCAGAAGGTGATGGTGAGGTCTTCCGCGCCCGCGTCGGCGAGCATCTGCTTGGCCTTCTCGGCGTCGTAGTCGTAGGTGGCGACGTCCTCCGAGTACCCCTCGAGGCTCGGGGGAATGAACTGGGTGGCGACCATGCCGCCGGCCGGGAGCACCGAGTTGACGATGCGCTCGCGGTCGATGGCGTAGGAGAGGGCCTCGCGGACGGCGTGGTCCTCGAGCGGGGCGTGGCTCTGCGTGTACGCGAGGTACAGCAGGTTGAAGACGCCGCGGACGGGCACCTGGTAGCCGTCCTCGATGAGCGCCTGCGCGTCGGCCGGGGCGGCGAGGTCGTAGCCGTGGATGTCCCCGGCCACGAGGGCCTGGCGGCGGGCGGTCTCGTCCGAAATGGTCTTGAAGATGACCGTCTTGACCTTCGCGGGCTCGCCGAAGTACTCGTCGTTGCGGGTGAGGACGACCTCCTGCGAGCTGTGGTCCCAGCTCTCGAGCTTGTAGGGCCCGGTGCCGGCGAGGGTGCCGACGGTCTGGGTGTACTCCGGCAGCGGCGAGTCGGCCGCGGGGATCGCGGCGTCGGCGACGGCGTCGATCGAGGCCGGGCTGATGATCGAGAGCGATTCGAGGGTGAACGCGCCCGGGAAGCTCGAGGTGTACTTGCTCAGGCTGATGGTCGCGTCGAGGCCGTCTGCGGTGCAGCCCTCGTAGATCGACTCGGTCTCGATGCCCATGGCCGGGTCGTTCTCGGCGAAGCCGCCGAAGACCGACGAGTAGTAGTACGTGAAGTTCGGGGACTGGTAGCCCGCCTTGAAGTTCGCCCAGCGGTCGAAGTTCTTGCACACGGCGGCGCCGTCGAGGGGCTGCCCGTCGTGGAAGGTCACGCCCTCACGCAGGTGGAACGTCCACTCCGTGCCTTCCTCGTTCTGCTCGTAGGACTCGGCGAGACCGGGGACGGTGTCGGTGCAGTCGGCGTCCAGGAGGGTGTCGAAGACCTGGCGGTTGACGCGGAACGTCTCGCCGTCGGAGGCGAGGATCGGGTCGAGGCTGGTCGGGTCGCCAGGGGTGCCGAAGACGAACGGCTCCGAGTCGTTCCTGGCCGTGTCGGCGGCGGGTTCGCCGTCGGTGCGTTCAGGACACGAGAAGTCGAAGTCCTCGGCGGAGTCGGCGTCCCCGCCGGTCTCACCGTCGGAGCCGCAGGCGGCGAGCAGGCCCAATGTCATTGCGGCGCCCGCCGCTGCGGCCAGAGCGCGCCTGATTGGGGTTGGTGACATGCGCATAGGTTGTCTCACCCGTCGGTCGTTGGGTATTCGGAGGTAGAGACAGCGTAAGTCCAGGTGAGTTACACCACTGTTAAGCGTTATGTGATCGTGACCGTTTCGGCGAATATTGTTACCCAAATCGTAAGGATCGCATCGAAGTGAATCCCGTTGCGCCACAAGGGAACCCAAAACGGCCCCGCCTGGCGCGCCGTAACGGAGCGCAAACCTGCCAATTACAGCCCGCCGCGCCCCAACGGCTCCGGGCTCCGCAAGCCGCTTCAAGCTCACCCGCTTCGCACGCCGACAGCCGCCGCCCACTTCGCGTTCCGGACGATGCCTGCCGCCCCCGCCCCGGCTCCCGGGTCCGGTCTTCCGACCTCGCCGGCTTTCCAACCAGGGCCGCGGCTTTCCAAGCGGGGCCCGGCTTTCCGACCCCTCTGGCATTCCGACCAAGGACGCGGCTTTCCGACCTCGCTAGTCGACGTCGCGCCGACCCGAGAACGCCCGGCCGAGTGTCACCTCGTCCGCGTACTCGAGGTCGCCGCCCACGGGCAGGCCGCTCGCGAGCCGGGTCACCTTGAACCCCATGGGCTTGATGAGCATCGCCAGGTAGGTGGCGGTCGCCTCGCCCTCGGTGTTCGGGTCCGTGGCCAGGATCAGCTCCTTCGTCTCTCCCTTTTGGAGGCGGATCATGAGCTGGCGGATGCGCAGGTCGTCCGGCCCGATGCCCTCGAGCGGGTTGATCGCCCCGCCCAGCACGTGGTACCTGCCCCGGAACTCGCCGGTGCGCTCGATCGCGAGCACGTCCTTGGGTTCCTCGACGACGCAGATGAGCGCCTCGGACCGGCGCGGGTCCCGGCAGATGCCGCACTGCTCGGCCTCGGTCACATTGCCGCAGGTCTCGCAGAAGCGCACCTGGGCCTTGACCCGCTCAAGCGCGGAAGTGAGGCGCTCGACATCGACGCTCTCGGAAGCGAGCAGATGGAAGGCCAGCCGCTGGGCGCTCTTCGGCCCGATGCCCGGGAGCTGCCCCAGCTCTTCGATGAGGTCGCCCAAAGCCCCGTCGTACAAGGATCTCTCTTTTCCTGCGGCTCGTTCGTGATCGATTTGGGGGTGGCGGCTGATGAACGGCGCGAACGCGCCGGGGCCCTTGGGGCCCTGGGGTCGTGCGGCCTACCTGCCGGAAGGCGCCGGGGCCCAGGAGGGCCCGGGGTCTTCGATTTACATGCCGGGCAGGCCGAGGCCGCCGGTCATGCCGCCGATGGCGTCGCCGAGCGGGCCCATCTTCTCGGCGGCGAGGCGCTTGGCATCCGCGTTGGCGGCCTGGACCGCAGCGAGGATGAGGTCTTCGAGGGTCTCGACATCGTCGGGGTCGATCGCCTTCGGGTCGATCTTGACGCCCTTGAGCTCGCCGTCGCCGGTGACCGTGGCGCTCACGAGCCCGCCGCCGGCGGAGGCCGTGACCTCGGACTCGGCCAGCTCGGCCTGGGCCTGCATCATGTCGGCCTGCATCTGCTGCGCCTGCTGCAGCATCTTCTGCAGGTCTCCTCCTGCGAACATGTCCATGTCACTCCTCGCCGTCGGCTCCGGGTCTCCTAGGTGTCCCGCCAGCCTAGCCGTCTCGGGCGACATCTGTGTTGTGGCGGGCGACCGAGGTGGTTCCTCGGCCGCCCGCGCGTTCCCCCGCGGGGCGAGGGGTGGTGGGGCACTGGGCGGGGACCGCGCGCGGGTGGCTTCCCGCGCGCGGCCTCGGTATGGCGACGTTCGCGAATCCCCTTATGTCGCCGCCATCCCGCCGGTGCCCGATGGCGTTTTTTGCTATCTACTACAACACGAGGGGTAGTGGAGCGGCAACAGAAGTTTCCCGCCTGTGGATAACTCAGGAGGAAACTGATGTAAGCGCAGGTGAATCGCTTGTGGATAACTTTTTGCGAGCGGGACTCAGGCGATCTGCTTGGCGCTGAAGGCGGTCGTCAGGAGCTGCACGGCCTGCTCCTCGCTCGTGCCGAAGCCGCCCGGGGCGACAGGGTCGTCAGGGCTCGGCTCGTCGTAGTCGTCCGCAGGGGGCTCCTCGAAGGACTCCGCGGCGGGAGGCGGGGCCTGGCGGGACGGCGCGCGCTGCGGCCGTGCGCTCGGCGCCTGGCCGCTCGACGGCCCCGCAGGCGCGGGGCGGCTCGGCGCCGGGCTAGGCGCCGGTCCCGTTCCCGCTTTTGGGAGGCTGCCGGCCTCCCCCACCTCGCACCGGATCTTCCAGTTGCCGCCGAGGACGTCGTTGAGGACCCCCACGACGATCCCGTACGCGGGCTCCTTCTGCAGGTTCTCCGCATGGAAGGAGTGCTTGAAGGCGAGCACCACTTCGTTGTCCGTGGCGTCCGCGATCGTCGCATCCTGCAGCAGCGCCGCGGTGGTGCGCTTCTTGTCCTTGACCGCCATCATGATCCGGTCCCACTGGCGCCGGATCGAAGCGGCCGAGGCGCCGCCGGACTCGGCCACCGGCGCGTACGCCGGGGCCGTCGGCTCTGGGGCCGGGACGGGCTCGGCGTCGGCCCAGTCGTCAACGGGCGCCACCGGCTCGGAGGCCGGCGCGGGCCGCGGAGGGCTCGCCTGCGGGGCTTCCTCTTCCCACGGCGGCACGGCGACCGGCCCGGTCGGTGCGGCGGCCACGGTGTCTTCCACAGGCGGTGCCGGGACCGGGACAGAGGCTGCAGCAGGAGTCGACGCAGCGGGCTCGGCGGTCTTCGCCAGCGCGGCGCGCGCCGCTGCCGCGCCGGTGGTGCCGCCGGTCGAGGTGTCGCGTGCCGGTGCGGCGAAGGCGGCTCCGGCGGCGCGCTGTTCGAGGGTCTCGAGGCGCTGGGTGAGGCCGGCCATCGATTCGTCGGAGCCGGGCAGGATGGCGCGGACGCAGGCGAGTTCGAGGAGGAGGCGGGGGGCGGTGGCGCCGCGCATACCGGCGAGTCCGGCGGCGATGACCTCGGCCATGCGGGTGAGGGTGGAGGTGCCCATGCGGGTGGCCTGGCTGGTCATCTTGGCGAGCTGGTCGGCGGGGGCGTCGACGAGTCCGTTGGAGCCGGCGTCGGGGACCTGGTGGAGGACGATGAGGTCGCGGAGGCGTTCGAGGAGGTCGCCGGCGAAGCGGCGGGGGTCGTGGCCGCCTTCGACGACGCGTTCGACGACTTCCATGACGGCGCGGCCGTCGGCGGCGGCGAAGGCTTCGCACATTTCGTCGAGGAGTCCGGCGTCGGTGACGCCGAGGAGTCCGGCGGCGCGTTCGTAGGTGACGCCTTCGGGTCCGGCGCCGGCGATGAGCTGGTCGAGGACGGAGAGGGTGTCGCGGGCGGAGCCGCCGCCGGCGCGGACGACGAGGGGGAGGACGTCGTCGGCGACGACGGCGCCTTCTTCGTCGCAGAGTTTGCGGCAGAGTTCGCGCATGGCGGGCGGGGCGATGAGGCGGAAGGGGTAGTGGTGGGTGCGGGAGCGGATGGTCGGGAGGACCTTGTCCGGTTCGGTGGTGGCGAAGATGAAGAGGACGTATTCGGGGGGTTCTTCGACGAGTTTGAGGAGGGCGTTGAAGCCTGCGGCGGTGACCATGTGGGCTTCGTCGATGATGTAGATCTTGAAGCGGGAGTCGACGGGGGCGAAGACGGCGCGTTCGCGCAGTTCGCGGGCGTCGTCGACGCCGCCGTGGCTGGCGGCGTCGATTTCGATGACGTCGACGGAGCCGTGGCCGTCGGCGGCGAGGGCGCGGCAGGAGCGGCATTCGCCGCAGGGTTCGGGGGTGGGGCCTTGGGCGCAGTTGAGGGAGCGGGCGAGGATGCGGGCGGAGGAGGTCTTGCCGCAGCCGCGGGGTCCTGAGAAGAGGTAGGCGTGGTTGAGGCGCCCGGCGCGGATGGCGTTGATGAGCGGTTCGGTGACGTGCTCTTGGCCTACGACCTCGGCGAAGGTCTGCGGCCGGTATTTGCGGTACAGCGCGAGTGCCACGTCTTCCTCCTGCTGGCCGGGGCTCTTCCGTTCCTGCCAGGGTACGGCCTGGGTCCGACGTTCGGCGGTGCGACCGCCGGTCTGGGGCCTGTCCCACGCATTGGTGCGGCGCGGGTGGGCCGGGAGGGCGGGTCGGGGTGGGGTCGGGGTCGTCCGGGCGTGCGAACCCGGTGATTTCGGACGTCTGGAGGGGTGGCCACACTCACGAGCAAGCGGTATCCTCTAGAAGCACCAACGTATTTAAACGTTTCAATAGAAGGAGTTCCCCCTTGCGTTCTCCCACACCGCACCGCCCGCGGCTCGCACGCTGGCTGGCCGCCGCCGTGGTCGCCGTCTGCACCGCCGCGGGCCTCACCGCGCTCACCGCCTCCCCGGCCGCCGCCGTGGAGACCAACACCTGGTACCGGATCGTCAACGACCAGTCCGGCCTCGCCGTCAGCATCCAGAACAGCGCCACCACCGCGGGCGCCCTGACAGTGCTGGCCACGCCCTCCAACGCCACCAACCAGCAGTTCCGCTTCGTCGACTCCGGCGGCGGCTACTACCGGATCCAAGCCCGGCACTCGAATCAGGTACTCGACGTCTACGCCAAATCCACCGCGAACGGCGCCGACGTCGTGCAGTGGACGGACAACAACGGCACCAACCAGCAGTGGCAGGTCAACGACCAGTCCGACGGCAGCGTCGAGCTCGTGAACCGCAACTCGGGCAAGGCCCTCGACAACTGGGAGGGCGCGACCGCCCCCGGCAGCCGCGTCTCGCAGTACACCCGCAACAACCTCGAGACGCAGCACTGGAAGCTCGTGCCGGTCGGCACGGGCGGCACGGCCGGGAACGGCTCCCTCACCGACGCGAACGTCCAGTTCTACGGCCGCTGGGACAAGGACAACGCGACCTTCTACCAGATGGGCTGGGCCGGCGGCTACGTCGAGACCGCCTTCACCGGCTCCTCGATCGGCGTGCGACTGCGCAACACCATCGACATGTGGTACTCGATCGACGGCGGCAACGAGACCTGGATGCGGAACGTCTCCGGGAACGTGACCGTCAGGAGCGGCCTCAGCGGCACCCACACGATCCGCATCGGCTTCCGCGAGCGGGCCGGCTCCTACACCGGCGACCCGTCCTTCGGCGGGTTCATCCTCGCCTCGGGCGGCGCGACCAGCGCGACCGTGCGGCCCGACACGCACATCGAGTTCATCGGCGACTCCATCACCGTGGGCCAGCCGAACGCCAACCGTCCCTTCTCGACGTACGCGTGGAACTCGGCCGAAGCGGTCGGCGCGTCCCACATGCAGGTCGCCGAGGGCGGGGCGTGCGTCTCCACCACCGACTGCCGCGGCATGGTCGACTGGTTCATGCGCACCACCAACCAGGACGCCAACGACATGTGGGAGTTCAACACCTACGAGACCGACCTGGTCGTCATCAACCTGGGCACCAACAACAAGGTGTCGGCGGCGCAGTTCCAGGCCGACTACATCCTGCTGCTGCAGCGGGTCCGGCAGCACTACCCGAACGCGGAGATCCTCGCGATGGGCGTCTTCCGCGAGCGCCTGCTCACGGAGGTCCAGAACGCCGTCGCCAACCGCAACAACGCCGGTGACGCGAAGGTCCACTACGTCGACACGCGAGGCTGGGTCAACCCGGCCACCGACACCAGCGACAACGTGCACCCGCACGACGCCGGCCATGCGAAGATCGCGGGCCTGCTGACGCCGGTCCTGCGCCAGTACCTGTAGCGGAGAGGAGCGGTGCCCCGGCCGGTCGGCCGGGGCACCGCTTTCACTACATGAACTGACCGTTCGGTGACGGGACCTATTGCGCGGCAAGCGCTTCGGTCGGTGAGAGCCGGGACGCCCGGATCGCCGGGTAGAGCCCCGCGACCGCGCCGATGAACAGCGTCGCACCGACACCGCCCGCGCTCGCCCAGTACGGCACCACGGCGGGCCAGCCCTGCGAGGACGCGTACCCGGCGGTGACGATGGTCCCGATGAGCACCCCGCCCAGGCCGCCCAGGGCACTGAGCAGCAGCGACTCCGCGAGGAACTGCACCCGCACCTGGCCGCGCGTCGCCCCCAGCGACCGTCGCAGCCCGATCTCACTGCGCCGCTCCAGGACCGAGATCACCATCGTGTTCGCGACGCCGACCCCGCCGACGAGCAGCGCGACCGCGCCGAGCCCCAGCAGCATCCCGGTGAACGCCGAGTCCACCGCCTGCTGCGCCTCGAGCGCGTCAGAGGGCCGCGACACCGACATCTCGTCGGGCGCCGACGGATCGGCCGTCGCCGCGAGCACGTTCGCGACATCGACCACGTAAGCGTCCTCGGCGCGGGTGTACACCGTGGTCGCGTGCCCGTCGAACCCGAGGTACGTCGCCGCTGACTCCCAGCCGACCAGCGCCGTCAGGTCGAGTTCCGGCGCGAGCGTCACCGGTTCGAGGACGCCCACCACCGAGAACCACTGCCCGCCGATGTAGACGTCCACGCCGGCGCCGGTGATCCCCAGCTGCTCGGCGGCGCTCGCTCCGAGCACCACCGCCGGGTACCGGGACGTGGCCTCGTTGAGCCACACCCCGTCAGCGAGCTCCGCGCCCACCGTGTCGAGCAGGGCCAGTTCGGCCGCCTGCACGGTCATGCCGCCGCTCTGCGCCTCGGGAATCCGGTCCGACCGGTACACGTTCACGTCGGGCACCTGGCCGGTCGCCGCGACCTGCGTGACCGGCGCGATCCGGCCGATCATCGACACCGCCTCGTACGGCAGCACCCCGACCTCGCCGCTCATCATCGACGTGCCCGGCGAGACCGTGAGCAGGTTCGTGCCCAGGGCCGCGAGCTGCCGGTCGAGCTCGGCCCGGCTCGACGACGAGATCCCGACGACCGCGATCATCGCCGCGATCCCGATCGCGATCCCCAACGCGGACAACCACGCCCGCAGCGGCCGCGTGCGCAGTCCGGTGGCCCCCACCCGCAGTACGTCGCCGGGCCGCATCCGGGCCGCCCGCAGCGACTTCGCGGAAGGCTCCGCCGGATCGGACGCCCGCAGCGACCGCATCCGGCGAGAGCCCTTCGCTCGCCGCCGGGAAGCTGCGGGCGCCGCAGGACCGGTCGGCGCCGGAGGCGGCCCGGGCGGTGCATCCGATGCCGGTTCGAGCGGGACGGCGCGCGGTGCCGGTCCGAGCGGATCGCCCGGTAGTGCGGCGTCCGGCTGCGGTCGCGAACCCGCGCCTGCGGCCGTGCTCGCTGCCGCTCCGTCCAACTCCGGCTGCGGATCCGGCGAGTCATTCTGTGGCGACGCGCCCTGCTGCGGTCGCGAACGCGCCCTCGCGAATCGGCTCGGTGCTCCCGGCCCGTCAGTGTTCAGTTGCGGGTCGAGCGAGGGACCCGGTGACGGCGTGCCCGGCTGCGGTCGCGAAGGCGTGCTCGCGGCGCGAGCCGGTGCCGCCGCGCCGGCGGCGTTCGGATCCGGCGAGCCACCCTGTGGCAACGCGCCCGCGGCCCGGCTCGGTGTCACCGGCCCGTCGGCCTTCGGCGTCGGGTCGTCGGCGCTCGGTGCCGACTCGGCCGGTCCGAACCGTGCAGGCCGGTCGGGCCCGCGCGGTTCCCGTCGGCCTCCGGGTGTGTCGGTCCCGGCCGCTTTCGGTGCCGGCGGGGCGGGGATCGGCGGGGGCGGCCAGCCGCCGGGCGGCGGCTCCTCGCCGCGTCCCGGACCCGTTGGGGGCGTTGACATTCAGACCACCTCTCCGTCGCGCATCGCAACCTGCCGCGGCAGCGACCGCGCGATGTCCTGGTCGTGTGTGATGACCACGACGGTGGTGCCGGCCTCGTGCAGCTCGTGCAGCAGCGCCATCACGCCGGACCCGGACACCGAATCGAGGTTCCCCGTCGGCTCGTCCGCGAGCAGCACCGCCGGTTCGCCGACGATCGCCCGCGCCACCGCCACCCGCTGGCGCTCGCCGCCGGAGAGCTCGTTCGGCAAGTGGTCCAGGCGGTGCCCGAGCCCGACCTTCTCCAAGGCCTCGGCGGCACGGGCCCGCCGGTCCGGTCCGCGCCGCCCCGAATAGAGCAGCCCGTCCGCGACGTTGTCGAGCACCTGCTGGCCCACCGCGAGGTGGAACTGCTGGAACACGAACCCGATCCTGGTGGCGCGCAGCGCAGACAGCTGCTTGTCGCGCAGCCGCGCCACATCGAACCCGTCGATGCGCACCGTGCCCTCACTGGGCCGGTCGAGCGTGCCGATGAGGTGCAGCATCGTCGACTTGCCCGAGCCCGAAGGGCCGACGATCGCGCACATCTCCCCCGCGTCGATCCGCAGGGAGACGCCGCGCAGCGCCCGCACCCCGCCCGGATAGGTCTTCGAGACCCCGTCGAGCTCGACCACCGGCCGCGGCCCGGACGGCGCCTCGACCTCGGCAGCGGTGTCCGCGAGGGCGCTCATGAGGGCACCACCACGGCCATGCCCGCTTCGAGGCCCTCGCCGCTGACTTCCACCGAACCGTCGGCGAACAGGCCCGTGTCGACCGCGATGATCTCGGTCGTGCCGCCCGCGGCGATCTCGAGCCCGTACCCGCCGCCGTTGAGCCCGAGCAGGGCCTCCACGGGAACGGTGAGCACGTCTTCGGCCGTGTCGCCGGCGAAGCCGACGTCGACGGCGGCCTGGTCGAGGCCGTCGAACACCGCCGGGTCGTCGGCCGCGACCGTCACCTCGAGGTACGTGGTGGCCTCGCTGTCGCCGTCCGCCTCGCTCACCAGGGTCTCGGCGTCGGCGATGGTGCCGGTCGCCTGGGTGCCGTCCGGGAGGGTGATCGCGACGGCCTCGCCGACGGTGACCAGCTCCTGGTCCTCAAGGTCGACCTCGACCGTGACGACCTTGTCGAGGCCCGTGTAGTCGAGCACCGGCGAGCCCGGCTGCGCCGGGTCGCCCGGTTCCACGCCGACCGTGTCGACGCGGACCTCGCCCGGGGCGTAGACGACCTGGCCGAGCTCGACCGTGCCGGTCTCGGTCAAGCCGAGGTCGTCCTGCCACTCCTCGACCGCTTCGGCGGTCGCGTCCGTGTACTCGTCGTCGACGGTGAACCCGTCGTAGCCGAGCTTCGACAGGTTCTCCTCGAACTGCTCCACGTCGGCGCCCTCGGCGCCGGGCGTCAAAGACCGGTACGCGGGCAGGTCCCCGTAGAGGAGGGTCACTGGCTGATCGTCCACTGAGTACAGTTCGCCGCCCCGTTCGATCACGTCGCCCGCCTTCGGCAGCGCCGTGAAGGTGCCGCCGCGCAGGCAGTCGAGGCCGATCACGTCCCCGAAGCCGAGATCCCCGGAGACCGTGACGGTCTCGGTGAGCGTCTGCTGCACGACCTCCGCGGTCGCCGGGGTCTCCTGCGACGCGCCCGCCTCGGCCTCCTCGAAGAACGCCCGCGGGTCGAACCCGAGGGCGGCCGCACCCGCCCCGGCGGCGGCCACCACCACGGCGGTCACGGCCACGACCTTCCCGGCACCGCCCTTGCGGCGCTTGCGGGTCATCACTCGTCCCCGCCGTCGTCCGCCGGGCCTTCGCCGCGCTCGGGGCGCAGCTCCGAGCAGGCCTCGTCGGCCGCCTGGAACTCGTCGCTCTCGGGGTCGAAGCCCATGTCGCCGTTCATCATGATCCCGCCGTTCGGCTGCGGGTCCGGGAACTCCGGAACGCCGTTCTCCCGCATGCACGCGGCGTACGCGAGCAGCGCCTCGTAGATCTCGGGGTCGATCGTCGCGCCCTCCTTGGGGCCGGGCGTCAAGTCCTCGCAGGCCTCCTCGGCCGCCTTGAACTCCTCCGACTCGGGGTCGATGCCCTCGGGCAGGCCCAACCGCATGCCCTCGCCGTCCTGCTCAGGGTCGGGGAACTCCGCGACCCCGTTCTCGCGCATGCACTCCGAATAGGCCAGGGCCTCCTCGAAACCGTCCAGTTCCTCGCCTTCGCCCGCACCCTCGCTCGCCGACTCCGACGCCGTGCCGCCGGCGTCGGCCACACCGCCGCCGTCGTCGCCGTCGCCGCCGCAGGCGGCCGCTGAGAGGGCCAGCAGGCCTAGGAGGAGTGCGATCATCTGTCGCCGCATGAATGTTCGTCCTTTCACCGCCGCCGGGGAGGTCCCGGCGGCAGCACCAGTACAACCGCGGCGGCGTTGCCCGGCCGTAAGCCGAAACGGCAACGCCCCGGCAATGCGGGGCGGGCCATGATGGGGGGATGAGAATCCTGGTGGTGGAGGACGAGCCGCTGCTCGCCGATGCCGTGGCCGAGTGGCTGCGCGGTGAGTCGCATGCGGTGGACATCGCGTTCGACGGGGCGGCGGCGCTCGAACGGTTCAGCGTCAACGACTACGACGTCGTCGTCCTCGACCGGGACCTGCCCGGGGTGCACGGCGACCAGGTGTGCCGGACGATCGCGGCCGAGCACGGCGACACGCGGGTGCTCATGCTGACGGCCGCGTCGGACATCGACGACCGGGTCACCGGCCTCGCGCTCGGCGCGGACGACTACCTGCCGAAACCGTTCGCATTCCGGGAGCTCGCGGCGCGCGTGGCCGCACTGGGCCGGCGGGCCCGGCCGGCGGCGCCACCAGTGCTCTCGCGGGCCGGCATCACCCTCGACACGCACCTGCACCAGGTGTTCCGCGACGGCCGCTACGTGCCGTTGTCACGCAAGGAGTTCGCGGTCCTCGCAGAACTCCTGCGAGCGGACGGCGCGCCCGTCTCGGCCGAGCAGCTGCTCGAGAAGGCCTGGGACGAGCACACCGACCCGTTCACGCAGGCGGTGCGCATGACCATCCTCAAGCTCAGGCGCAAACTCGGCGACCCGCCGGTGGTCCTGACCGAGCCCGGCGTGGGCTACCACCTCAAATGAGCGGGACACCACCTGACATGAAGCACCGCATCCGACTCACGCTCCGTGCCCGCCTGACCCTGGTGTACGGCGGGCTGTTCCTCGCCGGCGGGGCACTGCTCCTGGTCCTCACCTACAGCCTCGTCGAGCAGGGCATCCCCGATGAGGGGACGATCGTCCGCGGCTTCGACTCGTCCGGAGAGGAGATCCCCCTTCCCGAATCCGACCAGTCGCTGACAGAGGCGCAGCATCTGCGGCTCATCGCCACGAACGAAGTATGGGCCGAGGCGCTCGACGCCATCCGCAACCAGGGCCCGCAGGCACTCCTGCTGGTCAGCCTCGGCACGATCGCGATCGGCTGGCTCGTGGCCGGGCGGATGCTGCGGCCACTACAGCGGGTGACCGACACCGCGGCGCAGATCGCCGAGTCCCCCGCGGCCGACCGGGGCCTGCACCAGCGCATCAAGGTGAGCGGTCCGCGCGACGAACTGCGGGAGCTCTCGGAGACGTTCAACCGGATGCTGGAACGACTCGACCAGTCCTTCGACGGCCAGCGCACCTTCATCTCCAACGCCTCCCATGAGCTGCGGACCCCGCTGACGGTGACGCGGGCGCTCCTGGAGGTGGCGGTGCACCGTCCGGACGCGTCCGAGGAGGTGCGGCTGCTGGGCGGCACGCTGCTGGAGGTGAACGCGCGGCACGAGCGGCTCATCGAGGGGCTGCTGCTGCTCATGCGCTCGGACCGCGAGCTCGCGGAGCGGTCGTACGTGGACCTGTCGGACGTGGCCGAGTACGTGGTGGCCCAGACGCCTGCGGGCGGGGTCGCGGTGTCGGCCGACTGCGAGGAGGCGCCGACGCTGGGCGAGTCGGTGCTGCTGGAGCGGCTGGCGCAGAACCTGGTGGAGAACGCGATCCGCTACAACGTGCCGGAGGACGGCTGGGTGCGGGTGTCGACCCGCCGCGAGGGCGCCTCGGCGGTCCTGGAGGTCGTGAACTCCGGACCCGTGGTGCCGGTGTTCGAGGTCGAGGGCCTGTTCGAGCCGTTCCGGCGCCTGGGGACCGAGCGGCTGGCCACCGCATCGAAAGGGGCCGGTCTCGGCCTGTCCATCGTGCGCGCGGTCGCGAAGGCCCACGGCGGCGAGGTCACAGCGGCAGCCCGCGCTGAGGGGGGCCTGGCGGTCACGGTGCGACTGCCGGTCGCAGGCGACTGACCGGGAAACGACAAAGGCCCCGGTTGCACCGGGGCCTTTCATGTTGGAGCCGCCTGACGGAATCGAACCGTCGACCTTGTTATTACGAGTAACACGCTCTACCGACTGAGCTAAGGCGGCGGGGTCCCTCACGCACCCGACAGAGCCCGCTTATCCTTGCTGCCTTCCGGCCCTGGGGAGGTTCACAAGATGACGCCGCATGAGGGACGGGCGAAAGTCTACCCCACGCCTCCGCCGCCACTGAACCGGGAACGCCCCGATCGGGCGGGATGCAGTGCAGGTCACCTCGATCAACCCGGTTGGAAGTCGCCGGGGGCATCCGGTAAGGTCTTCCGCGGAGGATTCGCATAGTGGCCTAGTGCGCACGCTTGGAAAGCGTGTTGGGTTAACGCCCTCAGGGGTTCGAATCCCCTATCCTCCGCCAATTGGTGAGAAGAGAGAAGCCGGAGCAGGCGCTCCGGCTTTTTTCGTGCCCTGGGGTTGACCCGGTTTCAGTCGCGGGAGGCGAGGCGGGCCTGGGCTTCGCCGAGTTCGGCGCGGAGGCGGCGGTTCTCCAGTTCCATGTCGAGGACGAGCTTGACGCCGGCGAGGTTGAGGCCGGCGGCGAGGAGTTCGCCGATGCGGCGGACGCGGTCGATGTCGTCGTCGCTGTAGCGGCGGGTGCCTCCGGAGGTGCGGCGGGGCTCGACGAGGCCGCGCGCCTCGTAGACGCGCAGGGTCTGCGGGGCCAGGTTCAGCAGCTCGGCCGCGACCGAGATGCCGTAGACGGCATGGTCGGGGGCGGGCCGGGCGGCGGGCTGCGGCTGGCGGTCCAAGTGCTCCTCCATCACTACGGGAACGTACCCCACTAGTTTATCTGCAACCCTTGGCTGGACGAAATCTCCATCGTGTGTTATATATTTTTCGTATCGATCGTAAGCACTCTCATTGCAGGAGGTGACCTGGCGATGCTGATGCGCACGGACCCGTTCCGCGAGCTCGACCGTCTCGCACAGCAGCTGCTCGGACAGAACGACACCCGGCTGGCCATGCCGATGGACGCGTGGAAGGAGGGCCACCGGTTCAAGGTGGAGCTCGACCTGCCCGGCGTCCGGGAGGACGACATCGACCTCGAGGTCGAGCGCAACGTCCTCACCGTCAAGGCCGAGCGCCGCACTGTCGACAACGGCAATGCCGCGAACGGCGACCGCGAGATCATCCACGCCGAACGCCCGGCGGGCACGTTCATGCGGCAGATCTTCCTCAGCGACGCCCTCGACACCGAGCACGTCGAAGCGGCCTACCGGGACGGCGTTCTCACGCTGACGATCCCCTTGGCCGAGGAGGCCAAGCCCCGCAAGGTGCTCGTCGGCAGCGGCAAGCAGGCCATCGAGCAGTAGCCAGCCGCGCCCGGTCGCGGCGCGCCCGCGACCGGGCCGGCACCCGGACGGGAGGAACACGATGTGCGGCAACGTCTACTACTCGCTCGGCGGCATCCCCGACTACGAACTGGTCTGCGACCACTGCGGCGCCCGGTTCGACTGCGGGGACGACTCCTACTACAGCTGGCCGGTGCTGTGCGACGCCGCCGAGGCCGAGGGCTGGCTGGTCCGGCCGGGCCTGGACGGCGAGCACGTGTGCGCCCGCTGCGCGAGCCCGCTCGGGCAGCGCGACCGCCGCCGGCTCGCCGCGGTATGACGAAGGGGGCGGGACCTCGCGGTCCCGCCCCCTTGTTCGCTCTATCGGCTGCCGCGGTTAAGCGGCGCCGCCCTGGCCGACCTGGCCGCCGCGCGGCCCGGCCCCCGGGCTCTTCGGCGGCATCGTGCCGGTACCGGCTCCCGGGCTCTTGGGAGCCCGCTCGCCGGCCAGCTCGGCCGGAGGCGTGTCCGGGACGCTCGCGGGCTTGTCGGCGCCCCTGAACGTCAGGTTCGTCTTCTCGACGTCCTTCGGGTCGCCGTCGACGTCCACGATCACGATCTGGCCGGGCACGAACTCGTTGAAGAGGATCTTCTCCGAGAGCGTGTCCTCGATCTCGCGCTGGATCGTGCGGCGCAGCGGCCGCGCGCCCATGACCGGGTCGTAGCCCTTGTGGCCCAGGTACAGCTTCGCGGCGTCCGTCAGCTCCAGGGCCATGTCGCGGTTCGCGAGCTGGTCCTCGATGCGCTTGACCATGAGGTCGACGATCGCGACGATCGCGTCCTGCGTGTGCTTGGGGAACACGATGGTGTCGTCGATGCGGTTCAGGAACTCGGGGCGGAAGTGGTTCTTCAGCTCCTCCGAGACCTTCTCCTTCATCCGGTCGTAGTCGCCGCCCTCGGACGCGTCCGACTGGAAGCCCAGGGAGACGGCCTTGCCGACGTCCTTGGTGCCGAGGTTGGTGGTCAGGATGATCACCGTGTTCTTGAAGTCCACGATGCGGCCCTGGCCGTCGGTCAGGCGACCGTCCTCCAGGATCTGCAGGAGCGTGTTGAACACGTCCGGGTGGGCCTTCTCGATCTCGTCGAACAGGACCACGGAGAACGGCTTGCGGCGCACCTTCTCGGTGAGCTGGCCGCCCTCGTCGTACCCGACGTACCCGGGAGGCGCACCGACGAGGCGCGACACCGTGTACCGGTCGTGGAACTCGGACATGTCGAGCTGGATCAGCGAGTCCTCGGAGCCGAACAGGAACTCCGCGAGCGCCTTCGCCAGTTCGGTCTTGCCGACACCGGACGGGCCGGCGAAGATGAACGAACCGGAGGGGCGCTTGGGGTCCTTGAGCCCGGCGCGGGTGCGGCGGATCGCCTTCGAGACGGCCTTGACGGCGTCCTCCTGGCCGATGATCCGCTTGTGGATCTCCTCCTCCATCTTCAGCAGACGGGAGGTCTCCTCCTCAGTGAGCTTGTAGACCGGGATGCCGGTCCAGTTCGCGAGGACCTCGGAGATCATCTCCTCGTCGACCTCGGTGACCTGGTCGAGGTCGCCGGCCTTCCACTCCTGCTCGCGCTTGGCGCGCTTCTCGTGGAGGCGCTTCTCGGTGTCGCGCAGGCGCGCGGCGGCCTCGAAGTCCTGGGCGTCGATCGCCGACTCCTTCTGGCGGCGCGTCTCCGCGATCTCCTCGTCGATCTCGCGGAGGTCCGGCGGTGCGGTCATGCGGCGGATGCGCATTCTCGCGCCGGCCTCGTCGATGAGGTCGATGGCCTTGTCCGGCAGGAACCGGTCCGAGATGTAGCGGTCCGCGAGGGTCGCGGCCTGCACCAGGGCGCCGTCCGTGATGGAGACGCGGTGGTGGGCCTCGTACCGGTCGCGCAGGCCCTTGAGGATCTCGATGGTGTGCGCCAGCGACGGCTCGGCCACCTGGATCGGCTGGAAGCGGCGCTCCAGGGCGGCGTCCTTCTCGAGGTACTTGCGGTACTCGTCGAGGGTGGTCGCGCCGATGGTCTGCAGCTCGCCGCGGGCCAGCATGGGCTTGAGGATCGAGGCCGCGTCGATCGCGCCCTCGGCGGCCCCCGCACCGACGAGGGTGTGGATCTCGTCGATGAACAGGATGATGTCGCCGCGGGTCTTGATCTCCTTGAGGACCTTCTTCAGGCGCTCTTCGAAGTCGCCGCGGTAGCGCGACCCGGCGACCAGGGCGCCGAGGTCGAGCGTGTACAGCTGCTTGTCCTTGAGGGTCTCGGGGACCTCGCCCTTGGTGATCGCCTGCGCGAGGCCCTCGACGGCGGCGGTCTTGCCGACGCCGGGCTCGCCGATGAGCACCGGGTTGTTCTTGGTGCGGCGGGACAGGACCTGCATGACGCGTTCGATCTCGCGCTGGCGCCCGATCACGGGGTCGAGCTTGCCGTCGCGCGCGGCCTGCGTGAGGTTGCGGCCGAACTGGTCGAGCACGAGCGAACCGGACTGCTGCGCCTCCTGGGAGGTGCCGCCGGCGGTCGCGCCCGCGGGCTCCTTGCCCTGGTAGCCGGAGAGCAGCTGCAGCACCTGCTGGCGGACGCGGTTGAGGTCCGCGCCGAGCTTGATGAGGACCTGGGCGGCGACGCCCTCGCCCTCGCGGATCAGGCCGAGCAGGATGTGCTCGGTCCCGATGTAGTTGTGGCCGAGCTGCAGCGCCTCGCGCAGGCTCAGCTCGAGCACCTTCTTCGCCCGCGGGGTGAAGGGGATGTGCCCGGACGGGGCCTGCTGGCCCTGGCCGATGATCTCCTCGACCTGCTGGCGGACGCCTTCCAGGGAGATGCCCAGGCTCTCCAGGGCCTTCGCCGCCACGCCCTCGCCCTCGTGGATGAGGCCGAGCAGGATGTGTTCCGTGCCGATGTAGTTGTGGTTGAGCATCCTGGCCTCTTCTTGAGCCAAGACGACCACGCGTCGGGCACGGTCCGTAAACCGTTCAAACATGCGCTTCCGCTCCTCGCACCGCTAATACACGGCTCGCCAGCTTCGCCGAGGTGGCGCCGCTACTTGTCGTCGTTACTGGTCGTGGCTTGCAAAACCCTGTGGGTACACCTTATCTCCCGGGTCCGCGGACGACGGGTGCCACGTGGGTGACAACAAGCGTGCCTCTTCGACCATTCCAGGTGATAACAGGTTCGCTGTGAGCGCAATACCCCTCTCCCCGCCGCGGCAATCCAATGGTGCCCGAGGGGTGTGACACCCCGGCCGACTCATCGTCCCAAGGAACGGAACGCCGCCGCCGTTCCGCGCCGGAATTCGCTGCGTGCCCGCGACGCCGTTCGCAGTGCGATCGGCGGTGCCGTTCGCTGCGCGACTGGATCGCTGTTCGCTGCACGAAAATGCCCGCTCCCCAGGGGAGAGCGGGCATGGAAGTCGGTTCGCCGGGTGCCTGACTAGTTGTGCGCGGCGTTGTATTCCTCGACGATGGCCTGCGGGATGCGCCCGCGGGGCGAGACGCGCTTGCCGCTGCGCTCGGCCCACTCGCGGATGGCCTTGTTCTGCTCGCGGTCCACGGTCTGGCGGCGGGGGGCGACGGCGCCGCGGACCGGGCCGCGGGGAGCGCCCAGGCTGTAACGGCCGAGTCGGGTGCCGGCCTCCTGGAACTTCTCCAAGGCGTCGCGCAGTTCCTTGGCATGACCGGCCGAGAGATCGATCTCGTAGGCCTGTCCGTCGATAGCGAATTTGACGGTCTCCTCAGCCTTGCTGCCGTCGATATCGTCGATCAGGATGACCTGTGTCTTCTTCGCCATGGCAAATTCCTCTCGAACTGTAGCGACTACCGCTGCCGGGACAACCGTCTTGCTAGTGCCAGAGCATATACGAGTCCATTAGCGAAGGGAAAGAGGGTGGGCGCATCTATTTGTGAATACGCCGCTACCGTCCAGGCCACGGGCGACTTGAATGCGTCCGAGTCTCCCGGCTCCGGGCGAAAAGGGACCGCGCCCGAAGGCCATCCCATGAATAGGCGGTCTTCGAGCGCGGTTCCTTTGGCTTTGCTATTCGGGTTTCACCAGCGGGAAGAGGATGGTCTCTCGGATACCGAGTCCGGTGAGTGCCATAAGCAACCGGTCGATTCCCATGCCCATCCCGCACAGCGGCGGGAGGCCGTACTCCATCGCGCGCAGGAAGTCCTCGTCGAGCGGCATCGCCTCGGCGTCGCCCTTCGCGGCCAGTCTGGCCTGGGCCTCCAGTCGCTCGCGCTGGATCACCGGGTCGATCAGCTCCGAATAGCCGGTGCCAAGTTCGAAGCCGCGGATGTACAGGTCCCATTTCTCCGCGAGCCCGGGAGTGGTGCGGTGACCGCGCGTGAGCGGTGAGGTCTCCTCCGGGTAGTCGAAGACGAAGGTCGGCTCGTGGAGGTGGTCGGAGACCAGCATCTCGAACAATTCCTCGGCGAGTTTCCCGGGTCCCCAGAGGGGGTCGACGCCGAGTTCGACTTTGTCCGCGTAAGCCCGGAGCGTCTCGAGCGGGGTGTCGACGGTCACGGTTTCCCCGAGCGCTTCGGAAAGGGACCCGAACACGGTGATCTCGGCCCACTCGCCGCCGAGATCGTACTCGGTGCCGTCCGCGAGAGTCACCGTCTCGGAGCCGAACACCGCGCGCGCCGCACCTTGAATGAGCGACTTGGTGAGCCCGGCGATCGTGCGGTAGTCGCCGTAGGCCTGATAAGCCTCGAGCATCGCGAACTCCGGCGAATGCGACGAGTCCGCGCCCTCGTTGCGGAAGTTCCGGTTGATCTCGAATACGCGGTCGATACCGCCGACCACGCACCTTTTCAGATAGAGCTCGGGCGCGATGCGCAAGTAGAGGTCCATGTCGTACGCGTTCATGTGCGTCACGAACGGCCGCGCAGTGGCCCCGCCCGGCTGCACCTGCATCATCGGGGTCTCGACCTCGATGAAGTCGCGGTCGTCCAGCTGCTCGCGGAGCGACCGGATGACCTTGGCGCGGTTGCGGGCGTTCGCGCGGGCCTCGGGGCGGACGATGAGGTCCACGTACCGCTGGCGCACGCGCGTCTCCTCCGCGAGCGGCTTGTGGGCCACCGGCAGGGGCCGCAGGGCCTTCGCGGTGATCTCGAAGGAGTCGGCCATGACCGACAGCTCGCCGCGCTTGGAGGTGACGACCTCGCCGGTGACGCCGATGTGGTCGCCGATGTCGGCCAGGCGCTTCCAATCGGACAGGCGCTCCTCGCCGATCTTGCCTTGGGAGAGCATCACCTGGAACTCGGTGCCGTCGCCGTCGCGCAGGCGCGCGAAGCAGAGCTTCCCGGCCGTGCGGACGAAGATCACCCGTCCGGTGGTGCCCACGGTGACGCCTGAGGACTCGCCGTCGGCGAGGCCCGCGAACTGCTCGCGCAGCTCGGCCAGCGTGTGGGTGCGCGGGTAGCCGAGCGCGTAGGGCTCCTTGCCTTCCGCGAGGAGGGCGGCGCGCTTCTCGCGCCGGATCTGCATCTGCTCGGGAAGGTCGTCGGTGCTGTCTGCGTGCTGCTCGTGCTCGGTCACGTCTTACAGGGTAAATGCCGCCCCTGCGCGGCGGCATGCGAGTTTCCCCTCATCGCGCCGTGTCACACCGCGCGCCGCGGCCGGGAGCGGCCGTAGGGCATGCCCCTTCCCACCCGCATCCACCTCCGACCGACCGGATAAATGCGATCACCCTCCCACACGGGTCCGACATCGAACAGCACGCGAGTGCTGCTCACGCCCGCCGGGCGGGCCGCTATTCGGCCAGGATCGGCCGCTCGATCGCGAACGCCGGGTAGCCGACGACGCGCTCGGGCCCGCCCACCGTGTCCGCGGACGTGGCGAGTGCGAGCTGGCGCGGGCGGCGGCCGGTGGCGTCGGCCCAGGCGAGCGTGGCGCGCAGCGCGAAGACGCCGCAGGCGTGCTGCGGGGCGATCTCGCGCGGACGCAGGCTCCGGATGGCCTCGGCGGTGACGGCGTCGATGCGCTGCGCGGTGGCCTGGTCGTGGTAGTGCGAGAGGTCCGTGGAGCAGATGATGACCGAGTCCTCGCCGGCCTCCTCACGGAGGGCGCTGATGAGCCTCGCGCCGTCCGGGGACTGGCCCATGCCGAACGCGACGGGCGTGATCTCGATGTCCGGGCCAAGCGCGACCTGCAGGAACGGCAGCTGCACCTCGAGCGAGTGCTCGGCCTCGTGCGGGAGGCGCGAGGATCCGACCACGCCCGTGGCGGCCACCTTGACCTCGCCCAGCGGGGTCTCCCAGCGCGCGTACGGCGCGGCGGCGTGTCCGCGGAGCGGGTAGTGGTGGGAGGGGCCGACGAGGACCACGCGCTTGACGCGGCCGCGGTGGACCGCGAGGCGGGCGTAGACCTCGGCGGCGACGGGCCCGGAGTAGCGGTGGCCGGCGTGCGGGGCGATGTAGGCGGCGGCGAGCGGTTCGCTCACCGGTCCGGCGGCGTCGATGAGCCGCTCGATGTCGGCGCGGAGCAGCCCGGGGTCGGCCGGGTAGAAGCGTCCGGCGACGGCAGCGGGCCGTACGGTGTCTGATTTGATCGAAGGCATCGCAGGTCTTCCGGTGGTGGTTCCTATGGTCGGTGTGAAGGCTCTGGTCGGTGAGCCGCAATATCGTCGTGTGCCGGTGCTCGTCTGGTTGACGGCGGGGCGATGCGGATCGGTTGCCGCTTGGGACCCCAGTCTCCCGCCGGTCCGTCGAAAACTCCGGGAACGTTCGCGCCGCAACGGCCGCACTGTCCGCTATCCGACACTGCATACCGGTCAATTCGGTACCAATCACGCACGATGAGGGCTTCGCCACAACTGGAGCAGGTCGTGGTCTGGCCTTCGGGGTCGTGCACGTTGCCGGTGTAGACGTGGCGCAGGCCCGCGTCGCAGGCGATGCGCCTGGCCCGGCGGAGTGTCGCGACCGGGGTCGGCGGCACGTCGCGCATCTTGAAGTCCGGGTGGAACGCGGTGAAGTGCAGCGGCACGTCGGGTCCGAGGTGCTCATGGATCCACGCGCATTCGGCGGCGATCTCCGCATCCGAATCGTTGTGCCCGGGAATGAGCAGCGTGGTGATCTCGGTCCACACGTCGGTCTCGTGCACCAGGTATTCGAGTGTGTCGAGGACAGTCCTCAGTGAAGCGAACGCGATCTTGCGGTAGAACTCCTCGGTGAACGCCTTGAGGTCGATGTTCGCGGCGTCCATGTGCGCGTAGAGCTCTCGTCGCGCTTCAGGTCTGATGTACCCCGCCGAGACCGCCACCGCTTTGAGCCCGGCCTCGCGGGCCGCGTCCGCGCAGTCCGCGGCGTATTCGAGGAACACCGTGGGGTCATTGTAGGTGAACGCGATCGACCTGCAGCCCAGGCGCTTCGCGGTGGTGGCGAGGGTCTCGGGCTCGGCCTCCGAAGCGAGCGTGTCGATCTCGCGGGACTTGGAGATGTCCCAGTTCTGGCAGAACCGGCAGGCCAGGTTGCATCCGGCGGTGCCGAAGGAGAGGACGGGCGTGCCGGGCAGGAAGTGGTTGAGGGGCTTCTTCTCCACGGGATCGATGCAGAACCCCGAGGAGCGCCCGTACGAGGTGAGCACGATCTGGTCGCCGTGGCGGGCCCGCACGAAGCACAGGCCGCGCTGTCCCTCGCGCAGGCGGCAGGCGCGGGGGCAGACGGTGCACTCGAGGCGGCCGTCGTCGAGGGCGCGGTGGAAGCCGGTGCCGACGGTGAACTCGTCGGCCCCTGCGGTCCGTGGCCTACGGGGAGTGAGGGTGGCCATACTCACTACGGTAGCGCCCGCTCCGTTGCCGGTGCGTTTCGGCATCGACACGAGCGGTGCGCACGCGAAAGGGGCCGCCCCGAGCGATCGGTCTGCTCGGCGCGACCCCTACCGGTCTCGACCGTTGCGGGCCTGTGTGCGGCCCGGCGGTACTAGTTCAGGCGCTCGCCGGTGTTGGCGTGGAAGACGTGCTCGTGGCCCGGCTCGGGGACGACGTACACGGTCTCGGCCAGGCGCGGCACGTTGGCCGACTCGGTCCGGACGACGAAGCGCTCGGAGTCGCCGTTGTACGCGGCGTGGCCGTACACGTAGGCCTCCGAACCCAGCTCCTCGACGAGGTCGACCTCGATCGGGATGCCGCCGGAGCCCTCGGTGCCGAGCTTGCAGTGCTCGGGGCGGATGCCGATGGTGACCTTCTGGTCGCCGCCGTCCTGGGTGGCGGCGTCGCGGACCTCGCGCGAGAGCGGGAGGGTCACGTCGCCGAACAGGCCGCCGGCCTCGGTGAGGCTGACGGTCTTCAGGTTCATGGCCGGGGAGCCGATGAAGCCGGCGACGAAGGTGTTCTTCGGCGCGTCGTACAGCGTACGAGGAGTGTCGCACTGCTGGAGCAGGCCGTCCTTCATGACCGCGATGCGGTGGCCCATCGTCAGCGCCTCGACCTGGTCGTGGGTGACGTAGACGGTGGTGATGCCGAGGCGCTTCTGGAGCGAGGCGATCTGCGAGCGGGTCTGGACGCGGAGCTTGGCGTCGAGGTTCGACAGCGGCTCGTCCATGAGGAACACCTGCGGCTCGCGCACGATGGCGCGGCCCATGGCGACGCGCTGGCGCTGGCCGCCGGAGAGGGCCTTCGGCTTGCGGCCGAGGTAGTCCTGGAGGTCGAGGAGCTTCGCGGCGTCTTCCACGCGCTGCTTGATCTCGGCCTTCGGCATGCGGCGCAGCTTGAGGGCGAACGCCATGTTGTCGAAGACGGACATGTGCGGATAGAGCGCGTAGTTCTGGAAGACCATCGCGATGTCGCGGGACTTCGGGGGGAGGTTCGACACGTCGGTGTCGTTGATGAAGATCGAGCCTTCGTCGACCTCTTCGAGGCCGGCGAGCATCCGGAGGGAGGTGGACTTTCCACAACCGGAGGGGCCGACGAGGACGAGGAATTCGCCGTCCTGGATCTCGATGTCGAGCTTGTCGACGGCGGGCTTCTCGGTGCCCGGGTAGATGCGCGTGGCACCGGCGTACGTCACTGTGGCCATGATTATGGTCCCTTTCACTGGCAGGCACGTGCCAGACGATCCGTAGTAAAAGGCGGCTTTTCATCACAGACGGGACCTCGCCGGAGCGGCGCGACCCTGCGCTGCGATCACGACCGCGTGATGCGGAGCACCGTGCGGTCGTGAGGTGAGCCTAGCCGCGGGGGAATGCCTTTGCCAAGTCGCTGCCGAACGTTTGTCCGGTTTACTGGGAAGGTTTACCGAAACGTTATTCCACCCGCATGGCCTGCAGGAGCCCCTCGTCGCCGGCCACGTCGCAGATCCCGAAGGGCAGCCGGCCCCACAGCGCGAGGGCGATGTCCGAGGCCGAGCCCGCCGCGCGGGCCTGCAGTTCGGTGCGCGAATCGGGCTGGTCGAGCAGCGCGACCCGGCCGTCCCGCAGGCGCACGAACCAGGTCGCGTCCGCGTCCTGCGCGAACAGCTGCACCAGGCCCGAGGCCTGCGGATGGGCGCCGCGGCGGGCGCCGACGGGCAGGAACGCTTCGAACACTTCGCTGATCGCCTCGGCGGCGAGCGCCACGGGCACGGGCGCGGTGGCGCCCACGGCCATCTGGACGTCCCAGCGGGCCAGCCCGGTGGCGACGGCGACCCTGCGGTGCCAGAACTCGCCCCGCCACTCCACGGGCGCCCACGTCCACGCCGGCGAGTCGGCCCCGCGCGCCTCGATCGCGTCGAGCACGGACGCCAGCGCCTGGTCGTACACGTCGAGCACGGCGGTGCCCTCGGCGGTCACCGGTGGCGGCTGCGGGAGGTCCTGGTCTGCTGAGGGGCGGGTGAAGAGGGCTTCGACGGCCCAGCGGTATTCGCGGGCGAGTTCGAGGAGGATGCCGGCGACGGTGGAGTCGGGGCGGGAGGGGGCGACGCGGTCGAGGACTTCGGGTCCGCACGCCGAGCGCAGGCCTGCGGCCTCGGTCTTCAACTCGGTGAGGTAGTCGGTGATGCGCAGCTTAGCCATGGTGACCGCCGTTCCTCGTAGCCTGCGTAAAGCTTAGGCTTTCCGGTGTGACACACGCCAGTCCAACGCCGCGCGAGCAGGCTCCGAACGGCCCGGTCCCGGGCAGGTCCCTCAGCGAGTACACGACGCTGAGGATAGGAGGTCCGGCCCGCGAAATGATCGAGACCCGCCACTGGTCGGAGGCCGTCGCGGCGATCCGCGGGGCGGCCGGTCCGACGCTGGTGCTCGGGGGCGGCTCGAACGTCGTGATCGGCGACGCGGGCTTCGACGGGACGGTGGTGCTGCTGCGCGGCGAGGGCATCGAGGAGGTCGGCCCCGAGCTGTTCCGGGTCCAGGCCGGTCATGTGTGGGACGATTTCGTCGCCTGGACCGTCAGCAACGGCTTCTCGGGTGTCGAGTGCCTGAGCGGGATCCCCGGTTCGACCGGGGCGACCCCGATCCAGAACGTGGGCGCGTACGGCCAGGAGGTCGCGCAGACCATCGCGGCGGTGAAGGTGTGGGACCGGGAGGCGGACGAGATCCGCGACTGGTCGCCGGCGGAGTGCGGGTTCGCGTACCGCCGCAGCGTGTTCAAGCACTCGGACCGGTACCTGGTGCTGAGCGTCGACTTCCGGCTCGCGGAGGGCGAGGAGTCGGAGCCGATCGCGTATGCGGAGCTGGCGAAGCGGCTTGAGGTCGAGGTGGGCGACCGGGCGCCGGTGCATCTGGTCCGGGAGGCGGTCCTGGAGCTGCGCCGGGGCAAGGGCATGGTG
Source organism: Glycomyces sp. NPDC021274 (assembly GCF_040641195.1). Classification (NCBI taxonomy): domain Bacteria; kingdom Bacillati; phylum Actinomycetota; class Actinomycetes; order Glycomycetales; family Glycomycetaceae; genus Glycomyces; species Glycomyces sp. NPDC021274. Next base: position 275,043 of record NZ_JBFADC010000005.1, on the reverse strand, counting down.
CTGGACGAGGACGACCACGACACGTGGAGCGCCGGTTCGTTCTTCACGAACCCGATCATCGACGCGGGGGCGTTGCGCAAGGTGGCCGAGCGGGCCGGGGGCGAGCCGCCGCACTGGCCTGCGGGTGAGGGCCTGGTGAAGGTCTCGGCGGCGTGGCTCATCGGCGCGGCCGGTTTCGAGAAGGGCCACCGCAGGGGCGAGGCCGGTCTTTCGACGAAGCACACCCTCGCATTGACGAACCGCGGCGGTGCGAGCGCGGCCGATGTCCTCGCGCTCGCCGCGGAGGTGGCCGACGGTGTGGAAGCGGCGTTCGGCGTCCGCCTCCACCCCGAGCCGGTGATGGTCAACGCGGAGCTGTAAACCCCGCAGGCTCAGTCCCGCAGGCCGATCCGTTCGTGGAGGCGCCGCAGCGGGGGCGGGGCCCACCAGTTCCACCGGCCCGTGAGGCGCATGAGCGCGGGCAGCAGTATCCCGCGGATCACGGTGGCGTCCACGAGCACTGCGAGAGCCATGCCGAGGCCGAGCATCTGCAGGAACACCATGTCGCCGGTCGCGTATACCGCGAAGGAGAATGCCAGCACGGCCGCCGCGGCGGTCACGAGCGGCGCGGACCGCTGCAGGCCCGCCGCGATCGAACCGGTCCGGTTCCCGGTGCGGTCGTACTCCTCCTTGATGCGCGAGAGCATGAACACCTCGTAGTCCATGGACAGGCCGTAGGCGATGCAGAACATGAGGATCGGGATGCTCGGCTCGAACGAGCCCTGCGGGGTGAACCCGATGAGGCCGGAGAGGTGCCCGTCCTGGAAGACCCAGATCATGGCCCCGAACATCACCGCCAGCGAGAGTCCATTGAGTATGGTGGCCTTGACGGGCGCGATCACGCTGCCGGTCATGAGGAACAGGATCACGAAGGTGACGAGGACGATGAGGCCGATCACCAGGGGCAGCCGGTCGAGCAGCGCGTCGCGGAAGTCCGCGAGGTCGGCAGGGTAGCCGGACACCGAGGTCGTGAACCCGGCGTCGACGGCGCGGACGTCGCCGACCAGTCCGTACGGGTCCTCCCGCATCACCTCCATGGTCGGTACCACGGAAAGCCAAGTGGCACCGTCGTTCTCGGTGAAGCGCTCGGTGTCTCCGGGCGCGACGGCGATGCCGTCCACGAAGCGTCCGAGGCCGGAGTCGACCTGCGCAACTCCATCCACAGTCGACAGTTCGACCGCATACGATTCCAGCGCTTGCGCCTCGGCCCCCGCGACGAGGATCTGGAACGCGTCGGTCTCCTCGGCTGCGAACCCCGCGGTCACCTGGTCGGTGACCACCCGGCTCGCCGCGTCCTCCGGCAGCACCCGCTCGTCGGCGACCCCGAAACGGACGCCCAGCATCGGCGACGCCAACGTCAGCACCAGGACCAGCGCGGCACCGCCCCAGAGGAGCGGACGGCGCATGACCGCGGACGCGAGCCGGAACCACCGGCCCGCCTCGACCGGCCGGGCCGGACGCGCGCGCACCACCCGTCCGCCCCAGACCGCCAGGGCCGCAGGCAGTACGACCACCGCGCCGAGGAGCGCGGCGAGCGGCACGACGATCCCCGCGTACCCGAAGGACTGCAGGAACGGGAAGGGCATGAGCAGCAGCACCGACAGGCTCGCGGCCACCGTGACGGCGCTGAAGACGACCGTGCGGCCCGCGCTGGCCACGGTGCGGGCGACCGCCTCGGCGCGGTCGTGCCGCACCGACTCCTCCCGGAAGCGGTTGACGATGAACAGGCAGTAGTCGACGGCCAGGCCCATGCTCATGACCAGGATGAGGTTCGCCGCGAACGTCGAGACCTCGGTCATCGCCGCGACGGCGCGCATGGCGGCCAAGGAGAGTGCGAGCGCGAAGATCCCGACGCCCAGGGTCAGAAACGCCGCGGCCGGGCGCCGGTAGAGGACGATGAGCAGCACCAGCATCCCCGGGATGATGATCGCCTCGGCGAGCACGAAGTCCTCGCGGGCCAGCTCGGCGGCCTCGCGGAACATCTCGTCGGAACCGCCGACCGCGACGGCGAGCGTCCCGTCGTCCCGGGCGAACCTCTCCTTCAGTTCAGGAATGAGTTCGGCCCTGACATACGTGACGTCGCCGGGCACGTAGGCGGTGATGAGCGCCTGGGAGCCGTCCTCGGAGCGCAGCGCGGGAGAGTCGGTGTCCCAGTAGGAGTCGACGGTCGCGATGCCGTCGGCGGCGGCCAGCTCGGCGGCGAGGGCGGTGCCGGCGGCGGCGCTCGCGGCCGAGTCCACGTCGCCGTCCGCGGCGGTGACGAGCAGCAGGAAGTTGGCGCTGCCGACGCCGAAGCGCTCGTCGAGTTCGTCCCCGGCGACGATCGACTCGGAACCGGGCGCTTCGAAGCGGGAGAGGACGAGCGCGTTCATGGTGCCGGAGCCGATGAAGGCGCTGGCGAGGAGGACGAGGAGTGCGGCGAGGAGCAGGATGCGTCTGCGGTGCACGGTGAATCGACCGAGGCGGTGCATGGGGTCTCCGACTGGCTAGACTTGAGAATGCGAGTGAGCACTCGCAAATAAAAATACGAGCGATCGCTCGTAATTTCAAGCCGGAGATTGCATCGTGCCCGACGACACAGCGAAGCCCGAACGAAAACGCCAGGCCAGAGGCGAGAAGCGCATCGAGGAACTGCTCGACGCCGCCGCAGCGGTCTTCGCCGAGCGCGGCTACAAAGCCGCGGGCACGAACGAGATCGCCCGGCGCGCGGGCGCCTCCCCGGGGACGCTGTACCAGTTCTTCCAGAACAAGGACGCCATCGCCGAAGCGCTCATGGCGCGGTATGTGGCCCGACTCCGAGCGGCCCACGGCGAAGCCTTCGACCCGGCCGTGGCCGAACTGCCGCTGCCGGAGATGCTCGACCGCACCATCGACCCGGTCGTCGCCTTCGACCGCGCCAACCCGGGGTTCTACGCGCTCATGTCGGACCCGCACCTCTCACCGGAACTCGCCGGCGCGAAGAAACCAGCCCAGAAGCTCATGTTCCAACGCCTCGACCAGATCCTCGAACGACGAGCCCCCGACCTCCCGGCCGAACAGCGAACCCGCACGGCGGAAGTCGCGGTCCACCTCTTCAGGGGCCTGCTCCCCCTCATCATGAGCGCGACCGAGGACGAACTGCCTGCCATAGTCACCGAGACGAAGGAAGTCCTCTTCAACTACCTGTCGCCCCGAATCGATCCGGATGCAACGCCGCAGCGCAATACGCGCACGCGAGGCCAAGGCGATTGAGGCTCAACCGCTGTCGGGTCATCAATGGGCACCGATGCCAGGCAGCACGGCACTTCCTGAAGATCTGCCGCTCTAGCGGAGGAGCGCCGCCGCTTCCATTGCCGCATAGGTGGCGATGACGCCCGCACCGGCTCGCTTGATGCTGGTCAGGGACTCCAGGATCGCCGCGTCGCGGTCGATCCAGCCTCGCTCAGCCGCCGCCACGATCTGGGCGTACTCGCCGCTGATGTGATACGCCGCAACGGGAACCGGGCTGCGCTCCGCGGCGGCCTTTACGATGTCGAGGTACGGCAGCGCGGGCTTGACCATGACGATGTCCGCGCCCTGCTGGATGTCCAAGTCGATCTCGTGCAGCGCCTCGGTCACGTTCGCGTTGTCCTGCTGGTACGTGCGGCGGTCGCCCTGGAGCTGGGACTCGACCGCGTCGCGGAACGGACCGTAGAACGCGCTCGCGTACTTCGCCGCGTACGCCAGGAGACCAGTGTCGGTGCGGCCCGCCTCGTCAAGGGCCGCACGCACATAACCGATCTGGCCGTCCATCATCCCCGAGGCGCCGAGCAGGTCCGCGCCCGATTCCGCAAGGGCCACACCCATCTCGGCGTACCGCACCAGCGAAGCGTCGTTGTCCACAGTGCCGTCCGGGCGGAGCACGCCGCAGTGGCCGTGGTCGGTGAACTCGTCGAGGCACAGGTCCGGGATGACCACGAGGTCGTCGCCGACCTCCTCGCGGATCACCCGCGTCGTGACGTTCAAGATGCCGTTCGGATCGGTTGCGGCCGAACCGATCGCGTCGCGCACCGCCGGGATGCCGAAGGGCATGAGCCCGCCGATCCCGGCCCGCGCGGCCTCGACCGCGAGCTTGCGGATCGAGTCCACCGAATGCTGGTACACGCCCGGCATCGAGGCGATCTCGACCGGCTCGATCAGGCCCTCCTTGACGAACACCGGCAGCACCAGGTCCGCGGGATGGACGCGCGTCTCGGCCACGAGACGGCGAAGGGCCGCAGTGCGTCGCAGCCTCCGAGGGCGGATGACCGGGAACTCGGGACTGTTCGGCACTGCGACCACTTCCTTACTGTCTTCGTTAACGGAACCTCAGGGCCGTCGGCCCCTGGATCTTCTGGCCCCGGCGGGTCTTGATCGGGCCCTCGGCCAGGCGCTGCTTCAGCTCCATGGCGTACTCCGCGAGGGCCTCGATGAGGTCCGGGACGGAGGCGTTGTCCGGCTTGGCGTCCACGCGCAGACCGAACTCGGTCGCCGTGTCGGCCGTCGCCGGGCCGATGCACGCCACCACGGTGCGCTGGTGCGGCTTGCCCGCGATGCCCACGAGGTTGCGCACCGTGGACGACGAGGTGAAGAGCACCGCGTCGAACCCGCCGGACTTGATGGCGTCGCGGATGTCAGCGGCCGGCGGCGACGCGCGCACCGTGCGGTACGCGGTCACGTCGTCGACCTCCCAGCCGCGCTCGGTCAGGCCCGAGACCAGGGTCTCGGTCGCGATGTCGGCGCGCGGCAGCAGGACCCGGCCGACCATGTCGAGGATCGGGTCGTGCGGCGGGAAGACCTCGAGCAGGCCCTCCGAGGACTGCTGGCCGGTCGGGATCAGCTCCGGCTCGATGCCGAACTCGCGCACGGCGTTCGCGGTGGCCTCGCCGATGCAGGCGATGCGCAGCCCGCCGAACGCGCGCGCGTCCAGGCCGTGCTCCTTGAACTTCTCCCAGATCGCCTTCACCGAGTTCTGGCTGGTGAACACGATCCACGCGTAGCGGCCGTCGACCAGGCCCTTGATGGCCCGCTCCATCTGAGCGGGCGTGCGGGGCGGCTCGACGGCGATCGTCGGCACCTCGCACGGGATCGCGCCGTACGCGCGCAGGCGCTCCGACATGATGCCGGCCTGCTCCTTGGTGCGCGGGATGAGGACCTTCCAGCCGTACAGCGGGCGGCCCTCCCACCACGCGAGCTCGTGCCGGTCGTCGACCCCGGGGCCGATGGTGAGCACGACCTGCCCGGCATAGCCGAGCGCAGCCTCCACAAAGGTGTCCACAGAGGACGTCGTGGTGTACTCGGTCTCGCCGGTCGCGTCGCCCGTGACCGCAACGGCGGTCTCACCCGAGACGCCGCCCGCGAGCAGGATGTCCCGCAGGCTCGACAGGTCCGAGACGTCGGCGGTGACGGTGAGGCTGCCGCGCTTGATCGCGTCCGCGATCATGAGCGGCTCGATGGAGGCGATGTCGTCGATGTCGATGACCGTGCGGATCTCCCCCGGAGGCATCCCCGCGTACACGGCGACGGCCTGCGCGTGGCTCATGCCCGGGATGACCTCGAAGCGGGCCTGCTCGGCGCTGGCGGCCCTGATCTCGGCCTTGGCCAGCCGGTTCGGGTACGCGTCGCCGACGATGAGGCGGGCGATGTTCTCGCCCTCGCGCGCGGCGGCGGCCATGAGCTTGCCCTGGTCGCTCGGGGAGGACTCGATGAGCTTGATCCGCGAGTCGTCGCCGTTGAGCTCCTTCGCGGTCTCGATGAGCGACTGCGGGAGCGACCGGTCGTAGTAGACCCGGTCGGCCTCGCGGATCGCGTCGAGGGCGCGCTTGGTCAGCAGTCCCGGGTCGCCTGGGCCGGTCCCGACGAAACGCACGCGGCCCACCGGCTTACGGGCACTGGTCATGTTCTCTCCATCAACAGTCGTCTAGAGCTTGGGTCTAACTTCAATAGTTGCTCGGCACCGGCTTCGAGGAGGTCCTCGGCCAGCGCTCGCCCCACGGCGGCGGCCCGGGCGGCCATTTCGGCGGCGCCCGCGTCGCCTGTGTCAGGGAGAGCGGCGGTGGTCGAGAGCCGCTCGATGACGGAACCGTCCTCGGCACCGACGGCCCCCCGCAGATACAGGTCGACCTCGTCTGGCGAAGCGCCTTCGGCGACATCGGCGAGTGCGGCGACGGGAGCGCTGCATCCGGCTTCGAGTCGTTGCAGAAGGGCGCGTTCGGCGGCGACGGCGGCCTGTGCGTACCGGTCGTTGAGCTTACTTGAGATCCGCGCAGATGTCATGTCGGCTTTGCGGCATTCGACCGCCAATGCCCCTTGTGCCGGGGCGGGAAGCATCACTAGCGGGTCCAGGTATTCGGTGATCTCCGCCTGCCGTCCGATGCGCTTGATGCCTGCGGCGGCGAGGATCACCCCATCGAGGTCGTCGCCGACGCGGCCGATGCGGGTGTCGATGTTGCCGCGGATCGGCACGCACTCGAAGCCGCGCCCCAGGGCGTTCAGCTGTGCGATGCGCCGGGGCGAACCGGTCCCGATCCGCGCGCCCGGCCCCAGGTCGGAGAGGGTGCGGCCGTCGGAGGCGACGAGCACGTCCCGGGGGTCGGCGCGCGGGGGCACCGCGATGACGAGGTGCTCGGGCTGGGCCGTGGGCAGGTCCTTGTACGAGTGGACGGCGATGTCGATCTCCTCGCGCTCCAGCGCATCGCGCAGCTGGTTGACGAAGACCCCGACGCCGAGCTGGGCGACGGGCACGGTGGTGCCGTCTCCTGTGGTCTTGATCTCGACGAGCTCGACCTGCTCCCCCGTGAGGCGCGTGATCTCGTCCGCGATCATGCCGCTCTGCGCGAGCGCGAGCTTCGATCCCCTGGTCCCGATTCGGATCACAGGTGGTTTCCCTTCCTAAGGCCGGCGGCGCGAAGGCGCTCCGGGCTGCTGCGGGGCAGTGCCGAGGGTGTTGCGTGCTTCGGTCGCGAGGACCGGATTGATCTTGAGGGCTTCCGCGAGGTCGCCGCTCTGCGGTTCGGCGACGGCGGCCGCGTCGAGCGCGAACAGGTCGCGCAGGGCGCGGGCGTAGTCGGGCGCGCCGGGTTGCCCGGCGAGTTCCCGGACGCGGACGGTGGGCTCGTGGAGGAGGCGCTGCACTACGCGGTGCACGGTGCGGGCCACCTCGGCGCGCTGGTCGTCGGTGAAGTCGCCGCGGCGGGCGACGCGGGAGAGCTCGGCCTCGACGATGTCGGCGGCGGCCGAGCGCAGGGCGGCGACGGTGGGCGTGACGGCGTCCGCGCGCAGGCTCTCGTTGTAGGCCGCGATCTCCTCGGCGAGCAGGGCTTCGACTTCGGCGAGGGTGTCGGCGGCGGCTCCGGCGGCGTCGGCTCGCTGGATCTCGGCGATGTCGACGACGTGCACGTGGTCGAGCCGCGACACCTCCTCGGCCACGTCCTTGGGGAGGGCGAGGTCGCAGACGACGAGCGGCGCGGTGCGGCCCGCGAGGTGGACGGCGCGCAGCACCGGCTCGGGCGAGGAGGTCGCGCACACGAGCAGGTCGACTTGCGCGGCAAGGGAAGTGAGGTCGTCGTAGGCGGCGGTCTCGGCGTCCCAGACGGACGCGAGGCGTTCGGCCTTCTCGTGGTCGCGGTTGGCGACCTTGAGGGAGGTGACGCCCGAGCGGGCGAGGGTCGCGGTGGCGAGGCTGCCCATGGCCCCGGCGCCGACGACGGCGGCGCGGGCCTGGGTGAGGCCGTTGGCGAACCCGGCGCGGGCCAGTTCGCGCTCGGCGAGCTCAAGGGCGGCGGTGACGACGGAGGGCGCGGCGGCGTCCACGTCGGTCTCGGCGTGGATCCGCTTGCCGACGCGCAGGGCCTGCTGGAACAGCTCGTGGAGGTGGCGTCCGACCTGGTCGGCCTCACGGGCGGTCTCGTAGGCGTCGCGCAGCTGGCCGAGGATCTGCGGTTCGCCCGCGACCATGGAGTCGAGGCCGGCGGCGACCCGGAAGGCGTGGGCGGCGGCGTCGGCGCCGTGGCGCACGTACCCGCAGGAGGCGAAGTCGAGCTCCGCCTCGGACTCGTTCAGGCCCCAGACGCGGTGGAGCTCGTCGACGATCGCGGAGAGGCCTCCGTGGAAGGTGGCAGCGGTGGCGTAGACCTCGACGCGGTTGCAGGTCGAGAGCACGACGGCTTCGCGGACCTCGCCGCCGCTCAGGAGCGAGCGCGCGAGATCGGCGGCGGCCTCGGGGCCCACCGCGAGCCGTTCCAGGGTCTCCACCGCGGCACTGCGGTGCGAGATGCCCACTACCAGGAGGTTCACTTCACCGTTCCCGTCTCTCGGCCGTACTCTCTCACGTCCCCGCGAGCGGGCGGCGTGACTGCTTGACCTCTGTGTTCGTCCGGCCGATGGTCTTGTGGTGTTCGTGGAAGGAGAGGATCTGCAGCTCGACGGCCAGGTCGACCTTGCGGACCGCCACGCCCTGCGGCACGGCGAGAACACATGGCGCGAAGTTGAGAATGCTTGTGACACCAGCATCTACGAGTAGGTCGGCCACGTGTTGCGCGGCTGCGCCAGGTGTGGCGATGACCCCTATGTTGATGCCTTCGTCACGTACCGCGCCGGCCAGGAGCGCCACGTCGCGCACCAGGATCCCGTCCAGGTCCTTCCCTATGATGCCCGGGTCGGCGTCGAAGAGGCCAACGATGTCGAAGCCGCGTTCGGAGAACCCGGGGTACCTGGCCAGGGCTTGGCCCAAGTGGCCCAGGCCGATGATGGCCACGCGGGAGTCTTTCGTGAGTCCGAGCACACCCGCGATGTAGGCGGCGAGCGCGGCCACGTTGTAGCCGACACCGCGCATCCCGGAGGCCCCGAGCTGGGAGAGGTCCTTGCGGAGCATCGCCGAGTTGACGCCCGTGGCGGCCGCGAGGGTTTCGGAGGAGACGGTCTCGACGCCGGACTCGCCCAGCGAGCTGAGCGCCCGCAGGTACTCGGGCAGGCGCCTGACCGTCGCGGCCGGGAGGTCGGCGGCCGTTGCGGGAGGGCCGCTGGGGGCCCGGTGGTCAGTGCCTTCGCCGGTGGTCGTCAATGGTGGAACTCCAGGTCCGCTAGTTCCGCGCCGCCGTTCACCGGCGCGCAACCCAGCTTAGGAGGTGGACCGTGGGGGAGCTCGCACAGGCGGCGCTAACCCGCGCCGGACGCGACTCGGCGGCTCGCGGGACCGGTGCGGTACACCCCCGTAACACTGGGCGAAGCCCAGCTGTACCGAAAGCCGGTTCCCGGCGAGCCGCCGTCCGGATTGATTTTGCCCTAAAAGACCGCTGATGCCCGTAAATCAGTGTTTTTCGGCGCGTCGTCCCCGGCATCACGAATTCGAGGAAGTCTCGAGATCGCGTTTCAGGCGCGGCACGTCGACGTCCCAGTAGCTGTGCTCGCGGCCGTCGAGCAGCACCACGGGCAGCCGGTCCCCGTATTCGCGCGCCAACGCAGCGTCATCGGCGACGTCGATCTCGGTGAAACCGAGGCCCGCCTCGCGCGCCACCCGGCCGAGATCGGCGCGCGCGGCGCCGCAGAGATGGCAATCCCTTGTAGTCAACAGCGTCAGCCTGTTCACCCTGCTCCCTCCCTGGATCAGAAGATCGCACAATCTGTGCGACACCCTCCGTCATTCCTCGATCACTATTGAGCCAGAACCGGTCCGCGAACGCGGACCTCCAAACATTTGGGGAGGTAATGGTGGGATTCCGCCCCCGCGAAGAAGGGTACGTCGGTGCGCCGGGCGAACGCCGACATCATCCGCAGCCAAGCCGTCACCGAACGCGACACGCCGAACGCAAATCCGCGTCGGCGGCCTTCCTGATTTCTAGACTCAGGCGGGTCAGTCCCTGCGGGACCCGATCGCATGACTCGGCCCGACCCCTCACACGAGGAGGCCACTAGTGCCCGGTATTGCACCAGCAATGGTGACGACGTACGCGAACCACACCGCAATGCTCACGGCAGATTTCGCCCCTTACCTGAATGCAACCGCCGTCGCCGAGACCCTGGTGCGGCTGCCCGCCCCGACCTTCGAGCGGCTCCGGCAGGCCGTCTGGACGGTCCTGAGCCTCGACACCGGCACCGCCGAGCAGCACCACGTGCGCTCCGGCGCCGGCGCCGCGGGCGGCGCCACCGAGGCCGCCGGCCCCGACCAGCACGACCCGAGCACCGACCAGGTCGACGGCGACGAAGTGGCCGACCTGGTGGCACGCGCCCAGGACGGCGACCCGAGCGCCTTCGGCGAGATCTACGACCGCTACAGCGAAACGGTCTACCGCTACATCTACTTCCGCGTGAACAACGCCCAGCTGGCGGAGGACCTCGCCTCAGAGACGTTCCTCCGGGCACTGCGCCGCATCTCCAGCTTCAGCTGGCAGGGCCGGGCCTTCGGGGCCTGGCTGGTGACGATCGCGCGGAACCTCGTCGTCGACCACTTCAAATCGGGCCGGTACCGGCTCGAGATCGTCAAACCCGACGTCCTGGGGACCGACTCCCCCGAGACGGACCCGACCACCTCCCCCGAGACCGCCGCGCTGGAGAAGCTCACCAACGCCACCCTCCTCACCGCGGTCAAGAAGCTCAACCCCGACCAGCAGGAGTGCATCGTCCTGCGGTTCCTGCAGGGGTTCACCGTCGCCGAGACCGCCCGCACCATGGGCAAGAACGAAGGCGCGGTCAAGGCCCTGCAGTACCGGGCCGTGCGCACCCTCGCCCGGCTGCTGCCGGACGGCTTCCGAGGCTGAGCACATTTATGGCTCCGCGAGCGGTCGCCAAGGCGGGCGGGGCGTTTCCGATCCCTTTCCCATTCCCTTCTCCGACGGCTCAGGCTGCTGTCGGAAACCCGACAAAATCCCGTCTCCGCGGGCACCGACCCGCGAACCCGTCATCAATGATCGGCCGGACCCTACCCGGCCGGACCGACACTGCCAGGTCAGGGCCGTTCACCGGCCCTCTGCCGCCGTGGAACCGCGCTGCGAGGCGGACAAAGTGGTCCGCGTCGCAAGGTTCTCGGCGAACCGTAACCTCAGGGGCTACTCGTGCGTTGTTCTCAGTACAGGAGCAGGATCCATGCAGTGAGAGGGGGTGTGCCCGGTGACTTTGAACCCTATGGAGCGCCGCCGCGCGGAGGAATTCGCACGGCTGCTTGACTCCGAGGAACCCTCCCTCCCTCACCAGCACAGCGCTGACAAATCGACCGCGACAGTGCACACGGATGCCGCGGAAGCGTTCGCCGAACTCGTCGGCGTCACCGAAAGACTCGGCGGTCTCGGCGAGCAGCTCATGGCCGCCAGCCGGCCGTCGCAGCAATGGCACGACGCCACCAGGCGGCGGCTCATGGCCGTCGCCGCAGAAGAAGGCATCGGCGTCACCGCCCGGGCCCGCGCCAGCGCCGCCGTGCCCGAGACCAAGCGGGCGCCGGTGCTCGACGACATGTTCCCGCGCCGCCCCCGCGGCGGGCGCCGCCTCGCGATCGTGGCGGCCCTGCTCACCGGCACCGTGGCCGTCTCCGGGGTCTCAGCGGCCTCAGGGGACGCGCTGCCGGGCGAGACGCTCTACGGGGTCAAGCGCTCCACCGAGCGGGCGCAGCTCGCTCTGGCGGGCAACGACCTCGGGCGCGCGCAGCTGTACCTGGAGTTCGCGCGCACGCGCATCCAGGAGGCCACCGAGGTCGTCGGCGACGACGCGGCTGTCGCCAGCGCGCTGAGCGACGCCACGGGCGAACTGCGCAGCGGCACCGCGCTGCTGGGCGAGGTCGCGGTGGAGAGCGGCGACCCGGCACCGCTCGACTACGTGGACCTGTTCACCAACGAGCACCGCTGGGTGCTCGAGGACCTGGTGGCCGAGCTCGACGGCGAGGCGCTGACGGCCGGCGAGGAGCTGGTCGCGGTGCTCGAGGCCGCGGCGGTCCGCTCGGTGGAGCTGCGCGGCGCGCTCGACTGCACCGAGTCCGGCGGCGAGACCGACGAGCTGGGCCCGATCCCGGGCTCGTGCGCGAAGGACTCGATGGACGCGACGGCCCCGGTCGAGCCGAGCGGCGCCAACGGCACCGAGAGCGGTACGGCGGAGACCGGCGACGGCGAGTCGACCGGCGGGGCCGACGGCGAGTCGGAGCCCGCGACGGGCGACCAGCCCGCCGACGGCACCGAGGAACCGCAGACGGACCCGGCGACGGGCGGCGCGAGCGACCCGGCGACCACCAGTGATCCGAGCAGCGAACCCGAGGACGAGGACGTCCTCGGCGAACTGACCGGAATCCTCTCGGACCTGTTCGAGTAAGGCGGCGCCCTTCGGGGTATGCCGGTCGGACCGATGTCGGACCGATAAATTGCGGCTTCCGTGAACGCTTGCGGGGCCGAACATGTGCGGCCTCGGTGAAACTCACCGAGCCGGGCATATGCGGTCTCGGTGAACACTTGCCGAGTCGTGGATATGCGGCCTCGGCGAACGCTTGCGGAGCCGTACATGTGCAAGGTGTGGAGTAACGGGCCGGGATGCCGCAAGGCGTCCCGGCCCGCCGCCGTAGGTGCTCAAGGCCGTATACCTTCCCTAACCCCCACCCACCCGGGGACCGTAGTCACCACGATGGCGCGGGGGTACGACAGAACGAAGGGGTTGAGAAGGCTGTGTCACCCGAAAGTGGGTCGTCGGTCCGGAGGGAGTCGCCGAGCGGGATGCGGTCGCGGGAGCCGGGCGTTGCAGCGCCGCTCTTCTTGACGCCCTTCCCATCGCGCCCGTCCTGCCCGTATAACCAGGGCCACACTGGAAATTCACCGACCTCGCGTCCTGGCGTTACAGGGCGTCTGCCTGAGGCTTGTAGGCTTTTAGAGTGTCTGAGATCGAGGCTTCCTTCACCGCCTCCGCCACGCCCCTTCCACGAACCGTGCGGGCCGGCGGTTCCGCGCTGACCCATTCCGTCGTCGTCGAGCCCGCCGCGCCGGGCGACGACGAGCTCGCCCACATCCCCACCGCCGCCTTCTTCGACGTCGACAACACCCTCATGCACGGCGCCTCCACCTACTGGCTGGCCCGCGCCCTCGCCAAGCACGGCGTGCTCTCCGGCCGCGACATCCTCAGCTTCGCCTGGAAGCAGGCCCGCTTCAAGTTCGGCGCCGAGAACCACGGGCACATCTCCTCGGTCAAGTCCTCCGCGCTGGAACTCGTCGCCGGGTTCCCGGTCGCGGAGATGCGGGCGCTCTGCGAGGAGGTCGTCGACCGCGACATCTCCCCGCGCATCCTCGCGCCCGTGCGCCGCCTGGCCGAACGCCACCTCCAGTCCGACCAGGAGGTGTGGCTCGTGACGGCCAGCCCGGTCGAGCTGGCCGGGGTCCTCGCCTCGCGCCTGGGCCTGACCGGGGCGCTCGGCACGATCGCCGAGATCGAGGAGGGCTGCTACACCGGCCGCCTCGTCGGCGACCTCATGCACGGCCCCGCGAAAGCGGACGGGATCGCCCAGCTCGCTGCCGAGCGCGGCCTCGACCTCGAGCAGTGCACCGCCTACTCGGACTCGGCGAACGACCTGCCGATGCTGCGCAAGGTCGGCCGCGCCATCGCCGTCAACCCGGACACGCGCCTCGCCCGCCAGGCCCGCCACTACGGCTGGCCCGTCCTCGACTACCGCCGCGGGCGCCGCGCCGCGAAGCTCGCGCTGCCGACCGCGGCCGCCGCCGGGGTGGGCGCGGGCCTGCTGTACCTGTACAAGTCCCGCGAGCGGGACTAGCGGCGGCCCGGATCGGGCCGGTAGCAGAATAGGGCGCATGGCAGGGCATATCGACACGGCGCAGCGGCTCACCCTCGCGGGGGCGGCCGTCCTCGCCGTCGCCTGGCTCGCCTGGCCCTCCCCCGACCGCCCCGAGACCGCCGCGGTCCCCATTGCGGTGCCGACGGTGTGGGAGACCTGGGACGCCGAGCCCGTCGACCTGCCCGGCCTCATCGACGATCGGGCGTGGACCCCGCTCGCCGTCCTCGACGACCCGGCCCCCGATGTCGACGCAATGCTCGGCACCGACGAAGCCGGGTCACTGCTCTATGTGGAGCGACCCGCTAGTGGGGAGGCGGTCCTGACCGTGGTCGCCGAGCCCGGCGGCGTGCCCGGCGTGGTCGCCGCTGCGGCCACCGATGACCGCCTCGCGTGGCTCCAGACCGTGCCCGATGCGCAGGGCAGGGTCGTCTCCGAGTTGTGGACCGCCGAGCGCGGCGCCGACGGCAGGCCCGGTGAGGCCGCGCTGCTGACGGCCGACACCGGCGACGTCATCACCGCCGGCAGCGCGTACGACCTCCAGTTCGCCGCCGAAGGGCTGCACTGGCTCTCGAACGCGCGCGGCGACACGCTCGTCACCGAGCACCGCTCGATCGCCGTCGAAGGCGGCGACGTGGAGGTCGTCGGCCACCGCGGGGCGTGGCAGTCCGCCGCATGGCCGTGGCTCGCGAGCGCCGGATCCGATTCGCTCGGCGGGGCGCAGCTCGTGCGCACCGACACGGGCGCGGGCGTGAAGGTGTTCTCGGGGTCGGACGAGCTGACGCTGTGCTCTGCCACGTGGTGCCGGCTGATCGTGAACGCCGAGGACGGGGCGCGCGTGGACCTCGTCCGTCCAGACGGGAGCGACCGGGTCACCGTCGCGGAGGGCTTCAAGTCGGCGGTGTCGCCCGACGTGGGGCTCATCGACCGGTTCGAGCCGCTCGCGGAGGCCAAGGCCGCCACGGGCGATGCGACGACGGTGACGCTCTTCGACCTCGAAGGGGACGCCGAGTACCTGGTGGCCTCGAGTGCGGGCGAGACGGGTGCCGACGCGCGGTGCCTGTGGTGGTCGACCGGGACCGGGGAGCTGCTCGAGTGGCACGTGCTGGACCTCACGGACCTCGCTTAATGCGAGGCGTTCGCTGACCGGGCACGGGTAACGTCGATGCCGTGACCACACCTGGAGACTTGAGCGCACCGCAGGAGGCGGGCCCGGCCCGGCCCGAGATCATGGGTGTCCTCAATGTCACCCCCGACTCGTTCTCCGACGGTGGACGCTACCTCGACTTCGGCGACGCGGTGGCGCACGGCGAGCAGATGGGCGCCGAAGGGGCCGACCTGATCGACGTGGGCGGCGAGTCGACGCGCCCGGGCGCGGACCGGGTGGATCCGGCGACCGAGATCGCGCGTGTCGTGGACGTGGTGGCGGCGCTGTCCGAACGGGGCCTTGCCGTCTCGATCGACACGACCCGGGCGGCGGTGGCCGCGGCGGCGATCGAGGCCGGTGCGAGCGTTGTGAACGACGTGTCGGGCGGCCTGGCCGATCCGGACATGGGGCGGGTCGTGGCGGACACGGGCGTGCGGTGGGTGCTCATGCACTGGCGCGGCCATTCGGCGGACATGCAGCGCCTCCAGCACTACGACAATGTCGTGGCCGATGTGAAGGCCGAGCTGGAGGACCGGGTCGAGGCGGCCCTGGACTCCGGTGTGGACCGCTCGAAGCTGATCCTGGACCCGGGCCTGGGGTTCGCGAAGTCGGCAGAGCACAACTGGCGGCTCTCGGCGCACCTCGACGAGTTCGTGGCGCTGGGGTTCCCGGTGCTGTTCGGCGCTTCGCGCAAGTCGTACCTGGGGAAGCTCCTGGAGGACGAGAGCGGGAAGCCGCGTCCGGTGGGGCAGCGGGAGGCGGCGACGCTGGCGACCTCGCTGCTGGCGTTCGAGGCGGGCGCGTGGGGCGTGCGGGTGCACGACGTGGCCGGGACGGCCGATGCGCGGGCCGTGTGGATGGCGACGCGCCGGGCCCGGTAGGCCTGACAGATCACGGACAGCGCGCCGTCGGCGCGCTGCGGCGCAGTGCGCTGTGACCTGGGCGTGCGCGGTGCACCGATCGGACCGGTGGGATTGCGAGCCCATCTCGAAACTTGGAACATCGGTTGCGGATGCGGCTGTCACACCCGTAGCATTCGGCTCGTACTTCATCCAGAGCAGCTGAGGGGTCCGGCCCTGTGACGCTGCGGCAACCACCGACCCGCTCTTCGAGGGCAGGCGGCAGGTGCCAATTCCGGCCCGCTGCGCGGGGAAGATGAGGGAGGAGCCTTCTCGTATGTCCAATACCCTGTTCGACGACAGCCCGGCCAAGGGCCTGGTCTGCCGCAACTGCAACGCCACCTATGAGCTTGTAGCCCAGCACGCCTGTTGGCAGTGTTTCGGGCCGCTCGAAGTCGACTACGACCAGGCGGAGCTGGCGAAGGTCACGCGTGAGCAGATCGAGGCCGGCCCGCAGAACATCTGGCGGTACGCGCCGCTGCTGCCCGTCGGCGTCCACCCCGAGGACCGGGTGAGCCTGAACCCGGGCCTGACCCCGCTCATCGACGCGAAGAACCTCGCCAAGGCCCTGGGGATGCGCAAGCTGTGGGTGAAGGACGACTCGGCGAACCCCACCCACTCGTTCAAGGACCGCGTGGTGTCGACCGCGGTCTCGGCCGCGATCAAGCTCGGCTTCGACCGGTTCGCGTGCGCTTCGACGGGGAACCTGGCGAACTCGGTGGCCGCGCACGCGGCCCGCGCGGGCGTGCCGTCGATCGTGTTCATCCCGCACGACCTGGAGCCGGGGAAGATCGTGCAGTCGGCGATCTACGGCGGCAAGCTGGTCGCGGTGCAGGGCTCGTACGACGACGTGAACCGGCTGTGCTCGGAGCTGACGGAGACGGACGACTTCGAGACGACGGCGTTCGTGAACGTCAACATCCGCCCCTACTACGCCGAGGGCTCGAAGACGCTCGGGTACGAGGTGGCCGAGCAGCTCGGCTGGCGGCTGCCGGAGCAGGTCGTGGTGCCGATGGCCTCGGGCGAACTCCTGACCAAGATCCACAAGGCGTTCGAGGAGTCGGCCGAGATCGGGCTGGTCGAGCCGGGCAAGGTACGGGTCTTCGGCGCGCAGTCGGCCGGGTGCAGCCCGATCGCCGACGCGTACGCCGAGGGCACCGACGTGATCACGCCGGTGAAGCCGACGGGCATCGCGAAGAGCCTCAACATCGGGGACCCGGCGGCCGGGCCCTATGCGATCGAGGCGTGCCGCAGCACGGGCGGCGGCATGGCCAAAGTGAACGACGACGAGATCCGCGAGGGCGTGCGGCTGCTCGCGGCGACGACCGGGGTCTTCGCCGAAACGGCCGGCGGCGTGGTCGTCGCTACGCTCCGTAAGCTCCTGGAGTCGGGGCAGTTGGACCCGGAGGCCGAGACGGTCATTTACAACACCGGTGAGGGACTGAAAACGCTCGATGCAGTGTCCTCGCTGGTCGGACCGACGCACACCGTGAAGCCTTCGTTGAAGGCGGCAAAGGAAGCGGGACTTCTCGAGTCCTGAGTGGAGCGGGAGTTTGGAAAGCATTGCCAGTCAAACGCTTTCCGAACTCCCGAATTTATCACTGAGCGTGACCGATGTGAATGCTTGTGTCGGGTACCCGACAGAAATCAATCGCTCGCCGGGTCTTGACCCTATTCAGTGAATAGGTAAGAATTCTTCTTGCGGGAGGCCGCAGACGTCCTGTCGCCACTAAACCCGGTTGACTGCGAGTCCTGGGGCTAGAACGTGTCGAGCAGCGCCAGCCGGTGTCAGGAACTGCGGTCTCCCGACCAATCCTCCCACGTGCCTGCGGCCTTCACTTGCCATTCGGGTGCCCAGACCGCCACTCCCCCAAACCTTTCCGCAAATGCGCTTGCCCGTGTCGTACCGCTGCGCGAAACTCTGGCCATGACGCATTTCGACATCGTGCCGGTCGACCCGAACGACCACGCCCTGGTGCAGTCCTGGCTCGCGGTCCACGAGGCGATCGACGCCCACGACTGGACCGGCATCCGCCCGTCCAGCCCCGTGTACCGCTTGTCGCCATTGGTACTCAGCAGCAATGACGTACGGCGCGAACGATGGGCGGCGGTGTGCGACGGCCGGGCCCTCGGGTACCTCGACCTCTCGTTCCCGGTTCTCGACAACACCCACCTCGTCCATTTCGAGCTGGGGGCCCACCCCGACGAGCGCCGTCGCGGGGTCGGCTCGGCCCTGTTGCGGCACTTGGAGGACCGTGCCGCCGCCGAGCAGCGGACGACCCTCTCCTCATGGGTGCCGGTACCGGTGGAGGGCGGCGCGCCGATCAACGCTGCGGGCGCGCATTTCGCGGCGCACCAGGGCTACGCGCGGTCGCTCGAAGGCGCCGTGCGCGCCTGCGACCTCGACAAGGTCGACGCAGCCGAGCTCGACCGGCTCTGGGACGCCGCCTGGGAGCGGGCCGAGGGCTTCGAGCTGGTCACCTTCACGGGCGCGCCTCCCGCCGAACTGCTCGACGGCATCGCGTACCTGCACGCGCGCATGTACACCGACATGCCGCTGGGCGACTGGGACCTCCAGGAGGCCGAGGTCGACGGCGACCGGATCCTCGACGGGGCGCGCGTGCGCCGCCAGCGGGGCGAACTCCACCTCCAGGCCGTGGTGCGGCACAAGGAGAGCGGCACGATCGCGGGCCTCACCGAGGTCATCGTCGAGGCCGGCGCGGAGGAGCACTGCGTGCAGGGCGACACGATCGTCGACCCGCGCTTCCGGGGCCACCGGCTCGGGACGATCCTCAAGATCGCCAACCAGCGCGCGATCCGCGAATGGCGGCCGAAGATGCGGTACGTCTGGACCGGCAACGCGACCAGCAACAGCCACATGATCGCCATCAACGAAGCGGTCGGGTACCGGCTCGTCTGCCACGAGAACGTCTACCAGAAGAAGCTCGGCTGACCGCCGACGCGGCGTTCGACGCCGCGACTGCTCTCCCGTGCTGAAGCGGCGGCAGTCAGCGCGGCCTCAGCGGATGAGCTTCTCGTGCATGCGGCGGCGTTCGGCGTGGAGCTTGGCGATCTTCTCGCGCAGGACCGCGTCGCCGTCGCCGCTGCGGGACATGGCCTCCCGCAGGTCGTGGATCTCCTGCTCGACGTCGAGGCCGCGGCGGTTGAGCAGGTGCAGGGTCTCGTGCGGCTCGGGTTCGGGCGTGCGCCGCAGCAGGCGCAGGCCTTCGGCGGTGATGCCGAACTGGGCGAGCGCGGCCGCGTCGAGTGCGACCGCGTTCGGGTGCCCGGCCACGTTGGACATCCGCTCGGAGCCTTCGCGCTGCTGGTCGGAGAGGCCGGTGTGGGCGTAGAGCCACCACATGGTCTCGCCGTCGATGTGCCGGACGCTGACGCCGCTGGGGACGAGCTTCTGCGCGAGCGTGGAGTGGTTGCGGCGGTAGACGCTCAGGGCGCGCGAGGCGGGCTCCAGGAGGCTCAGGCCGATCGAGGGGCTGTGGTGGTAGGTGCGGTGGCCGGCGGCCTCTGACGGCACCCAGTTGCAGCCCAAGGTGGGCGAGAGGATCGCGGGCGCGGCGCTCGCTGCGCCGAGGTAGGCGGCGGCGGACTCGTGGAGGCGGCCGACGAGGTCGCGGTGGACCGCGTCGTCGTCGTCGAGGCGCGTGGTCAGGGCCCAGCCCTTGCCGCGGGCGCGGGCCTCCTCGCGGGTCCAGGCGACGAGGTCGGGGACGAAGTCGCGTTTCAGCTCGGTCTCGGCCAGGTGGATCCACGGCCGTTCGGCGGCGAGCGCGGTGAGGCGCTGCCGCGCGACCGGCGGCATCTCGCGGTCGATCGCGATGTACCAGACGAAGTCGCGGTGGGTCTGCGCGTCGAGCGAGGCGAGCGTCAGGTGCTCCAGGAGGAGCTGGCGGTACGCGAACCACTGCTCGTCGAACACGCCGATGCCGTGCCGGGTGGCAACGACGTGCAGGAACTCGGAGGAGGCCGGGAGCGGGCCGCGGGCGGCGCGGTCGAGGCCGGCGCCGCCGGCGCGGAGCGTGCGCAGCCTGCGGCGCAGCCGCGCGGGCAGCAGTCGCGTCATTCGCATGGGGTTCCCTCCCGGAAGGGTGCGGCGGCGGCCGCCGTGGCACGCCACCGGGCAGGCTAGTGCCCTTCGGTAACGGGCGCACCAACTCCGGGCCAACAGCGCCGGAACCACTGATCCTCTGTGGAGTCTCCGGGTCTCACTGCGCGCCCGCGCCGCCGGTGGGTTCGCCGCGCGGGGCCGGCACCGCCGCGGGCTCGCCACCTGCGGTCCCGGGCACGAGGGCCGCGTGGATCTCCGCGAGCTGCAGCTCCAACCGCTCCAGTCGCGAGCGCAGCTCGACGAACTCGGCGCGCTCGGTGGTCTCCTCGGCGGCCGAGACGCGGTCGACGAACCAGGACGCGAGCGAGCCGCTCACCAGGCCGACGAGGCCGATGGCCGCGAACATGAGGAACGCCGCGATGGCCTTGCCCTCGACGGTCTGGGGCACCATGTCGCCGTAGCCCACCGTGGTCGCGGTGACGACCGACCACCACACGGCGTCGCCGAAGTCGGCGACCTGCGTGCCGTGGGCGTCCCGTTCGGCGTCGAGGATCGCCAGGCTGGAGACCAGCAGGATCATCCCGGTCACGCTGACGACGTAGAAGACGGCCTGGAAGCGCTTGGAGGCCTCCGCGTGGCGGCGGAAGACCTCGGCCAGCAGCACGACGATCCGCACGACCCGCAGCGGACGCAGCATGGGGAGCAGCACCATGAGGAGGTCGAGCGGGTGCGAGTAGACGAACCGCCACCGGTTCCCCCGGCCGGCCATCACGAGCCGGACGGCGAAATCCGCGGCGTACAGCGCCCACACCAGGACGTATACCGTGGTCGCGGCCGTGCCGACCCACGCGGGAAGCCCCGGGTCGAGGATCGGGACGGCGTAGGCGACGAGGAACAGCAGGGCGAGGGCGAACAGGGGCAGGTTGGTCGCGCGTTCCCAGGCGGTCAGCTGGGGAGGCCAGCCCGAAGGGTCGGCGGGGTGCGTCGAGGATGCGGACATGGCCCCAGGCTATCCAGCGGAGCGTGGGCGCGCGGTCCGCCGGCCGCGCCTCAGGCTTCGCGGTTGCGGGCGTAGTTCTCCAGGTACTCGAGCTGCTCGGGGTCGAGGCTGGGGCGGACGCGCTCCATCGCCTGGGCCATGTGGGAGGCGGTGACGATGCTGGCGTCCAGGGACTCGCGCATCGCGGTGAGCGCGGCCTCGCGCACGAGCGCGGCGCAGTCCGCGGCCGAGTAGAGCCACAGCTCGTCGGCGACCTCGTCGAGGTTCACGTCGTCGGCGAACGGCACGTTCTTGGCGTTGGCGCGCAGGATGTCCGCGCGGCCGACGGCGTCCGGCGGGGGCACGTACACGAGGCGTTCGAGGCGGCCGGGCCGCAGGAGCGCGGGGTCGATCATGTCCGGCCGGTTCGTCGCGCCGACCACGACGACGTCCCGCAGGGACTCGGCGCCGTCGAGTTCGGTGAGCAGGGCGGCGACGACGCGGTCGGCGGTGCCGCCGTCGGTCCCGCCGCCGCGCACGGGCGCGAGGGCGTCGAGCTCGTCGAAGAACATGAGGGTCGGGCTGGCCTGGCGGGCGCGGCGGAACAGCTCACGCACGTTCTTCTCCGACTCGCCGACCCATTTGTTCAGCAGCTCGGAGCCTTTGACGCTCAAGACGTTCGCGTGGCCTTCGCCGGCCACGGCGCGCACGATGTAGGTCTTGCCGCAACCGGGAGGTCCATAGAGGAGGATGCCGCGGGGGGCCTCGATGCCCAGGCGCGTGAACGCGTCCGGGTACGTGAGGGGCCAGAGCACGGTCTCGGTGAGGGTCTGCTTGAGGTCCTCCATGCCGCCGACGTCGGCGAGGGTGAGCCCGCCGAGCTCGACCGAGTCTCCGGACATGCTCGTGGGCCGCACCGACTCGAGCGCGCCGTCGAAGTCGCTGCGCTGCAAGGCGGTCGCGCCGCCGGCCTTGGCGCGCATGGCGGCGCGGACGCCGGCCTCGCGGACCATGACGGCGAGGTCGGAGGCGACGTAGCCCGGCGCGCGGTGCGCCACGGACTCCAGCTTCACGTCCTCGGCCACCTTCATGCCGCGCGTGAAGTACACGAGGAGGTCGCGTCGGGCGTCGGCGTCCGGCATCGGGACGACGACCTCGTGCTCGAGGCGCGAGCGCAGCGCGGTGTCGACGTCCTCGACGCGCGCGGTCGTGCACACCACCGCGTGCTCGCCCGCTTCGGCGAGGACCTCGTCGCACAGTTGGGTGAACATGGTGCCCAACGGGGTCCGCTTCCCGGCCGGGGCGATCGCCTCGACGCCGCGGACCAGGAGCACGCCGGGGACGGTGAGCGCGGCGACGGCGGCGCGGAGCCGGTCGGCCGCCGCGTTCGCTTCGAGCGCGGCCAGGTCGTGGCCGGAGACCTCGCTGACGCGGGCGCCGACGGCGGCCGCGACCGAGCGGGTCACAGTGGCCTTCCCGGCGCCCGAGGGCCCCGAGACGAGCACGCCGAGCGCCATGTCAGTGCCCACCACCTTCAGGACCTCGCGGTGGTTGAAGCCGAGGTCCAGCAGTTCGCGCAGCTCCTCGGCGGGGATCTTGGCCCCGGCCAGCTCCTCGTAGGGGATCGCCGCGATCCCGGGCGGGGCTTCAGGAGTCGCACTGACGCGGCCCTGCGGTTCGGTGCGCGGGCGGGTCGCGGCGGCCTCGCCGCCGGAGCGGGGCGCGGGCATCGGCGCGGGGGCGCGGCCCAGGCTCGCGACCCGGCCGGACTCCAGGGGCAGGTCGATCGCGGCGGGGGCGTCGTTCTCCCACTCCACGCGCGTGTCCGAGGTGATCATGGCGCCGCTCGCCGGGCTGGCCTCGACCACGTTGAGCACCATCGTGGTCCAGCCGATGCCGAGCGTGTTGTTGAGCGTGCGGCGGGTCGAGGCGACGATGTCGCGCTGCACGTCCCCCAGCTCGATCGGCAGGAGCGACACGTCGTCGCCCTCGCCCACGACCTTCGACAGGAGCGCCAGGCGCAGCGTGTCCGGGTCGACCACGGCCACCGCCGACGCCGGGCCGGAGAGCACGACGCGGTCGGCGGCGGCGAGCGCGACGGGCGAGAGCCGCACCGGGTCGCCGTCGCGCGCACCGATGTTCCCCAAGGTCAGGTCGTCGGCGTACAGCGCCCGCCGGGACGCGTACCGGTCGGCGGCCAGCGCGATCGCGGCCGTCGAGCGCCGCCCCGTCAGCTCCACCGCGTCGCCGGCGCGGAGGCCGAGCGCGGTGAGGGCTTCGGGGTGGAGGCGCACGATGCCGCGCCGGGCGTCGAGCCCGGCCTTGGCGCGGGTCGCTGTCAAAGTGAGGGAACCAGAGTCGGTCACGCCGCCCAGCCTATTACGGCCCGGCCGCAGACGGCGACTCTCACAGTGCGCCGTTCTTGCCACACCGGCAACTCACGCGCAGTGCGCGAATCGCGAGGGCCGCTACTCTTCGGCCGGGGAGAGCTCCATGCGGTAGACCTGGCGGCCGTCCTCGAGCAGGATCGCGGCGGCGGCGCCCTGGTCGGCGAACTCGCGCCACCGCTCGCCGAGCCACGACTCCGCGTCGCCCTGGCTGCCCAGGTCGCTGTCCGGAGTTTCGATCGCGTTGCCGTCGGCGTCTTCGAGCTTCCAGGTCCAAGTCATGGGACAACAGTACGTGATCGGCCGCTGCCGCGATTGCCGAGCCGTCACGTCGCAACGGACCGGGACCGTCTGCTCTGCAACTGGAACGTGAGCGTGGCGACCAGGACGAGCAGCCCTCCGGCGATCCAGACCGGCTGCCAGACGAACACGTGCCACCACAAGGTGGCCCGGTCGGGGGCGTTCGCGTACACGACGGCACCGGTGTACACCGGTGCCGACAGTGCGAGCTGCACGGCCCCGTAGCCGAGCGTCGCCAGGCCGACGCCCCAGCCGCCGAGGAGCAGCAGCCAGCGCGGGAACCGCCGGCCCCACGGGCGCGTGATCGCGAGCGCCCACACCCCGTACCCGAACTTCACGACGGCGGTGAGCCACAGCAGCAGCATGAACCACCAGATCCGGTCGGCGGCCATCGCCAGCGCCTGCTCGGAGACCTTGTCGGCCAGCCAGGTGCCGCCGCAGGCCCAGTAGGCGCTGAGGCCGCCGAACGCCAGGGACCAGAGCATCAGCAGCCAGGCGGCAGGGTTGAGGGCGGTGGGGTCGGCGGAGCCGGCTGCGGCGGGGTCAGCGGCAGTGGAGTCAGGGGCGGCGTCGCTGTCGGGTGGTGCGGTCATGTCGTCTCCATTGCGGGGGTGGGGTTGCGGAGGTCACCAGTCGAAGCGGTCGCGGGTGGGCGCGGTCACCGGGGTGCGCTCGACCGGGGCCGGGGCCTCCTCGCGGCGGCGCGGACCGAACGCGAGACTCAGCGCCACGAGTGTCCACAAAGGCAGCATCGCGACCCAGATCCACGCCGGAGCGACCGGCACGAACGGGAGCGTCCAGACCGCGCGGTCGACCGCGTCGAGTACCGCGACCGCACCGATGAGGCCCGTGAACAGCCCGAAGAACGTCATCCCGCACTGCCGCCACGACCGCCCGGCGAGCAGCCAGCCGACGCCCCACAGGCCGGTCGCCAGCGCCTCGTAGTCGGCCCGGCCCGACCAGACGGCGAGCACGAGCAGCAGCCCACCGGCTCCGGTCGCCATGGCGGAGAACGTCATCCGGCCCGCGCGCGGCGGTTCGTCGGTGCGGGCGGCGGCGAGCCAGCCTGCGCCGGTGAGGAACAGCAGCGAGGCGGCGAAGACGACGGCCGCCTGGAACTCGAGGCGGTCGGTGAAGCGCGCCCCGAACCAGTCGCAGCCTTCGGGGACGCCCGCGGTGGCGTCGCCGATGCCGCACTGCCAGAGCTTCAAGGCCCGCAGCGGGTCGCCCGCGACGCGCGCGGGCGGGAACTCGGTGTCGCAGGGCGGCAGCACGGCCGGGAGTGTCCGGAAGGCGTTCGGCTGGTCGAAGCAGTTCCCGGCGCCGACGCCGTCCCACCACAGGTCGAGGCGGTTGCGTTCGCGCTGGCCGTCCTCGCGGACGCCGAAGGTGTTGCCGGCGAAGGTGTTCGCGTCTCCGGCGACGCCGTGGACACCGGGGGTGCCCCACGCGGCGATGGCGGCGGTGTCCTGGTTCCAGATGCGGTTGCCGGTGACGTGGACGCGGGCGGCGTCGGCGACGAGGACGCCGACACCGCGCGGGACGGTGCGCTCCGGGCAGACGGTCCCTGCGGTCCAGTCGCGGTCGGCGAGGTCGGCGGCGCAGGCGGGCGTGCCGAGATGCGCGTAGTGGCCGGTGTTGTTGCCGTACACGAGGTTTTCAGAGACCGTGACGTCGGGGACCGGTCCCGTATCGGTGACGGCGAGGCCGGTGGTGTTGCCGTGCAGGCGGTTCCCGTCGACCACGACCGCGCCGCTGCCGGAGACGAGCAGCCCGGTGAGGCTGCCGGTGGCCTCGCAGGCTTCGACGGTCGCCGTTGCGGTCTCGATGGCGATCCCGGCGTCGTCGGCGGCTGCAGCGCGGCAGTCGGTGAGGGCGACGGCGCGGGAGCGGATGACATGCAGGCCGTGGCCGCCGCTCTGGACGGCGGTGACGGATTCGACGGTGGCGCTTTCGACACCGTCGAGCAGGAGGCCGGTTTCGCGGGCCTGACCGAGGGTCAGGTTCCTGAGGTACAGGCCGGTGGCGTCCCGGGCTTCGAGGACCGTGTCCAGTTGGAAGCCGCCGGAGAGGAGTACGGCTTCGGGGCCGTCGCCCAGGCCTTCGATCTGGAGGTCGGCGGTGCCTTCGAGGAGCAGCGTCTCGGCGAGGTCGTAGTGGCCGGGGAGGACGAGGATGCGGGAGCCTGGTTCGGCCGCGGCGACGGCGGAGGCGAGTTCGCGGTGGCCGCTCGCGAGGCAGTCCTCGTAGAGGCGTTCGTTCTCGATGCGGCCGATGTCGACGTCGTCGTTGCGTTCGGCGAAGTCCTCGGCGTCGTCGGTGCAGACGAGGAGCACGGGCCCGTCCTCGCGGTATGCGGGCGGCGCGGTGTCGTCGGGCGACCGTTCCGCGTCGATGCCGGTGGTGCGGACATCGGCCGCCATGCCGCCTGCGCTGCAGCTCAAGGCGAGCACGCCCAGGGCGATCACGGCGAAGACGGCCTTCGCGAGGCGGTGCTGGGGGCGGGGCGCGGGGGGCACGGGCTCAGGGTAACGCGAGCGGCACTCGATGTGAAGGGGCGGAATGCGCTGGCGCGCATGCGGTCCGGCCCCTGCCGCGATACCCGGGCAGTCCCCCGCCCTCCCAGGGGGGCGACCCCGATTCAAGTGTTCCGCCGGGGTCCGACAGAAAACCGCTGTTCTTACCGTCGTAAGGACATCTGTCACCCGAAAGAGTGGCGGCGGCAGGAAGGACGCGGCATCCCGCCGCAAGGGCACATGACGCGGGCAAGGACGCGGCATACCGTCCTTGGAAGGGGCGGTATGCCGCGCTTGCGCAGCGGACTACGCCGTCTGCACTGGCAGCCAGTACAGAGAAAGGGAGAACCACTCACAATACAGTGAGCGGTCCTCCCTTGCAGTACTCAGTCGGCCTGAGCAAGCAAACCCGAAGGGCTGCTTACATCATGCCGCCCATGCCGCCCATGTCGGGCGCGCCGCCGGCGGATTCCTTCTCCGGGGCGTCGGCGACGACGGCCTCGGTGGTGAGGAACAGCGCGGCGATCGACGCGGCGTTCTGCAGCGCCGAGCGGGTGACCTTGGTCGGGTCGGGGATGCCCGCGGCAAGCATGTCCACGTACTCGCCGGTCGCGGCGTTCAGGCCGTGACCGGTGGGCAGGTTGCGGACCTTCTCCACCACGACGCCGCCCTCGAGGCCGGCGTTCTCGGCGATGGCGCGCAGCGGCGCACCGAGCGAGCGGCGCACGATCTCGACACCGGTCGCCTCGTCGCCCTCGGCCTCGATCTTGTCGAAGGCGATCGCGCCGGCCTGGGCCAGCGCGGTGCCGCCGCCGGCGAGGATGCCCTCTTCGACGGCAGCCTTGGCGTTGCGCACGGCGTCTTCGACGCGGTGCTTGCGCTCCTTGAGCTCGACCTCGGTGGCCGCGCCGACCTTGATGACGGCGACGCCGCCGGCGAGGCGCGCCAGGCGCTCCTGCAGCTTCTCGCGGTCGTAGTCGGAGTCGGAGTTGTCGATCTCGGCGCGGATCTGGTTGATCCGGCCCTGGATCGCCTCTTCCTCGCCGCCACCGTCGACGATGATGGTGTCGTCCTTGGTGATGACGACCTTGCGGGCCTGGCCCAGCAGGGACAGGTCGGTGTTCTCCAGCTTGAGGCCGATCTCCTCGGAGATGACCTGACCGCCGGTGAGGATGGCGATGTCGCCGAGCATGGCCTTGCGGCGGTCGCCGAAGCCGGGGGCCTTGACGGCGGCCGACTTGAAGATGCCGCGGATCTTGTTCACGACGAGGGTCGGGAGGGCTTCGCCGTCCACGTCCTCGGCGATGATCAGGAGCGGCTTGCCGGTCTGGGTGACCTTCTCCAGGGTCGGGAGCAGGTCCTTGACCGCGGAGATCTTCTGGTTGGCGACGAGGATGTACGGGTCCTCGAGCACGGCCTCCATGCGGTCCTGGTCGGTCACGAAGTAACCGGACAGGTAGCCCTTGTCGAAGCGCATGCCCTCGGTGAGCTCGAGGTCGAGGCCGAAGGTGTTCGACTCCTCGACGGTGATGACGCCTTCCTTGCCGACCTTCTCCATCGCCTCGGCGATGATGGCGCCGACGGTGACGTCGCCGGCGGAGATGGAAGCGGTGCTGGCGATCTGCTCCTCGGTCTCGACCTCGGTGGAGGTGGACTGGAGGTGCTCGACGACGGCGGCGACGGCCTTCTCGATGCCCTTCTTGATGGCGATCGGGTTGGCGCCGGCGGCGACCGCGCGGAGGCCTTCCTTGACGAGGGCCTGGGCCAGCACGGTGGCGGTGGTGGTGCCGTCGCCCGCGACGTCGTCGGTCTTCTTGGCGACTTCCTTGACCAGTTCGGCGCCGATGCGCTCGTACGGGTCTTCGAGCTCGATCTCCTTGGCGACGGACACGCCGTCGTTGGTGATCGTGGGGGCGCCCCACTTCTTGTCGAGCACCACGTTGCGGCCCTTCGGGCCGAGGGTCACCTTGACGGCTTCAGCGAGGGTGTTCATGCCTCGCTCGAGCCCGCGGCGAGCCTCCTCGTCGAATGCGATCATCTTCGCCATGGTCGATGGCTTCCTTTCGGATAACGTTCGTGGTCGACGGTGAGGCGGCATCCCCGCGACGGTGAGCCGGTGAAGGCTCGACCACCTCATCGCGTTTCTTAGCGTTCTTAGCACTCGCCAGCTGCGAGTGCCAGCTCCAGGTATAGCACTCTCGCCTTGAGAGTGCCAATCCGGGGCGTGAAACAAGTGGTGAAAAGCAGCCTCGGCGACGCTTGCGAGCCGTAGATGCAAGGAGGCCCGGGCTGGGGCCCGGGCCTCGCTGGTGCGGTCTACGGATGCGGCGGCGGGGGGTTCGGTGACTCGGGGCTCGGTGGCGGCGTCGGGTGGCCCGGCTCGCCGGGGGCGGCCGGGTCGACGGCGACGCCCGCGGCCTCCGCGGAGAGCGAGGTGGCCGAGACGGATTCGGCGCGTCCGCGCAGCCATGCGTACGTGCACAGGGACGCGGCGAGGATCCAGATCATCGGCACGAGCAGGAGCAGCGCCATGACCGCCTCGGTGAGGACGGTGAGGACGGTGGCGAGCCAGGACGCGAAGACCGCGTGCCACACGCCGGCCAGGAGCAGGCCGACGAGCGAGATGATGAGGTTCGCGGCGACGGCGACGAGCACCACGATGACGATGCGGCCCAAGGCGAGCCAGAACGCCGAGTGCGTCAACTGGATCGAGCGGGCGTAGGGGCTGCGGCGGGCCTCGAAGACGGCGGCGGGGGCCATGAGGCTGAGCGCGAAGATCGCCCACAGGCCGGGCAGGACGCAGAGGACGAGGCCGACGGCGATGGTGACCCAGGCGAGCAGGAGCCACAGGAAGAACCGGCCGCCGCGTTTGAACCCGAACGAGAACGCCTCGCCGAGGGCGAGGAAGCCGCCGGCCGCTTCGGCGGCGGCGGTGCGCACGGCGGCGAGGGCGGCCGAGCCGGAGACGTAGAGGACGGCGAGGGAGAGGATCGCGCCGATGACGCCGACGGCGACGCCGGGGCTGTACTCGCGGACGATGGTGCCCCAGTCGGTCTGGTTCACGTCGATGTCGGGGGTGCGCACGGTGTTGTTGAACGCGCCGAGGACCCAGCGCGGCAGGACGACCCCGATGAGGAGGATGAGGCCGACCGTGCGCCAGGAGCGCTGCACGACGTCCATCGACGCGTGCCACCAGCCTTCGAAGGTGTCGGTCACCAGGGGGTCGCCGCCGGAGAAGCGGCCCGACGGTTCGCCGGTCCGCCCGGAGTTCCAGTAAGGATCGTCGCTCATACGCCGGATCGTAAACCAAGCAACCGTGCATATCAGACAAACGGCTGCAACGCATCCGTTCGGGGATGACACGTTCGCGCATTCCCCTGCCCGGCCGCCCCCGAACCACTACCGTACGCAGGTATCGGCGCACGTCGCGCCGGTTGCAGCAGCCGCCGAGCACACCGGGAGCGCCGATGTCCCACCGCGAGATGCGTCCCGTCGGCCGCGAGAAGACATTCTTCGGGCACCCCCGCGGCCTGGCCGTCCTCTTCGGCACCGAGATGTGGGAGCGGTTCAGCTTCTACGGCCTGCAGGGCATCCTCCTCACGTTCCTCGTCGCGGACGTCGCGCAGAACGGCCTCGGCCTCGCCGACACCGTCGCCGTCCCGATCGCCTCGCTCTACTCCGGGCTCGTGTACCTGACGGCGCTGCCCGGCGGCTGGCTCGCCGACCGCATCCTCGGGCCCCGCCGCGCCGTCCTCATCGGCGGCATCGTCATCATGGCCGGCCACCTCTCCATGGCGATCCCGATCAAGAGCCCCGCCATGGTGTTCTTCGGCCTGTTCCTGGTCGTGGCCGGCTCGGGCCTGCTCAAACCGAACATCTCCGTGATGGTCGGCAAGCTCTACGACGACGACACCGACGCCCGCCGCGACGCCGGGTTCTCCGTGTTCTACATGGGCATCAACCTCGGCGCGTTCCTCGGCATCCTCATCACGCCGTACCTGGCCGGGGACGACCGGTGGCACCTCGGCTTCGGCGCCGCCGCGGTCGGCATGGCCCTCGGCCTCCTCTGGTACGTGCGCGGCTGGCCGCGCCTGACGAACGCCGGCATCGGCCCGGCGCGCCCCCTCAGCGAAGCCGAGAAGCAGAAGACCACCCGGATCCTCGTCATCGCCCTGGCCATCGCGGCCGTCG
This sequence comes from Glycomyces sp. NPDC021274, assembly GCF_040641195.1. NCBI lineage: Bacteria > Bacillati > Actinomycetota > Actinomycetes > Glycomycetales > Glycomycetaceae > Glycomyces > Glycomyces sp. NPDC021274. The sequence goes on along the minus strand of NZ_JBFADC010000005.1, from coordinate 244,775 downwards.
CGATCGCGATCTGGGCCTGGACCGGGACGCTCACGCTCGCGACCGTGCCCACCGTCGTCACCGGCCTGTCGATCGCCGCCGCCGTCTGGTACTTCATCTACATCTTCGGCGAGGCCAAGGACATCACGCCCGCCCAGAAGGCCGGGCTGCGCGCCTACGTCGGCCTGTTCATCGCCTCGGTCGTGTTCTGGATGCTGTACCTCCAGATGGGCTCCGTGCTCACCGCGTTCGCGGCCAACTCGGTCGACCTCGACTCGTGGGGCTTCCACCTGCCCGCCGGCGGCGTCCAGAACTTCAACTCGATCTTCATCCTGGTGTTCTCCCCGATCTTCGGCGTCATCTGGCTGAAGGCCGGCACCCGCTTCGGGACCGCGTACAAGTTCGCGATCGGCGTGTTCCTCGTCGGCTTCGCGTACGTGTTCCTCGGCTGGCTCCAGACCCGCGCCGACGACGGGCTCCTCGTCGGCCTCGCCTGGATGGCCTGGGTGTACCTGCTGCTCACCTTCGGCGAGCTGTGCGTCTCGCCCGTCGGACTGAGCGTCACGACGCAGCTCGCGCCGCCGAACCTCAAGGGGCAGATGATGGGCGTGTGGTTCCTCGGCCCCGCCGTGGGCACACCGCTCGGCGGGCAGGCGTTCGCGTTCCTCGTGCCGAAGGTCGGCGAGGCCGCGTTCTTCTACATCCTCGCCGGCATCGCGATCCTCACCGCCGTCGTCCTCGCGATCTGCAGTCCCGCGCTCCACCGGCTCATGGGACGCGGCGGGCACGGCCCCGACGCGACGCTCGAGACGCCGCCGGAGCCCGAGTTCGGGAGAGGCCCGCTTGGAAACGGCCCGGTCGGGCGGGGCCCGGACAGGCCCTAACCCTGCTTGAACCACTCGCCAGCCTGGGCGACCAGGCGGCGCACCGGGTTCTGCGGCGGCAGCTCGGCGCTGCGCGGCCCCGGATGGAGGGCCGAGAAGCCCGGCTCGATGAGGCGCGGCTTCAACGGATCCACCGGCTTGATGAACGAATCCGTCGGCGCCCCATCGGGATCGGCGACCCACCGGCGGGACACGCGGTCGAGGCCGATCGGGTACACGGTGACCCCGTCCGCCGCGACCCGGATCCGCAGGAAGCACTTCTGGTCGATCACGTTCAGCCCCGCGAACAACTCGTTCGCGTTGACGCCCACCCGGTTCGCGACCACCAGGTACAGCCCCACGACCCAGGTGCCCGCGAGCCCCGCGAGGGGCAGGTACGCCAGGTACGTCCACAGGCTCACGTCGTCGACCATCTTGATCGCCTGCGCCCCGCCCCACGACAGGGCCACCTGCGCGAGGCCGTGCAGGCCGCCGAGCATGTAATGGCGCGACGTGCGGCTGCCCTGCCCGGGGTGCGCGAATCCGACTCCGGCCCCCAGGAGCACCGCCGTCACCGCCACGAACGTGCCCGTGCCCTCCAGAATGGACACCGTCGCGATGAGGCCCACCACGGCCATGAGCGCCACGAACCCCTTGTTGAACCACGGCAGCCGCGCGAAGATCCCGAACGCGTACCCCATCGACTTCGCCTTCGACGGGTACGTCTGCGTCAACCGGTAGTCCCGCTCGCGCGCCTCCGGCTCCGACACCGACTTCCGCGGCGCCGTCAACGCCTCCGGCAGCGTGTGCGTCGGCGACAGGTACGCGCCCCCGCCGCCGGCCGTGACCAGGTGCCGCGACCCGTCGACCTCCTCGTAGTGCGCGTAATGATGCCGGTCGCCGGTGATCACGAGCGGCACGCGGGCGCCCCGCGCGGCCACCACGTCCCGGATGAAATGGTCGATCCGGTCGAACGAGCGAGGATCGTCCTCCGTCCACAGCCACGACGGCTGCGGCACGCACAGGATCACCTGGTCGCCCTGGCGCATCCGCTCCGCCGCATGCCGGAAGTACTCGATCTGCGTCTGGTCCAGATGCGTGTCGAACTGGGCGTCCACCGCGAACAGCCACCAGCGGTGCGGCAGCTCCAGCGCGAAATACGAGCGCTTCTGGTACGTCCGGTACCCGCCCACCTTCCGGCCCTCGGTGAACTGCCGCGCGAACGCGGTCAACCCGTCGAACCAGTCGTGGTTCCCCGGGATCGCGTACAGCGACACCATGCTGCTGGGATTCGCCGCCTCGTACGGGCCCTTCATCCGCTGCTCGTACTCGAGCCAGTCCCCCGCCGGATACACCTCGTCGCCGCCCATGACGAGCACCGACCCGCGCGGCAGCCGCTCCCCGCCCACCTCGATGTGGTCCTGCGCCATCAGATACGCGACCGAGTACGTGGCGTTGAAACCGTCCCCCACGTCCGCCACGTAATCGAGCCACAACTCGTCGGCGTCGGCGTGGTTGTACACCCCCTGCGGGCGACCGCCGATGATCTCGCGCTTGTCCACATAGCCGCCGAACACCCGCGCGAGCCCGAACCGCATGCTCGTATCGAGCAGCGTGCGCGGCGACAGCCAGCGCACCGGCCCCTGCGGCCGGAAGCGGAGCTGCTCAGGACTGAGGTCCTTGGGGCGGTGGGACATAGACCACATCATGGCACGTTCTGCGCGACAAGGGAACCCGTGAAACGGGCTGGGCGAGGACCCCGGTCCGCCCGTAAGCTCCCCGGCATGACGAATGCACGCCACGCCGACCTCGGCGACATCGACGAGATCATCCGGCTCCGCGAGGTCATGCTCGCGCCCTGGTTCGACATGAGCGACACCGGCTGGAAGCCCGAGACCGCCGCGATCCTCCAGCGCCGCCTCGACGAGCCGAAGCCGACCATGGCCGTCACCGTCGTCGAGGCCCCGGACGGGTCGGGGGCGCTGGCGTCCTGCGCGACCGGGGTGATCAGCGAGCGGCTGCCGAACCCGGTCAACCCTTCGGGGCGGTACGGCTGGATCTTCAACGTGGTCACCGACCAGCAGTGGCGGGGGCGCGGCTACAGCCGGGCGTGCACGCGGGCGCTCCTGGACTGGTTCGAGGACCAGGGCGTGAACGTCCTGGAACTGCTCGCCTCGCAGCAGGGCGAGGGCCTGTACCGGGAGCTCGGGTTCACCGTCTCGGAAGAGCCGGCGATGCGGCTGAACACGCTCCGCCGCTGATCACTCGTCGACGTTCACGGACGGCGGCCGGAACCAGCCGGAGGCCCCGAGCGCGAGCAGCAGGAGGACGGCGAGCACGAGGGCCGCGAGGACGAGCGCCGGCAGCGCGAGCGCGATGAGCGCGAACACGCCCAGGCAACCGAGCGCCAGGACGCGCGAGACCGCGACGCGGCCGGTGCTTGTTCGCCTGTGTACGAGGTCGCCGACCACGTAGAGGGCAGGGCCGCCGAGGACTGCAGCGATGACGGCTGCATCAGCGGCGCCCCAGGGGTGCAGGAGCACGAGCACGGCGCCGACCGCGAAGACGACGGCGCCGGTCGCCATGAGGACGAACGCGAAGACTCGGGCGCGGCGCGAGGCGCCCGGGCCGACCCCAGGGGATTCCCGTCCCCGCAGCAGCTTCATCGGCCGATGCTATCGCCCTGAGCCTCCGCCGACGCAGTTCTCATCAGCTTCAGACACCGACCACCGAGAGTCGTGAAAGCGACACCACCAGTGCTGGCGAGTCATCGTTCAATCACGGGACCATGACATGAATGATGACGCAGAACCCCTTGAAAGCGTGCAGAGCTCCGAGGAAGAGAGACGCCCTGCCTTGCCGGAGGCCCGGCGAGCCCGGCCGGACTTGCGACCAGCATCCGGGCTTGCCGCAGATCCCTGTCGGCGGTGGCCGCATGTATCTGGACGGCTACCACGACCACCTGCTGTTCAAATTGAAGAAGCGGGTGCCGGTGATCACGGGACCGTGGTCCTCGCAACTGCACGATGAGGCCAGAGCCCGGTACGACCGCTTCGATTCGCACCTCCGTCACCTGGTCGACGACGATTGGTTCAGCGAGTTCGACGAGCAGGCGTCGCGGCTCCTCGATCCGAAGGTGTACCGGAAGGCGATCTCCGGCCGGGCGTGCCACCGCTGCGAAGCGCTCGCGAAGGCGGCCGCGTTCGCATTGGAGAACGACGAGGTGCCCGCGCCGTCGATATTCCTGTCCTGCCTCCTCGCCGGCGCCGGGCTTCCTTGTGTCGGAGTGGAGGATCTGCTGGTCAGCGGTTTCCCCAGTGCCGGCGAGGGACTGTCACCGGTGATGGTCGGCCGCACCATGCAGCTCATCGGTGTGCAGGCCTGCCTGCGGCGGGGGCGTTCGATCCGCAACTGCTACTGCGCCAGGGACATCGTGCGTTTCGAGGGTGAGCCGACACTGACGAGGCTGCTCAAGTCCGGCGCGCACGATTGGGAGGGGCTCGGCGATCTGGGCCTTGCAGCGTGATGTGCGCGGGTCCCGGTCCCCGTCTGGCTGGGCGAGGAGTTCGGCATCGCGGGAGACGGGGCGGGCGGCGGGCCGGACGGTCGCTTCGACCATTCGGCCCGCCGAGGTTCCTCAGCTGAGGAGCCAGATCAGTGAGGTGTGCTTGGCGCGGTCCAGGACCCATTCGGGATTGGCGGCGATCCACGGGTGGCGGCGGGTCTGCGCCGTGAGCGCGAGGTAGAGCGCTTGGCTGTGCTGTTGGCGCTGTAGCGGTTCGATGAGGTGCGGTTCGCCGTAGAGGGCGCGGATGGCCGCTTCGACGGCGAGGTAGTCGGGCGGCGGTTCGGCGCCCTCGCAGGTGCGGCGCAGTTCGGACATGAACGCCGCGAGTTCGTCGTAGTCGATGGGGCCGGCGCCGAGTCCGGCTCCGGGGCCGAAGCGGTATTCGAGGCTGACCGCGGTGGCGGCGCGCAGAAACTGGACGGCGGTGTCGTGGTCGGTGCGGCCGAAGTGCTTGCGGAGGTTCGCGGCGGTGTCGTGGTCGCCTGCGATGAGGGCGGTGAGGTGGCGGCGGTGCAGTTGCTCGGGTTTCATGCGCTTGCCTCCTTCACGGGGGCGGCGATCGTCTGCTCGAATGCCTGTTTCAGCAGGTCGGGTCCCACTTCTTCGGCGACCTCGAAGCGCTCGGCCAGGTCGGCGTCGGTGGCGTCAGGGCGCACGAGTTCGTTCATGACAGCCCACATGTAGCCGGGTTGCTCGGCTTGCGGGATCTCGGTGAGCAGGAGCGATTCGTCGCACACGGCCCTGATCATCGCTTCGGCCTTGATGGCGGTGAAGTTCCGGTCTTTCGGGTAGTGCTTGCGGTGCAGGGTCTCGGTGAGTTCGGCGAGGTCGCCGGGGTCGGGGGCTGTGCCGTACTCGTCGAAGACGACTTGGGCGAACAGGCACACCTGGAAGAGCAGGTGTCCCATGCGGTGTTCGGGTCTGAGCGTCGCGGCCAGGCGGGCGGCTTCGGCCGTGTCGAGACGGAAGCGGGCGGTGGCGTGGGCGCGGAAGAGCGCGGCCCGTGCCTCGCGGCTGCTGTCGTTGTCAGAAGCGGAGTCGGGTGCGGAGTCGGGCGCGGGGTCCGGAGCGGAGTCGGTGACGGTCTCGTTCACGGGTGTTCCTATCCTTCGCATTCGCGTTGGGCGCCTCGCCATGCGGTGAGCGCAGCGGCCAGGAGGCGGTGGGTGCGGCCGGGCTGGCGGGCCCAGTCGATGTGGTCGGTGGCGGTGATGTGCACTTCTGGCTTCCCGGTGTGCAGGCCGGTCACATAGCCCATGACCGGCGGCAGATGATCGGGGGCAATGATCCACAGGCGTGGCGTGCCCTCAAGCAGTCCGAACTGGACGGTTCGGTCCGCGAACTCCACTCGGGATATCGTCCGCAGCGCCGCCGGGTCGATCTCGGTGAGCGAGCGGACCGGCAGCGGAATCTGGGCGAGTGCGCGGGCGTACTTCGCGCGGACGCGGTGCAGGGAGAGTCGGCCTACGCCCATGCCCGACCTCCGATCAGTTGGGCCTCAAGGGCTTCCGCGAGGGGACCTGCGCTGGACTCGGCCCTGGCGCGTCTGGCACCGTTGACCGCGCCGGCGAAGCGAGTCGAGCGGTCGGCGAGCTCGGTGCGCCGCGTCCGCGCGTTGCGTTCGGTCTGACCGGACAGGTCGGGTTGGATCGGCAGCACTGGTTGGTCCTGCGGAGGCGGTACGGAATCCTGTTGCGGCGGTTCGACCTTCGTGGATCGGTTGAAGACGGCGGCGAGCCAGCGAAAGAAGCGGACCCATAGGGCTATCTGCCAACCGCATTCGCGTTCGAGGGCGGTACCGCGATCGGTGCGATGGGCGGCGGCGAGGTCGCTGGATTTCTCGAGGAACCGGTCCCAGGCGTCTTCGCGCAGCTTGTCGAATCGGAATGGTACGGAGCTGGATGCTGAATCGATCGCAGGTCCGGCGTGAGTCCGGGTCCGGAGCGGCGTTTCGGGTTCGGGGGCGAACCCAGGTACGGGCGCGGTGTTGTCGGTGTCGTGGGTGGAGTGGTCGCGGCGCTGACGGTTCATGGTGTGCTCCGGTTGGCTGCTGTCGGCCTGCGACCAGAAGCGCGAGCGGTCGCGCGGAGCGGGCCGGGGCCGGTCCGGTGTGATGGGTCGAGACGTGTTCGGTTGGCCGCCTTGGCCTTCGTCCTCGTCGTCGGGCGGCTCCGGGGACGGCGCGGCGGTACGCGGGCGCGGGCCCCAAGGAGGGACCGAACCGGCGGAGACGGGCTGCTCGACCTGCGAATTCGCGGGTTGCTTTGCGCCACTGGGTGGCATCGGGTCGGGGAGTTCGCCTCGGCGGTGGCGGCCGGTACGGGGGTCCGGACGCCAGAGTGGGTTGCCGTAGGGCCCCGGGTCGTGGATGTCGAACGGCTTGCCGCCGATCTCCCAGGTGTCGCCGGGTTGATGGCGCAGGTGGGGAGGTTCGTAGCGCGGGCTGGACGGGTCGGACTCGGGTGCCGACAGGTCGCAGTAGTCGGGGCTTGCCTGGTAGCGGTAAGCGCCCGGTGTCAACGGGTCTGGTGAACCGTCGAGCAGGAACAGGCGGCGGCCCGCCCAGTCGTAGTAGCCGTCGGCCTGAATTGAGAGGCCGCTACTGGTATTGGCATCGGCGTCGGTGTCGAGGTCCGAGACCGCTTCGGGCGCATCGGAAAACGCGCCAGAGATGGCAGAGGTGGCAGATGCGCCAGATGTGCCGGAGGGGACGGAGGTGCCTCCGGAAGGCCGAGGTTCCCAGGAGTCCCGCGAGCCGTGCGGATCGCTGGAGTCCCGGCAACCCCTGGCATCCAGGGGAGCCGGGGATTCGCGGGAATCGTGGGAAAGGTCGCGGGAATGGCTGTTTTCAGGTACGCCCGAATAGCGTATCGTCGTAGACGACACGGAAAGCTCGCTTTCTGTTGTTGGAGCCGCCCGGTGGAACTCTGATTGGTAGTCCGTGGACCACCGGGCGGCGTTAACATTCTGGCCTATCGAATAAGGCCGAACTTCTTGGGATGCTTCGTAAGAGTCTCCGTTCGAGACGTAAGGAACTGGCTCCCTTGCGATCGCGCAAGGTCGTATGTCCGATGATGACGCAACGAAATATCCGCTGTCAACTTACGAGGATTTTGGGTCTAGAACTTTCTCAAATAGCAAGGCGCGCAACGGAAGTGCCCTGAACCTCAAAAATGTATGCAGATATGCGAGATCCACCGCGCCTTCGGCGCGGTGGATCTCGCATTGCGGTTCGTTGCTCTACTGGTTAACCCTCGGACTCCCACTGCCGAGCAAGCTTCTCGGCCTCATCGAGGAAGGGCTCGATGTTGTCGGTGATGTACGGGGTCTCGAACGTGATCTTCCGGATTACCGCACTCATGGCGATTAGCTGTTCCTCACCGGTCATCTCATCGAGGAAGTGGTCTTCGCCATAGATGGCGCGGACTGCTCCTTCGACGGTCATGAACTTGAGCGGTGGGTCCGCCTTCCGGAAGTCGTGTCGAATGCCGGTCATGAATGTCCTGAGCGCGGCAAGGTCGAGCTCTTCGCCGAAGTACTGAATTACTGCACCGGCGAACACGGCAGTCGTGAAGTTGAAGTGCGCGCGTGCAAGCCCCTGCTCCCCGATCTGCGTGCGGAGTTCGGTAGACCGTGCTGGCTCGTTGAAGATCATCGCTTTGACTTGCTCGCGGAGCAGTTCCTCGCGCTGCATGTTGTCACTTCCTTCTATCGTGTGCTTCAACGAAGCGGCTCACCGCTTCAACGGCGGTTATGGCGATCATCAGGCCGGCAGCGGCGGCTGAACCCCAGTCTGGCATAACGGGGTCCGGCCGGGAAACCGTCGGACCGGGTGGATTCGTGTCGGCCACGGTGCCCGTTGAGGTGTTCGACAGCGGGTCGAAGCTGTCGCTGAGGAGCTTATCGATCGTCGAACCAGCGTCCTTGCTTGCTTGGCCGATGTCGTCGCCCTTTCGGACAAGGCCTCGGCCGACTCTGGCGATTCTGGTCTTCCGTTGATCGGCTTCGATCGCGTCGGGCGGATCCCAGAGTTCGGCGAGTTTCTCGTTGAACTCGGGATCGGGCTGGAAGCGGCTGCTGAAGGTGAACTTCGGCGGTTCGTTGGAGTTCGAATCGTCGGGCGGTTCGTTGCTCGCTGCGGCTGGGGTTGGGGGCTCGGTTGGGGGCGGACCGTTGCGATCCCCTCCTCCTCCCGAGGCTCCGGCGGGGGTGGGGATTTGGTTGCCGCCAATGGCATCCCCTACTGCAACTCCGCCGCCGGTACCGCCCTGTAAACCCCTCAACGCCTCCGCCTGCTGCTGCACCTGCTCGGCCGCGCTCGTCAACGCCGCGACCTGGGCCTGCATCTGCTCGAGGCTATCTTTGACCTGCATGGCCTGGCCCGATTTCTGCTCGACGCCCAGCGCCGCCAGCTGCCCGCTCAATTCCTCGGCCTGCTGCTTCGCGCCCTCGACAACCGCATTGCTCTGCTCGATCGCATCGCGCGCCGCCGCAACCGCAGCCGACAACTCATCAACACTCGCCACGTCGGGCACCTTCCAGATTCGGGGGGAAACATCGAGCACGCTACCGGACTCGCGCAGAACCCGCCGCCCTCGACCGCACGCGGTCACGCAACCGCCGACACTTCAGCACATCCCTATCGCCTTGTCCCCCATCAACATCCAACCCTCCACCCCTGAGTCTCCCTGCGAGGACTCCAAGGTTCCGGCCCCAAAATTCCCCGACCTTCGACAGTGCCGCAGGCGCCCGGTCCGACCGGCGGTCCCGAAGTATTTTGGTAGGCGCCCGGACCCGGTCGACCGGACCGATCGGTGCCCGTAGACGGCAGCGGCGTCCGCACCCGCCGCCTGCGGGGGCATCACGCAGTCCGGTGAACCTCACGGCCCGGACTCGTGCGTTCGTTCGGTCTCGATCCGGCACACCGACCTGCGATCAGGAGAAAGCATGGACTACGACGAACCGCAGCTGTGGGCCGCGTTGGAAACGGCGCATACGGTCGAGGACCACGAGATACGGCAGGCGCAACTCGAAGACGTCGTCGGCTGGGCCGAGGCACGGGGCTTCGCCCGGCTGGCCTTCACCGCCCGGCGCGCGCTGGCGGACGCGTACTGCGTGGGGCGGCAATGGTCCCGGGCCTTTCCCCTGTTCTCCCGCTGCCTCTCCGAACACGACGCCCGCAGGCACGAGCTCGATCCGGACCAAGAGGCGGAGCTGCTCTCCTGGTACTGCTGGATCGTCCAGACGATGGCCGAGTTCCCGGCGGTCGGACTGCCCCTGATCCACGCGGCGCTCGACGATGTCGAACAGCGCCACCGGGAGGCGGGCCGGAACCTCACCGAGGTGTACGCGACCCGCCGGTCCGTGGCCCACATCGTCGCGGACTGGGAGCAGGAGGCGCACTGGTTCCAGCGGTGGATCGCCGCCGACGGGCCGAATCCGATGCGCATGTGGGACTTCGCCCTGCAAGTCGACCGGCTCACCGACCGCGGGGACGACGCGGCGGCGTACGAGCTGGCCGCCCCGGTGCTGGCCGCCGCACGAACCGTCACCGAACCCCCGGTGCCGGTGCAGATCGACATGCTCCTCCCCCTGGCGCGGCTGGGACGGCACGACGAGGCGAGGCGGGCGTTCCGGCTCGCCCGTCGCCGCATCAGGCGCGGCGTGTACCGCTACGAGTACAGCGGCAGGCTCATCGAGTTCTGCGCGCTCACCGGGAACCTCGATGCGGGCCTCGAGACGCTCAGCAGGATGATGTGGGGCTTCGCGAGCCTGGACCGGCCGACCGGGAAGATGGAGTTCGCCGTCGCCGTGGCGGTGCTGATGCGGCAGATGGTCGACGCCGGTCGCGGCGACGAGCCCATCGGCTGGGCCGGGCAGGGCGAGGACGAGTACGTCGACGCCGCGCAGATGCTTGCGCGGATGCGCGGCATCGCGCTCGATCTCGCGGCGACCTTCGATGCGCGCAACGGCACTGCGGCGCAAGGCGACCGGGCGCGCGCCCGCCTCGACGCGCGGCCGGTCGCGCAGTTCCGGGTGGACGCCGCGAGCTACCGGTTCACCGCCGGCATCCCCGGGGAACTGTCGGCCGAGGAGCTGCTGGCCCGCGCCGAGTGGCATCGCGAACGCGAGCAGCGCACCGCAGCCGAGGACCACCTCCGGGCGCTCGGGCAGCCGCCCGCGCATCTGGCCGCCCGCCATGCGCATCTGCGGGCGCTGATGCGCAAAGGACCGGACACGGGATCCGATCTGCACGAGGCGGCCGGGCGGTACCGGGACGAGGACGACATGATCGGCATGGCGCTCTGCCTGTGCGATGTCGCGGTGTGGATGGGCGACAACGGGATGCTCGACGAGGCGCTGCCGCTGGTCACCAAGATGCGCGACCTGCTGTGCCGGCTGCCCGACCCGAAGACGGCCGCACTGGCGGAGTGCAAGTTCGCGAACGTGGTGGAGTGGTCGGACCAGGACGAGGCCGACCGCGCGCTGGCTCGTGCCGCCGAGCGGGCCGCCGAGTCCGGCGACCCCCATGTCGCCGCCGTCGTCGCGCATTCCAGGGTGCAGCGGGCGGTGCATCAGGATCTGCCGCCCTCGCAGATCATCGCGCTGGCCGCGACGATGCGGGACGCCGCGCTGGACGCGGAGTGGCCGGCTCAAGCGGTCCGTGCGTTCGCCCACCTCGAGACGGCCCACGCCAAGGCGGGCACGTCGGCCGCCTACCACCGGGAGATCGAGGAGCGGATCGCCGGGTTCTCCTCCGGCACACCGCATCTGGTTCGGGTGGGCTTCGGCTTCGCGCAGGCCCGGGTCCGCATCGGCGAGGGCAGGGAGGCGGAGGCCGTGCCGGCGTTGGAGGCGCTGATCGCCGCGGAGCGTTCCAGCGGGGTGCCGACCATGCACTGGCATTGGCTCGCGCGGGGGTATTTCGCGGCCGGTCGCTTCGAAGACGCAGTCGACGTCGCGGAAGTCGACGCCGACTTCCTCGACGAAGAGCGCGAACGTGGGCGCCTTGAGGAGCCGTCGACGGCCGACGAGCACCGCAAGCTGCTGGTCGAGTGCTATCGGCGGCTCGATGACGCCGATGGAGCCTTGGAGCACTTGACGGTCCTGGGCCGCATGGCCGGCGAACGGAAGGACGCGGAACTCCAGGAATACGTGCGCGCTCAGATCGATGCGGTCCGCCGCGCGAGGACGCCGGACCTGCCGGATTCGCTGGAGATCCACGCGGGCGGATCGTAGCCGGTCAGGTCGGCGAGGTGCACCGACTCATGTGGAGGGGCAGGCTCCGATGATCGCGGTGACGATGACGATCCCCGCGGGTCGGTAGCCGCCTGTGCGTCCGCCCGTGGAGCCCGCGCTGCTCGCGAACGGGACGCGATGATTGACGAAGGGCCCCAAGCGCGTAAGCGCTTGGGGTCCTTGGTGTCGAGCGGTGTCAGGCCTTCACGAGGCCGTCGATCGCGGTGGTGAGGGCATCGGAGGCGGTGTCCACCTCTTCCTGGGTGGCGCCCTTGTCGTCGTTGACGGTGGTCGCCGCGTCTCGGGCGGCGGTGAGCGCCGTCCAGGAGTCGGCGGTCCAGCCGGCTTCGGTGAGCGCGGCCGCATCGTCGAGGTGGACGGCGAGGCCGGACTTGTCGATGACTTCGACGATGAACTGGAGTTCGGCGACGTTGCAGTAGCCGTTGCCGCCGCTGATGCGCAGGGCCTCGTAGTGGACGGGCTCGGCCAGAGGGACCGTGTTCCAGCCGCGGACCGGGGTGCCGGTGCTCGCGAACTCGGTCCAGGTGGCGCCGCCGTCGTTGGAGCCCTGGATCTTCAGGCCGGTCGCCCGCAACCACGCGCTGTCGCGCGGGAAGTACTTCACGCCGACCACGGTGTACCCGGTCCCGTCGGTCGGGAGCACGGTGTTCGTGCAGGACTTGGTGGTCGTGTCGGTGAACGTCCCGGTGTTGCCGTCGAACATGGCCCAGCCGTTGGCGGCCGCGTCCTTCGAGCCGTCCCACGAGCCCGTGCTGGCCGCGACCCAGGACTGATCGAAACCGGCGGGCGCCTCGGTCGCCGACGGGTCGAGGAGGTCCCAGGCGTTGATGAGGCGCTGGGCGAGGGCCTGCTCGTCGGCCTCCGGTTCGGCGAGGGCCTCGCGGACCGCGGCGACTTCCCGCGGGAAGAGGAGCTGCGAACCGCGGGTGTAGCCGCTCAGGTCCACGGCGTCCGCGCGCTCCAGGATCGGGTCGATGTCGTAGACGGCGGTGCCGAAGAGCCGGAGCTCCGCGATGTAGACCGGCGCGCTGTTCACGACCCGCAGGTAGCGGTAGCCTTCGTCGTCCTGCGACGGGAGGTTCTGCCACGACAGCGTCTTGAACGACGCGTCACCGACGGTGGTCCAGGTGGTGAGGTCGTTCGAGCCCTGGAGCACCTGGTCGTCCATGCGGCGCACGCCCTCGCTGTCTTGGCGCGCAAGATAGTCGAAGCGGTCCACGCTGACCTGCACGCCGGCGCCGAAGTCCCACACGAGGGAGTGCTGGCCGTCGACGGCGGGCACGTCGCTGAAGGTCGCGGGGTTGCCGTCGAGCATCTTCTGCGACTGGGCGGCATTCGACGAGTCGGCCGAACCGTCCGCCTTGATCACTTGCGCGTCGGCGAGGTCGACGAGGTTCCGTTCGTCCGAGCCGTAGAGGGCGGTGCTGTCCGTCGCGCCGTGGATCGTCGCGGCCGTCTCACCGTCCTCAGTGGTGTGGTCGACCACGAGGTCGAGGCGGCCGCCGCCGGTGAGGTCGCCGAGCGTGCCGGTGGCCGTCCACGACAGCGAGTCCTCGCTGGTCGCGGCGAGCTCCTGGCCGCCGACGCTGACCGCGACGTCGCTGATCGGCTTCGCGCTGGTGAAGGTCACGTTGACCTCGTCGCCGCTGATCACCCTGCCCGCTTCGGCGTCCGGTGAGGCCACCGACACGTCGGTGATATCGCCGGGGACCTCGGAGCGGTCGCCGAAGACGTGGAACTCGGCGACCGACCAGATGCCCGGGTAGGCGGGGTCGATCGGCGGGGCCGGATCGTCGATCTGGAGCTTCAGGTAGCGGTACTCCTTGCCGCGGTGCTCGGCGACGACCGGGATGGTCTCCATCTCGTTGGTGTCGCCGGTCGGCCGCTCGGTGAGCAGGTCCCAGGTGATGCCGTCGTTGGACCCGTACACGTTGGTGCCCTGCGAGCGCATCGGGAACGAGAAGCGGGCCTGGAGGCCGAACTCCTCGGCGGCGACGCGGTACCGGGTGCCGAAGTCGAGCGTGACGAACCCGACCCGCAGGTCGCCGAAGTGGCTGTTGTTGTTGCCGTCGGCGAGGGCGCGGGCCTGGTCCGCGGTCATGTTGGCCGGGGCGACCGCGTTGCGGTAGTCGAGCGATCCGTCCGCCAGCCGCGGGTTGAGCAGTTCGAGCGCCTCGATGGCGTCGAGCAGGGCCTGGAACGCGGTGCGGAACTCCTCATCGGTGCCGTTCTCGGCCGAGTCCTTCGCGGCGTCGAGCGCGGCCTGGTACGGCTCGTTCGAGGCCGTGGTGTAGACCGCGCCCTCCTCGGTGCCGTCGGCGACGGCCGCGTCGATCATCTTGGGCCGGTTCTTGGCCACGGCGAGTTCGAAGGTCCGGGCGGAGACGGCGTCGCCGTCGTCGGCGATGATCTGGACCTGGTGGACGCCGCGGTCGTGCGAGGTCGGCTTCCAGGTGAGGGTGCCGGTCTCGGGGTCGAGTTCGGCGCCTTCCGGGAGGCCTGCGGCGGTGTAGGCGGGGGCGTTCCCGGTGTCGGTCGCGCCGAGCTCGAACGTGGAGGTCGCGTCCGGCCACAGGTGGTACTTGCCGCGGGCCTGCTCGAAGGCGGGCGGGGTGAGCTGCTTCTGGGCGTCGAGCAGGAGCGAGTCCATGTCCACAGTGGTGCCGTCACCGGTGATGCGGTAGAACTGGGTGTTGAGGCCGACCGCGGGGTACGTGACGTACCGCCATTCGCCTTGCGTGTCGGGCAGTTCCATCCGCGCCAGGACGCCCGGCTCGGGTTCGGCCTCGTTGCGCGGGTCGCGCTCCTCCTTGTCGAGCACTTCCATGACGGCGGGGCCGTCGGTGCGCACGAGCACGCCCGTCGTGCTGTTGCCGGGGTACATCACACGGCTGACGACGCTGACGGTGCCGTCCGCGTCCGCGGTGGCGCGGGCGAAGGTGGCGCCGTCCTCGCTGATGATCTCGGTGCCGTCGTCGAGCGGGATGCCGTAGTTGCCGAAGGTGAGCGCGGTGTCCTCGGCCGGTCGCGGCTCGGTGCCGGCGATCTCGGGCGGGAACGCCACCCAGTACTCGATGCTCTTGTCGCCTGGGGACCAGAAGTTGTGGACGCCGGTCCCGTACTTGTAGAGGGGGCCGTCCATGCGCTCGTTCAGGAGGGCGACGTTCGGTGCCTCGGCCTCGACGTCGACGCCTTCGACGTACTTGTACTGGTAGTACAACTCGTTGAGCGCGTTGAACATCCGGCCCCGGTAGGCCGGCGAGATGACGCCGCCGGTGCCGCGGTCGTCGATGTACTTCGTGGGCTGCCCCATCATGTAGCCGTCGAACGCGTCCGCGCCGGCCAGGAGCCGGTTGCCGAGGAAGCCGTAGGCGGTCACGGCGTCGTCGGCGGTGGAGACGGTGCCGTCCTCAGGGTCCACTCTGGTGCCCTGGACGTGGAGGAAGCGCGCCATCGCCGCGAAGTTGTCGATGTTGCATTCGGCGTGGGCCTGGTCGCGGCCCATCTCGCGCAGCTGCACGAAGTCCTCGCCGTAGGGGTTGGCGGGGTCGTCGGCCTCGATGAGCGGGATCTGCTGCGCGAGGCCGCCGCTGGTGTAGTTCACGAACTCGGAGTTCACGGTGAACCACTCGACGCCCTTGGCGTAGGCCTCGGCGTCGTCGGCGTAGATCGCGGTCGCGATGCGGCCGTACAACCCGAAGTTGTGCTGGTTCATCCACCGCTCGGGCGAGTACAGGAACGTGTCGACGAGCGGCTGGGCGAAGTTGCCGAGCAGCTTCGCGTCGTCGTCGGCGGTCCATTCGACGCTGTAGCCGTCGTGCGTGCCCGGCGTGTCGTCGGCGGCCGGTTCGGTGGCGCGGATGATCTCGGCGGCCATGAGGAACTGGGAGAGCGGCTTGCCGGTGTGGATGTGCGCGTCGGGGAAGTACTTGAACCCGTCGGGGTTCATGCTCGCCCACGTGCGCAGGGCCTGGATCGCGTTCTTGCGGTACACCTCGTTGCCGGTCATGACCCACATGAGGGACTGGCTGAGCGCGCCGTAGGAGTCGTTCGTCTCGCGGCCGCGCAGGCCCCCGTGGTTGAAGTTCGGGTCGAGCGCGACGTCCGGTTGCGCGGCGGACTTGGAGTTGGACGCGCGGTAGGTCTTGGAGGTGGCGCCGGTCTTGGTCATCGCGTCGAAGTAGGAGGCCCACGGCTCCTGGCCCGAGCGGACCATCTCCTGGGCGTTGCGCAGGTCGTCGGCCGAGAGGCCCACGCCGGGGTGGACGAACCCGGCGTCGCTCACGGTCTCGTTGATCTCGACCACGTGGTCGGTGAGGAGGCCGGCGTAGGGCAGTTCGTCCTGCTCCTGGGCCTGCGCGGGCGGCGGTGCGGCGACCACCGCGATGCCCGCCGCGAGGGCGGCGGCCAGCGCGATGAGGCGCGGCCGCTTTCGTCGGTCGACTTGCGTCATTGCACGTCCTTTCGGGGTAGAGCCTTGCAAGGGGAGGCCTTTCAAGGCGGGGGCCTTCCGGGTCTGCCGGCGGGGGTGGCGGCGCCGGAGGGGTCCGGTCGGGTGCACAAGCAGCTGCATATCGGAATCCGTCTATGCGGACGATAGCGGCTGCGGTGGCGAGAATCAAGGCTCTGGCAGATAACGTTCTCTGCTCGTTGGTATGGGCAAGTTTTGACCCCTGCGTCGGGTTACCGAATTGTTATCTTGGGAAGATCACGTTGTCTAGCTGCATGATCGGTTGTATCGACAGGTGATCTGGGTCCCTGCTGCTGACATTGATCGATCAGAGGGTCTCGACAAGTCAGCGATTGAGATCTAACTTAGAAACCGATATCTATCCGGCGACTCCGAAGGACCCCCGAGTGGCAGACCGACCCCGAGCGCTCTTGGCCATGAGCCCCGAGTTCCTCCCGCAGCTCTTCCCCGAGCCGCTCATGCGGCGTCTCGCCGCGGTGCTCGACTTCGACCCCGAATTCGTCGTCCAGGACTTCTCCGAGCCCGCCGCGAAGGCGGCGCTGGCGGAGGCCGAGGTCGTCGTCTCCAGTTGGGGTGTACCGAAACTGAACGACGACGTGCTGGCCGGGGCGCCGCATCTGAAGGCGGTGCTGCACGCGGCCGGCACGGTGAAGTGGATCCTCGGCGACGCCGGCTGGGAGCGGGGCATCGTCGTCTCCAGCTCGTCGGGGGCGAACGCGCTGCCGGTCGCGGAGTACACGCTCGCGTCGATCCTGATGGCGGGCAAGGGGATCTTCCAGCTGCGCGAGGACTTCCGCAAGGAGCGCAGTTTCACGCTGGGGTACATCCACCCGGGGGTCGGCAATTTCGGTCGCACGATCGGTGTCGTGAGCGCCTCGAAGATCGGGCGGCGGGTGCTGGAGCTGCTGCGGCCGTTCGATTTCACGGTGCTGCTGTACGACCCGTTCGTGGGTGCGGCCGAGGCGGCCGAGCTGGGCGCGGAGTCGGTCGGGCTCGATGAGCTGGTGGCCCGGGCGGACGTGGTCAGCGTCCACGCGCCCGATCTGCCCGAGACCGAGCACCTCATCAACGCCGAGCGGCTGGCGCTCATGCGGGACGGCACGGTGGTGGTCAACACGGCGCGCGGGCGCCTGGTCGACACTGCGGCGCTCACCGTGGAGCTGCTCAACGGGCGGCTCTCGGCGGTCATCGACGTGACGCACCCGGAGCCGCTGCCGGCGCACTCGCCGCTGTACGACCTTCCCAATGTCTTCCTCACTCCGCACGTGGCCGGCTCGCACGGCAACGAGTTGTCCCGTATGGGCCTGTTCATGGTCGAGGACGCCGAGCGGTACGCGGCGGGCGAGCCGCTGCTGCACCGGGTGGATCCCGAGACGCTCTGGAGGCAGGCCTGATGCGACGAAGATAGAAACCGATATCTGACCGTTTTCCGGTGCACCGGCGAGACTGGAAACGCCCGCGCGGACGGCAACGAATTCGCATCATCCTGCGAATACGTTGCGCCGCAATCGAATAGAACGCTCTGAGAACCGAGATTTCGGCAGGCGAATCATTGACTGATTTCCATACCTGATGATACCGTTATCTCCCCGGCGACCTGGTGCAGCACCCGGCAGGACGACCGCACCGGCCGTCGGAATAATCTTCACAACAGCCTCATCCCTCACCCCTGTATCAACGTTGATCTAAGGAGGCCCCTCATGGCCGAAGTCTCTCGCCGCAAGCTCCTCGGTGCCGCCGGCGCCGCAGCCGCCACTGCCGCACTCGGTACGACCGCCGCCTGCTCCGGCAGCGCCGGAGGCGGCGCCACGGGCGGCGACTACGAGATGCCGACGTACCAGCCCGCCCCGGAACTCGAGGTCCAGCCGTACTACACGAGCGAGACCCCGGGCATGGAGAGCGTCTACACCGAGTACCCGAAGACGTTCTTCAAGTCGGTCGACCGCGAGCCGGGCTCGGGCGGCAAGGTCACGAGCTTCCAGCTCACCTGGGGCGACCCCGCCACCCCGCTCGAGGAGAACCCGTACTGGCAGGAGCTGAACGAGCGCCTGGGCGTCAGCTTCGAGCCGCAGTTCGTGCCCCAGCCGGTCTTCGACCAGAAGTTCGCGACCATGCTCGCCTCTGGCGACGTCCCCGACCTGGTCTTCGTCAACGACCAGTCCGCGGGGAACCTCCAGGGCATCCGCGACGGCGCGTTCGCCGACCTCTCCGAGACGTTCTCGGGCGACAACATCCTCAAGTGGCCCAACCTCGCCGCGCGCAAAGAGGAAATCTGGCAGGCCAGCCTCAAGGACGGCCGCATCTACCAGGTCCCCTCGACCGTCTGGGCCCTCACCAACGTGCCGACGATGCGCACCGACCTGGTCGACCAGACCTCGATCGGACGCGCCCCCAAGGACGCCGACGAGCTGTTCACCATGCTCAAAGAGGTCTCGGCCCTCGGCACGGGCCCCGGCGGCCAGAAGGTCTACGGGCTCAACAAGTACGACGCCCACCCCAACACCGCGGTGATGTTCCAGCGCCTGTTCAAGACCGGCGCCGAATGGCAGGTGAACGCCGACGGCGACCTGGTCCACATCACCTCGACCGAGAACTACCGGGCGATGCTCGAATGGCTCGCCCGCGCCTGGGCCGAGGGGATCTTCGACCCGGTCTCCATGTCCCCCACGGCCACCGACATCGTCTCCGGTGCGGCCCTGCGCTACGACCCGGTCGGCGGGGCCATCGGCGCACTCGGCCTGTCCCAGTGGGAGGCCGACCTGCCGGGCGCGACGTACGACTTCTTCGACATGCCCGGCTTCGACGGCTCCGGCCAGGTCGTCGTGCGCAACGTGCCCTACGGCCGGTCGACCTGCGTATCGGCGGCCGCGGCCGAGGACGAGGACCGCCTCACCGAGATCCTCAACGTCCTCGACTACCTCTCGGCCCCGTTCGGCTCCGAGGAGCAGTACTTCATCGCCAACGGCACCGAGGGCGTCCACCACACCGTCGACGCGCACGGCATCCCGATCGTCAACCCCGACAGCGCTACCGCGCTGGCCGTCCAGTACGTCGGCGTCACCTCCGGCGACAACTCGTACCGCATCCACCCGAACGCGGCCCCGTGGGCCGAATCCTTCGTCACGGTCATGGAGGCCCTGGCGGAGCACTCGATCGCGCGGCCCCTCGAAGGGCTCGAGGCCGCCTCGCAGACCTTCGTCACCAAGGGCGCGCAGCTCAAGCAGCTGTGGACGGACTTCGAGACCGGCGTGATCACCGGCCGCGAGAGCATCGACGACCTGCAGTCCTTCGTGGACAACTACATGTCGCAGGGAGGCACCCAGGTCCGCGACGAATACACCCAGGCGCTGAAGGACGCGGGCAAGTGAGCGTGAACACCACGGACGCCGGCCCCGGGACCCGCACTGCGCGGGCCCCGGGGCCGTCCGCGCCCCCGCAGCGACGCAAACTGACGCTGCGCCAACGGATCTGGCGTGAACGCTGGTCGTACACGTTCATCATCCCCGGCGCCGCGTTCTTTCTGGTCTTCATGTACGTGCCCATGGCGGGCAACGTCGTCGCGTTCCAGGACTACTCGCCGTTCCGCGGCATCGAGGGCTCACCGTGGGTCGGCCTCGCGAACTTCACCGCGATCTGGACCGACCCCGAGATCATCACCGCCCTGCGGAACACGCTCATCATCGCGTTCCTCCAGCTGGCCTTCGCCTTCCCGGCGCCGATCGCCCTCGCGCTCCTGCTGCACTCACTGCTGTCGGAGAAGGTGAAGCGGCTCGTCCAGACCATCGTCTACCTGCCCAACTTCCTCTCCTGGGTCATCGTGATCTCGGTGTGGCAGCAGGTCGTAGGCGGCGGCGGACTCGTCGCGGGCATCCTCGACGGCTTCGGCATGCCCGGCTTCGACCTCATGACCGACGCGGACGGCTTCAAATTCCTCGTCGTCGCCCAGAACATCTGGAAGGACGCCGGCTGGGGCACCATCATCTTCTTCGCCGCCATCGCCGGCATCCCCTCCGAGCGCTACGAGGCCGCCGCGATCGACGGCGCCTCGGGCTGGCAGCGCACCTGGCACATCACGCTGCCCGCGCTCATCCCGGTCGCGACGCTCCTGCTCATCCTCAA
Organism: Glycomyces sp. NPDC021274; assembly: GCF_040641195.1. Taxonomy (NCBI): domain Bacteria; kingdom Bacillati; phylum Actinomycetota; class Actinomycetes; order Glycomycetales; family Glycomycetaceae; genus Glycomyces; species Glycomyces sp. NPDC021274. Next base: position 224,515 of record NZ_JBFADC010000005.1, on the reverse strand, counting down.
CATCGGCTCGATCCTCACCGTCGGCTTCGAGCAGCTCCTGCTCCAGCAGCCCATGGTCGGCGCCGACGCCGCGCAAGTGCTCGACACGTTCGTCTACTTCAGAGGCGTCCTCGGCGGCCAATGGGGCATCGCCACCGCCGCAGGCCTGCTCAAGGGCATCATCGGCACCATCCTGGTCCTGTCGGCCAACAAGCTCGCCAAGAAGATGGGCGGAGAGGGGATCTTCTAATGGCCACCGCAACCGTCAGCCGTCCACCATGGATGAACCCGCCCCCGGTGTGGGTCAGGGGCGTCAAGGCGATCGTCATCGTCTGCATCGTCATCACGATGATCTACCCGCTGGTCTACGTCATCGCGATGAGCTTCGCCTCGCCCGAGCAGGCCCGCGCGGGCGTCGTCTTCCCCACCGAGTACTCGCTCGACGCCTACCGCGCGATCTTCAACGGCGGCACCGTCGTCAACGGCCTCCAGAACTCGCTCTTCATCACCGTCGTCGGCACGCTCCTCTCCCTCGCCGCGACCTCGATGCTCGCCTGGGGCCTGGTGCGCACCCGCCAGGTCCCCGGCGCCAAGATCGTGCTCATCGGCATCCTCGCGACGATGTTCTTCAGCGCCGGCATCATCCCGAACTTCATGCTCATCAAGTACCTCGGGCTCCTGGACTCCACGTGGTCCCTGATCATCCCGGGCCTCATCTCGGCCTTCAACATGATCGTGATCCGGAACTTCTTCCAAGGCCTGCCCGAGGAACTCATCGAAGCGGCGCGCATCGACGGCGCGGGCGAATGGCGGATCTTCCTCCAGATCGTCCTGCCGCTCTCCAAACCCGTGCTCGCCGTGATGGGCCTGTTCTACGCCGTGGCCTACTGGAACACCTACTTCAACGCGCTGCTCTACATCAACGACAGCGAGAAGTGGCCCATCCAGGTCGTCCTCCAGCAGTACGTCCTCGCCGGCGTCGCCATCCCGGGAGCCGTCGTCTCCCCCGACCAGCCCCCGCCCCCCGGCGTGACCCTCCAGATGGCCGTCATCGTCCTCGCGACGGTCCCCATCCTCATCGTCTACCCGTTCCTCCAGCGCTTCTTCACCTCCGGCGTCCTCACCGGCGCCGTCAAAGGCTGAATCCGAGGGTTAAGACACAACTGAATACGGCCGGGCCGGTCACCGCAGCTGCGGTGACCGGCCCGGCCGATTCGCGCCTCGCGACACGCCACGGGCAGCCGATTGGTTTTTGTAGGGTTCCACAGGAGACGCGCTTCAACGTAGCGCTCCTGTCCCTTACGAAGCAGCCGTTGCGAAGTGCCACTCGTGCGGATTCCACAATCGAGACGCGGCAAGACCAGGGTCATCACTACTGGTGTGCTTGACTTCACCTAAAGTGATGAATAGATTCTCCTTCGACCGGGCCCCACCGATCCTGGAGGAACCATGAAGTGCCGCAATAACGTCAGCGACATACCGAACCGATTCCCGCCCCGCCAGGCCGTCTCCTACTCGACCTTCTTCCTGAACGTCCTCACCGGACGCAAATCCGCCGCCGAGGCCCGCATGTTCGCCACCGATGCCGGCTGGCGGGCCTTCACCAGGGTCCAGCGCCGCGTCCCCACCCGGTTCCGCCAAGTCCGGGTCGTCCGCGCGAACTTCCCCACCAAGGAGTCGGCCGAGATCGTCGCCATGGTCGAGAACGGCACCGCCCACCAGGCCATGACCTTGACCTTCCGTGCGACGCAGCACGGTTGGCGACTCGACCACTGCGACCTCATCCACGCCAACCGCCGCCCGATGCAGCGGCGCTGAACCATCAGCGAGGCCCCCGAGCGCACAGCGCCGGGGGCCTCATCGCGTTCCCGGCGGCGCCTGCGCGTCTCGAAACGGATCCCGGGGTGCTGATTCAGCGGCGGGTGATGGGCTCCGGGGCGGTGAGGCGGGCGGCGTCGGCTGCGGCGAGGCCGGCTATGTGGCCCTCGTAGTTGGTGATGCGGGTGGAGCGGCCGAATTTGAGGCGGGGGAAGAGTTCTTCGGTGCGGGAGTCGACGCGCTGGTCGCGTTGGCGCATCACGGGGACGAGGTCGGTGCCGGTCTCCTCGGTGTACTCGCGGGCGGTGTCCTCGGCGGATTCGCGGAGGCGTTCGCCGATGCGCATGGCGAAGGACGCCAGGAACGACTGGCGGAACGAGCGCGTCTGGGACTTGCCGCGCTTGGCCGAGATCGAGCCGACCCGGGTCATCGCCGCAGTGGCCTGCACCAGCAGGGAGTTGAAGAGGAGCTCGACCGAGCGGAGGTCCGCGCGGTCGCCGATCAAGGTGGTGAAACCGCCGTCGGGCCAGTACACGGAGCGGCAGTGGTTGGCGTCGGCGATCTGGGCGAGGAGCTCGGACTTGGGCTGCTCGTAAGGGCGCTCGATGATGACGCGGAGCGCCTCTGGGTCGCGCTTGCCTTCGCCCGCTTCGGAAAGGAGCGCCTCGTTGATGCTGTGGCGGGCGATGAGCTGCTGCGCCTTGGCGGTGAACGCCTCGGCTTCGGCGTCGGAGTCGGTCGACTCGGCCTTGGCGAGCAGGGCCCGGATCTTCTCGTAGACGCGGGAGGACTCCGCGACGCCGAGCCCGTGCGTGATGAGCAGGTCGCCCGGGAGCGGCTCGACCTTCGGGATCTTCGGGAGTCCACTGAGGAAGTCGAGGGCTTCGAGGACGGCTCCCCACAGGACGATCCGGTCCCAGCGGCCCAGGCCCGCGCTCGCCTTGGCGACGCCCGCGAACGGGGCGATCGCGGCGAGCTCTTCGCGCTGCACGTTCCAGCGGTCGCTCAGCTGCATGTCGCGGTACTGCGCGAGCTGGCCGCGCATCATGACCGCGCCGGCCCGCACCGCCTCCGGGCTGAGGGACTTCCGCAAGGCGCTCAAGGCCTCTCGCGGCATCCAGCCCCACTCCCAGGCGCGCAGGGCCGCGTCGCCGCCGAGTTCGTCGAAGACGCCGGCGAGCGCCGCCGGCCAGCCGGGATCGCCCGAGCCGCCTTCGAGGTCGGAGGCGGCGTCGACCCAGTCGAGGCGCAGGCTCCGGGCCCGCTGGAGGACGCCGAGCACCGCGTAGCGGGCGCGTCCTTCGAGCGGCAGCCCGTCGAGCTCGTCCTGTTGCACCGTTCCCCCGATTCCGCGAACGCGAAGGCCCCGCGATCACTCCTGCGACTGTATCAAAGTCGCAGGTCACGGGGCCAACGCTGCGGTTCGGGTCGGGCGTGAGGGGAGACACCCCGCGCAGCCGGGGCCGCGCGGGGCGCCCTGGGTCAGGCGTAGACCTCGAATTCGGCGACTCTCGGCGTGCCGCTCGCGCTCGTGATCACGAAGCTGACCTTCGTCGTGGAGACGGCGGAGAAGGAGATCACCCCCGCGCCGGTGCCGGAGGCGAGGACGGCGCCCGTGGCGTGGTTCACGAGCTGCCAGTTGTCGATGTTGCCCGCGGTGCCTGCGGCTTCACGGATGTTGACGGTGTCGATCGTCTTGGCCGAACTCCATTTCACGGAGACCGTGCCGGTGGTGCCGCTGGGCGACCAGTAGGTGCTCATGCTCCCGTCGATGACGTTGCCGTAGCTGGTGCCGCTGGCCTTGCTGGAGCCGTCGGCGCCGGCGCCGATGCTGAGGTTGGTGCCGCCGGGCGGGGTGGTCGGACTCGTGCCAGGGTCAGTCGGGCCAGTGGTGGGGCTGGTGGTGGGGTTGGTCGGGTTCGGCGACGGGGACTGCACGTTGCAGCTGCCGTCCGAGACCTGGTTGCCCTTGTTCGCGCCGGCCGTCTTGCTCACGATGCTCGGCACGCAGGAGGCGTTGTCGAGCGAGTAGCTGTAGGGGACGCTGATGGTGGTGGTGGAGGGCATGCTGGGTCCGGCGGGGTAGTTCTCGCTGCCCTGGGCCGACCAGGTCACGTTGTCGAGGATGTTCCCGCTGGTCTGCCAGGTCCCGCGCTCGTTGGTGTAGAAGGTGCCGAGGACGTCCTTCGAGTCCTCGAAGTAGTTGTTGTCCACTTTGGCCTTGCCGCCGGCACGGGAGTTGATGCCCGACTCCACGATCCCGGTGTAGTGGTTGTTGTAGATGTGGGCCGTGGCGCCGCGCAGCAGCGGCACCCGGGAGTTGAGGTTGTCGTACAGGTTGTGGTGGTAGGTGATGTAGTTGTTCGACGTGTCGCTCTCGCTGGAGCCGACCAGGCCGCCGCGCTCGGAGTTGCGCAGGATGCTGTAGGAGAGGGTGACGTACTCGGTGTCGTTCTTCATGTCGAAGAGGCCGTCGTAGCCTTCGGCTTCGCCGCCTGAGGCTTCGAGGGTGAGGTGGTCGGCCCAGACGTTGCGCACGCCTGCTTCCATGCCGATCGCGTCGCCGCCGTTGGAGGTGGGCGAGCCGGACTTCTTCACGTTCCTCACGGTGAAGTTCTGCAGGATGATGTTGCTGGAGGACCGGATGTGGATCCCGATCTGGTCGAACACGGCGCCGGAGCCGACGCCGACGATCGTCACGTTGCTGACCTCTTTGAGGTCGATGAGGGTGGAGCCGACGTCGCAGCTGTCGCCGGAGACGTCGCTGGTGTTGCCGTGGTTGATGGTCCCCTCGACCTGGATGATGATCGGGGTGCTGGAGCTGGCCCGGTTGCACAGGGCCTGGTTGATCTGGGTGCCGGTGGTGGCGCGGACGACCTGGCCGCCGGCGCCGCCGGTGGTCCCGCCGTTCTGCGTGGCGTAGCCGGTTACGCCGCCGGTTGCCGCGGAGGCGTTGGTGATCGACAGGGCGACGCCTGCTGCGACCACGGCTGCGGTGGCGAGCACCGCGGCGATCCTGCGGGTGACGGTTCGTCTCATCTGGGGGGTTCTCCTTCACGGAAGATGCATCGATATATGTCAATGAGTTTAGGGAAAGGGCTTTCCCGGGGTCAAGACCTTCGATGCAACCGATTGCAGAAACTTCTCAGCGAACCTGAATCCGCCAATGGCTGGCGCGAGGGCGGCCGACGGGTCCGCGACCCGCCCGTGCAGGAAGAAGGCCGGATCCCCGCCCGGCAAAGGTGGGGGATCCGGCGGACTGCGGCGGCGTCGCTACTCGCCGTGAAGCTGCTTGTAGGCCGTTGCGAAGAACTCGCGGGACTCCTCGAGGCCATCGGCCTTCCAGGCCTCGACCGCCGCGTCGTACTCGCTCATCTCCGCGCGGCCGTGGATGATGTCCTGCATCTTCTCGTTGAAGACCGTCCCCGCGGCGTGGCCCGATTCCGGTGCGGTCAACCGGAGCCCTTTGAAGAGGTCCTCGTCCAGGTACGGCTGCATCGCCGCGTCGAACGCGAAGCGGGCCTCGACGACATCGGCGGGCCCGTCGATGAACACCTGGGTCACGCCGCTCATCGCGGTGTAGGCGAACGAGTCCTGCTTCGCGATGTTGCCGGCCTCGGTGAACGCCGGCTTGCCGTCCGCGTCGTATTCGAAGTGCTCGCCTTCGATCCCGAAGGTGACCATCTCGTACTCCTTGGTGCCGTACGGGGCGGCGACGAAGTTGCACACGTCGAGGATCTCGGCGATCGCGTCTTCGCTCAGGTGCTTGCTGAGGAACAGCCAGCCGTCGATGCCGTGCGCGGCGAAGTAGACCGGGTCGCGGCCCTTGTAGTTCAGCGCGCCCAGGGCGCCGAGTTCGAAGTCGGGGTTCTCACCGGAGGTGCGGACCTCCGCGGTGAGCTCGGGCCAGCGGTTCCAGCCGTCCTGATCGAAGACGACCTCGCCGATCCGGTGCGCCGCCCGGTAGTCGAAGTCCGGGCTGCCCACACCGGGGTGGCGGAGCTTCTCGTCGGTCAGGGTGCGGTGGAATTCGACGTAGTCCTTGTACTCGGGGCGCTCGTAGTTGTGGACCATGCCTGAGCCGTCCCAGGACCAGCCGTTGCCGGCGGTCAGCCCGAACCAGGCCGGGGACATCCAGTCGGTCCCGGCGATGGCCCAGCGGCCCGCCGCGTCGTCCGACCAGGCGCGGGCGACCTCCAGCAGTCCCTCCACAGTGGTCGGGACCGCGAGATCGGCCGCGGCGAGCAGGTCGGCCCGGTAGAAGACGGCGTTGCCGGGCCCGCCCTTCAGGGTCCACGGGATCGCGTAGATCCCCGCGGTCTCCTGCGGCTTCTCGGGGTCGGTGGACCAGACGCAGTTGGCCCAGGCGTCGTCGCCTCGGCCGGCCAGCAGCGGCCAGCGCTCGGCGATGTCACCGGAGACGATGTCGGTGAGGTTCGCGAACCGGTTGACGACGGTCTCGTTGAAGTTCGCGTCGACGCCGCCCATCCAGGTCTGGAGGAAGATCGCGTCCCCGAACTCCTCGGCCTTGATCCACTGCACGGCGGCGTCGGCGTAGGTGTCGGCGGTGTTCTGGACGAACTCGATCCTCGTGCCGCCCGTGGCCTCCTGCATCGCGTCAAAATAGGGGTCGTCCTTGCTCATCGCCGGACCCCAGTTCGGGACGTAGACCTGATAGGAGCCGGAGTTGCTCGGCGGGTTCGGGATCGCCTGCGGGACAGGGCTGGGGTAGCTGAGGAAGGCGCTGGGGTGGTGCGGGGGTTCGCCGACGAGGTCGGGTCGGGCCGGGAGGGGCCATTCCCGGTATTCGGGGAGGAGGTCGAGGGTCTGGTCGAGTTCCTGCACGTTGCCTTCGCCGCCGCTGACGTCGGCGCAGCCGGCGGCGAGCGGCAGGCCGGCGGCGGCCGTGCCGATGCCGGCGGCTTTGAGCAGTGAGCGGCGCCTGAGCGGCGGCGTGTTCGAGGGATGGTTCATCTTGCGGTCCTCGCCGTTGAAGGGTTGGGAGGTGGCGGTTCCGGCCGTTTCGTCGCCGGGCCGCCGCGCAAGTACGATACGAAACTTCCATTTCTTTGTCAATTACCGAAACCAACTGATGGTCGGCGAAGCTCCAGTTTGACGTTTGACCTGCTGGTTCATTGCAACGATCGGTTCCGTTATGGGAAGCGGCGTATCGCCGTGAACAAACCAGCTGCGGCCAGCCGCGTTCCGCGAGCGTGCCGTCGCCTGTGGTTGCGGCGGCCATGGCCACGTGTTCCATCAGGTCCTGAGGGAAACTGCTAGCCAGTTCGTTGGCTCATCCGTCCGATCTCGTTGGCATCGTTTTGTTTCTTACTTGAACATAGATGATTGACTGATCGAAGCATTTATGTTTAGCTATCCCGAGGTCGGGTCAGTGATCAGTCACGATCGCCCGGCACGCCCGACCCTCCGACGGCGATCGACTCCAGAGAGGTCTCACCATGTCAGCGACACCCGCGCCCGGGAGGCGACGCCCGCTTCGCCGCGTGCTCCTCACGGTGCTCACCGCTGCGGCGACGGCAGCGGCCGCCGCCTTCTTCCTGCCCGCCGCCCAAGCCCAGACGCCCGGCTTCCACGTCGTCGGCAGCGACCTGGTGGACGCCAACGGGAACGTCTTCATCATGCGCGGCTCCACCCACCCCCACGAGTGGTACCAGGGCGAGACCGAAGCGATCGCGGACATGAGCGCGCTCGGCGCCAACACGGTCCGCGTCGTCCTCGGCTCAGGGCAGCAGTGGGGCCCGAGCCCCGCCGCCACCGTCGCGGACCTCATCGAGGAGTGCAAGGCCAACAAGGTCGTCTGCGTCCTCGAAGTCCACGACACCACCGGTTACGGCGACCAGTACGCCCCGAACGCCGCCAGCCTGGACCAGGCCGTCGACTACTGGGAGTCCATCAAGGACGTCCTGGTCGGCGAGGAGGAGTACATCCTCATCAACATCGGCAACGAGGCCTGGGGCAACGACAACGTCTCCGGCTGGGAGCCGGCCACCACGGCCGCGGTCGAGCGGATGCGCGAGATCGGCTTCGAGCACACGCTCGTGGTCGACGCCCCGAACTGGGGCCAGGACTGGACCAACACCATGCGCGACGGCGACGCCGCCCAGAACATCTTCGACGCAGACGTCCTGGGCAACACGGTCTTCTCCGTCCACATGTACAGCGTGTACGCCGAAGGCCAGACCGTCATCGACTACTTCGACGCGTTCGAGGCGAAGGGCCTGCCCTTGATCGTCGGCGAGTTCGGCCACGACACGCCCCTCACGATCGAAGAAGAGGCGCAAGAACGCGGCATCGGCTGGATCGCCTGGTCCTGGAGCGGCAACAGCAGCGTCGACCACGACCAGGTGATCGACTTCGACCCGAACCAGATGCGCCCGTGGGGCGAGCGGGTCTTCCACGGCGCCAACGGCATCGGGGCGACCGCTGAGCGGGCCACGATCTTCGACGGCGGCACCGAGCCGACCACTTCGGACGAACCGACCACCTCCCAGGAGCCGACCACCCCGGCCGAGGGCGACTGCACCGCCCGGATCGAGGTCGTGAGCGACTGGGGTTCGGGCTGGCAGGGGAACGTCAGCATCACCGCGGACCACGGCGCGGTCGACGGCTGGACCCTCACCTGGGACTGGCCCGGCGCACAGACGATCAGTTCGCACTGGAACGCCGACCTCACCCAGTCGGGGAAGACCGTGACCGCCTCGGACGTCGGCTGGAACGCCACCGTCTCGGCGGGGCAGACCCGCGGCGTCTTCGGGTTCATCGGCACCGGCCCGAGCACCGCGGCGGAGGTGAGCTGCGCCGCCGCCTAACACGTGAGCGCAGATCCGGCGCGCACGATCAAGGCCCTGCCGGTCGGTCCATGAGGGACGGACGACCGGCAGGGCCTCTGCCGTGCGTTCAGCCGCGCGGTTCGCGGGTGAGTTCGAGGACGAGCGCTTCGCCCGGTGCGAGCAGCGGCGGCTGGACACCGACCTCGGTGAGGACCGCGCCGGGCAGGAGCAGACCCTCCGCGAGCCACGGCGGCGGCGTGTCGTCCAACCCGCGCGGGACCTGCAGTTCCGCAACGGGCGCAACGCGATAGCGGCCGGTCGGGTCGAGTCCGGGGATGCGGAGCATCGGCGCGAGGGCGCGGTTCGCGGTGGCGTGCCGGGCGAGTCGCACCACCGCGCGGCTCCGGTCCTCACTGATCACTGCGGTGGCGGTCGCGCCGTCGTCACCCGTGTCGGGGTGGGTGAGCGCGCCCGAGTGCAGCAGGCCCCGGAGTCGGCGGTAAGCGGCGATGCCCTCGCGCAACCGGTCGAGTTCGCCTGGGGTGCAAGCGGTGATGTCCCATTCGATGCCGGCGGAGCCGAAGAGCGCTGTCGCGATCCGGAAGTCCAGGCTCGCGGCGCGGTGGGTGGTGTGGGCGACCTCGGGGCCGACGTGCGAGCCGATGAGTTCGAGCGGCAGGAGCAGTTCGGTCCAGCGCTGGATCGCGAGGCGCTCGATCGGGTCGTTCGTGTCCGAGGCCCACACCCGGTCGGTGCGTTCGAGGACGCCCAGGTCGACCCGCGCGCCGCCCGAAGCGCAGGACTCGATCTCGAGCGAAGGACGGTCGGCCCGCAGCCGGTCGAGCAGGCGGTACACGGCCTCGGTGTGGCGGTGGACGTTCGCCCGGCCCTCGTGCACGGCCTCGATCAGGTCGCGGTTCTGGTCCCACTTGATGTAGTCGAGGCCGTATTCGTCGACGATCACTGAGATGGCCGTGCGCAGGTACTCGAACGCCGCCGGGTGGGCGACGTTGAGCACGTACTGGCCGCGCCAGGGCCGGATACCCGCGTCGAGCGGCTGGAGCATCCAGTCGGGATGAGCGCGGGCGAGGTCGGAGTCGGGGTTGACCATCTCGGGCTCGAACCACAGCCCGAACTGCATGCCCAGGGAGCGGACCCTGTCCGCGATCGGATGCAGCCCTTCGGGCCAGACTTCGGCGTCGACGGTCCAGTCGCCCAGGCCCGCACTGTCGTCGCGGCGGCCCCGGAACCAGCCGTCGTCGAGCACGAACCGCTCGACGCCGATGCTCGCGGCCGTGTCGGCGAGCGCGGCGAGCCGGGCCAGGTCGTGCTGGAAGTAGACCGCTTCCCAGGTGTTGAGCACGACCGGCCGCGGACCGCGCGGGTGTGCGGGCCGGGACCGCAGGGAGCGGTGCAGGCGGGCGCCGATCCCGTCGGTGCCGGCGTCGCTCCAGACGAAGACGCCTGTCGGGGTGCGGAACGACTCCCCGGGCGCGAGTTCGATCTCGCCGGCGCGCAGGAGCGGCCCGACGCCCACGAGTGGCCGGGCTTCGGGGAGCGCGTCGTGGCGGTAGACGGCGTCGCCGCTCCACGCGAGGTGGACGGCCCAGAGCTCGCCGGCGTCCGCCGAGAACCCGGGCGTGCCGAGGGCGAGGACGAACGGGGCGTCGTGGCCGGTGCGCCCGCGCCGCGTCTCGCGCACATGGCTGCCCTGCGCGAGGGGCCGGCGCTGCGGTGCCCTTTCGCGGGTCCAGCGGCCGGTGAAGTCGAGGACCTCGCCGACGCGGTCGCCTACGGGCAGCACGGTTTCCAGGCCGGTGAGCGCGAGCGGCTCGGCGGCGGTGTTGGTGAGCTCGTGCGCGAGGCGCAGGACGCCCGCGTCGTCGAGCGAGAGGTCGGTGTCGAGGGCGAGGCCGTCGGCCGCGGCGCGGACGTGCAGCCGTGCGGGCTCGGTCCGGACTTCGGTGACGGCCCACCGGGGGTGTTCGGTGCGGCCGGCGCGGTGGGCCGCGAACCCCGGGCGTCCTTCCCAGCCGTCGTGCTCGCCGGGGAGCAGTGTGAGCGGCCACGGCTCGTCCAGCGCGCTCGGCGAGACCGGCCGCGCGCGGGCCAGCCGCAGTCCGGCGAGGTCGCCGGGTGCGAGTTCGCCCAGGTCGCGGCCCCAGTGCAGCACCTGCGGCAGTCCGTCGTCGGCGACGTCCACGACCACCGCGACGCCGCCGCCGCGCAGGACCCGGATCGGTTCGGCGGGCTCGGGTGCGCCGGCACCGCGCGAGGGCCGGTCCGGCCTCGGGTGGGGCGGTGCCGGGGCGATGGCGGATGCGGGCTCGTTCATGCGGGCCTCTCGAAGACGACTGCAGCGGACGCCCAAGTATGCGCACGGGCCGTTGCTTTGTCAATCGCGCTTTGTCAATCAATGAAACTAATGAGGGGCGGCTTTCCGGTATCAGAAGCGGAGGCAGGAGCGGATCGCGAGGACGGCCCCGGCGCGGGCCCACTCCACGAACTCGAACGGCTGGATGTCGAAGGTGATGGGAGCGCCGTAGGGGTGGCGGTGGGCCTCGATCGCGGCCGCGATCTCGGTTCGGGCGAACTCGGTGACCGCGATGCCGTCGCCGGTGACCACGATCTTCTCAGGGTCCATGGTGTTGGCCACGGTCGCCACCAGGACGCCGAGCGCGCGCCCGGCTTCGGCGAAGGCCCGCAGGGCCGCGTGGTCGTGGTTCCGGGCCAGCGCCACGACCGCGTCGTAGTCGAGGCCGGGGGTGCGCAGCGAGCCGACGATCGAACCGTTCGGCAGGTAGGAGCTGACGCAGCCGCGGTGCCCCTGCCCGCATTGCGGGCCGTTCGAGTCCACGAGCTGGTGGTCGACCCGGGCGCTCTTGCCGTGCGCGCCGGTGACGACCTTGCCGTCCACGACCAGGCCGAGGCCGACCCCGGCGCCCACGGTGAGCAGCGCCATCGAGTCGTACCCGGCGCCGACCCCGAACCAGTGCTCAGCGGCCGTCAGGGACCGCACGTCGTTCTCGGTGGCGACCGGGATGCCCAGGCGCTCGCCGGCCAGTGCGGCGAGTTCGACCTGCTGCCAGCCGAGGAACACCGACTGGGCGACGACCTGGCGGCCCTCCGCCTCCGTGACGTCCCCGGGGAGGGCGATGCCCGCGGCCGTGATGTCGGGGTGGACGGCCTTGAGGCGGTCGTGGACTTCGCCGATCTGCGCGACGACGTCGTCGACGGCTTTGGCGCGCAGCGGTTCGTCGTGGGAGGTGAGGACGTTCGCGGTGAGGTCGGTGACCACGGCGAACAGGGCCTCTTTGGTGAGTTTGACCCCGAGGAAGCTGCGCGCTTCGGGGCGGACGTGGAGCAGTTCGCTGGGGCGGCCGGTGGCGCCGCGCAGCTCTGAGGCGCCTTCGGCGACGAAGCCGTGGTCGACCAGCGTGCGGGTGACGCGGGTGAGGCTCGCGCGGGACATGCCGAGCTGCCGGGCGATCTCGGCGCGCGACTTCGGGCCGTGGATCAGCAGCTCGCGCAAGGCCTGGCGCTCGACGCCGCCCAGGGCCGGCCACGGCTCGGGTCCCGCGTTCTCGAAGCCGGTCGAACTCGTCATGGAAGCTCCTCGCTTTGTTTCGGGTGAAGCCTACCGGCTCGAAGCGAGTAGGCGTCCTTGCCAATATGTCAGCGATTGCGGTGATAACCGCCCGAGTAGCACGCCGACTTGATTTCATCTGTTGACAAAGTATTGCGGGCTGTGTACCGTACTGCGCACCAGGCAGGCCATGGAAATACTTCGATCTCGGCGTGGCCGGCCCGGGCAAATCCGCATCCCCCGCTGAAGGACGAGGACGACGACATGCCTGCTCCCTCTGACGAATCGCCGTTCCGGCGCCGCTCACTGCTCAAAGCGGCCGGCATCGGCACCGCCGGCGCCGCCGGCATCCCCCTGCTGTCCGCCTGCGGCGAGGTCAGCGGCGGCGAGGGCAACGTGCAGGAGGTCGACCAGACACTCGACATCCTGCCCTCCTACCAGGAGTGGCCGCTCCCGATCGAACCCGACCTCATCGGCGAGCCGCCCAACCACCCCAGCGGCTACCTCGCCTACCCGAACCCGCCCGCGAAGGCGATCGCGAACCCGCCGAGCAACTCCGGGTCGTACCAGGTGTACGTCCCCAACTGGGGGCCGACCCTCTCGAAGGACGACCCTTACCTCCTCGCGATGCAGGAGGCGACGGGCGGCACGAAGATCGAGTTCGTCCAGAGCGACGGCGAGGCGTTCGCCGAGGCGTCGACCCAGTGGATCCAGGCCGAGGAGTTCGGCGACGCGATCTTCATGTTCGGGTGGATGACCAACTCCCACGCCAACTTCAACGAGACCGTCGTCAACCGGTTCGCCGACATCACCGACATCGTATCCGGGGACATCGCCGAGCGCTGGCCGCTGCTGGCCGGTCGCGGCGACGCCGCCTGGGCCGACTCGGTCTGGTCCTCCGACCCTGAGAAGCCGCAGGAGACCGCCGGGATCTACGGCGTCCCGTGGGGCCTGGGCGGCGGACCCGGCAACGCGTTCTTCCACCGCGCCGACCTCATGGCCGAAGCCGGGTACGAGGTGCCGACCACGGTCGAGGAACTGCTCGAGCTCGCGCGCGACTGGACCGACGACAAGGCCGGCCGGTGGGCGATCGGCGCGACCGACTACATGTCCAGGGCCTGGTTCCGGCTCGAGTCCACCGGCTGGCTGTGGGACGGCTCGGGCCTGGTCCACAACTACGAGCGCTCCGAGTTCAAGGAGTGGGTCCAGTTCCAGCGCACCCTGACCGACGAGGGACTGCGCCACCCCAGCGTCGGCAGCGCCGACTTCGACGGCAAGACCCTCCAGCGGACCGGCGAGATCCTGTTCGACCAGGACGGCTGGAGCCGCTGGTGGCAGATGACGACCGAAGTGCGGGCCACCGGCGAGAACCCCGCGTTCGAACTCGGGCCGGTCGGCGCGCTCACCTTCCAGGGCCGCGAGCCGATGTACCACTCCGCGTGGGGCGTCGGCGGCTGGCTGTTCTTCCGCAAGGACCTCGGGCAGGACGCGATCGCCGAACTGCTCGACGTCTCGAACTACGTGGCGGCCCCGTACGGCACGAAGGAGTACGAGACGGTCCAGTTCGGTTTCGAGGGCCGGCAGTTCGAGTACGACGCGGACGGCAGGCCCGCGCTCACCGAGGCCGGCGTCCGCGGCTTCCAGGACTCCCTGTCCTACACCGCGATGAGCGGCACCACCGAGTACCTGCTCGAAGGCCCCGCCGACATCATCGAGGCCCGGTTCGCGTTCGACGAGGCGATCCTGCCGTACCTCGACACGAACCCGTTCGCGGGACTGCGCCTGACCAGCCCCGAAGCCGGCACGAACGCCGGAGCGGTCATGGACGAGAAGGTCAACGACATCATCTACGGCCGCGCCGAACTCAGCGAACTGGACGCGGCCGTCGCGACCTGGAAGTCCGAAGGCGGCGACGAGGCCCGCGAGTTCTACGAGCAGGCCTACAAGCAGCTGCACGACGAGTGACGCCGCGCGGGCGGGACCGGCCCCGCCCGCGCACCACTATGGACGTGACCGACGAGCGACCCCTGCGGAGATGACGAGAGCGACATGGCAGTGACAGCAGAGCCGGCGGCGCCCGCCGCGGCCCCGAAGCCCCCCGCGACCAAGCCCAGGCGCAAGCCCCTGCGCCACCGCCTGCGGCTGGACTGGCCGCTGGTCGTGCTCACCGTGCCCGCGCTGGCGCAGCTGGCGATCTTCTTCTACGCCCCCTCGGCGTACAGCGTCATCGCGTTCATGGACTACAGCCCGTACCGGTCGCTGTGGGAGAACCCGATCGTGGGGTTCACCCACTTCCAGATCCTCTTCCAGGACCCGTACTTCGTCGACGCGCTCCTCAACACCCTCAAGTTCGCGTTCGCGCAGCTGGCGTTCGTGTTCCCGTTCTCGATCGTGCTCGCGCTGGTCATGCACTCGGTGATCTCCACGAAGCTGCGCAGCACGTTCCAGTCGATCGTGTACCTGCCCTACTTCTTCTCCTGGGTGCTGGTCGTCTCGGTCTTCACCCAGGTGCTGGGCCAGGACGGCCTGTTCAGCCGCTGGCTGGTCGGCATGGGCGGCGAACGGCTCGACATCATGCGCGACCCCGACAGCTTCATGTTCCTGGCGTGGCTGCAGTGGACCTGGAAGGACGCCGGCTGGGGCATGATCATCTTCCTCGCGGCCCTCGCCTCGATCAACCCCGCGCTCTACGAGGCGGCGGCGGTCGACGGCGCCAACCGCTGGAGGCGCCTGTGGCACATCACCCTGCCCAGCATCCGCCCCGTCATCGTCCTGCTGCTCATCCTCCAGCTCGGCGGCATCCTCTCGGTCGGCTTCGAGCAGTACCAGCTGCAGCGGGCCGCGGTCGGCTGGGGCGCTGCCGAAGTGCTCGACACGTTCGTCTACTACCGGACCATCCTGTCCTCCAACGGCGAATCCCTCGGCACCGCCGCAGGCCTGTTCAAGGGCGTCATCGGGCTGCTGCTCATCCTCGCCGCCAACCACATCGCCCACCGCCTCGGAGAGCAAGGGATCTACCAGAAGTCATGAGCACCCTCACCGCAACCCGCCCTCGCCGCCGCCGCGACCAGCGCCCCGTCTGGGACGAGGAGCCGTCGTTCGTCGGCAAGTCCGCGAAGGCGCTGTTCCTGCTCGTCTACGCCGCCGCGATCATCATTCCCCTGTGGGCGGTGCTCGCCACGAGCCTCGCCACCGACGAAGCGCTCGCCAGAAGCGGCGGCGACATGATCTTCCTGCCCACCGACGTGAGCTTCCAGGCCTACCGCGAGATCCTCTCCGGCGGCGCGGTCACCAAGTCGCTGCTGTTCACGCTCATGCTCACGGCCGTGGGCACCGCCATCAGCCTGGTCCTCACCGTCGGCGCGGCCTACGGGCTGTCGCGGCCCGGCTCGGTGTGGCACCGCAAGTTCCTCACCGCCATCCTCATCACCCTCCTGTTCGCCCCCGGCATGTACCCGTCGTACCTGGTCGTGCAGGACCTCGGGCTGCTGAACAACATGTGGGCGCTCATCCTCCCGGTGTGCTTCTCCGCGTGGAACCTCATCGTGCTGCGCACCTTCTTCATGACGAGCGTCCCCGGCGAGTTGATCGACGCCGCGAAGATCGACGGCGCCGGCGAGTTCCGGACCCTGTTCAAAGTGGTGCTGCCGATGTCGAAGGCGATCCTCGCGGTCATCGGCCTGTTCTACGCCGTCGGCTACTGGAACACGTACTTCATCTCCGTGCTCTACACGCCCGGCCTGGAGACCAAACCCATCCAGGTGCTCATCCAGCAGTGGCTCATCGCCTCCACCGGACCCGCCGGCCAGGACGCCGCCGCCGCGGCCGCGATCTCCTCGGGAATGGAGAACGCCCCGGCCGCCTCGCTCAAGATGGCCGCCGTCGTCTGCACCATCATCCCGATCGTGATCATGTACCCGTTCATCCAGAAGCACTTCACGAAGGCCGTCATCACCGGCGCCATCAAAGGCTGACGCGATGCCGGGGTTCGGCCGATTTGCCCGTACGGCAACGTGAACTGTGCTAGCGCTTTAGCATCGGGCTATGCAGATAAGCGCAGAAGGAACAGTCGTCGAGGAACTGGTACGGGCCGCCGATGCATCGCCCTCCGGCAGGGCGGGCCGGACGGTGCACGGAGGCAGCGGACGGATCCTCGGCCAGACCCTCATCGCCCTCAACCGCGGCGCGGTCCTGGACGACAACCCCAACCCGGCCGAGACCACCTTCCTCGTCATCCGCGGCCGCGTCCGCCTCTCCGCGAACGGCGAGTCCACCACGGGCGGCCCCTTCGAACTCCTCCCCGTCCCCGACGTGGGCGACTACGACCTCGAAGTGCTCGAGGACGCGGTCGTCCTCATCACCGTGGCCCGACCGTCCGATTGAGGCACTCGGCCTCGGCATGGACCGTAATTCGGGCTCCAGCAGGGAGTCTCGGTACGCCGCCAGGTGCGCCGCGGCCGCCATGAATCCCCGATCGTGGCGCTCCCGGCGCTGCGCCTCGAACCGCGGGTCGCCGGCGGTGATGCGCTGCCGCAGGAACATGCCGGTCGAGTGCAGGCGCAGGATCGCGTCGTCCACCACGTCCTCCGGGTCGAGCCCTCCGTAGGCCTCGCACAGCAGGGCGAGCCGGGCACGCCGGTCCGGCGGGCGGTCCCATCCCCAGCTCGAGAGGTCGTCGCCCAGGTGGAACGGCACGAACTGGTGCGCGAGGTAGGCCATGTCCCAGGACCGGGTCATCGGCCCGGCCGCGTCCCAGTCGATGATGCCGACCACCTCAGCGCCCTCGAACACGATGTTCCACGGGGCCAGGTCGCCGTGCCCGATGACGTCGAGGTCCCGGACCGGTCGGCAGGTCTCGAGCGGATGCCACTCGTAGTCCCCGCGACCGGCGAAGGACGCCGAGAGGTCATGGATCGTGCGCGCGGCCCGCGCCACCGAGACGAGCGCGTCCTCTGACCGCAGGTCCGCCGTCAGCGGCGGATAGCCGGTCACGCCCGGAATATAGGAGAGCCGCTCGCGCTGCTCGGACGCCTCGAGCACCCGGGGCGTCAGCGCGCAGCCCTCGGCCTCGAAATGCCGCAGCAGCGCAAGCGAACCCGCGTTGTCGACCGCGGGATGCCGCACCACGGTGCCGCCCTCGCAGCGCACGTTCGCGAACCGGCCCCGCGCCATCTCGTCGATCGGATCGGCTGACATCCCGTGTGACCTCGCTGTCCTCGCGGTGGCGAAAGCAATCTCGAATGCACGTCTGGTTCGCTCCGCGACGCCCGTCAAAGAGGTGGAAGCCGCACCGACGAACCCGAAGGAAGTCAACCATGGAAGCCCGGATGACCAACCCCGCCTTTCTCATCCCCGAGGCCCACCAGGCCATCGTCATGCTCCACAAGGCGATCACCTCGAGCGGCGTGCCGGAGAGCACCCTCGAACTGGTGCACCTGCGCGTCAGCCAGATCAACGGCTGCGCCGGCTGCGTCGTCTTCGGGGTCCACCAGGCGACGCAGCGTGGCGAGACGGACGAGCGGCTCCACGCCGTCGCCGTCTGGCGCGAATCGCCGCTGTTCACCGAGGCCGAGCGCGCCGCGCTCGCGCTGGGCGAAGCCGCGACGAGGATCGCCGACCGGCCGGACGCGGTCACCGACGAGACCTGGCGCGAAGCCGCCGAGCACTACGATGAGAAGGCGCTCGCCGCGATCCTCCTGATGATCGGCGTCACGAACCTCTTCAACCGCCTCAACGTCGTGACGAAGCAACCCGCGATCATCGACAAGTAGCCGGCAAGCCGGTGGCGCCCACCGCGCCACCGGCCCCCTTTTCCTACGGAGGCAGGGAAACAAGACCGATGGACGCAGCAAATCTGCCGGCCGAGCGCTTCGAGGAGCACCGGGCTCACCTGCTCGCGGTGGCCTACCGGATGCTCGGTTCGCTGAGCGAGGCCGAGGACGCGGTCCAGGAGACGTGGATCAAGGCCGCCCGCGCCGACGTCAGCGGGGTCGCGAACCTCGCGGGCTGGTTGACCACCGTGGTCAGCCGGGTGTGCCTGGACCTGCTGCGCTCGCGCAAGTCGCGGCGTGAGGACCCGCTCGAGGAGCGGCCCGCCGAGCCCGTGGTGCGCCTGCGCCGGCGCACCGACCCCGAGGCCGAGCTGGTCATGGCCGACTCGGTCGGGTTGGCGCTCCTGGTCGTCATGGAGGCGCTGTCACCGGCCGAGCGGCTGGCGTTCGTGCTGCACGACCTGTTCGCAGTGCCGTTCGCGGACATCGCCCCGATCGTGGGCCGCAGCCCGGAGACGACGCAGCGGATCGCGAGCCGGGCCCGGCGCCGGGTCCGGGACCGGGGCGAGGTGCGCGGCGGGGACCGGGTCCGCCGCTTCCGCGCGGTCGACGCGTTCCTGCGGGCGTCGAGGCACGGCGAGTTCGCGACGCTGCTGTCGATGCTGGACCCCGACGCGACCTACCGGCCGGACGAGGCGGCGCGCCGCCTCGGGGCCGGAACCGAGGTGCACGGCGGCCGGACCATCGCGGAGCAGTTCTGCGGTGGAGGCCACTGGACGCGGGCGGCGCTCTTGGACGGCGAGCCCGGTGTGGTCCTGGCGCCGCGCGGCAGACTGCGGCTGGTCCTGACGGTGTCGTTCAAGGGCGACAAGATCGCCGCGATCGAAGCGGTCGGCGATCCCGCGCGGCTGGACGCGCTGGAGCTGCGCGTCATGCACGCCGAATAGCTCGGCAACGACGAACCGCCGGTCGCGCCGCCTCGAAGGCGGGGCGCAGTCGCGGAGCCCGCGCTCGACCAGTACGGCTGCCCGCCGCACCCAACTCTTCCGCGACGTCATTGTTAAACGCCACACCACCAGACTCGATGAGCGTGGACACCCTCCGGTGGCGCAGTAGTATCGGTACCGTCTTCCGGCACCGTCCCAATGCCGTCTCGGTGCGAGTCCGACGCCTCTCCTGAACGGTGCTGTATGTCCTCTGCCGCATTGCCCGCGCTCCGCCGTGCCCGTTTCACGCTGCCCAGACCGCTCGCGCCGTTCCTGCGCACCGAACTGCTCGCCGGTCTGCTGGTCGCGCTCGCGCTGATCCCCGAGGCGATCGCGTTCTCGATCATCGCCGGCGTCGACCCCCGGGTCGGCCTGTTCGCCTCCTTCGTGATGGCCTGCTCGATCGCGTTCCTCGGCGGGCGGCCCGCCATGATCTCCGCCGCGACCGGCGCAATGGCCCTCGTGGCCGCCCCCTTGGTCGCCTCGCACGGCGTCGACTACCTGATCGCCGCGACCGTCCTCGCGGGCCTGATCCAGGTGGTGCTGGCGTTCACCGGGGTCGCGAAGCTGATGCGGTTCATCCCCCGCAGCGTCCTCACCGGGTTCATCAACGCCCTCGCGATCTTGATCTTCATGGCGCAGATCCCGCACTTCTGGGGCGCGAGCTGGGTCGTGTGGGCCCTCATCGGCGCCGGGCTGGCCGTCATCTGGGGCCTGCCCCTGGTCTTCAAGGCCGTCCCTTCGCCGCTGGTGGCGATCGTCGCGCTCACTGCGGCCACGGTCGCTTTCGGGATCGCGGTGCCGAACGTGGGCGACATGGGCGAACTGCCTTCGGGCCTGCCGTTCCTCGCCCTCCCCGACGTCCCGTTCGACCTCGACACCCTGAGCGTGATCGCGCCGTACGCGATCGGCCTCGCCGCGGTCGGGCTGCTGGAGTCGTTGATGACCGCGAAGGTCGTGGACGACGCCACCGACACCCGCTCCAACAAGACCCGCGAAGCCGCGGGCCAGGGCATCGGGAACGTGCTGGTCGGATTCTTCGGCGGCATGGCCGGGTGCGCGATGATCGGCCAGACCATGATCAACGTCAAGTCGGGTGCGCGTTCGCGCCTCTCGACGTTCTCGGCCGGGTTCTTCCTGCTCATCCTCATCGTCGTCCTCGGCGGCGTGGTCGCGCAGATCCCCATGGCCGCCCTGGTCGCCGTCATGGTCTTCGTGTCCGCGGTGACCTTCGACTGGCACTCCGTCCGCCCCAGGACCTTGAAGAAGATGCCGGTCTCCGAGACCATCGTCATGATCACCACCGTCGCCGCCACCGTGGCGACACACAACCTCGCCATCGGCGTCGGCGCGGGGGTCATCGTCGCGATGGTCGCCTTCGCCCGCCGCGTGGCCCACGTCGTGGAGGTCACCAGCGTCACCGACCCCGAGGGCGGCTCCGTGATCTACGCGGTCACCGGCCAGCTGTTCTTCGCCTCGTCGAACGACCTGGTCCACTGCTTCGACTACGACGGCGACCCCGGCAAGGTCGTCATCGACCTCTCCGACGCGCGCGTGTGGGACGCCTCCACGGTCTCGGCACTGGACGCGATCGAAGCGAAGTACCACGCGCGGGGCAAGACCGTCGAGATCGTCGGGCTCGACCACCGCAGCGCCGAACTCCACGGCGAACTCACCGGCACGCTCTCCGGCGGCCACTGACCCGCGAGTGCGCGCGTTCCGCTGATCAGCGCTTCGACGCGGTCTCGTCGGCGGGTGCGAGTGCGGCGATCCTGTCGGCCACGTCGGCGGCGAACTCCTCCGCGCCGACCAGCTGCTCCCGCATCAGAGCACACCGGGCGCGGGCGATGGCGTGGAACGCGGCCAGGGACGAGCGCAGCGCGGCGGCCTCGTCGGGGCCGACATCCCCGGCGCTGGACCGGTCGAGGGCGGCCAGCAGGTCGCGGATCTGGTCGAGCGAGAGGTCGAGCGGCTTGAGCTTGCGGATCAGCCACAGGCGGCGCACATCGGCCTCTGAGTAGAGGCGGAACCGGCCCTGGCTGCGCCCTGAGGGCACCACCAGGCCGACCTCCTCGTAGTAGCGGATCGTCCGCAGGCTCAAGGAGGTCCGGTCGGCCACCTCGCCGATCTGCATGAACTCGCCCTCGTCCATCGCCACCCCGCCCTCTGTGTCCAGGAACGCAACCCTACCGGCCCGAATCAGCGCGCGACCGCCTTCGGTTGGGGCCGCGGGCTTCGAACGCCGGAGCGTCGAATGCCCGGCGTAGCGCAGCCCTGTGTCGGCGGTCGAGGGGGTGGGGCGGGTGGTGGCGTGGGGTAGGGTGTGGCTTGGTGTGCCGGGAAGTCTGGTCGGCGAGCGTTCGTCGTCCCCGCTGATCGGAGTCACTGCCCATGCCGTCTGTGAAAGAGCCCTGGACCTCGCCGCTGTGGCGCTCGCGCCCGGCGTTCCTGTACTCCAGCAAGCCGCTCGCCCGCTTCGTCGGACGCCCGGCCGCCGCCTTCCTCCACATCGAGCCCGCGTCGGGCATCGTGCTGCTGGCGTGCGCGGTGATCGCGATGGTCTGGGCGAACTCGCCGTGGGCGGGGTCCTACGAGTGGCTGTGGGGCATGGACATCAGCCTCCACATCGGAGGCTTCGAGCTGCACCACACGCTGCGCGAGTGGATCAACGACGGCCTCATGGCGATCTTCTTCTTCGTCGTGGGCATGGAGATCAAGAGCGAGATCGTCTCCGGCGAGCTGCGCAGCGTCCGCAACGCGGTCGCCCCGATCGCCGGCGCGATCGGCGGCATGGCCGTACCCGCACTGGTCTACGCGGCCTTCAACGCCGGTGGCCCGGGCGCGGGCGGCTGGGGTGTGCCGATGGCCACCGACATCGCGTTCGCCGTCGGCGTCCTGGCCCTCTTCGGCTCCCGGATCCCTTCGGCGGCAAGGGTGTTCCTGCTGACCCTCGCGATCGTCGACGACCTGGGCGCGATCGCGGTGATCGCGGTGTTCTACACCGAGAAGGTGTCCCTGGGCTGGCTCACCGCGGCCGGGGTCATCCTGGTGATCGCGATCGGGCTGCGCCTGCTGAACGTCTGGTCCGCGCCGGTCTACCTCATCGTCGGCATCGCGCTGTGGCTGGCCATGCTCGAATCCGGCGTCCACGCCACCATCGCGGGCGTCATCATGGGCCTCATCATCGCCGCCAAGCCGCTGTTCGACCCGGCCGCGGCGCACGCCAGGGCCCAGGAACTGGCGAAGGAAGGGCTCACGGCCGAGGAGACCGAACAGGTGGTGCGGTTGCGTCGCGACGCGCTCGCCCCGACCGACCGGTTGCAGGCGGCCAACCACCCGTTCTCCTCGTTCGTCGTGCTCCCGCTGTTCGCCCTCGCCAACGCCGGCGTGGTGCTCTCCGGCGACCTGCTGGCCACGGCCGCGACCTCGGCGGTCACGCTCGGCATCGTCCTGGGTCTGGTGCTGGGCAAGACCGTGGGCATCACGCTCGCGACCTGGATCGCGGTGCGGATCGGCGCGGGCCGCCTGCCGACCGGGACGAGCTGGCCGCTGCTGATCGGCATCGCCGCGGTCGCCGGGATCGGGTTCACGGTGGCGCTGTTCATCACCGAGCTCGCCTTCCGCGGCGAAGGCACCGAACTGCTGACCGACGAGGCGAAGATCGGCGTGCTCGCCGGGTCCCTCATCGCCGCGCTCCTGGGCGCGGGCCTCGTCGCCCTCACCGCGCCGAAGCACCGCTCCGACGAGCCGGCGGATCCGAGCTCCTAAGTCGCCTACGGCGTCGACCTCACGGACTCGGTCCAGCGCGTCAGTTCGGCCGCGAGGCGGACCGGCGCGTCGAGCTGCACGAGGTGCCCGGCGTCCTCGATGAGGGCGAGCGAAGCGCCCGGCATGGCCGCTTGGAGCCGGTGCGCGTGGTCCACCGGGATCCACGCGTCGTCGGCGCCCCACACGATGCGGGTCGGTTCGTCGATGTCGCCGTAGCGGTCCTCGACCTCGTCGGTGAACCGCTCGTCGGCCGCCTCGATCTGCCGGTAGAACGCCGGCAGGCCCGCCTCGCCGGTCCACGGCTCGACCAGCGCCTCGAGGTCGGCCTTGCTCAGTCCGCGGTGGGAGGCGCTGCGGATGTAGGCCTCGACGGCGCCGCGGTGGACGGCCGGCGGCAGCTGCGTGAGGACGTCGGCGTGCTCGCGCACGAGGCGGTAGAACGGCGAGCCCCAGGGCCGCAGCGCGACGACGTCGATCAGGCACAGCGAGGCGTACCGGGCGCCGTGGAGCAGTCGGGCCCGCAGGGCGACGGTGCCGCCGTAGTCGTGGGCGATCACGTGCGGCCGTTCGAGGCCCCACTCCTGGAGCAGGTGCGCGAACACTTCGGACTGGAAGCCGAGGTCGACGGCATGTGAGGAGTCCTTAGAGGACTGTCCGTAGCCGGGCATGTCCCAGAGGTGGACGGTGAAGCGCTCGGCGAACGCGTCGGCGAAGGGCCGCCACAGGTAGGAGGACCAGGGCGTGCCGTGGAGGAGCACCAGCGCGGGCCCGGACCCGAAGCGGTCCCACGCGATCGTCCGTCCCTGCCAGGTGAGCGTTCGGGAGAGATGATGGGTCGGCATCCGAGCACCCTACTTGCGATCGCGGCTCATGTCAGGCGTTCGCGTCACTCGGGGCGGTGCGCTGCGTCCGCGTCGAGGCCGAGGAGTTCGGCGGCGCCTTCGTAGAGGGCCTCGCGGAGCGCTTCGGCCGGGGCGTCCGGGAACTGTCCGACCGGATCCGTTGCGGCGGCGAACGCCTGCGCGGCGCGGAGCCGCCGGCGCCAGTCGGCGTCCGGTCCGGCGAGGATCGCCACCGCGCGGTCGACGGTGCCCACGACCGTGCCGACGAGCTGCATCGAGTCGTCGCTGTAGATCGACGCGTCCCGCAGGAGCAGCCGCATGACGTCCTGGTGCGTGATCATCACCGCGATGCAGTCGCGCAGGAGGCGGCGCCGCGCCTCGTCGGCGTCGGGCTCCTCGGCCGCGGCGTCCACGGCCGCGCCGAGCGCGTCGATCGGTGCGCGCACCAGCTGCTCGAGGATCTCCGCTTTGCTGCTGAAGTGGTGGTAGAGCGAGGGTTTGGCGATGCCGAGCCTGGCCGCGATCTCGCGCATCGAGGAGGCCCGGTACGTGTTCGTGCCGAACAGCTCGCGGGCGGTCTCCAAGATCCGGTCCCGCGTGACCGCGGTGTCCTGCCTGCCCGCCAATGCCGCTCCTTCATCGTCGCTGTGCCGATCATGCTACCCCATTGACTACCGACCGGGCGGTAGGTTAATCTACCGACCGGACGGTAGGCTACGAGAGAGGGCCCGCACATGACAACGATCGAGGGCACGACCGCGACGGGCTTCGAGCCGGTACGCGAATGCTTCGCACGCAACTTCGCCGAACGCAGAGAGGTCGGAGCAGCGGTCGCCGTGCTCCACCACGGCCGACCGGTCGTCGACCTGTGGGGCGGCCTGGCCGATCCCGAATCGGGCCGGCCCTGGCGCCGCGACACCGTCACCGGCATCGCCTCGACCACCAAGGCCATGGCCGCGATCAGCGTCCTGCACCTGGTCGACCGCGGCAGCCTGGAACTGGACCGGCCGATCGCCGACTACTGGCCCGCGTTCGCCGCCGAAGGCAAGCAGGACATCACCCTCCGCATGGTGCTCACCCACCGCTCCGGCGTCGTCTCGCTCGAACACGCGCCGGTCACCTACGAGGCGCTGGCCGCAGGCAACCCGGTGTTCGACGCGATCGCCGCCGCGCATCCGCAATGGACGCCCGGCGAGGCGCACGGGTACCACGGTGTCACCTTCGGGCACCTGCTCAGCGCGGTCGTCAAAGCGGTCACCGGCGCCACCGTCGGCCGGTACTTCGCCGACGCGATCGCCGAGCCCCTGGGCCTGGACTGCTACATCGGCCTGCCCGAGAGCGAGATGCCGCGCCTGGCGTCGCTCGTCGTGCCGGCCGCGACCGAGGAGGTGATGCTGGGCAGCCAGGTCGCCGAACTCCAAGGGCTGTACGAAGGGCTCGCGGACCCGGCCTCGCTCACGTACCGGGCCATGTACGGCAGCTTCCAGATCGGATGGGAGTCGGCGAGCGACCCCAAGTTCTCGCTGGTCGAAGCGCCCTCCACCGACGGCACGGCGAACGCGGCCGGCCTCGCGAAGCTGTTCGCCGCCACCATCGGCGACGTCGACGGCATCCGCCTGTTCGGCCCCGAGCTCGCCCGGCAGTCCGGAACGGTCTACAGCACCGGCCGCGACCAGGTGCTGAACATCCGCACCGACTGGGGCCTGGGATTCATGGTCCCCGGCGGGCCGTTCGTCCCCGGCGGCGTCCCGGCAGGAAGCTTCGGCCACGGCGGCGCGACCGGGTCCTTCGCGTTCGCCGACCCCGCCGGCGGCCTCGCGTTCGGGTACACCCCGAACCGCGGATCCGAACTGCTGGAAGGCAACGACCTCCGCGTCAACGAACTCGTCGACACCGTCTACCGATGCCTGCGGGCATGAACGGGGCGACCACGATGACCGCGACCATCGACTACGGCGTCACCATGTCCATGAGGGACGGCGCCGGTCTCCGCGCCGACCTCTGGCGCCCCGCCGGCCCCGGGCCGCACCCGGCCGTCCTCATCCGCACCCCTTACGGCCGTTCACTGTTCAACGCGGACGCGCTGCGCCCCGAGCACTGCGTGCGCCGCGGCTACGCGTGCATCGTGCAAGACGCCCGGGGCACCGGGGACTCCGGCGGCGACTGGGCGCCCTTCCAATGGGACCAGGAGGCGCTCGACACCTTCGACAGCGTCGAATGGGTCGCCGCCCAGCCCTGGTGCGACGGCAATGTCGCCATGGCCGGCGCCTCCTACCTGGGCATCGTGCAATGGCTCGGCGCCGCCGCCCGGCCGCCGCACCTGCGGGCCGTCGCCCCCGGCATGCACAGCAGCGGCGAGCTCGAACGCGCCGCCTCGGGCGGCGCGGTGCGGCTCAACCAGCTCGTCTACTGGCTGGCGCTGACGACGCTCGAATGGGCGCGGTACCGGCGGCAGGCGGGGCACGCAGTCGATCCCGCAGTCGACGCCGCCATGCTCGCGCTGCTCGAGGACCCGACCCCGGCCGTGCTCCGCCTGCCGCTCGACGCCATGCCGCAGTTCGACATCCCCGGCCTCCCCGTCGACCTCCGCGCGGTCCTGGCCGGAACGGCGGGCCTACCGCCCCGGTACGAATACGAACGCGTCGCCGTCCCGACGCTCTCGCTCGGCGGCTGGTACGACATCTACTGCTCCGCCACGATCGCCGCCTTCCAGGCGATGGCGCGCGCGCAACCGGACGCGGGGCACCGGCTGATCATCGGACCGTGGTCGCACGACGGTCACCTGCCGGGCGTGCAGGGCCAGCGCAATTTCGGGCCGGCCGGGTACGCCGGTTTCGCCGACGTGCCCGGCCGGCACCTGGCCTTCTTCGACGAGCACCTCAAGGGGCGGCGCGCCGATCCCGTGCCGGCCGTCCAGTACTTCCTGATGGGCGCCGACGAGTGGCGCACCGCCGACTCCTGGCCGCCGCGCACCTCCCGCAGCGAGACCTGGTACCTGGCCAGCCGCGGCGACGCCCGGACCGCTTCGGGGAACGGCAGACTCGTCCGTGAGCCCGGCGTTTCCGAAGCGGTGCAGGACGTCCTGTGCCACGACCCGGAGGATCCCGTGCCTTCACACGGCGGCCGTGTCGCGAGCATGGGCCGGCTCGTCGGCGGGCCGCTCGACCGGCGCGGCGTCGAAGCGCGGAGCGACGTCCTCTGCTACACCGGCGAACGGCTCGATCGCGCGCTGGACGTCGTCGGCGCGGTCACGGTCCGCCTGTTCGCCGCGACCTCGGCCCGCGACGCCGACTTCGCGGTCAAGCTCGTCGACGTCGCACCGGACGGGACCGCACTGCCGGTGGCCGAGGGCCTGCTGCGGGCCCGCTACCGCGAGGGCATCGACGCGGCCGAGCCGGTAGAACCGGACGTCACCTACGAGTACCGAGTGGACCTGGGCGATACGGCCTGGCGTTTCCACGCCGGGCACCGGATCCGGCTGGAGATCGCCGGCAGCGATTTCCCGCAGTTCGACAGGAACGCAGGAACCGGCGCGCCGATCGGGACCGACACCGAAGTCCTGGCCGCCCGGCACCGCATCTTCCACAACCGCGTGAGTCCGTCATCGGTGACCTGCGACGTGGACCGGGAATAGGCAAGTTTGCCCACGTCATCGGCCCCTGCACACCGTTCGGGGGCCGATTCCCCGTGATAATCTGAACGTCGCAGGCGCGGGTGCAGACCCGGTCGTAGGGCGCAACGGCACAAGCAGCCGAAAGGGCAAGGCCCACCTACTTCAACACCGAAGAGGGAGCGCCATGCCTAAGCTCGAAACGTACAAGAAGCAGGCGAAACTGCTGGTTCGCTGGCACCGCGACGGGAACTTCTCGATCGGCGGCCGCATCCGGCAGCTCGCGCGCTACAGCGAGTTGTCCGACCGCGAAGCGCTCGCACTGAAGTTTCCGCTCACCGAGGCCCAAGAGATCATCGCCCTCGAAGCGGGCTTTGCGAGCTGGGCCGAGCTGAAGGCGAGCACGGAAGCGGCCCCGCCCACCAGCCAGCCGAAAACCCAGCACACGGCAGTCGCGAGCGCCAAACCAGTGCTGTACGTCGCCGACGTCGATGCCTCGGCCGAGTTCTACCGAGACCGGCTCGGCTTCCAGATCGACTTCGTGCACGGCGAGCCGCCGTTCTACGGGTCGGTGTCGCGCGAGGGCGCGACCCTGCACCTGAAACTCGTCGACGAACCGGTGTTCGCGGCCGGTGCCGCGGAACGAGAAGGGCTCATCATGGCTTTCATCGATGCACCGAACGTGCGCGAGCTGTACACCGAGTATCGGGCCGCCAATGCCGAGATCGTGCAGAAGCTGACCAAACAAGCGTGGGGCGGCACCGACTTCATCGTGCGCGACCCGGACGGCAACGCGATCGCGTT
The DNA here is from genome assembly GCF_040641195.1 of Glycomyces sp. NPDC021274. Lineage (NCBI taxonomy): Bacteria > Bacillati > Actinomycetota > Actinomycetes > Glycomycetales > Glycomycetaceae > Glycomyces > Glycomyces sp. NPDC021274. The sequence goes on along the minus strand of NZ_JBFADC010000005.1, from coordinate 196,560 downwards.
CGTCGGCTGAGGCTCGCCCCGGCCGCGCGCAGCCAACATCGAGCGTTGAGACGGTGCCGAGCATCGGTGGGAGGCGCGCGGCCGTCTCTCCGATGTGGAGTCGGCGGCGGTCGCGGCGCTGGTGCAGACCGAGCGGTGGGGCCACGACGTCGAGCTGGACGATGCGGAACCGGATCCCGCGACACGCTGGGGAGAGGTCGAGCTGGGCGACTGAGACCCGAGATGCCTTGTGCCCCCGCAGTGCTCACTCTGGCACGCTCCAAGCACACCGCAACGCTCGTCATGGTCAGTCCGTCGCCGTGACCCGGGTGAGGGCGCCCAGGACCTCGGAGGCGGTGACCGGGTCGATGTCCCGCGGGTGGTTCCCGTCCGCGGCGCGGCCGGCACGGCTCCACCAGTAGTCCTCGGTGGCCGAGATGCGGACGCTGTCAAGGGTCTGGATCGGGTTCTCGGCGATCATGCCGACCCAGATGCCCGGGTCGAGCGACACGGTGACGTACCCGCCGCCGGGCAGCGGGAAGTAGATGCCGGGCTCGACGCCGCCGTCCTCGGGAGCGGAGCGGTGCCAGCCGCGGCTGGTGAGCCCCAGGAGCTTGCCGACCTCGACCTTCGCGCCCCAGAAGCGTTCGAGCAGGCCGGTCTCCAGCTCTTCGGGGGTGAACGCGAGAACGGGGCGCGAGAGCTGGTCGAACGGCTGGAGGATCTCGTAGTCGGCGAACAGCTCAGCCCAGTCGGCGGCCTTGTCCCCCAGGCGGACCGGGTGGTCGAGACGGATCACGGCGTCGTCGGGGAGGTCGAACGTGTCGTCGTCCGCGTCGGTGTAGGTGCGGTCCTCGGCGACGCGGAAGGCCGTCGCGACTCCCCCGGGCCGGCCTTCCCCGACAGTGGCGGACCAGACGAGGCGCCGCGTGAGGTGCCAGGTGAGCGGGTGGCGCACGTAGTAGCGCTCGAACTCGTCCTTGGTCCAGGTGCGGCCGTTGACCATCGCCGCTTCGAGGCGCTGGACCTGGTCGGCAGCGACGGTGCGCAGCTCCTTCTTGAGGGCGGCGAACCGCTTGTAGGCGGCGTCGGCGACCTCGGGGTCGTCCTTCGCGCCGGGCTTGGGGAGGCTCTTGCGGGGCTTGCCTGTCTCGTCCTTGACGAACGGCTTGAGCTGCTCGTCGAAGACCACGGTGAACCGGCGCGGCCCGTAGTCGAGGACGAGCGCGCCCTCCTCGTCGAGGCCGAAGTCCGGGAGGAGCCGGTCGGCGAGCTGGTCGCGGGTGAGGCCGAGGCTCTGGGCGATCGCCGCGATCTGGACGCGCGCCTCCTCCTTGAGCGCCTTGAACTTCACCTTCTCGGCGATGCCCTGGATGGCGCGCAGCGCCTCCTCGGAGCCGATCGCGCCGAGCACGCCCAGGCCGCTGACGGCCCGCTTGTGCTGGGACTGGCCGGGCCATTCGCGGATCAGCGGGGCCAGGAGGCGGACGGTGTCGTCGTCGGCGAAGTGCGAGAGCTGGGTGAGCGCCCAGCCGTCCTTCGAGGGCGAGCCCATCGAGAGCCACAGCTGGAACAGCCCCCGGCTGAACCGGGTGAGCGAACCCCGGTCGAGCGCCTCGGCGGCCGCGTCGAGCCCGGCGTACGGGTACTCCGGTGAGGACAGTGCCAGGACGGTGATGAGGTGGTGCACCGACTCGGCGGGGAGCGCGTGGGTCTTCGGTGCGGTGAGGACTTCGGGGAGCATCACCGGCGAGGCCCAGGCCCCGGGTTTGGGGAGCTTGACGCCGCGCGGTTCGAGCGGGTCCCCCGCGAGGAGTTCGGCGACGGCCTCGACCGCTTCGGGGCCGTAGGGTTCGGCGGCGCTGGTGACGGCGTCGGCGCCATGGCGGAGCGCGATGTTCCACAGGGCGCCTTCGGCATTGCCGCGGAGCTTCTTGTCGGCGCCGAGCGCGTCGGGGACGAGCAGGGCCGCGCCGTCGGCGCCGTGTCGCTCGAACCAGGCGATGGCGCTGGCGCGGGCGCCCTTGAGGCGGGCGTACCAGTCGGCGGCGAGGCGGGCGGCCTCGAGGCTGCGGATGGGCACGAGGGCTTCGTGGTTGTTCGGGTTTGCCCGCAATGCGGCCACGAGCTGGGGTGCGGCAGCCGATCCGAAGCGCGCGGCGATGACTTTGAGATCACTGGAGATGTAGGCGTTGAAGCTGCCGTCCCACTTCTCGAGGGCGCGTAGGGCGAGCGAGGTGGGCGCGTAGGTCACGATGGTGGAATAGCGGGTGCGCGAGCCGTTGTGGTGGTCTTTGTCCAGCATTCGCTCCCACTCGGCGTCGCTGGTGCGGCTGTAGTAGTCGTGGTCCGGCTTGATCCAGCGGTCGAGTTCGCCCTCGGCCCAGGCCATGGTCGGGCCCGCGTCGGCGCTCAGCTCGATGCTCTTCGGTTTCCGCTTGGGGCCCTTCACGGTCCACGGCGGAGCGGTGAGGATCTGCGGCAGCTGCGCAGAGTCGGCGATCGGGGTCGGCGAAGGCTCGAGGAGCGCCTCGACTGCGGCCCGGTCGGCGTCGGTGAGGACCGCGCGGTGCTCGGCGGGGATGTCGGCGGCGAGCGCGGCGAGACGGGGCCGCAGTTCGGGGGCGGTGCGGTCGGCCGCGGCGGCGATCGCGCGGAGGACGCGGCGCGGGAAGTGCTTCACGGCTTCGGCGGCGGCCTGGTACATGTGCTCTTCCCCGAGGCGGCTGACGAGGAACGCCGCGGCGTCCTCGCCGGGCACGAGGGCGATCGCGTCGATGAGGAGGTGCCGCTCGCTGCTCGCGATCTGCTGGTGCAGCGACGCGGTCAGGAACGGGAGGGCGTCGGCGCCGAGGTTGCGCAGGATCGCGCCGACGGTGTCGCGGGTGATGAGCCAGGGATCGAGGCGCGTCAGCCCGGCGGTGACGAGGAGGTCGGCGCGGTCGATCGTGCGCCACAGCAGCACGCTGGTGCTGTGGTCGCCGTTGCCCTTGTACTCGCCGCAGACCGCTTCGGTCCAGGCGGTCTCGTCGGGGAAGAGGAGCATGGTGAGGAACCGTTCGACCGGGTCGCCCCGGAGGGCGGCGGCCGCGGCGGCCGCGTAGTCCGCTTCGGACGCGTTCGCGAGCAGGCCGCGCAGGACGCGGATGCCGCGGTCGACCTCCCCGCGGACCGAGCCGAGCTCGCTGAGGGTGAGCGGCCGCAGGGTGGCGTCGCGCAGCGTCGCCTTGTAGCTCCGCCAGGCGCGCAGCCCGAGCCGGGTGATCGTCGCGGTGACTGCGAACGGGAGGCCGTGCTCGGCCACCCAGGCGTCGAGTTCGGGGCGCAGCATCGAATACTGTCCGTTGCGTTCGCGCGAGGACAAGACCGCCGAGACCACGCCGGCGCCCACGGGATCGGGCTCGCCGTCGAGGTGGCGCAGCGCCTCCGCAGTCGGGATGCCGGCGGTGTGCCGCGCGAGGACGTGGCGGACGTCGTCCTCGTTGCGGCGGATGATCCGCGCGACCTCCTTGGGGCCCTCGGGGTCGAGAACGGGCGGCTCGCCGGGCTCGGAGCGGCGCGGAAGGGGGTCGGATCCCCAGTGGGAGGGGAGGTCGAGGCGGTCCTCTTGGGAGGCTTCGTACGTCATGGCGTTCCTTCCGGGTTCAGGAGTCGCGGGCGGCCGGGTGACTGCGCCTCCTCGGCGCGGTCGCTCTTCGCGGTCCAGGCCGCCGGAGGTTCGCGCCGGTCCGCTTGGGGCGCGGCGTGTTCGGGGGTGTCGCTGCAGCGGCGACCGGGTCGAGCGTCCTGAGACTAGTGCCCCGGTACGACGCCGTTCTTCGAACAACGCAGTGTCACTTGATGACACCCCCAGTTCCGCCCGCAGATGTCCAGCAGCATCCGCATCCTTGACGGCGGCCGGTCCGTCGACGCTGATGATCGACGGTCGGATCAGGCGGTGCCGCGGCAGGTGTCGAAGTCGTACTCGGAGTAGTTGTACTCGGCCGCCGCAGCGTTCCACCGCACTTCGGCGGTGCCGTCGGCGTTGAGGTAGGCGATGAGGTACGCGGCGTCGAAATGGCAGCGGGCAGTGAACTCGACCAGGGCCTCCTGCTGGTCCTCGCCGGTCCCGCTCAACTCGATCAACCCCTCGGCCTCCAAGTCGATCAGCAGCGCCGAGCCGTCATCGGATGCCGTGTCGCCCACGCGCAGCACCGCTCGCGGGTATTCGAGCACCTCCCATGCCAGGCTGTGTTCGGGGTGGACGCGACCGTTCGATGCAGAGTCGATCTCGCCGTCGGTGCCGAACGGGCATCCGGGCGGGACCTGGACCAGCGCTGCGGCGCACTCGTCGATATACGACTCGAGCGCGGCCTGGACCGCCGCCCGAACGTCCTCATCCAGGACCGGCTCGGGCGGCGGGACGACACCGGGGAGGTCGTCGCCCATGACCGCGACCGGGTCCGCAGCGCCTGGGAAGCGGTACACCCCAGGGAAGAGCGCGTACTTCGGATCCCATTGCGCCGCCCACGGGCCCTGGTCGAAGGCGGCGCTGTTGACCGTGACATACGTGAAGGCCGATGGCGCGAAAGCGACGCGCCCGAGCCCGTTGAGCACCTTCCGGCGGTCCACATCGACATCGAAGGTGCCGGTGGCGGTCCCGCCGGGGTGGGCGATCGTCGCCTCGACCTCCGCCCTCCCCTCGTCCAGGAGGTAGGTCTCGAGCTCTTCGACTTCCACGACCCGCCATTCGGAGTCGACCGCCGCAGGCGCGAGCAGACTTGCTTCGCTCTCGGAGAGCACGATCGCTGCACTGTAGAACGCGCCGTTGTACTCCTCCCGCCAAGCCGAGAATGCCGTCTCACCTTCGCTGTCCGGTGGGTCCTCGACGATCTGGAGGTCGAGATAGCCCAGCGCCGCATCGATGTCGCGGTCAGCGACGGCGAGCAGATAGGCCTCGACGATCTCGATGGCCGTCGTGGGCTCCAGACGCTGCTTCATGACATACGTCGGCACCAGCAGCAGTGCGAACACGGCGATCCAGGCGACCCGGCGCTTGGTGACCGTGCGACGGCCTCGGGGCAGGGGTCTGGGAGTCATGGTTCCTCACGGTGGGGGCGGCGGCGTACGCCAGGGTAGCTACCCGGTGCCATTGGCGCGTAACGGCTATCGTGGCCGGATCCCCCACCCCTGGAGATCCCGTGAAGCGCCGCGACGCCGACCGCAATGCCGCCGAAAAGCTGGCAGCTGAATATCTGAGCTGGCCGAAGGCACTGCGGATCACCGCGGCATCGGCAGCCGGAGTCCTGGTCGCCGTCCCGGTCCTGCTCGGCATCGCCGACCGCGGCCTGGTCGCGGTGCCTGCCGGATGGGACGGCGGCCCGCTGGACACCCTTGAGGACCTGCCCTCCTACACGCCCGTCGACGACCTCGAAGGCGGCGAGGAACCGGAGGTCGAGTTCACCGCCTACAACGGTGACCCCGCCTGGACCTACGAGGGCCGCGACGGCGACTCGGTGCTGCGGACCGATCAGGGCTTCCTGATCTACGACTACGGCTCGATCCGGTATGAGACAGCGGGTTCGGTCGTCTGGGAGCATTCCTGGGAGGAAGAAGTCGCCGGCTACCTGCTCGCCGGCGACACCGTCCTGGTCAAGACCAGGCACCCCGACGGCTGGGAGTGGCCTGCTCGCCAGACCATCGAGGCCTTCGCACTGGAGGGCGGCGAGCCGCGCTGGTCCGACACCGAAGTCTCCTACGGCGAGTTCGTGGGCGGCGGTGTGTACACCTCCAGTTGCGACGGTGACGCCGATGACGGCGGCACCTGCGTCCTCTCCGCCAGGGACCCCGCCACCGGCGATGTCCTCTGGTCGGTCGACGACGTTGGCGCCTCCCAGGCCAGCGCGGCCGACGAGGAGACCCTGCTGGTGTTCACCGCGGCAGCGGGTTTGGACGACGGCGTCCAGTACACCGCCCGCGAACTGTCGACGGGGTCGGTCAGCGGCATCGACCACCTCGAAGGCGACTATGAATCCGACCCGGTCCTCGCCGGCGGGATGGTGTACCTCTGGCTCGACTACGACGGCGACCCCACCGCCGGGTGCACCGCCGTCGTCCGCGCCTATCCGGCCGACTCCGGCGCTCTCGCCTGGGAGTTCGACTCGCAGATGCGCAAGAACGAGGACCTCAGCCGCTGCGGGGCCCAGCCGATGACCGAACCGGCGGCGGGCAGACTGGCCGTCACCGACGGGCGGCATCCGGCCGTCATCGACGCCCGGACCGGGCAGATCGAATGGACCGCCGAAGTCGAAGGCCAGGCCTACGGCACCGACGCGAACGTGCTCGCCGCGCTCGACTGGGCGGGCGACACCGACAACCTCGCCGGGTACGACCTCGCCACCGGCGAGGAGATCTGGCGCGTCACCGCTCCGGTCAACTACTACGCCAAGACCTATGTGTCCGGGTCCACCATGTGGATCTTCAGCGAAGGCACCGCGTTCGGCGGCTTCTTCGACGGCGTCTACGCGGTGAATCTGACCGACGGCACCCTCGTCGAACTCCCCGGCGACTACATCGGCGGCAAGGACAACGAGATGCAGACCAGGGTCGAGGACGGAGGCGTGCACACGATCCACGCCTGGCCACTCGACCTGTTCAAATCGAGCTGACGACGGCCCGGAACAGCCACTTGCACCAAGGTTCGAAGCGGTGGCATGTGAAAAGCCCCGGTGATCCTGCGTTTCCGCAGGTCAGCGGGGCTTTGTGGCGGAGGATATGGGATTTGAACCCATGATCGGGTATCACCCGAAACCCGCTTAGGTAGGCGGGCTACAAGTTCCTTGGGCAAGGGACAGCTACAGCCCGGGATCGCAAAAGTCTACGGCGCCGCCACGACCGGTGCGTTCGGTGCAGCCAGGAGTGCGAGCTTGGCGGCGGCTTCGCTGCCGTGCGGTGCCGTCATCCATTGCAGGCGCTGACTTCCGTCTTCTGTGGACTGATGGTGGATGTCGAGTTCGATGTCGCCGATCACGGGGTTGGTCAGGAGCCGTCGTTCCCAGCGGCACACCCCGACGTCTCTATAGCCCCAATGCCTGGTGAATTCGCCGCTGCGGTCGAGTAGTTCGGCGATCATCTTCTCCGCTTCGGCCTCGCCGCCATAGACTGCGCGACGGGCGGCGGTCGCCCGCAGATCCACGACGTAGGAGCGGGATTGCCGGTCGTGGTCAGCGGCCGGGAAGACGGTCCTGGCGGCCGGTTCGGTGAACCAGCGGAAGATGTCGCTGTGGGTGTAGTCCAGTTCCTCGCCGGGCTCCATCTCCCACAGCAGTGCGGCGGCCAGCCGGTTCTGCGCCAGTGGCTGGTACAGGTCGGTCACGATCCTCGCCGGGGTGCCGTCGAGGCGTTCGAGCAGGGTCAGCAGGGACGGGTCGGTCTGCCGCAGCGGACGTGGTCGGGGTGGCGTGCCGTGGCCGGCCAGGTGGAACAGGTGGTCGCGTTCGTCGCTGGTCAAGCGCAGGGCTCGGGCCAGTGAGAGCAGCATCTGGGCCGACGGCTGGGATCCGCGGGCTCGCTCCAGTTCGATGTAGTAGTCGATCGAGGCGTTGGCCAGGAATGCGACCTCCTCGCGCCGCAGGCCGGGCACCCTCCGGTGAGAGCCGCTGGGCAGGCCGACGTCGGCGGGCTTGATCCGGTCGCGCCTCGAGCGCAGGAACGCGGCGAGCTCCGTGGCATCCATTCGTCAATCTTCCCTTCACTCGGCACCGGGCTGTGGATGGGGACGGCATCCCCGGGGTGAACATCCCCCAGGCTCAACACCGCCGCCCCGGTGAGTATTGCCCCGACACCGCCCATTGCGTGAAGGGACATCCCGATATGAGCACCGAATCCGGCAGCCGCGTCGCCATCGTCACCGGTGGTTCGAGGGGCATCGGTCGAGGGATCGTGCGGCGACTCGCCGCACAAGGCTATTCAATCGTGGTCGGCTACGCCTCCAACGCCGGCGAGGCCGCCGCGGCGGTCGGCGAGGCCCTCCTCGCCGGAGGGAAGGCGATCGCCTTTCAGGCCGACGTGGCCGACGAGACCGCGGTCGCAGCCATGTTCGCCGAAGCCGAATCGCAGTTCGGCGGCATCGACGTCGTCGTCCACTCCGCCGCCGCCGCGTACGCGGCACCGATCGCTGACATCGATCTCGGCGAACTGGACGCTCTGCACCGCACCAACATCCGGGGGCCATTCGTGGTCGCGCAACAGGCGGCGCGCCGGGTCCGCCGCGGCGGTGCGATCGTCCTGCTCTCCAGCTCGGCGACCGTCTTGATCACCCCGTCCGTCGGGCCATACGCCGCGAGCAAGGCCGCGGTCGAGACGATTCCCTTGACGCTCGCACGCGAGCTCCGCGGCAAGGACGTTTCGGTGAACGCGATCGCCCCCGGTCTGACGGCCACCGACATGCTCTACGCCGTTCAGACCGAGGAGAGCTTGAAGGAGGGAGCCGCGCTCTCTCCCTACGAGCGCATCGGCCAGCCCGACGAGATCGCCGCGCTTACGGCTTTCCTGGCCTCGCCCGAAGGCCACTGGATCAACGGCCAGACCATCCACGCCAACGGCGGCATCGCCTGACCTCGCGCACTACGCAAACCTCAACGGCCGGCCCCGCGCCGCGCCGCTGCGACCCATGGATAAAAGGAGAAGGATCATGGCAGAGAAGCAGATCATCGCGGTGACCGGTGCGACCGGAGCCCAGGGCGGCGGGCTCGCCCGCGCGATCCTGGACGAGCCCGACTCGGCGTTCACCGTCCGCGCGATCACCCGCAATCCCGGCTCCGACGCGGCGCGGGAACTGGCCCGGCGCGGCGCCGAAGTCGTGCAGGCGGACATGGACGACGAAGCGAGCCTTGCCAAGGCGTTCGATGGGGCCTACGGGGCGTTCCTGGTCACCAACTTCTGGGAGCACATGGACCCCGAACGCGAAGCGGCCCAGGCCCGCAACCTGGTAGGCGCCGCTAAGGCGGCGAATATCGCGCACGCGATCTGGTCGACCCTGGAGGACTTCCGCGAGACCTTCCCGCTCGACGACGACCGCATCCCGACGCTGGACGGCAAGTACAAGGTCCCGCATTGCGATGTCAAAGGTGAGGCCGACGCCTGGTTCACCGAGGCCGGCGTTCCGACGACATTCCTGCGGACGTCGTTCTACTTCGACAACTTCCTCTCCTCGATCCCGCTGCGGCGGCAGGACGACGGCACCCTGGTCCTGCCGCTCGCGCTGGGCGAGGCCGCACTGGCGGGCATCGCGGTCGAGGACATCGGACGCAGCGCGCTCGGCGTGTTCAAGCGAGGCCGAGAACTGCTGGGGCAGACCATCGCCGTCGCCGCCGAGCACTTGACCGGTGACCAGTACGCGCAGGTGTTCACCAACGTCCTGGGGGAGCCCGTGGCGTACGCGCCTTTCCCGTACCAGGCTTTGCGGGACCCGGGCATCCCCGGCGGTGCGGAGCTGGCAAACATGTTCCAGGTCTACGCCGAATTCTCCGAGAGCCTGCTCGCCCAGCGCAATCCGGCCGTGCTCCGCGGCCTCGTCCCCTCACCCCAGTCGTTCAAGGACTGGCTGATCACCCACAAGGACGCGTTCGCCTCGCTCTGAGACTTCGCGGAAGGCGATCCCGCGGAGCGGACGATCGGTTTGGGGAAGCCGATCGTCCGGTATCGCCCGCGCCTCGAAAGCCTTCGGTGATGGGTTGGGTCGAGGCGCGGGCGATCACCTCCCGAGACTGGTGCCGTCGTGCGCCTGCCGCGCGGTATAGGCGGCGGGAGCGACGCCGGTGTGGTTGCGGAAGAACCGTCCGAAGTTGGCGGCGTCGCCGAAGCCGAGGTGAGCGGCTACGGCGCCGGCCGTCCAGCCAGCGTCGAGGAGGCGGCGGGCCTCCAGGACCCGGCGCGCGTCGATCACTTCCCGCGCGCCGGTGCCGACTGCGGCCCGCGCGGCGCGGGTGAGGGTGCGGGCCGAGCAGCGCAGCAGCCGGGCGTAGTCGTCCACATGATGCATTTCACGGAAGTGCAACTCGACGGCGTCGAGAAACTGGCGGTAGGTCGAGGCGCGGCGGTCGCGGGGGGTGTCGGCCTCGCGGGCGGGGATGTCCGGTCCGTGGGCGAGGCGCAGCAGCAGCGCCTCGAGCAGGCTTCGCCGCAGCGCGTGGTGCAGCTCAAGCGGGCGTCGCCCGAGGGCACGGTGCTCGTCCAGGAGCTGGAGCGCGGTCTGCTCGGCCCAGTGGCCGTCGGCGCCGGGGGTCAGGACGGCGGAGGCGTCGTGGGCGGTGGCGGGAGCGAGGAGCCGGGCGGTCTCGGGCCGCAGCACGCCCTGCTCGAACAGGATGAACGGGCCGCGGGCGCTGCCGGGCGGATGCCAGCATTGGGTGTGGCCGGGACGGACCCACAGCCACTGGCCGGGCCCGACGGTGCGGGTGACGTGGTCGACGTCGTGCAGCAGCTCGCCGGAAGTCACGAGGATGAGGTAGTGGAAGGTGGCGCGCCCAGGGCGGGGCGGGTTCCACGGCCAGTCGTCGTGCCGGTCGAAGAAGTCCTCGACCGTGGTGACCTCCAGACCGAACGGGGTGCCGACCGGAGGTTGGAAACCGTACAGCGGCGGGCGAGCCCCGTTGAGGTCCGGTGCGCTCTCGCCAAAGTGTCCGCTGCTGACCATGAACTGTCCGTCTTTTGCGACTCGAAACCATCCGAATCCGGAAACAATAGCCCGTGCCGCAGTGCACGCGCCTACTACAGGAGAGAGGAACATGCGATGACTCGCGATGAAGTCGAGGCCCTCAAGGAGTTCGAGAAGGAAATTCAATGGCGATGGAGCTCGGGGGATCCGACGGGTTACATGGACGCCCTGGCCGAGGACGTCACCTACTTCGATCCGCTCACCGAGTACGTCGTCGTCGGCCGTGGAGCCGTGCGCGAGCACTTCAAGCGCATCCACACCGGCCCCGCGGGCATCACCCGGCAGGAGTACAGCAACGAGATCGCCCGCGCACTCAGCGACAGCGAGGTCCTGCTGGTCTTCAACTTCACCACGTACCGGCAGGACGACAACGGCGAGGAGCAGGAGTTCCTGACGTGGAACATGTCGCTCATCTTCCGGAAGACCGACGGCGAGTGGCTGCTGACGCATGGGCACCTGTCCCTGCGTGACGCCTGGGATCGCTACAACATCGGAAACAGCGTCGGGAAGTAGATCGGGATCGCGCTGCCGCGCCGATGGTATTCGCGAGCCCGGCGCGGCTTTAACCCCTACGTTGGCTCCAGGTCCGTCGACTGATGACCGCAGTATTGGAGGACGAGTGATGGACGGCAAACGGCTCCAAGCCGTCGCGCGCGAGGTCGCCTCCTCGCTGCCGGAGGTCACCGAAGGGAGGCCTTTCGTCGACAAGCTCGACGTCTACAAGGTCGCCGGGAAGGTCTTCCTCATCGTCACCGACGATCCCGCCGAGCAGATCATCACCGTCAAAGCCGATCCGGGCGACGCCGAGGCCCTGAAGCTGCAGTACGCATCGGTCACGGTCGGACACTACCTCGACAAGCGGCACTGGATCTCGGTCGCCGCCGGAGACGACATCACCTCAGGCCTGGTGGCCGATCTCGTCGCCACCTCCTACGAGCTGGCGGCGCAATCCCTGCCGCGCCGCGACCGACCCAACGCCCGCCACTGATCGCAGCGACGAAGCGATACGAGAGGAATCGAGGTACGACCATGGCGAAGACCGCGAAGCAGCGCACGGCACCCGACGCGATCGAGGTGCGCGGCGCCCGCGTCCACAACCTCAAGAACGTCGATGTGGCAGTGCCGCTCGGCAAGCTGGTGGCGATCGCCGGAGTCTCAGGCTCGGGCAAGTCCTCGCTCGCCCTCGGCGTCCTGTACGCCGAAGGGTCGCGACGCTACCTCGAGGCGCTGTCGACCTACACGCGGCGGCGCCTGACGCAGGCCGCGCACGCCGCCGTCGACAGCGTCGAGCACGTGCCCGCCGCGCTCGCGCTGCGCCAGCGCCCGGGCATCCCCGGCGTGCGCAGCACCTTCGGGACCTCTACCGAACTGCTCAACAGCCTGCGCCTGCTCTACTCGCGGCTCGGCCACCACCAGTGCCCCAACGGGCACCGCCTGGAGCCGACCATGGACGTCGCCCTCGACCTGCCGTTGACCTGCCCCGAATGCGGGGCGGTCTTCGGCCCTCCCAGCGCCGAGTCGTTCGCGTTCAACTCCGAGGGCGCCTGCCCGCGCTGCGAGGGCACCGGCTTCGTTCGCGAGGTCGACGTCGACACCCTCGTCCCCGACCCCTCGCTCAGCATCGACCAGGGCGCGGTCGTGCCGTGGTCGATGTTCGGGCTCGCGGCCATGCCGCAGGTCGCCGCCGAGCTCGGCGTTCGCACGGACGTGCCGTTCGCGAAGCTGACGAAGAAAGAACGGGCCGTCGTCTTCGAGGGTGCACCGGTGAAACGGCGCATCGTATACCCGGCCAGGAACGGCAAGCTCTTCGAGCTCAACGCCTCCTACCGCAACGCCCGCGCAGCCGTCGAGGAGGCGTTGAAGAACGCGTCGACCGCCAAGGGCCTGGCCCGCGTCGAAAAGTTCCTGTCCGTCCAGACCTGCCCCGACTGCCACGGCACGCGATTGAGCGCCCTGGCCCGCTCGAGCCTGGTCGACGGCATCGACCTCGCCGAGGCCACCGCCAAGACCCTCGACGAGGTCACCGTCTGGGTGCAGACCATTCCCGGCACGGTGCCCGCGCCGATGAAGCCGATGGCCGAGAGCATCGTCTCCAGCATGGTCGAGACCTCCCGGCGGCTCATCGAACTCGGCCTGGGCTACCTCGGCCTGGACCGGGCCTCGTCCACGCTCTCCACAGGGGAGCGCCAGCGCGTCGCGCTCTCCCGCGCCGTCCGCAACCGGACCACGGGCGTGCTGTACGTCCTGGACGAGCCCTCGATCGGCCTGCATCCGGCCAATGTCGACGGACTCCTGAGTGTCGTCCGCGGCCTGCTGGCCGACGGGAACTCGGTGGTCGTGGTCGACCACGACCTCCAGATCCTGCGCGAGGCCGACCATCTCATCGAGATCGGCCCCGGCTCGGGCCGCGACGGCGGCAACGTGATCGCCACCGGCACCGTCGCGTCCATCGGCCGCGACCGCCGTTCGATCATCGGCGGATTCCTCAACGGCGAGGAGGACGTCCTGGTCCGCGACCGGCCCGATGCCGACGACGTCTTCAAGCTCGGGCGGGTGCGGCTGCGGACCGCGCCGCTGCACACCGTCCACGCGCTCGATTTCGAGATTCCGCGCGGCCGGATCACCGCTGTCACAGGGGCCTCGGGCTCGGGCAAGACCACCCTCGTGCTCGAGAGCCTGGTCCCGGCGATCAGAGCCCACGCGGCCGGCCGGGAGCTCCCGGGCCACGTCCGCAAGATCGCCCCCGAGGGCGTCACCCGCGTCAACGTCGTCGACGCCTCCCCGATCGGCATCAACGTGCGCTCCACCGTCGCGACCTACTCAGGTGTCCTGGACGATCTCCGCCGTGCTTTGGCCGCCACTCCGGCGGCGAAGGAACGCGGGCTCAAAGCCGGCGACTTCTCCTACAACACCGGATCACTGCGCTGCCCCACCTGCGAGGGCACCGGACAGATCGCACTCGACGTGCAGTTCCTGCCCGACGTCGACATCATCTGCCCCGACTGCGAGGGGCGGCGCTACGCCCCCGAAGCCGACGCCATCACCCGCACCACGCACGGAGACGGCGAGGCGCTGACGCTGCCGCAGCTGATGGCCTGCACCGTCACCCAGGCCATCGAGACCGTCGGCGACATCGCGAAAGTCCGCGCCCGCCTCCAGACCCTGCACGACCTGGGCCTGGGCTATTTGACCCTGGGCGAAGCCACGCCAGCACTGTCCGGCGGCGAGGCCCAGCGGCTGAAGCTCGCCTCCGAACTCGACCGCGACCAGCGCGACGCCCTGTTCGTCCTCGACGAACCGAGCGTCGGCCTGCACCCGCGCGACGTCCAGGTCCTCCTCGGCGTACTGCAGCGCCTGGTCGACAACGGCGCGACGATCGTCTACATCGAACACGACCTCGACATGATCGCCAACGCCGACCACGTCGTCGACCTCGGCCCCGGCGGCGGCGCCGCCGGTGGGCGCATCGTCGCGGCCGGCACACCTGAGCAGATCGTCCGCACCGAGGCCAGCGTCACCGGCCGGTACCTGGGGCCGCTCCTGCCGCAGGGAAGCTCTGGCTGAAGACGTTGTTCGGGTCGGCCTTGCGCTTGATCTTGCGCAGCCGGTACAGCGCTGGCGGCGGGAACTTGTACTTCGAGTAGAGCGGGCGAACGCAGGTGGGGCGGGACCGTTGCCGGGTCCCGCCCCATCTCAGTCTGCAACTGCGACCTCACACGGTCCAATGCTGGTTGGTCCCGCCGTAGCAGTCGTACTGCTGGATGCGGGCGCTGTTCGCCGTCGAGGCGCTCACCACGTCGAGGCACTTTCCGGAGTGGCGCGCCACGATCTCGACATAGCCGCCGCTCACGGTGCGCAGCTGCCATTGCTGGTTGGTGCCGCCGTTGCACGTGTATTGGAGGACTCTGGCGTTGTTGGCCGTCGATGCCGAGGCGACGTCGAGGCACTTGCCCGATGCCTTCGAGATGATCTGGACGTAGCCGCTGCCCGCGCTCTGCAGGTACCACTGCTGGTTGGCCCCGCCGTGGCAGTCGTACTGGATGATCTCGGCGCCGTCAGCGGTGGAACCGGTCACCACGTCCACGCACTTGCCCGAGGCGCGGCCGACGATGTCGGTTGCCTGCGCTCCGATGTCGTCGCCCCAGGAGTACCGGACTCGATCGGCCGCCGAGGTGTTGCGGATGGTCAGGTTGAGGTCGGTGCCGCTGCCCGAGACGGCGTACATCGAGTACCAGTCGTAGCCCGAAGTGCCGGTCAGCTTGCCGCCGATGGCAGGCCAATAGGTCGAGCCCATGTTCAGTTCACGAGCCGTTTCGGTGACCGCCCGGAAGTAGCGCACGAAGTTGTCGGTGCTGCCCGCGTTCGCGTAGTTGAGGCCGTTGTCCATAGGCGCGCCGAACTCGGTGAGCACCGAGCGGGAGGCGCACGAGCCCAGGCCGTCGCGGAAGCTCTGCACCCAGCCCGCGTAGTCCTTGGTGCCGTAGAAGAACTGGTAGTGGTGGTAGGACAGGAGCGTGCCGGCCAGGCGGGAGTCGGCGCAGACGGGCTTGACGTCCTGGCTGTAGCCGGCGCCGCCGATGAGGATGCGGCCCTTCGGGACCGAGGAGCGAGCGCTGACCCAGGCGGCGGCGACGTTCGTCCACTCAGTCGCGCTGTAGCCGTGGGGTTCGTTCATCGGCTCGAAGTAGACCAGGCTGTTGGACCCGTACTGCGAGACGACCGTGTTCCACATGGTGTTGAACGCGGTCATGTTGGTGATCCGGCCGCCGTCCGCCGCGCCGTCCTCCCAGTAGGCGAGGATGACCTTGAAGCCCCGGGCAGTGGCGGCATCGATGGCGGCGCGGTAGGCGTTCCACCAGGTCGTGCCGACAGTGTGGGTGTTGACCGGCAAGCGCACGGTATTGGCGCCCATGGTCGAGGCCATGTCGGCGTAGATCGCGTCGGCCTTGGCCCTGACCGTGTTGTAGCTGTCGGACTGGCTCAGCTTGTCGAGGACGAGCGGGCCTTCGACGTAGTTGTCCCCCAGGACGGCCCAGTTGAAGCCCCGGAACCCGCTGGTGTCAGCGGCCGCGGGCGACGCGGTGGACAAGGCGACGAGCGGCACCATGATCAAGGTGCTCAGGACGCCGATGAGGAACTGCCGGGGTGAACGCCTTCGCGTTCGCGGTCTGTGGGTAGCAGCGATGTGAAGCATGAGAGTCGTCGATCCTCCGAGAGTGCTCAGGCTGAATGTTTTCGAAAACATTCAAAGGAAGTATGGCACCGACCAGGGCATGTGGTCAAGTATTTAGATTCGTCGATTTTCGTTGATTGGCGGCACGCCCGACGCTTTCAAGCCACGGGGAAGTTCTGGTGGAAGACGTTGTCCGGGTCGACTTTGCGTTTGATCTCGCGCAGCCGGTGCAGTGTGGGTGGCGGGAACGCGTCAGCGAGGCGCTGTGGCGAGAACGCGGATTCGAAACTGAGATAGAGGCCGTCCAGGGCGGGCCGGACGTCCTCCCACGCTTTGTCGAGGAGCGAGGTGGGCGCGTGGGTCATCGCTGCGACGTTGAAGTTCTGGTGCCGGTGGGCAAAGGCGGTGGCGTCGGCGGGAACATCGTTGACCGCGCCACCGACCGCGCGGACCTGGAGCATCGCTCCGGGAAGCGAGCCGAGCAGCGTACCGAGCCGCTCACTCAGCGGCCGATCCAGGTGGACCGCGAAGCCGTTGCGCACGTGGCCGGTCTGCTGGCCGTAATGCGGTCCCCGAGCACCGACCAGGACGGCGTCGTAGGGCACCAGCACCGCCCGCTGTCCCAGCAGCGGAGCGAGATCGGCGAACGGCGCGAAGGCCCGCTCGGCCGCCTCGGTGTCGTCCCCGGCGTACACGATCAAGGCCATCGCATGTCCGCCGCTGCCGAGGTAGGCGAACGCGGTGAGCTCGCGGGGCGCGTTCTCGACCGTCGCGCCCCATGCCTCCAGGAACGGGGCCGGCCGGTCGACCTGGAACTGGAGGGTCGCATGGGCGACGCGGGGCACGCGCGCCGCACGGAAGTCCATTGCGGTCACGATGCCGACGTTCGCTCCGGCGCCGCGCACGGCCCAGAACAGGTCCGGGTCGTGCTCGGCGTCTACGGTGCGGACTTGCCCGTCGGCGGTCACGATCTCGGCTGCGACCATGTGGTCGATCGTCAGGCCGTGGGCGCGGCCGAGCAGGCCGATGCCCGCGGTCGTTCCCAGGCCGCCGACGCCCACGCCACCCGAGTCGCCCGAGCTGACCGCCAGCCCCCAGGGCCGCAGGGAGCGGGCCACTTCGGCCCAGCGGGCCCCCGGCCCGATGCGGACGAGGTCATCGCCGGGATCGATCCGCTCGACCGAACGCATTTCGGCCAGGTCGATGACGGTGCCGCCGTCGTTGGTGGCGCGGCTGGAGATGCCGTGCCCACCGGACCGGATCGCGAGCGGGCCTCCGGTGTCGCGGGCCAGGCGCAGTGCCTCGGCCACCTCGGCCGAGGTCCGGGGTCGGATCACCGCCGCCGGCGACCCGGTAGCGGTGTAGACGTGCCGGACCTCCTCGTAGGGCCTGTCGCCGGGGCGGATGATATCGAGCATGACTGGCCTACCCCAGGTCCGGCACGGTCGTGGTCGGTCCCTGCTGCCGCGAGGTGAAGTACTGGACCACCGAGCCCGTCAGGGGACTGCTGCCCGCGAGGAGTTCGGCGACGTGCACACCGACCTCCTCGGCGGGGATCCACGCCGGGTGGTCCATGCCGGCGGCGCGCTTCGGCCGGGTGCTGATGACGCCGAGGATGAGGTCGTGCACCCGCACTCCCGACTTCCTGGTCTCCACGGCGAGACTGCGGGTCAGCGACTTGCCGGCGGCCGCGGACATGGCCAGGACCGCGTGCCCGGGCCAGGCGATCTCGGCACTGCCGCCGTTGACGTGGACGAGCGCGCCGCCCGGCGCGAGCACCGGGACGAGTCCGCGGAGGGCCCGGAACACCGAGGTCAGGTTGTTCTCGATCAGGTAGGCCCACTCGTCGTCCTTGAGATCGACGAGGTCCCTGCGGCCCTGCGGCCCCCAGTCGCCAACGCTGACCACGGCCCCGTCGAGGCCCCCGTGCTCGGCGGCGGCCTTCGCGAGGGCCGCGTCGAGACCGGGCTCGGCGAGATCGAGCCGAAGCGTCGACAACCGCTCGCTGCTGAGCCGGGCGGCGAATTCGTCGAGCTTGGTTTCGCTTCGGGCGGTGGCGATCACGTGGGCGCCCGCCGCGAGCAGCCCGCGGGTGACGCCTTCGCCGACGCCTCCCGCGCCGCCGATGACGAGCACGGTCTTGCCGGTGAGGTCGGTGAGCGGCTGCGCCCAACTCGGTCGGTCCACTGTGGTGTTCATGATGGCTCCTTGCCTTTGGTGCGGTTGGTGTGCTGAACGTGGTCCAGCAGCGCTTGCAGGATCACGTCGATCTGGTCGACCCGCTCGGGGTCGAGGCCGTCGAGGAACCAGTGCTTGATGGACCGGAAGTGCGGGCCGAGCGAGCGCCGGTAGGCGGCGAGGCCCTCATCGGTGAGCTTCACGATCGCGGCCCGGCCGTCGACCTCGGCATCGCGGCAGCGCTGGATCAGGCCGCGCACCTCCATGCGGCGCAGGTGGTGCGACATGCGGCCGGTCTCCCAGTCGAGCGCGCGGGCGATCTCAGTCGAGCGCATCGCGGAGCCCTCCGCGGAGGCGAGCGTGGCCAGCACGGTGAAGTCGGTGCCGGAGAGCCCGGAGACCTCCTGGAGGTCGCGAGCGGTCTCGCGGCGGACCGTCTCGGACAGGACCAGGAAGTTCTGCCACACCCGCCGCTGCTGAGCCGTAGTTCTATCTGACATGTCAGCAACTATGACTCAGTTACTGACGCATCAGCAAAGATCTGTGCCGAACACGACACCCCCGGCCCGCCCCGAACGAGATCGCGAGCCCCGTAAGGCGATCGGCACCGGACTGTCGTTGAATGGGAAGCGGATCCGCCGCCGGCGCGGCGTAGCATGGCGCGCATGTTCGATCCGATCCTGGACGCGGACTCAGAGTCCGATCAGGTCGCGCGCACGTACGCTCGCTTCGCGGCGCACGAGACGGCGGGCGTCTCCCCCATCTACGAGGCCTGGGCCGGCGGCGTCACCGCCGACGAACCGGTCCGGGCGCTCATCGCCGCGCTACCGGTCGCGAAGCGCCAACCGAACCTGGTGTTCGCGGCCTCCCGGCACGCCGGGGCCCCGGTCGGCCCCTACGAGCCCTGGCGCGAATGGCTGCTGGAGCACTGGGAATCGGTGCGGCCGATCGTGATGGCACGTGCGACCCAGACCAACGAGGCCGCCCGCTGCGCGACATTGCTCCCGGTCCTGTCCCGGATCGAGGGGCCCGTGGCCCTCCTGGAGGTCGGCGCTTCGGCGGGCCTGTGCCTCTACCCCGACCAGTACTCCTACCGCTTCACCAGCGACGCCCCGGCAGCACTCAACCCCGACTCCGGCCCGAGCCCGGTGGTCCTCGAATGCGCGCTGTACGGCACGCCCGCGCCGACCCGGCTCCCGGACGTGGTCTGGCGCGCCGGTATCGACCGCAACCCGCTCGACGCCACCGACCCGGACACCCGCTCCTGGCTGGAGACACTGGTATGGCCCGGACAGGACGAACGACGCGAGCGCATCGCGGCCGCCGCCCGCATCGCCGCCGCGGCACCGGCACCGATCCGCGTCGGAGACCTC
The DNA here is from genome assembly GCF_040641195.1 of Glycomyces sp. NPDC021274. Lineage (NCBI taxonomy): Bacteria > Bacillati > Actinomycetota > Actinomycetes > Glycomycetales > Glycomycetaceae > Glycomyces > Glycomyces sp. NPDC021274. The sequence goes on along the minus strand of NZ_JBFADC010000005.1, from coordinate 177,161 downwards.
AACGAGGTGCTGGCCGAGGTCGCCGCGGACGCGCCGACGGAAGCGACGCTCGTGGTGTTCCACTCCGCGGTCCTCGTCTACGTGTCCACCGCCGACCGAGCCCGGTTCCGCGACACCGTGTCGAATCTGAACTGTGTCTGGATCAGCAACGAGGGGGCCCACGTGTTCCCCGACATCGCAAGCCGCCTACCGACCGGTGTGGACACCGACGGATCGTTCGTGCTCGCCGTCGACGAGGAACCGGTAGCGCTGACCGGGCCACACGGCCACTCACACACGGCTTTCCGAGTCTGATTCCCGACCCGCGTTTGGGTCCGAGTCGCCCCAGGCTTACCCAGCGGTGCGGCAAGCCTGAGATGCCAGAGGCTCGGGTTGTCGGATTAAAAGGCCGCCAGACGAGTCGGTCAATGTAGGAAAGTTGCCGGTCGGCCATGATCGCATGGGAAAAAATCGCGGATAGGGGGCTCTGGTTGGAACGAACCGGGAAGCTGAACGAGCGGCCAGCTCAAGGTCCTCGGGCTTGTCGGTGACGGCGACGACCTCAGTGGTGAAGCTTCAGTGCAGTTTCGGAACACGGCGAGGGCGCTGCAGTCGCGTGGGCTGGTCTTGGTCAGCCGGGCTGAGGACCGGTGGCGGGCCGTGATCACCGAGGCCGGTCGCTTCTACCTCGAGCACGGTACTCACCCCGAGGCTGCGGGCGCATCCGCAGCAGCGGGCCGGACGCCGAGGCAGCGCACCCGCCCCGCCGATGATGCCTCGTCGGGTGCGAGTCCCCGCTATGGGCCGCCTGCGCTGAAGCGGCCGGCATCGGCGGGCGAGCGCCATTGCGACGCCGTCGAGCTGGTCGAGCGTCTGCGCGCGGAGCGGATCGTGGACCTGCTGTCGCTGTCCGAGGCGGAAGTCGACCGGTGGCGCAAGACCATCGACTACGCGAAGCGGCACGGCCTAGTGCCCGAGGGTCACCGGATCGAATGCAACCATCCAGCCGCCAGCACGATGACCGTTCGACTCGTCGCCGCGACGCACCCCACCGCCGCCTTGAAGCGGGCCGCACAGCTCCCACCGGTCCCGGTCCCTGGCCGGCTGGACCAACCCCACCCGGTCATCGCTCGGCTGCGGGACGACTCTGAACGGATGGAAATGCCGAGCGAGGTGCGCCATCGCGGTCTCTGCATCCTGCAGGCCCTCGCCGAGGCCGCGGTCGAGCGCGGCTGGGACGTCACCGACGCGCCAGGCGACCGAGGCAGCACCTTGTCGGAGAAGCAGCAGGTTCGGCTCGCCCGTGAAGGAGTGGTCCGGATCGGGATCAACGGGTTCAGGTACACGGTCACGGTCGATCAGAAGTCCCCGCAGGCACCTGACCCTGCCAAGGCCAGCCGCCTCAAGATCGCACTCCCCCAGTCGCATACAGACTTGCAATCGACATGGACCGATGCGAAAACGGTCCTGCTGGAGCAGCGGCTGCCCGAAGTGATCGAGGCCCTCTCCCACCGCGTCGCAGCAGATCAGGAACGGACCGCAGCGGAAGCACACGCGCGGGCCGCCCAACAGGTGGCCGGGGCAGCAGAAGCAGCCAGAGACCGAGAGCGGGCAGTCGAAGTCTTCCTCGCACAGGAACTCGATCGCCGAGCCAGGGAGTTGGAGCGTTGGCGGCTCCTCACTGCCTACTGCGATCAACTCGAAGCGCACCTCGATGCAGCCGATCCTCAAGCAGCCCAGACCGAATCCGCTCGCGCGTGGCTGGCCTGGGCCCGCGCCCACACCGCGAAAGCCAACCCGTTCAGTGAGCTGCCGGGCATGCCCGAAGTGCCCGACGACCTCACCCGCGTCAAAGGGGCAAAAGATTCCGGTGACGCGATTCCAGATGTCTCCGCTGCTAGAACGCCCATGGAGCCAAGGGGTCCTAAGGTATGGGACACAGGCCGGAGGTTTCACTCCAATGGGTGAACGATGCTGAGCAACAGCCGCTTTCGCTTCAAAACTTTGGCGGGTATTTGGCGGAAAACTGCCTGGCGACCGCTGGACAGCGCTGTACGCAGATGGCGACGAAGAGTCAGACAAGCGGTATTTCATCAGGTCAGAGGCCACGAACGGCAGATTTTCGTACATAGTCGCGGATGTTCGAAGACGACTGCGGGGACACTGTCCTTTGTGACAGTGTCCCCGCAGGTCATGTACGTCGCTTTACGCGAAAGTGGCGGAGGATATGGGATTTGAACCCATGATCGGGTATCACCCGAAACCCGCTTAGCAGGCGGGCGCACTAGGCCACTATGCGAATCCTCCAGGACGCGCCGGAGCGCGTACCAAGCACAGAGCATACCGGGCCGGTGGCGGAACGCCCAAGCGGGTTCGGGTCGGTCAGAGCCAGCTCACGTGGGGTGCGACCAGGAGGTATCCGACGAAGGCGGCGATGTCGAGGAGGGTGTGGGCCACGATGAGGGGGCCGGTGCGCTTCCAGCGGAGGTAGAAGGATGCGAAGACGGCGCCCATGACCATGTTGCCGATGAAGCCGCCGAAGCCTTGGTAGAGGTGGTACGTGCCGCGGAGGAGCGAGTGGGCGGCGATGATCGCGAACGGGCTCCAGGCGAGCTGGCGCAGGCGCGTGACGAGGTAGCCGAGGCCGATGACCTCTTCGATGATCGCGTTCTTGAGCGCGGCGAGGACGAGGATCGGGACGGCCCACCACACGTCGTTGAGGTTGGCGGCGGCGATCTCGGCGTTCAGGCCCAGAGCGCGGGCGGTGAAGTAGAGGCCGAGGCCGGGGATGCCGATGCAGGCGGCGAGTCCGGCACCGCTGAGGAGGTCGAAGCCGGGGCGGCGGGTGTCGAGGCCGATGGCGCGGAAGGGGTTCCCGCGGTCGAGGCTGAGCAGGTGCAGGGCGAGCGCGACGGGCGCCATGGCGAGAACGAGGCTGACGAGCTGCTGCGCGAGGTCGTACCAGGGCCGTTCGGCCTCGGCCTTCGCCGAGTTCATCGGCTGGACGCTGTCGGCGAGGCCGCCCGGTTCGGTGAGGGTGCCGACGATGTCGACGATCGACCAGATCGCCGACGCGCCTAGGGAGACGGCGAGGACGATCCAGATCTCGCGCCCGATGGCGCGGGGCGCGAGCAGCGGCGCCGGCGCCGGTTCTTCGGCGAGCGCGGTCTCGGAGCGGTTCGACATGCGTTCCAGCCTGCCAGAACGGCGGGACGGACGCGCCGACCGGTCGACACGCCCGGGAAAAGCCCGGGATCGAGCGCATCGCACTGCGTGTGCGACGCCCCTGCGCGGGGGTTGGGGATGATCATCGTGCGAGGCGAGGTGCTGTGAATCTCATCCCACTCGGCGACGCTCACCATTCACGGCACCTCGCTTTCCTACACCCTGTCGCGGCCCGGTGTCTGTCGGTTTCTTGACACTCCTCGATGTGGATCAGGTAAGGTTAGCCAGTCCTTACCTGAGAGGGGTACGCTATGCGGCTCGCGACTGCGGAGGCTCACGTCCTGAGCGCCACCGCAATCGATCGACGCCCGCCGGCGCCCCTGCTCATGACGGCTCTGCCCACGACGACTCCGGGTCGTCTGCCGGCACCGCTCCCCCATCCGATCGACGCGCTCCGCGCCGTCGCCGACCGGGTCGACCGCGAGGTCAGCGTCCACCCGCTCGCGGGCGTGCGGGCCTGGCTCGACAGCCCCCACGGGAACGGCAGTGCTCGCGAGAGCCGCGTCGAGCCCAGTGACGGGATCGAGTTCCACGCCGCCGAGTTGGCCGCTGGCGAGCGGGTTGAGGAGCTCATGGGGACGGCCGCCGCACTGTGGGGCGGCTCCGCCCACGCGAACGCGGCCCTCGCCTGGAAGACCTACTGCTACTGGACGCTCGCACCGGTCGTGCTCGGCTATGTCGCCGCCCGCCGCGTCCCGGTGATGGACGCGTCGAACGCGGTCTTCCGTGTCGCCGAGGACGCGCCGATGTTCTCCGTGCGCCAGCTGCGGCCGCGGTTCCTGGTCCTGCCGCACGACCCGTGCGCGGCGCATCCGGACGCGGAAGTGGTCGCGAACGAGTCGGTCCTGCTCGACCGCTTGCACGCCACCGTGTTCGAGGCCCACCTGGGCCCGGTGCTGGACGCGTTCCTCGCGAAGGCCAGGGTCGGGAGGCGCACCCTCATGGGCTCGGTCGCTTCGGGGATCGCCTACGCGGTCGCGTCGATCGCGCAGGTCGTGCCGGACCCGGACGACGTGCTCGCCAAGACGCTCCTGGAGGCGTTCGACGTCGCGGACCTGGTCGACATCAGCACGGACGCTGTGGGCCGCCTGGTCTACCAGCGGCGCACCTGCTGCCTCGCGCTCACCATCGACGGCAACCGCACCTGCTCGACCTGCTGCGTCCGCACCGAGCGGCCCTGACGGTCGTTTGGTAGATTGGCGCTTGCCTCAAGGGGCCCTGGAGGGGTCGCATAGTGGACTAGTGCAGCGGTCTTGAAAACCGCCGTGGGTGTCAAAGCTCACCGTGGGTTCGAATCCCACCCTCTCCGCCACCTGTCGCCGATCGTTCGCGACATTTCCGACGAATAGCGCTTTCGCGCGGGATCCCGATCGCACAACCCCCGGCTACCGCTGTGCGCCAGGGGGTCTTCCCGTGCCCGGGACATGAAAAAGGACTCAGCACCCCGGCACGGTGCTGAGTCCACGATTAGGGTAACCCCATGGCGCAACATGCTTCACTTCCGGGTCGGGATATTCACAGAATCGTTACGATGGCGCACCGCTGCGAGGAGGCGGACGGCATCGCCCCGTTCAACGAGCAGACGACGCTCGCGCTGTCCCGCCACCCGGTGCGGGGCCGCAGGCATTTCGTTGTGCGCCTTGGGGATGCGGTGATCGCGTACGCCGGGGTGGAGAAGGTCGGGGAGGTCGCCGAGGCAGAGATGGCCGTCGATCCCGCCCATCGCGGCAAGGGCGTCGGACACCGGCTGCTGATCAACGTCTTGGATTGGATTGAGGCGGACATCACGATATTGCGGGTGTGGGCGCACGGCGATCTGCCCGTTTCACAGCGGTTCGCGGCGAAGCACGGTTTCACGCGGGACCGCGTGCTGTTCCAGTTCTCGCGCGATCTCGACGGTTTCGCTTGGCCCGCGGCGTGGCCGGAGGGCATCGGCCGGAACTGGCCGGTCGGCGACGGCCCGGCCGCGACCCTGCCGGAAGGGGTGCGCTTGCGGCCGTTCAGGGTCGGCCGCGACGAGGCCGAGTGGCTGCGGGTGAACGCGGCGGCGTTCGCCCACCATCCCGAGCAGGGGCGCTGGACCGCAGCGGATCTCGCCGCGCGCGAGCAGGAGACCTGGTTCGACCCTGATGGCCTGCTCGTGGCCGAGGACGAGGCGGGCCTGCTCGGCTTCCACTGGACCAAAGTGGAGGACGGCATCGGCGAGGTGTACGTCCTCGGCGTCGACCCCCGGGCCCAGGGCACGGGACTCGGCCGGACCCTCACCCTCGCGGGACTCGCCCACCTTGCGGCGCACGGCATCAGGCAGGTCGACCTCTACGCGGACGAGTCGAATGCCAAGGCGGTCAAGCTCTACCGCTCGCAGGGGTTCGATGTCGTGCGCACCGACGTGCAGTGGGCGAAGCGCCTGCGCTGAGCGGCAGCGAGCGAGACTCGCGTGAACGATCGGCTCCGCGGTGTCGGACCACGCGGGTACGTTGGTTTGCAAGGGGGCTTTTGCCAAGGACATTTCCGTAATTCCGGAAATGCGCCGTCGTCAAGTCGAAGCCAGCGCGTCCGTCGGATAGCCCTCTTCGCCCGGCAGCACCAACCGGGCCTCCTCGCCGGTGACCGCGACGCGCGGCAGGATCGGCGACATGTCGCGCTGCTCGGCCGCGGCGAACACCTCGCCGACCGTCGAGAACCGCGCGAGTTCGGCCAACGTCGTGGCCTCCGGGATCGACATCTGGCCGCCGTACTGGCACACCGCCTGCTCCGGCCCGATCCACGTCGCGTACTCCGGCTCGCGCACCCGGATGCGCGGCTGGAAGCCCTCGGCGAGCGTCGCCACGTAGATCCACGTGTCGAATCGCACCGGCTCGTACTCCGGCGTCACCCAGCGCGCCCAGGCGCGCTGCAGGGCGACCATCGCGCCGGTCTCCTCCTCCACGGACCGCATGCCCGTCATGGCCACGTCCGGGTCGTCGGGCTTGTGCCGGCCGCCCGGGAAGCCGTACTGGGCGCCGCGGGGCCCGTTCATGGCGTTCTCGTAGTGGTCGACGTCGAGGTGCGACCACCGTTCGCGCACCTGGAGCGTCTCGGCCGGGCCGATCGACGGGAGCCCGAACGGCTCCTTCGCCGCGTGCCGCAGCAGGAACACCCGCAGCGGGGCCTCGCGCAGGAGGACGACGGCGGCGGCGCGCTCGGGCTCGGCGGGAGCGCCCTGGCTGCGGAGGCGGGCGAGAGCACGAGCGGCCGACGCCGAGTCGACCGCTCTGAAGTCCCATTTCCCGAAGCGCTGGATGGACATGCCATCACGCTAACCCAAGACCGACTGATTCCAGCGCGCAACGGCCGAAACGACAGCGGCCCGACCGAAGTCGGGCCGGTCGGGTCCGTGGCCTAGCCGATGAACTGGATCGGCAGGTAGAACAGGGCGCCCACGATCGCCGCGATCGGGAACGTGATGATCCAGGCGATCACGATCGAGCGGGCCACGCCCCACCTGACGGCGCGCTTGCCGCCGGTCGAGCCGACGCCCATGATCGCCGAGGTGATCGTGTGGGTGGTCGAGATGGGCGCGCCGAGCAGGAACGTGTTCGCGTAGAGCACGGCGCTGGCGACGGTCTCGGCCGCGAAGCCCTGAGGCGGGCCGAGGTCGATGATCTTGCGGCCCATGGTCTTGATGATGCGCCAGCCGCCCGCGTAGGTGCCGGCGGCCATGACGGCGGCGCTGGCGAGGTAGACCCATTCGGGGATCGGCTCGGCGTCGGTGTAGTACCCGCCGACCGAGAGGGCCAGGATGATGATGCCCATGACCTTGGCGGCGTCCTGCATGCCGTGGCCGATGGCCATCGCGGCGGCGGAGGCGGTCTGGGCGTGGCGGAAGCCGCGGTTGAGCTTGTCGGGGCGTCCGCGCCGGAAGAGCCAGTACACGGCGATCATGACGAGGAAGCCGAGGGTGAACCCGACGAGCGGGGAGACGATCGTGGGGAGCACGATCTTGTCGAGGATGCCGCCCCAGAGGACGACCGCGCCGCCGGCCATGGTCGCGCCGACCATGCCGCCGAACAGGGCGTGCGAGGAGGATGTGGGGAGGCCGAAGTACCAGGTGGTGAAGTTCCAGGCGATCGCGCCGAAGAGGCCGGCGATGACGATCAGGATGCCGTCGATGCCGTCGGGGAGCTCCACCAGGCCGCTGGCCACGGTCGCCGCGACCTTGCCGCCGAGGTGCGCGCCGACGAAGTTGCCGATCGCGGCCATGCCGAGTGCGACCCGGGGCTTGAGCGCCCGGGTCGAGATCGAGGTGGCGATGGCGTTCGCGGAGTCGTGGAACCCGTTGGTGTAGCCGAAGAGGAGGGCCGCGGCGATGCAGACCGCGACCGCGATGAACACACTGTCCACGTTCAGGATTCCTTGACGTAGACCGACTCGACGACGTTGGAGACCGACTCGAAGGAGTCGCACGCGGCTTCGAGCTCGTCGGCGACCTCTTTCAGCTTCATGACCGTCAGCGCCGGGTACTCGCCGGAGTACAGGCGCACCAGGAGCATGCGGTAAGCGCGGTCGCCGTCGTTCTCGAGGCGGTTGCACTCGACCCAGAACTCCTTCATGCCCTCGTTGAGGCCCTTGAGCTTCGGCATGTACTCGGCGAGGAGGTCGGCCTGGGCGCCGAGCACGGTGATCTGCTCGATCATCTCGCGCGGCAGGTCGGGGAGCTCGGAGAGGCCGTAGAGGTAGACCAGGTTGGCGGCGGCCTCGATGTGGTCGAGGATGTCGTCGAGCTTGCCGGCCAGGTGGTACATGTCCGTGCGGTCCATCGGGGTCACGAACGTCGAGTTGATCTTGTTGAACAGCCGGTGGGTCAGCTGGTCGTTGTCGTGCTCGACGTCGACGAGGCGCTCGGAGATCTTCTGGTAGTCAGCCGACTCGTCTCCCAGTTCGGCCAGGATCGCCACGCCGCGGCGGATGTTGTCTGCCGCGTCATTGAAGAAGGCGTAGAACGTGTCGTCCTGAGGCTTCAGCGAGAACCGCACTGGGCACCCCTGCTTTCGGTCGGTTTGACTGTCCTCACTGTACCGATCGGCTCAGGGGACGGGTGGAAATCGTCACCGCGAAGTTAACATCCAGGTGAACTCGACACAAGCTCGCGATGTCTCGTGTGTGTGAATCCACGAAACCGCTCCAAGCTGGGGTTATGCAAAGGTTTCATTTGAATTCACCTTGCGTTCACCTTTAACTTCGGGAGGCACCACTCAAGCGCCGCACTGCGGTGCTCCTGCCATGCCGAGAAGACGGGTTCCCCGGGCCGCCCGCGTCTAATCAGTCGTTCGCGGTGTCGGCGAGCCGACCCAGCGCGGCCACCACCGAATCCGACTTCGTCGTGTACCAGAACGGCGGCAGCGAATCCCGCATGAACTTCCCGTACGAGCGGCTCGTCTCCAGCCGCGAGTCGAGGATCGCGACCACGCCGCGGTCCGACGTGCGGCGGATCAGCCGCCCCGCTCCTTGCGCGAGCCGGATCGCCGCGGCCGGGACCGACACCTCGGCGAAGCCCGAGCGGCCCGCCGCGTCCGCCGCCTCCGAACGCGCCGCCGTCAGCGGCTCGGTCGGGCGCGGGAACGGAATCCGGTCCACCACCACGAGGCGGCAGGTCATCCCCGGCACGTCCACGCCCTGCCAGAGGCTCATGACCCCCAGGAGGCAGGTCGACTCCTCCTCCTTGAACCGCTTCACGAGGCTCCCGAGCGTCTCCTCGCCCTGGAGCAGGATGTCGTAGTCGGTCTGGGCGCGAAGCAGTTCGGCCGCCGCCTCGGCGGCCTTCTTCGACGAGAACAGGCCGAGGGCCGCCCCGCGGCTCGCCTCGACCAGGCGCAGCAGCTCCTTGCCGGACTCGGCCGACAGGCCCGACGCGGTCGGGCGCGGCAGCGACGCCGCCACGTAGAGGATGCCCTGCTTGCGGTAGTCGAACGGCGAGCCGACGTCAAGTGACGTCCAGCCGTGGCCGTCGGCGGGCAGACCGATGTTGCGCGCCACGATGTCGAACCGGCCCCCGAGCGTCAGCGTCGCGGACGCCGCGATCACCGTGCGGTCCTCATAGAGCATCGCCGAGAGCAGGCCGCCCACCGAGAGCGGCGCGGCGACCAGCTGCGGGCCGTTCGGCTCCGCCCAGATCACGTCGTCCCCCGCCGGGCCGATGCAGCGCCCCGCGGTCTCGATCGTTTCCACGAGCCCGGCCTTGAGCTGCTGGGCGCTCAACTGCTTCTTCGTCTCCGCGTCGAGCGTGGACAGGTGGGTGGTGGCCTTCACGCACGCGCCGTTGATCAGGTTGAGCGCCTCCACGAGCGGCGCGGGCAGCTCACCGGAGAACCGCCGCTCACCGGCCGCGGTGAGCGCGCCCTCGAGCGCGTCCGCGGCCTCCCGGACCTGGTCGGCCACATCGGGGTCGATGAGGCGGCGCCCGCGCTGGGCGAGCCAGCGCAGCCGGGCAGGGTGGAGCTCGGCGCGGGCGGCCGAGGTGACGCGGTCGACCAGCTCGTGGGCCTCGTCCACGATGAGCACGGCGTGCTCGGGCAGGACGCTGCGCTCGTTCATCATGTCGATCGAGAGCAGGGCGTGGTTGGTGACGACGATGTCCGCCTCATGAGCTTTGGCGCGGGCCCACTCGGCGAAGCAGTCGGGGCCCTGCGCGCAGTCCTTCGCGCCGGGGCACTCGGTGGAGGAGGTGGAGGCCTGCTTCCAGGCGCGGTCGGAGACGCCCGGGTCGAGGTCGTCGCGGTCGCCCGTGTCGGTGTCGCCCGCCCAGTCGAAGAGGCGCTGCACCTGCTTGGCGAAGGACGCCTGCTGCCCGGCCCATTTCAGGGTCTCGGTGCCCTCGATCGCGCCGTCGTCCTCGTCCTCTTCGCCCGCGATCTTCCGCTTGCAGATGTAGTTGTGGCGGCCCTTGAGGAGCGCGAAGGTCGGCGTGCGGCCCAGAAGGGGCGCGACGGCCTCGACCAGGCGCGGCAGGTCGACGGCGACGAGCTGGTGCTGGAGCGCGAGCGTGGCGGTCGAGACGACCACGGGCTTGCCCGCGGCGAGCGCCGCGCACAGGTAGGCGAGGGACTTGCCGGTGCCGGTGCCGGCCTGGACCAGCAGGTGCTCGCCGGAATCGACGGCCTTGGCGACGGCCGCGCACATCTCGCGCTGGCCTTCACGGGCCTGCCCGTGCGGGGTGGCCGCGACGGCGGCGTCCAGGATGGCGAGGGCGTCCCGTTCGGCTTTGGTGGCGGCTTTCGGAGCGGGCTGGGCGGGGACTTCAGTGACCGTGGCGTTGGTGCTCATGCCTCCTGCGCCGCCTGCTCGCCGGTGTCAGTGCTGTCTTTGCCGGTGCCCTTGGAGCCGGCGGCGCGGCGGGCCCGCTCTGCTGCACTGGCGGCGGCGCTGACTCTGACCGCTTCGGCGGTGGCGTCCTCGCCTTCGAGGCCGCGGGACTGGGCTTCGCGGCGGGCCTCGCGGTAGCGGTTGAGGGCGCGGACGGTGCCGTTGACGATCGCCAGGAGCGGCACGGCGACGAGGGCGCCGATGATGCCCCACACGAAGCCGCCCGCGGTGACGGCGAGGACGATCGCGAGTGGATGGAGTTTGACCGCGCGGCTCATCAGGAAGGGCTGCAGCAGGTTCGACTCGAGCTGCTGCACCGCGAGGACGATGCCGAGGACGATGAGCGCGGTGACGAGGCCGTTCGGGGCGCCGACGAGGGCCACGACGACGGCGACGATGCCCGAGATCGTGGCGCCGATGATCGGGATGAACGCGCCGAGGAAGATCAGCGTGGTCAGCGGCAGCCACAGCGGCACCTTGAGGAGGTACAGGCCCAGGCCGATGAAGATCGCGTCCACTGCGGCGACCACCACGATGGTGCGCATGTACTGCACGAGGGTCGACCAGCCGGCGCCGCCGGCGTAGCGCAGCGGCTCTGAGGCGGTGCGCGGGAGCATCCCGGTGAGGAAGGTCCAGATGCGGCGGCCGTCGCGGATGAAGAAGTAGGTCGTGAACAGGACCAGGAACAGGCCTGCCGCGAAGTTGCCGAGGCCGGAGGCGGTGGAGGTGGCGACGTCCACGCCGGTCTGGACGATGGCCTGCTGGTTCTCGTCGTACCAGTTGGTGATGTTGTCCTGGATGTTCGCGACGATCTCGGCGACCTGGGCGCCGTTGAGGCCGTAGGGGCCGGATTCGAGCCAGGCCTGGGTGTCGCGGAGGCCGGTGACGATCGAGTCGTAGAAGTCGGGGATGCCGGCGATGAACTGCTGGACGACGAACGTGAGGATCGCGCCGACGGCGGCGAGCCCGGCCACGAGCATGAGGATCGAGGCGAGGGACTTGTTCCAGCCTTTGCGGATCAGCCACGCCGCGGGCGGCTGGAGCATGGCGGCCAGGAGGAAGGAGATCGCGACGGGGATGACGACCGTGGTGACGTAGCTGAGCAGGTAGAGGACCACGGCGATCGCGGCGCCGATGATGAGAAGCCGCCAGGACCAGGCCGCGCCGACCGCCAGGCCCGTGGGGACGAAGTCGCGTTCGGGGCGCTCGCCGTCGCCGGACTGGTCCAGTTCCGGCGGTATGCCGCTGGGGATCTCGATGTCGTCCTCGACCGGTTCGTCACGCCGGGCCAGCGCCCGTTCGGCGACCGGGTTGAGACGCATGCCGATCCACAATTGACGTGCCCGGGCGGTGGTGCGGCGGAATCGGCTCACGGTCTCTCCAAGGACGGTTCCTCCGGAAGGAGGTGGGTGCAACGTCAACACGTACCGTACCGGTTGGGTGCGACTGCGCCGATACAGCAGCCTGTACCGAGTGCCCGTGGGCACCCCGCGGCGGGGCGGCGGCTCGCGGGCGGCGGGCGAAGTGTCGTACCCGCAGGGCACCCTTGTGTTCAGGGGCGCGGGGATCCGACACCCCCGACCCCGGGGGCGGACGTGAGACTCCCCGCTCGCATTTCGCGCCCGGCCACCGCTGCCGGTAAGCTGGCGCGTTGTGACCGATACACCGTTGGACTCCACGACCGGCCTGCCGGTCCGGCTCTTGCACGACCGCCTCCTCGTGCGCGAGGACGCGGACTCCGAGCGCCGCTCCGCCGCCGGGATCGTCATCCCCGCCACCGCCGCCATGGGCCGGCGCCTGCACTGGGCCGAAGCCGTGGGCGTCGGGCCGCTCGTGCGCTCGGTCGTCACCGGCGACCGCGTCCTGTTCGACCCCGAGGACAAGGCCGAGGTCGAGATGCAGGGCCGCACCTTCATCCTCCTGCGCGAACGCGACATCCACGCGGTCGCCGCCAAGCGCGTCGACAACGACGGCACGGGGCTCTACCTCTGATGCGCGTCGCGGTCATCGGGCTCGGCCTCATCGGCGGCTCCGCCGCGCTGGCCCTGGCCGACGCCGGGCACGACGTGCTCGGCCTCGACCCGGACCCGGCCACCCGCGAGGCCGCCGCCGCGCACTTCCCCGTCACCGCCGACCCGGCCGCGCTCGCGGACACCGACCTCGCGGTCGTGGCCGCCCCGTTCCGCCACCTCGCCGCCGTCGCGTCCGCGACCCTGGACGGCTACACCGGCCTGGTCACCGACGTCTCCTCGGTGAAGGCCGAGCCCGCGCGGATCTTCGCGCGCCACCGGTTCGTGGGCGGGCATCCCATGGCGGGCAAGGAGACCGCCGGGTTCGGCGCCGCCGAGGCGGGCCTGTTCCAGGGCCGCAAGTGGGTGCTGTGCCTCGAAACGGGCACCGACCTCGCGGACTGGACGGCCCTCGCCGGGCTGTGGACATCGATCGGCGCGCAGGTCGTGCCTGCCACGGCCGCCGACCACGACCGGGCCGCCGCCCGCATCTCGCACCTCGAGCACCTGGTCGCCGCCGCGCTCGTGCACGTCGCCGACGAGCCGCTGGCCCGCACGCTCGCGGCCGGCTCGTTCCGGGACGGCACCCGCGTCGCGGCCAGCCCGACCGCGCTGTTCACCGGGATGTGCGAAGGCAACCGGGAGCAGCTCATGGCGGCCGTGGAGGACCTCGCCGTGCAGCTGGACGCTGCGGCGGCGGACCTGGACGCCTACACCGATCGGCCGAACTCAATCAGTGAATGGTTCGACCGGGCCCGCGCACTCCGTGCCGACTGGCCGCCCGAACCTGAAGCGGCGCAGCGCATCCCGCTCACGAGGGCGTCGCTCATGGAGCTGGGCGCGGCCGGCGGATGGCTCGAAGCGGTCGAAAGCGAGGTCGCGCTCGCCCGGCGCCCTCGCGTAAAGTCCACTCCATGAGAAGCATCGATCGCATCGCCGACCAGTACGTAGAGGACGTCATCGCCCTGAGCCCCCTCACGGCAACGAGCATGGGCGTCCCCGGACACGACCACGAGATCGACGACCTCTCGCCCGCCGGGCTCGAGGCCGAGGCCGCCTTGACCCGCAAGGCGATCGCCGACCTGGAAGCCGCCGAGCCGGTCGACGAGCGCGAGCGCGTCGCCAAGGACGCCATCCTGGAGCGCCTGCGCCTCCAGATGGAGCGCCACGAAACGGGCGACACCTACTTGAGCCTCAACGTCCTGGCCTCCCCCGTGCACAGCGTGCGCCAGATCTTCGACCTCATGCCGAAGGACGGCGAGGAGGCCGCACGCAACATCGCAGCCCGCCTCGAGGCCGTCCCCACCGCGTTCGAGCAGTACACGGAGACGCTGCGCGCCGAGGCCGCCGCGGGCCGCGTCGCCGCCGAGCGGCAGGTCCTCGAGGTCGCCACGCACTGCGACAACTGGAACGGCGCCAAAGGCATCGAGACCGACTTCTGGGCGAACCTGGTCAACGGGGTCACCGTGGACGGGGAGCCGATCAAGACCGGCCCGCTGCGCATCGCCCTGAGCGACGGCGCGACCCGCGCCCGGTACGCCGCGACGAAGTTCGCGCTGTTCCTGCGCGAGGAGCTGGCCCCGCAGGCGCCCAAGAACGACGCGGTGGGCCGCGACCGGTACTCGCGCGCGTCCCGCTACTTCATCGGCTCCGCGATCGACCTCGAGGAGACCTACGCGTGGGGCTGGCAGGAGCTGGCCCGCATTGAGGACGACATGCGCGCGACCTGCGAGCGCATCAAGCCCGGCGCGTCGATCGAGGAGGTCGTGGCGTTCCTGGACCAGGACCCCAACGAGAACATGACCGACAAGGCCGTGTTCCGCGACTGGATGCAGGACCTCGCCGACTCCACGATCGCCGACCTCGCGGACAAGCACTTCGACATCCCCGAGCAGATCCGCACGATCGACTGCAAGATCGCGCCGACCGAGGACGGGGCGATCTACTACACGGGGCCGAGCGAGGACTTCTCCCGTCCCGGCGCCATGTGGTGGTCGGTGCCGGAGGGCCAGAAGCTGTTCGGCAAGTGGCGTGAGAAGTCCACTGTGTACCACGAGGGCGTGCCGGGCCACCACCTCCAGGTCGGCCAGACCATGGCCCGCATCGAGCTCCTCAACCGCTTCCAGCGCCAGATGATGTGGTGCTCGGGCCACGGCGAGGGCTGGGCGCTCTACTCCGAGCGGCTCATGGACGAGCTCGGCTACTACGACGAGGACCCGGCCGGGCGCCTCGGCATGCTCGACGCGCAGGCGTTCCGCGCCGCCCGCGTCGTGGTCGACATCGGCCTCCACTGCGAGTTCGCCATCCCCGAGGACAACCCGTTCGGCTGGCGCGCCGGCGAGACCTGGGACGGCGAGAAGATGTTCGAGTTCATGCGGGCCCACACCCGCACGATCGAGGACGACATGCTCCACTTCGAGGTCAACCGCTACCTCGGCTGGGCCGGCCAGGCCCCGTCGTACAAGGTCGGCGAGCGCCTGTGGATGCAGGCCCGCGAGGACTACAAGGCCCGCAAGGGCGCCGACTTCTCGCTCAAGCAGTTCCACTCGGACGCGCTGAACCTCGGCTCGATGGGACTCGCCCCGTTCGCCGAGGCCCTCGGCCGCCTCTAGTAGTACTGACGAAACGGCCTCGCTCGCAGTGCGAGCGAGGCCGTTTCGCGTTCACGCGGGTTGTCGTACCGGCGAGGTACAGGTTGTTGAACGGGGGCACTGCGTACGGAACATATCCGTCATTCCGGATTTGCCCGCTTACGCAGTGTCAGTCCTCGTGGTCGAGCACGAGCTCCATCTCCGGCTTGCCGTACCAGGCCCGCAGCCGGTCCGCGCCGCGGCGCAGCGCCGCGATCTCGGCGGCCGTGAACCCCCGGACCCGCCACGTCTCGAGCAGCACGCTCTCGCGCTTCAGCGTCGCCTTCCAACTGCCGATCACCTGGCCGTCCAGCAGGATCACCGACGTGTACCGCGCCCGGCCCGGGAACCGCGTCGGCGGCACCGAGTGGTGCGTCACGAACTCCTTCGTGTCCGTGTACGAGCACATCATCTCGTCGAAGCCCTGCACGAAGTCCACCACCGGGCCCGCATCGCGCCCGGCCGGCGGCTCCTGCACGTAGTAGAGCACCCGCTCGCCGACCCGCAGCTCCTCCAGCCCGAGCCCGTCGATCGCCGCCTTCGCGTCGGCCACCTTCAAGGTCGCCCAGCGCGTGAAGTCCTTGACGGTGGCGGGCCCGCGCGAGGTGAAGAACCGCAGCGCCAGCGCCCGGACCGCCTCGTCCTGATCGACCGATCCGGCCGGGACGCGCTCGTCGAAGTTCGCGTAGGTCTGCTTGCCGCCCTTCGGCGTGCCCGAGCAGATCGCCGACTCCAGTTCAGCGTGGAAGAGCAGGTGGATGAGGCGCATCCCGGTCGGGTCGGCGATCCCGGCGGCCGCCAGCGCCTCGGACGCCTCCTCGCGCAGCAGGTGCCGCCCGCCGGCGGTGGCCGCCGCGAGCGCCTCGTCCCCGAGCAGCAGCTCGGCCTCACTGAGCCCGAGGCTGCGGAACTGCGTGCCGGCGACCTGCATGACCCGGTGGGCGGTGGCCCCGAGCATCATCCGCATGTCCTCGACCGGGACGGTGTGCCAGGTCGGACGCAGCACGTGGGTGCGGATCACCGCGCCCTTCTCGATGAGCGCGTCGACCGCGTCGACGCCCGCGAACGCCAGGCCCTCGGCGTCGGGGCGGGTGCGCATGGCGGGGGTGAGTTTCGAGGGCTGGAACTCCTGGGACTGGACCGCGCCCAGGTGCCTGAACGCGTCCAGGGGTGTGGCGAAGCGCTCGCCCCAGAGCCGCTGGGAGTGGGCCCGCCAGGCGGCGACCGCGCCCGGCTCGAGATCGGTGCCGACGCGGCCGGTGGGTGATGCCATGTGGACATGCTAACCGGCCCTTACGACATGAGCCCTCCGCCGATCAGCGTGTTCCACTGCGCCCGGCCGCATGGCCGGAATCACCGCGTGCGCGTACGAACGTACGGGTAGACGCGGTTGCGAACAACGGCCACAATTGCGGCATGTCCCTTCCCAACGCGGTCCTGAGGCTCTCCACCGACGTCCTCGCCGAGATCAACGACGACGAGCGCCTCGCGTTCGCCTATGCGCACGGCCCCGCCCTGTCCGGTTTCGGGGAGGAGGCCGAACTGGTCTGCGTGTGGGAGACCGACACCGTCCCCGCCGACGCCAGCGACGAGGCCGTGCACCTCACGGTCGCGCGCTTCCAATCCGACCTGGAGGCCCTCGACCGCGGCGAGGGCTGGCAGCACCCCGGCGACGAGCCCCTGCACGTCATCGCCCGCTTCGCCGAGGGCACCCTCCTCGCCGACGACTCCGAACTGGGCTCGAAGGCCCGCGCCGAGGTCACCGAGTTCCCGCAGGCCCTGGCCGACGCCTCCCGCGAGGCCGTGGCCGGCGAGGTCGAGACCCTGGCCAAGCGCCTGGGCGACGCCGCCGACCCCTGGGAGCTGGCCGAGACCCTCACCGCGGGATTGCACCGCGCCTACGTCGCGCTCTTCGCGGCGGGCGGCTACTTCTTCCCCGGCCACGAGCACCGCGCGGCCTTCGTCGAGCGCTACCTGCTCGGCGACGAGGTCACCGAGGCCGAAGCCGCAGTATGGGCCGCAGCGAACGCCCCCCTCCCCGAACGCGCCGAGGCCCTCCCCGCCGCCTGGCGAGCCCTGGCGAAGACCGTCCTCGACAACTGCTGAACGCCCGCTGACCGTGGGTTCGAATCCCACGGACAGCCCAAACCATGCGCAATGACCCAGCGCACATCCGCATACCCGGTTGCAGATCGGTTTTCGCCCCAGGTAAGGTTATGCCCGGTCCTGATCGAAACGATCAAGCCGACCTGCGCCGCTAGCTCAACGGATAGAGCATCTGACTACGGATCAGAAGGTTGGGGGTTCGAATCCCTCGCGGCGCACCAACGAAAGCCAGGTCTCCGGACCTGGCTTTTCTGGTTCTCGGGGCCATTGCTGCTGGGGCGGCCAGAGGGCGCGTGTTGCTTTGGACTGGTTCGGGTGTCGCACACTGGTGGGTGGTTCGCGGCCTGGGTTGGGTGCGGACGCTTCCTACCCCCATGAGGAGCAGCATGAGACGGCGGAGTTTTCTGCGGGTGGCGGCCATTGGGGCGCCGTTGGCGGCGGCCGGGGTGGTCGGGGCCGGTGTGGCGTCGGCGGACACGGCGAACTTCAAGGTGATGGTGACCGAGCAGGTCGCCAACAAGGTGATGGTGTTCGACAAGAACGCGGCGTTCAGCGACGCCAACCGGTACAAGTCGTGGAGCCCGGGCACGGGCGGGTGGGCGAACCTGTCCGACTGCCGGATTCGGGACACGGCGCAGTTCGGGGCGATCGGGCTGGCCGCGGCGTCGGGCGGGCGGGTCGGGATCTGGAACATCACCGACGAGAAGGACCAGGAACTCAATGATGTCCTATGGAGCGCGACGCCGGGTGGGAACCCGCATGCGCTGGAGCGCATCCCGGACATCGGCGCGTTCGTGGCGGCCTCGTCCGACGGGTATCTGACGGTGTACGGGCCGACGGCGGTCTCGAATCCGTCGACGCTCGCGCAGGTGCAGCGGGTGACGCTCGCGGGCGCGCACGGCGTGCTGTGGGACCCGAACAACAAGCTGCTGTGGGCCTGCGGGAACAAGGTCGTGCAGGCGTACAAGGTGTCGGGCACGTACCGGAACGTGCGGATCAGCGCGACCAGCAAGAAGGTGGCGCTCTCGGGGCTCGGGCACGACCTGCAGCCGGATTATTCGAACTCCGACCGGCTGCTGGTCTCGGACTCGTACGGGGTCTATTCGATCAGCAAGTCGACGCTGTCGAAGACGACGCTGCACACGACCACGCGCATCAAGGCGTACGTGAAGATGCGCACGGGCGAGTACTTCTACGTGCGCGGCGACAACGCCGGCTCGCGCGACTGGGGCAGCCCGACGGTGGTGTTCTCGCAGTCGGCCGACCGGACGCGCAGCGGCGCGGAGTTCTACAAGGCGCGGTACTACGCGACCGGTTTCAACTAGTTCAGCGGCATTGCGCGACAGGTTGCAAGGCCGGCGGTATTTCGCGACCGGCTTCGACGAGCTCGTGGACGGCCCGTTCGGCGCTCAGCGCTGGACGGGCCGTTCACTGCGCTGCGGCGGTGACACGGTCGCCGATGGTGACCGTGCCTACCGCGAGCACGTTGGCGTAGAGGCCGAAGCAGGTGGCGCGGCCGAAGGCGGGGACGTCGATGCGGTGGTGCGCGGCGAGGGTCTTGAGGAGCGCGCGGTCGGCGAGCGCGTCGCCGTGGGCGAGGGACGGGATGACGCAGCGCGGGGTCGGGATCGCCACTTCGAGGACGGCATCGGGACCGATGGCGATGCGCTGGCCCGGTTCGGGGTCCTCGGGGAGGTCGAGGATGAGGTTGGGGCGGAAGCGGGTCGGGTCGACCTCCCGGCCGTGCTCGGCGCTGAGCCGTTCCAGGGCACCGGTGGTGACGAGGTGGACGGGGCCGTAGTCGAAGAAGCGGCCGCCTTCGGCGTCGTGGCCCGCGGTGACGATGTCATCGTCGCCGGGCGTTTTGTCGGCGGCCCAGTCGGGGATCATGCCGGGCTCGTCGGGCCACCAGTGGTGGCGTTTGAGCTGTTGGGGCGCACTGCGGGTGAGGCGGACGGGTCGGCCGAGCCACGCCGAGACGGCCTTGTCGGCCTCCGCGGTGCCTGCTAGCGCGGGGGCCGCACCGGGAGCTTCGATGTGGACAGTGCCCGGGGTGTCGCCTTGGGCCGGTTGAAAGAAGGCCTTGACGTCGAGGAGGGTTCCCCACAGGCGCGGCTGCTTGGCGCTGCCGATGGTGCCGTCGGCGTCGAGGCAGGTCCAGGTGCGGTCGCCGTCGAGGCCGTGCTTGCCGATGAACGCCTCGGTCACAAGCTCGGCGGCGGCCGATTTGAGCGGGTGGCGGCGGATGCCGATGACGCGGTTCACGCCCGCGATTCTATGCCGGACCGTTCAGGACCCGTCGGGGAAGAAGTACAGGACCGGCGATTCGGCGATCGGTTCGGGAAGCTCGGTGGTCCAGCGGTTGTCGCCGTCGTAGCCGATGAAGGCGACCGAGGCGTCGCTGCGGGAGACGAAGCCGTCCTCGTGGAGGGTGGTGCATCGGGCTTCGTCGGGGCCGACCGCTTCGCCTGAGTCGAGGTCGAGCACGCGGGTGCCGGATTCGGCGCGAATCGTGAAGCCGCCCTTGGCGGCGCTGTCGGGCGTGTAGCCGTCGACGACGCACACGTAGCGGCCGGTCGGGTCGACGCCGACGAGCCCGATGGTGAGCGTCCGCGCTCCGGCCAGGCTCGACAGCGGGATCGTTTGCAGCACATCGCCGTTCGCGTCGACGCGGTAGAGGTAGTTGAACGCGAGGTCGTGGTAGATCGCCTGGGCCGAGCCGTCTTCGGCGGTGTACCAGCGCATCCGGCAACCGTGCGGGTCCAGGTCCACAGTGGTGGGCAGCTGTCCGGCGTCGGGCGAGTGCCATTCGGTGGCGCCCCAGGTCGTGACGGGGAAGGGGATCTCGTCGCCCGCGGCGGTCTCGGTGCCCCAGACCGGGGCGCGGTGGGCGAGGATCGCGGAGCCGTCGGGCAACCAGGCGGGGTCGATGCACGCGTGGTCCACGGGGTACTGGACGGCGGTGGTGATCTCGCCGGTCTCGAGGTCGCCGAACATGAGCGACGCACCGGGACTCGCCCCGGCGACCCACGCGGCGTGCCGACCGCTCGGGTCGATGCTAAGGGACGCGCGCAGGACGGTGCCGACGTCGCCTTCGCCGTCCCAGACGCCGCTGAGGTCGAGCACGGGTTCGACGCCTGCGGACTCGTCCTCGGTGCCGTCGGCCTCGGCGCCCGGGTCCCAGCGGTAGAGCCGGTGGTCGTCGCCCAAGGCGTAGAACACGCCGGCGTCGGCGCCGTCACCGGACGCGTCGAGGTCGCAGGCGGCGAGCACGCCTGCGAGCACCAGGGCGATGGCGAAGTGCTTGCGGCCGTTGCCGGTCCGGTGCGGGTCGTCCAAGGCTTGCTCCTTACTGGTGCGGGCGGGTCTCGGTCAGTCGCTCGCGGCGGCGGTCTCGGTCGCCGTTGCGGTGGTGGCGCGGAACGTGCCGGCGGGCTTGTCGGCGATGCCGTGGCGGCCGATGAGGTCGAGCCAGACCCGGAAGTTGCCGCCGGAGGCGGTCGGGTCGACGCCGCCCGTCCCGAACTTTTCGCGCAGCAGCTCGTAGCCGCGCTTGGTCTTGGGGCCGAAGTCGCCGTCGATGGGCATGTCCTTCACGCCCGCGAGATCCCTTGCGGCCCACTGGATGATGGTCGTGTCGGTCTGGTAGCCCCAGTTGGCGGCGACGGCCTGGCGGCCGCGGTCGACGTGGATGTGGTTCCAGTGGGAGCCGTCAGGGTCGTGGTTGCAGTGGAGGACGGTGCCGAAGTGCTTGCGGCAGGTCGCGATCACGGCGAGGTAGCGGCGCCGCATGTAGAGGCGGCTGTCCTTGCCGTGGAGCGCGGTGTCGACGTAGTGCCCTGAGCCCCAGTCGAAGCGGGTGAAGTCGATGGCGGCGCCGTAGCGGTGGTAGCCGGGTTTGCAGACTTTGGCGCCTGCGAGGCCGGTCCACCGGTAGGTCCAGGGGCCTTCGCTGCGGGCGTACTTCGCGCCGAGGTTGTGGAGGTCGCGGATGACCAGGCCGGCCTTGGCGTGGGCCTCCTCGTGCATGGTGAACGAGGTGGTGGAGGGGTGGACGCCGTTGCCGTCCCCGTCGAAGGCGGTGCGGTAGCGGGTCTTGAGCGCGCTCTGGTGGAGCCAGTCGCGCGTGATGTCGGGGTAGTCGCAGGTCGAGCGCGCGAATGCGGTGCTGCTGCTGGGGAATGCCATGGGTCCTCCTTCGCCGTGCCGGTGCGTCAGCTGGCGCCTCTGATGTGGATGGTCTGGCCGTCGGTCTCGAGCCAGGTGCCGGGTCTGCCCGGGACGGCGTGGATCTCGCCTTGGCACGCGCACGCGGGGGCGGCTTCGAGGGGCGCGCCCGCGGCGGTGAAGCGGGTCTCGGTGACGGTCCCGAGGTGATCGGAGAAGACGCTGACGTGGTCGGCCGCGGCGACGGCGGCCATCGGGCGGCCGGCGTCGCTGATCGTCGCGGCCCGGGTCAGTGCGGTCCGGGCACCGGCGGTGTGGATCGCCTGGGCGCCTTCACCACTGCCGATCGCAACGAAGAGGCCGCCGTCGTGCGAGGTGAGGACGGTGCCGTAACCCTCGCCGAGGCCGGTGGCGAGCGGCCGCTCCGTCCAGGTGCGGCCGGCGTCGGCGGTGCGGGCGAGGTGGGCGCGGGTGATGACGGCCAGGTGCTGGTCGGGGCAGCCTTCGATGGCGACGGCGAGGCCGCGGTCGCCGACCGGCGTGATGGCGGTGGCGATACCGGAGCGGATCGCCTTCGGCACGGGCAGATCGGCGTACGCGGTCCTTGAGTCGCGGACGCGGACGAGCGCGGGCCGGGCTTGGTCGGGCGCGAGTTCGGTCGCGCCGGTGATCCAGAGCGTGTCGCCGAGCGCGGCCATCGAATGCGGGTGGAACCCGGAGGGCAGCGGGAGCGGGAGCGGCGGGCCGAGTTCGGCGCCGCTGGCAGGGTTCTCGGTCGCTTTGAGCAGGCGGAGCGCGTAGTCGGCTTCGGTCGCGGGGTCGGCGGTGAGGACGAGGAGTTCGCCGCCCCGTCCGATCCAGCCCGCTGCGGCGGCGCGGATCTGCGGCAGGTTCGCCGCGCGGGCTGGTCGCGCGGCGGTGAGACCCGCGGTTCCGGCGGCGAGGAGGGCTGCCGCACCGGTGAGGACGGTGCGACGTGTCAGGCCCAGTGGTTCAGGAACGGCCATCTACGCACTATGACCAATGATGACGGGTTATTCCGGGAAACCGCGGTTTTTCATTCCATAGTGCTCTTGCCTTCGGCAGACGCCGGTGCGACTGAACAGCGACGAAGGACCACCGACGCCCGGGCCTCGCTGTTGCGGGACCCGGGCGTCAGGCTCTTGCGGTCAGTTCCCGTCGACGGTGACGTGGCCGTACCAGACCCAGTAGCCGGTGAGGTAGCCGCCGGAGATGCGGTACATCGGCCTGCCGTTGACGATGGAACGCCTGTCGAAGGGGGCGTTGGAGTTCTTGGTGAAGGAGACGGTGCGGGTGGTGTCGAAGCGGCCGTCCGCTCCGAGCGTGAAGCAGTCGACTTCGGTGTTCGCGGGGAAGGTGAGCGTCCGGGCGGGGTAGCACACGACCGGCAGGTACTCGCCGACCAGGTAGGCCTTCGGGTAGGCCTCGCCGACCCACCAGCCCGTGTAGGCGCCGGCGGAGATCCGGTAGTAGATGCCGCGGTCCTTGATCCGTCGGCGCCGGTTCGCGGGCGCCTGGGTGGCGCGGGTGAACGTCACCGTCTTGCGGTCGAGCTCAGCGTCGCCCTTCGACGCGACGTAGTCGCCGTCAGCGTCGGTGTCGAGCTTGTACAAGGTGTGGGTGCCCGCGGCGAACGCGATGTTGCAGCCCTGGGCCAGCGAGGGCCACGGGTAGTCGTCCGTGAGCTGCTCGGCCTTCTGGGCGAAGGCGGGAACGCCCGTCTGCCAGCTGAGCTGCCGGTACAAGTTGATCTCGTGCTGGTGGTACGACACGGTGGGGACCCGGTGCTGCTGGCAGTAGAAGGAGATCCAGCGCGGGTTCCGCAGCAGCGGGTAGAAGCGGTCCATCGTCGTGCACGAGCCGTCGAAGAGCGCCGCGGCGAGCTCGTTGCCGGTGGCCCGCACGTAGTCCCACAGGCCGAAGATCGCGAAGATCATGCCGTTGTAGGTGAAGTCCCCGGTGCCCGGCGTGCTGCTCGGGTACTCCTGGATCCACAGGTACCCGGACCGGTCGCGGTGGACGACCCAGGGCGTGCCGTCGTCGCCGCGGAGCAGGGAGGCGAAGGCGGCGTCGGCGGCCTCGCGGTACAGCGTGCGCTCCTCGTCGGTGACCCCGTCGAGTTCCGAGAGCTGGATGAAGAGGCTGAGCGACTCGCCCTGGGCCATCCCGGAGTACCAGGGGGCCTTGTAGGAGACGCCGCTGTGGGTGGCGGAGCTGAAGTCGAAGGGGTACGGGAAGTACCAGGCGCCGCGGGCCTCCACCCGGGTTTCGATCAGGCGTCCGGCCTGGGCTTTCGCCCGGGTCAGGAACAGCTCCTTGCGGGCGGGGTCCTGCTCGGTGCGGTAGCTGGAGATGCAGCCGAGTCCGAACTGGATCTGGGTGACGGGCTGGTCGTAGCCCGGCACGTCCCAGTCGGGCCGATACTGGATCACGCCTTCCTCGTCCAGGTACGTGTGCTGGGTGTTGGGGGTGACGTTCTCCCACCTCGTGGGTCGGTCCCGCCAGGGCCGCATGGCCTCGGGCAGGTCCACGACGGCGAGGTACCCGTTCTGGTTGAACTCGAACGGCAGCGTGGTCGGGACGTCGTCCATGGCGAACGACTCGGCCTCCGGCGCGCTGCGCGGCTCGGGCACCGGGTTGCTCGGCGGCGTGGCGCTGCCGCCCTCCAGCTGCTCCGGCAGCGGCGGGAGCGGGGGCTCGGCGGGGCTCCCGTGCGGCCGTTGCGCCACGGCGGTGCCCGGCGGCAGCTCGACGGCGGCACTCGACCCCGCGACCGCGACGGCTCCGGCGGCACTTCCGGTGGCGGCCGCGGCGGCGCCGCCGACGAGGCGCATGAACCATCGGCGGTTCACTGCGGAGGGATTGCTGACAGTCATGTTCGGTCCTTCCGGGGGAAAGCTGAACATGACTGTAGACGGCTGAGACCACTCTGGAATGCCGGGTCGGTGCCAATGTCAGACGCGTCGTCGCAGCATCTGACGTGCGGTTCCGTTAAGGCAGGAATTCGTATTGTTTGCGGCGATCGATGTCGGTGTCAGCTCCTGGAGACGGTGAGTTTGTCGCCTTTGTCGCTCACGCCGACTTCGACGGTGTCGCCGTCGATGATCTTGCCTTCGAGGATTTCGCGGGAGAGCGGGTCGCCGATGGCGGACTGGATGAGGCGGCGCAGCGGCCGGGCGCCGTAGACCGGGTCGAAGCCGCGGTCGGCGAGCCAGGACTTGGCGGCGTCGCTGACGGCGAGCTTGAGGCGGCGGGTCTCCATGCGGTGCTCCAGGAAGCGGAGCTGGACTTCCACGATCGACTTCAGGTGGTCGTGCTCGAGCGCGTGGAAGATGACGATGTCGTCCAGGCGGTTCAGGAACTCCGGCTTGAAGTGCGAGCGGATGGCCGCCATGACCTGGTCGTGCTTCGCGGTGTCCTCCAGCAGCGGGTCGACCAGGGCCGAGGAGCCGAGGTTCGAGGTCATGATGAGGATGACGTTGCGGAAGTCGACCGTGCGGCCCTGGCCGTCGGTGAGGCGGCCGTCGTCCAGGACCTGCAAGAGGGTGTCGAAGACCCTCGGGTGGGCCTTCTCGACCTCGTCCAGGAGGACCACCGAGTACGGGCGGCGGCGCACGGGCTCGGTGAGCTGGCCGCCCTCCTCGTAGCCGACGTACCCAGGCGGGGCGCCGATGAGGCGGGCCGTGGAGTGCTGCTCGGTGTACTCGCCCATGTCGATGCGGATCATGGCGCGGTCGTCGTCGAACATGAACTCGGCCAGGGCTTTCGCGAGCTCGGTCTTGCCGACGCCCGTGGGGCCCGCGAAGATGAACGAGCCCGTGGGGCGGTTCGGGTCCGAGAGGCCGGCCCTGGCGCGGCGGAGCGCGTCGGAGACGACGGTGACGGCTTCGAGCTGGCCCACCACTCGTTCGCCCAGGACCTGCTCGGCGTGGAGGAGCTTGTGGCTCTCGCTTTCCTGGAGGCGGCCGGCGGGGATGCCGGTCCACGCGGAGACGACGTCGGCGATCTCGTCCGCGTCGATCTCCTCCTTCAGCATCGGCTGGGCCGCAGGGTCGGTGTCCGCGCTCGCGAGTTCGGCCTCGGCGGCGGTGAGCTGCTGCTCGAGCTCGGGGATACGGCCGTAGCGCAGCTGCGCGGCCTTCTCGAGGTCGTATTCGCGTTCGGCGCGTTCGGCCTGGGTGCGGAGGTCGTCGAGTTCCTCTTTCAGGTCCGAGACCTTGCCGATGCGGTTCTTCTCGGACTCCCATTGGCGGGAGAGGGCGGCGAGCTTCTCGCGTTCGTCGGCGAGTTCGCGCTGAAGGGACGCGAGGCGCTCGGCGGAGGCCGGGTCGTCCTTCTCGTTCTGGAGGGCGGTCTCCTCGATCTCGAGGCGGCGCACCGCGCGCTCGATCGTGTCGATCTCCTCAGGGCGCGAGTCGATCTCGATGCGCAGGCGGCTGGCGGCCTCGTCGATGAGGTCGATGGCCTTGTCAGGCAGCCTGCGGTCGGGGAGGTAGCGGGCGGAGAGCTGCGCGGCGGCGACGAGCGCGGAGTCGGTGATGCGCACGCCGTGGTGGACCTCGTAGCGCTCCTTGAGGCCGCGGAGGATCGCGACGGTGTCCTCGATCGTGGGCTCGCCGACGTACACCTGCTGGAAGCGGCGTTCGAGGGCGGCGTCCTTCTCGATGTGCTCGCGGTACTCGTTGAGGGTGGTCGCGCCGATCATGTGGAGCTCGCCGCGGGCGAGGGCGGGCTTGAGCATGTTCGAGGCGTCGAGGGAGCCTTCGGACTTGCCGGCGCCGACCATGGTGTGGAGCTCGTCGATGAACGGGATGATCTCACCGTCAGAGGACTTGATCTCCTCCATGACGGACTTGAAGCGCTCCTCGAACTGGCCGCGGTACTGGGCGCCGGCGATCATGCTGGCGAGGTCGAGGAGGATGACGCGGCGGTCGCGCAGCGACTCCGGGACGTCCCCGGCGACGATGCGCTGGGCGAGGCCTTCGACGATCGCGGTCTTGCCGACGCCGGGCTCGCCGATGAGCACCGGGTTGTTCTTGGTGCGGCGGGACAGGACCTGGATGACGCGGCGGATCTCGGTGTCGCGGCCGATGACCGGGTCGACCTTGCCGGACCGGGCGGTCTCGGTGAGGTCGACGCCGTACTTCTCGAGGGCCTTGTAACCCTGCTCGGGGTCGGCGGTGGAGATCTTGCGGTCGCCGCCGCGCAGGGTCGGGAAGGCGCTGATGAGCTTCTTCTCGGTGGCACCCTGGGCGGCGAGGAACGTGCCGACGTCGCCGCCGGCCTGGGCGAGGCCGGTGAGGAGGTGCTCGGTGGAGACGTACTCGTCGCCGTAGTCGGTCGCGAGCTTGTCTGCGGCGTTGATGGCGCGCAGGGATTCGCGGGCCATGGACGGCTCGGACACGGAGGGCCCGGAGGCCGACGGGAGCTCGTCGATGCGCCGCTCGGTCTCGGCCGAGACGGTGCCGGGGGTGACGCCGACGAGCTGGAGCAGGCCGGGCGCGGTGGAGCCGTCGACGGTGAGGAGCGCGTCGAGGAGGTGCCAGGGTTCGACGGCGGGGTTGCCGCCGGCGGCCGCAGTGCGCGCGGCCTGGGAGATCACTTCTCGGCTCTTGGTGGTCAGACGGTTGACGTCCACGGTTCCCCTGCTCCTCTGATGTCCGACAGGAATGGTGTCCACGGCATGCGGGCCTCGTACGCTCCGAGGTGCGACGCACCCGGGCGCGGCTGCCGAAGCGGCCCGAAGTTGAGTGTATCCGACTCAACTTCCCGGGACGGGTTCGATCCGTTTCGCCCGTAGCGTAAAGCCTCCGGCGGGTGCGGTCGGAGCGTATGGGCCAGCGCGTCGCCGATCGCGGCGCTTTCGCCGGGCGACCGCGCCGTTGACGGCGGCCCTGGCGTGGACGGCGAGGGGCGCGTCGCGGCTGGACATGTCGGTGGTGGCGCCGCCGTTGTGGTGAGAGAGACGCGGAAAGCCCTGGGCCGCTGGGGCCCAGGGCTTTCCGCGCACTGGCGTGCGCTACTTCTTGGCGACGCTCTTGCCGAAGATCGACTTGATCTTGTCGATGAAGGAGGGCTTGGTGCCGCCCCTCACGTCGGTCTCGATGGCGGGGGCGTCCGCCTGGGACGGGACCGTCTTCTCGGGGTCGGCCGGGACTTCCTCGGGCTCGTCGATCGCCTCGGCGACCGGCTTGACGTCGGCGTCCTTCGCTTCATCCTTCGCCCCGGGCGCAGCGGCTTCCGGCTCAGCGGTCTCGGTCTCGACGGGCGCGGGCACGGAGTCCGTGGTGAGTCCGGGCTCGTCGATGATGCCCGGGTCGGGGTCGGCGACCGGTTCGGGCTCCTCGACGGGCTCGCGCTCAGGTTCGGGCACCACCACGGGTCCGGGTTCGTCGACGGGTTCGGACTCGGGCTCGGGTTCGGGCTCGGTGTCCACCACGGCCACAGGGGTCTCGGCGGGGGCCGTCTCGAGCTCGGCCTCCACGACTTCCTCGACCTCGTCCTCCGCGCCGGCGACCAGCAGCGCCTTGAACTCGGCGAAGGAGAGGACCGGCACGCCGGCCTCCTCGGCCTTCTTCAAGCGGGCTTCGGTGGGCTTCACGGTGTCGTCGATGACCAGGTGGGTCACGGTCTTGGTGAACTGTTTGGCGAGGGCGACATCGGCGTCGGACTCGGCGATGAGGCGGGCAGTTTCGGCGTCGGGGCCGGTGCCCAGGACGATGATCCGGACCTTATCTCCCGTCTTCGTCGGCACGGGGGACCTCCCTTATTCGATGGTCAGTGGCTGCAGGGGCACTACGGGCTACGCGCCAAGCTTTTGCTCAAGAGCGTACCGGGTGGCAAGGGAGGCCCGGGCCAGCGGAGAGGACTTATTCCAGTTCGGCGCCGTTCCTTTGCTGCAAAGCCGTCTCGATGCCCTTGACGCGGTCGGAGAGCAAGGTGATGGCGCCGACCGCTCTCGACATTGGATCGTCGCTCGATCCGCCGAGGGTCTGCTCGCGCCGGTAGGCCTCTTTCACGGCCTCCCAACGCGAAGCGCGTTCGGGTGTGAGTCGGCCGCGGAGGTCGGCGAGTTTGAGCAGGTTGGCCTCCGCGCCGGACGCGAGCGTCTGCGCCTCGCCCGCGTAGTGGTCGTCGATGACCGCTTCGAGCTCGTCGTCGTTCATCACCGGAACCACCCGTTCGGCGAGCCGGTTCATGTTCCGGTAGGAGCCCTGGAGGAGGAACGGCGGCTCGGTGCGGGCGCTGTCGTCCATCGCCGCGGAGGCGATGTACGCGAGGTTGTTGCCGAGCACGGTCTTCTGGATGCGCACGAGCTTGCGCAGCACGGAGAGGAGCTGGTCGAGCTCGCCAGCGCTGTAGGGGTGCTTGAGCGCTTCGGGCGCGGCCGTCGGGTCGCCGTTGGCGAGGCGGATGAGGATCGACGTGTCGGAGCGCTCGCGCCCGGCGAGCGGCGCGGTGACCTTGTTGGAGGTCAGCGCGTTCTCGATGTAGGACTGCGCGAACACCTGGTCGCGTCCGGAGAGGACGTCGCCGAGGTTCCACACGTCGGCGCGGTTGGCGAGCATGTCCGGGATGCGGAACTTCTGGCCGGCCTCGGTGTACGGGTTGCCGGCCATGCACACCGCGAATCGCTTGCCGCGCAGGTCGTACGTGCGGGTGCGGCCGTTCCAGACGCCCTCCATCTTCCGCTGCGCGTCGCACAGCGAGATGAACTTCTGCAGCAGCTCGGGGTTGGTGTGCTGGATGTCGTCGAGGTAGAGCAGCACGTTGTTGCCGCATTCGAGCGCGAAGTTGATCTTCTCGACCTCGGCGCGGGCGGTCGCGTTCGGCGCGTCCTCGGGGTCGACCGACACCGTCTCGTGCCCGAGCGCGGGCCCGTTGACCTTGACCAGGAGCATCCCGAGCCGGTCGGCCACGTACTCCATGAGCGTGGTCTTGCCGTAGCCGGGCGGGGAGATGAGCATGAGCATGCCCGACTGGTCGGTGCGGCGCCCCTCCCCTGACCCGGCGCCGATCTGCTTGGCGAGGTTCGAGCCGATGAGCGGCAGGTACACGTCGTCGATGAGCTGGTTGCGCACGAACCCGGCCATCGTCTTGGGCTTGAACTCCTCGACGCGGAGCTTGCGGCGGTGGCCTTCGATGAGCTCGCCGCGGCGGCGCTGGTAGGCGCGGTAGCCGGGGAGCACGGTGCGGCGGAACCGCCCGGTGCGGGCCAGGAACTCGTCCAGACGCAGCGGCAGCACGCGGCCCTCGATGCGCGCGTGGGTGCCGAGCAGGCCGGTGACGCTGCTGGAGAGTTCGGCGGTGACGTCGTACGTGTCGACCTCGGCGAGGATCACCGCGAGCGCCTCGGGGAGGTCCGCTTCGTCGAAGCCGTCGGGTTCGGCCTGGTGCAGGAACGACTCGAGCCAGACGGCGGCGAGCTCCCATTTGGAGGTCATGTCGCCTTCGAGGGCGCGCAGGTCGGATTCGAAGTCCGCCTTGGCGCCCGGCCCGATCTGGCGTTCGAACGCGGCCAGGAGCGAGCGCGCCCGCTGCGAGACCGCGAACCCGCCGCTGGGGTCGGCGAGCTCCTCGACCAGGTACTCCCCGGCGAGGTCGGGGTCGACCTCGAGCGGCAGCAGGGTGCTGTTGAGGTAGTGGTTGACGGCTTCGCCGAGGTCCGCGCCGAGGTCGGCGAGGGCGTCGGCGCGGCCGAACACGGCGCGGGCGCGCGCGAGCGAGCGGGCCTGGGTGCGGATCGCGATCCGCTCCTCCTTCGGGATGCCGTGCCCCCAGTAGAGCTGGGTGGCGGCCCGCTCGGCGGAGCGGTAGCGCAGGAGTCCCGAGGCGGCGTAGAGGCGCAGGACCTCGGCGAGGATCGCGGCGGCGTCGGCGTCGTGGACGCCGCGCTCGTACCCCTCGTCGTAGCGTTCGGCGGCGGCGGTGGCGGTGAACGCGGGGAGGTCTTCGGCGAGGAGCTTCGCGGGGCCGTGCTCGGCCAGGAGCGCGGCGGCGAGGTGCTCGGCGCGGTAGACGCTCTCGTTCTCCGAGGGCAGGAACTGGTGCCAGTACGGCTTCGTGTCGCTGAAGCCGGGGTCGGTGACGACCTGCCGGTAGTCGGTGCCGGTGAGCGAGAACGCGAGCGCGTCCCCGGAGGGCACGAGGGTGAGGTCGAGCGGCTGCGTGTTGACGGGGATGCGGTGCTCGCCGAACTTGACGGCATCGCCGTCGAAGAGGTCGAGCCGGTCGCTGAGCGCGCGCCCGGCCTCGGCGCGGGCGGCGCTGATGCGGCCCTCGATCTCCTCCGCGCGCACGGTGTCGTCGAGGCCGCGCAGCTCGGCGACGACCTTGCGGAGGCGCTCGACCATCGGGTCGGTGGCGAAGTAGGTGTTCACTTCGTCCAATGAGGACAGTGTGGCGGTGCGGCGGGCCACGGCCTCCAGGATGCGGGCGGCCGACTGCGCGAGCTGCTCGGCGCGGCGGGCGGCCTCGTCGAGGAGGTGCTGCTTGCGGCCGGAGAACGCCTCGTAGACGTCGGTCCGCTTGTCGGCCAGGCGGGTCAGGAACTCGTCGAAGTCCGCGAAGCGGGTCTCGAGGTTCTCGACGGTGAGCAGGAGGCGGCCCAGCTGCTCGTCGCACGCGGCGGGCGTGTCGGCGGCGGCGATCGCGGCGGTGACGGACTGGCCGAGCAGCGCGAACTCGGCAGCGAACTCCGCTTTGCCTTCGCCCACGGCGAGTTCGCGGCGGCGCGCGGCGAGCGTGGCGCGGGCGCGGTTGACGGCGGCGAGCACTTCCGAGACGCGCCCGAGGATCGCGGTGCGCACGACGGCGTCGCCGATCTCCAGGGTCGCGACCACTTCGGTCAGCGTCTCCAGGCCCCGCTGGCGCTCGTCCAGGTCGCTCAGGAGCGGGTCGGACTCGGCGACGGAACCGATCGCCTCGGCCTTGCGCTCGAGGTCGGCGACCTGCTCGAAGTACGCGGCGAACGCGTCCTCCCGCTCCAGGAACGCGACGGCGCGCCGGCCCGTGGAGTCGAGCGTCTCGGTGACCTCGGCGGCGAGCGCGTCGAGTCCGGCGAGGTCGATGTAGCGGGTCTCGCGGAGGGTGACGAGGTGGCCGCCGGCGCCGCGCAGCTCGGCGAGGAGCGCGACCCACTGCTCGGCGGACTTGGGGGCTTCGCCGCGGGCGCGGCGCAGGAGCTTGACCGTGTCGGTCTGGGCGAGTTCGAGGGCCTTCTTCGCTTCGGCGGTCAGCTCGGCCACGGTGGCGTACTCGTCGAGCACGGCTTCGGCGGTGTCGCGGACCTTCGCGAGGCTCTCGTCCAGGTCGTGCAGGCCGTCGTCGCCGAGCCACGGGTAGTCGTCGAGGCAGCGGGTGGCGGCGGCGATGAGCGCTTCGAAGACCGCCTGGGCCGGCTGCATCTCGCGCACCATGCGGGCGACCGAGAGCGCGTCCGAGACGGCGCGCACGGCCTCGGCGTTGCCGATGCGGTGCACGGGCGTGTCGCCGGTTTCCGTTGCGGCGGCGTGGGCTTCGGAGACGAACGGCGTGGACCAGATCTGCATCGGGTGGACGCGGGTGGCCTCCTCGCCGGTGAAGCGGAAGGCCGCGAGGGTGCCGTCGTCGAAGACCGCGTAGCCGTGGACGCTCATCGGCGCGGCCACTTCCTTGCGGATGACGTTGTACGGCAAGAGCAGTGAGCGGCCCTCGACCTCGTGGTAGAAGACGAAGAGGACGTCTTCGCCGTTGGGCGAGCGGATCACGCGCTTGAAGCGGAGGTCCGTCACATCGTGGTCGAAGGTCTTGAGCTTGCCCTCGTTGAGGTAGTAGCCGCCGGGGAAGATGAGGCCGTGGTCCTCGGGGAGGCGGCGGCAGGCCTGGCCGATGGCGTCCGCGCGGACGATGGTGCCGGTGCGGGAGTTGAAGATCAGGTACCGGGTGACGGTCTCCTTGTAGGGGAGGATCTTCAGCAGGATGAGAGGGCCGATGCGGGCGTAGGCGATGTCGGCGTCGGCGAGGGACTGCAGGGGCTCGGCGACCGGCTCGCTGTAGATGCCCTCGCCGGACTCGGTGTTGTCCTCGATCTTGACGGTGAGGTCGCCGTTGAGGCACTCCACGAAGATCTCGTCCTCGATGGAGACGTGCGGGTGGCGGCCGGTGACGTGGTGCTCGCGTCCCGTCGGGGTCCACTCGAAGTCGTACGGGTCGGGCCAGCGGGCGTCAGCGTCGCCGCGGGCGTCCATATAGGCCGGTTCCTTGCCGGGGGCGAGCTGCCAGCGCAGGACGCGCTGGTCGGCGAGGTTGTCGCCGATCTTGAAGACGGCGAGGAGGCGACCGTCGACCTCGCGGACCTGGAGGAGCTCGGTGGACCGGTAGTACCGGTACATCTCGGTGAAGTCGGCGGTGAACTTCGGCTGGTCGAGCAGGTGCCCGGGTTCGGTGACCTCGGTGAACGCGAACTCGTTGCCCTCGCGCTTGAAATCATGGAGGGCGAAGACGTCGCCGACGCCCGAGTGGGACTTGAGTCCCATGTGGACGTTGTAGCCGAAGAGGAGGCGGTCGCCGACGCGGGCGATGTCGCGGGGCACGCAGTTGTTGGCGGTGCGGATGCGGGTGGTGCCCAGGAGGGTGAGCCCCGTGGAGCCGAAGGCGTCGGTGCGGGCGGTATTGAGCGCCTCGGCGCGCCCGGCGAGCTCGTCGGCGAAGTCGGCGAGGCGGGACGAGAGGACCTCGTAGGTGCCGGCGTCGAGGGCGGCAGCAGCGGGCGCTTCGGTGGCGGACTTCTCTTCGGCCATGGGTTCCCCTGGGAGCGTTGGGAGTCGGACTGAGGGACCGCGACCCGACGGGCCGCGGTCCCGTTCTCAATGACCTACTTGGCGATTTCGAGCGCCGGCTTCTCGGCGACGCCGAGTTCCTTGGCCTTGCCGAGGAGACCCGACAGGACGTCGTGGTCGCCGCCGCCCTGCATGAGCTTGACGAGCGCGGCCGAGACCGTCAGGTTCTTGACGTCCTCGCTGCCGACACCGCTGAGGACGCCCTTGAGGTCCTCGGCGAACGACGTGGAGCCGTTGCCCCAGGAGGCCGCGACGCTCTGCGCCACATCGGAGTTGGCGACGAAGCCGTCGACG
Organism: Glycomyces sp. NPDC021274; assembly: GCF_040641195.1. Classification (NCBI taxonomy): domain Bacteria; kingdom Bacillati; phylum Actinomycetota; class Actinomycetes; order Glycomycetales; family Glycomycetaceae; genus Glycomyces; species Glycomyces sp. NPDC021274. The sequence goes on along the minus strand of NZ_JBFADC010000005.1, from coordinate 143,570 downwards.
GCCTTGCCGTAGCCGATCGCGCCGACGACCCGGTCGAAGAACTGCGTGTCGCCGCCGACGATCGAGATGTCGGCGCTGGTGAGGCCCGCGGCGATGACCCCGGCCTGCTGCTCGGCGATCGAGCGGCGGGCGTCGATCTCCATGCCCCGCAGCTCCTTCTCCATCTCCAGGCGCAGGCGGTACTCCTCGTGCCCGCGGCTGGCGTCCGAGAGGGCGTCCATCGCGGCGGCCTTCTCGGTGAGGCCCACGGACTCGGCGAGGAGGCGCTCGCGCAGGGCGTTCGCCTCGGCGGTGCCCTTCGCGGCCTGGGCTTCGGCCTCGGCCAGGCCCTTCGCGGAGGTCGCGGTCGCCTCGGCCTTGCCGATGGCGGCCTGCGCCTCGGCTTCGGCCAGGCCCTTGGCCTCGGCGGCCTTCGCCTCGGCGAGCCCGCCCTTCTCGATCGCGTCCGCCTCGGCCTCGCGGACCTGGACGGCGGCCAGACCCGGGGCGGCCGCGATGGCCTGGTCCCCTTCGGCCTGGCGGATCTTGGCGCGGGCCTCGAGCTCGGCGGCCTGCTGGGCCGCTTCGGCCTCGGTCAGGCGCTGGCGGGCGAGGTGCTTGGACGCGGCCTCGCCGGCTTCGGCGGCCTTGATGTCCTTGACCAGGCTCTCCTGGGCCTCGGCCTCGGCGAGGATGATGACGCGCTGGCGCTCGCGCTCGGCCTCTTCGACCGCGCGCAGGCGCTTGATGCCCTCTTCCTGCTCGGCGACGGTCTTCTCGACGGCGATGCGCTCGCGGATGACGTCGGCGATGTCGCGCTTCTGCGCCTCGAGCTCTTTCTGAGCGGCGATGCGGGCGAGCTCTTCCTCGCGCTCGCGGCCGACGACCTCGAGGATGCGGTCCTTCTCGATGCGCTCGGTCTCGACGGCGATCACACGCTCGCGGTTCTTCTCGGCGACGGCGATCTCGCGGAGGCGGTTCTCGTGCTGGATGCCCGTGGCCTCTTCGGTCTTGATCCGGGCGGTCTCGCTCTTGAGGCGCTCCTCGGCCTGGACCTTCTGGACCTCGGCGGACTCGCGGGCGCGCAGGGTCTCGATCTCGCGCTGCTGGCGGATCTCGGCCTCGGTCTGGCGGCGCTCGAGTTCGAGCACGGCCTCGCGGGCCTCGACGTCCTGGCGCTTGATCTCCTTCTCCTCGGTGCGGCGGTGCTCGTTCGTGGTGACCGCTTCGATCGCGGTGAGCTGGGTGATCTTGCGGATGCCCTGCGCGTCGAGGATGTTCTTGGGGTCGAGCTGGTCCATCGGGGTCTGCTCGAGGTAGTCGATCGCCGCGTCCTCAAGGGAGTACCCGTTGAGGTCGGTGCCGATGACGTTGATGATGCGGTCGCGGAACTCGTCGCGGTTCGTGTAGAGGTCGGTGAAGTCGAGCTGCTTGCCGACGGTCTTGAGCGCCTCGGCGAACTTGGCGTTGAACAGCTCCTGCAGCGTCTCCTGGTCGGAGGCGCGCTTGGTGCCGATCGCACCGGCCACGTTGATGACGTCCTCGACCGTGGCGTTGACGCGCACGAAGAACGTGATGGAGATGTCGGCGCGGATGTTGTCCTGGCAGATCAGGCCGTCCTTGCCCGCGCGGTTGATCTCGATGGTCTTGACCGAGATGTCCATGTACTCGGCGCGGTGGATGATCGGCAGCACCAGCGCGGAGGTGAAGGAGACCTTGCGCGCGCGCAGCTTCGTCACGACGAGGGCCTGGCCGGGCGCGACCTTGCGGTACAGGCGGACGACCATGAGAATGATGCCGAGGAAGACGAGCGCGCCGACCACGAGGCCGATCAGCGTCGTCGAGTTGGAGGCGTCCATGCGGTGGTTCCTAACGAGACTTCGGGGGAACGGGGACTTGCGGGGCGCGAGTGGTCAGCGCCGCCGCGGCGGGCGTGACCACACCCTAACCAAGGCGCGCCAGGCTGTGGGTACGCGAGGGTGCTCGCGGCACGAAACCGGGAGAGTGCAAACCGGGCACATCGTGGCAATACGTGGCGGTCGGCTGTGAGGTGGCGGGCAGCGGCGGGATCAGGACTCCATGACGAGGTCCGGCGGGAGCGCCACCGGCACGACCAGGAACACCTTCTCGACCTCGTCGTAGTCGAAGACCACGACCTTCGAGTGGCGCGTGAACAGCTCCTCGTCGAGGCCTTCGGGCTCGTGCGGGGAGCGGCGCACGTTGATGAGCAGCAGGCTGCCCTCGTCGTCGGTGATCTCGGCCTGGCCCGAGTCGAGGGTGACGGTGCCGGTGCGCACCACGCAGACCCGGCCGACGAGGTCGGCGTGCGCGGTGGCGGGGGCGTCCTCGAAGAGCCGGCCGAGCGGCTTGGTGAGGAGCTTCGCGCCGAGCATGCCCACGCCGATCCCGGCGACGAGCACGGCGGTGCCGGTGAGGGCGGGCGGGATGAACATGTCCGCGCTGCGCACCCAGGTGGTGCCGAGCACGGTCACGATCCAGCCCAAGGTGATCCACAGCGAGAGGACGACGGTGAACGGGACCGCGCCGAACCCGAACGCCGACCAGAAGCCGCCTCCGGAGTCGAGCTCGGCGTCGCCCACGTCCACGATGTCGACGTCGAGCGCGCCGATGATCACCGTGAGCCAGTACAGGACGACGACGACGAGGCCGAAGGAGAAGACGACCGGTGGGAAGGAGAGGGCTATATCCAGGAACTCACTCATGGGGCACGGGTCCTTTTGGCGAGGCCGAGGGCCCGCGGGCAGCGGATGCGGGCGTTTGCGGCGCTGTAGGCGTTCGGCCGGTCTCTCCGGGTCAGCGAGATCGGGCCTGCTTCTAGGGTAATGCACGCGTCCCCTGCGGGGAAGGTCGCGCAAAGCGGACGGTCCGGCCCGCCGACCGGCATTGCGGGCGGCACCGGGACCCCCACCAGGAAACACCGAGGACCCCGCGCCCGCCTCCGGGCCCCGGCACTGGGCAGGCCCGGGGAGCCCCCCCGCGATATGGTGTGACCGGCCGAACAGCTCGTCCGCCCGCAAGGCGGACAGGCCGTCACTCACATCGCGCAAGGAGGTCCGGTGCCCGGTTTCCCGACCGCACTGGCGAACGCGGCCGCAGGCTGCGATGCCGCCGCCGCCCGCCTCGCCCAGGTGGCGCAGCGCCTCGGCGACGCCGCCTTCCAGACCCCAGTGGACCCCGAGCTCCTCGCGGCCGAGCGCCAGATCGCCGACGCGGCCGCCGCCTCCGCGCAGCAGCTGCGCACCGACCCCGAACTCCTCCACGCCGGCCGGGTGATCCTCCACGAAGGACGCACCGTGCCGCTCATCGTGCCGTTCGGCGAGCGCGGGCACCTCGCGACCTCGGTGGACGCCCGCGTCGAAGGCGTCGCGAACCTCGTTCGGACCGCGATACTCCACGCCGTGGGCACCCGCGAACCGGGCGGGCTGCGGGTGGTCGGCATCGACACCGCGACCCTCGGGGCGTCGTTCGCGCCGCTGCGCCCGCTCGCCGACGCGGGCGTGATCGAAGCGGTCGCCACTGACGCGCGCGCCGCAGCCGACGCCGTCGCCCTGGCCGAAACCCAAGTGGCCGAGCACATCGCGGGACGCCGCACCGACCGGATGCTGCTCGTCGCGGCCTCCCTCGGCGAAGCGCCGCGGCAGCTCGTCGAACGCGTCTACGCGCTGGCGCGCTCGGGCCTGGCGCACGGCGTCACGGTCCTCGGCTGCGGGCTGCCCGAGCTGCCGCAGGCCGCCGTCATGCACGCCGAGGCGGGCGCGGTGGCGATCACGAACCCGCCCGCGGCGCCGTTCGGGCGCGGCGAGCGGCTGGCCGCGCCGGTCGACTGGCCCGAGGCCCTCGACCCGTCCTTCGTGGCCGGCGAGGCGCTGCGGCTCGCCGAGCGCGCCAAGGCCGCCGCGACGCTCACGTTCGCCGACCTCATCCCGTCCCGGCCCGCGTCCGGCGACCCGTCGCGGGGTCTGGAAGTCCTCATCGGACGCGACGCGGCCGGGGAGGTGCGGCTGCGGTTCGACGACGCGACCCCGCACTGGCTCGTGGGCGGGCGCACCGGCGGCGGCAAGACCGTGTTCCTCCTCGACGTCCTGTACGGACTCGCGTCCCGATACGCCCCTTCGGATCTGGCGCTTTTCCTGCTCGACTTCAAAGAGGGCGTCTCGTTCACCGAGTTCATCCCGACCGAGCGCGATCCCAGTTTCATCCCGCACGCGCGCGCCGTCGGCGTCGAGTCCGACCGCGAGTACGGGCTGGCCGTGCTCAAGACACTGAACGAGGAGATGACGCGCCGCTCGACGGTGATGAAGCGCTACGGGGTGGCGTCGTTCGCGGGGCTGCGCGAGCACGAGGCGTACCCGCGGATCGTGTGCGTCGCCGACGAGTTCCAGGTGCTCCTCGCCGGGAACGACCGGGTCGCCTCCGAAGCCGTTGCGCTGCTGGAGAACCTGGCCCGCAAGGGCCGCTCGTACGGGGTGCACCTCGTGCTCGCCTCGCAGACCGTCTCGGGGATCGAGGCGCTGTGGGCGAAGAAGGACTCGATCTTCGGGCAGTTCCCGATGCGCATCGCCCTGCCGGGCGCGCGCACCGTGCTGGAGACGAACAACGATGCGGCGTCGCGGATCTCGCTCGGTCAGGTCGTGGTGAACACCGAGGGCGGCACCGCCAGGGCCGACCGGATCGCGCGGTTCCCCGACACCGACACGCAGGTCATGCGTCGGCTGCGCGAGCAGCTCGGCGAGGCCCACGCGGGCACGGGCGCGCCGCGCGTGTTCTACGGCTACCGGCCCGTGCACCTCGCCGACACCCTGCCGGGCGAACGGCGACCGGGACGCGCGCTGCTCGGCCGCGAGGTCTCGCTGCGCCTCGACGCCGCCGGAGTCGACCTCGACCGCCGCCCCGGCCGGCACCTGGCCGTGCTCGGCTCCGACCCGGTGGGCGGCGAAGCCCTGGAAGCCGCCGTGGAATGCCTGGCGGGGAACGGCGCGCAGGTGTGGGCCGCCGACTTCACCGGCGCCGCGACCCTACAGGATATATCCTATAGGATTTCGCCGGAGGCGTTCGCGGGCGCGCTCGCCGAGATCCCCGACAACACCGTCCTCGCCGCCTGGGGCCTCGACGCCGCAGCGCTCGATATCAAAGCGCAGCAAGCGCTCCGCGCACTGCTGCGCACCGGCCCCGCCCGAGGCGTGCACCTGCTCGGCTGGTGGCGGAACTTCCGCCGCTTCACCGACGACATCGGCGGCACCGCGGGCCGCGAGGACATCGCGTGCGCGCTCGTCCTCAACCTCCCCGGCGGCGAGATCATGGGCCACTTCGGACAGCAGTTCCAGCACTGGAGCCCGCGCGCGGGCCGGGCGCTGCTCATCGACCGCCACGCCGACACCGGCGGCGGCAAGCTCGTGGTCCCGTTCTCCCGCATCGAAGACCACGGGCCGGGCCCGCAGCGCAGCGGCGGCAGCACGCCAATGGAGAGGACCCGCCAGTGAGCGCCTTCGACGACTACCTCGCGCAGCTGCGCCGCCTCGACGACGCCCGCCGCAGCGCCGACGAGGCAGCCGCCCGCACCGCCACCGCGACCGAGTCCCTCGGCCAGCGCACGGCCCGCCTCGCCGAGCAGGCCGCCGCGCAGCGCACCGCGATCGACGACCTCGCCCGCGCCGCGCGCATCCCACCGCCGCAGCGCACCCCGAACCCGCCGCCGCTGCACGGCGACCCGGCGGCCGACCTCGCCGCCGCCGAGACCGACCTGCACACGGCGGCAACAGAACTGGAAGAGGCCCGGTACCTCGCGCACCGGGCGCCGCTCCTGCCGCGCTGGCGCGCGGACGAGCGAAACGGGCTCATCTACGGCTTGTTCGCGCTCGTCTGCGTCGCGGTCCAGCTGTTCGTGCTGCGCAACCTGCGCGCCGAGGACACGCTCAGCGCGGTCCTCCTCGCGGCCGTCCTCATCGGGGCTCCGCTCGGGGCGTTCGGCCTGGGCTGGTTGACGATCGGCGTCGCCGCCCGCCCCAGGATCGGCGACGAGGAGAAGCGCCTCGAACGCAACTACCGCCTCGGCCTCGTCGTGTGCGGCTCGACGCTCGTCGTGGCGTGCCTGGGCTTCTTCAGCTGAACCGCGATCCGCGGACCGGCAGTCCGAGGGACGAACGCCGGGCGTGGGTCGTCCCTGGTCGCGGCCGGTACAGGCGTGTTCAGCCGGGTGGCATTCTCGGCTTATAGTCGCTGTAGCAGCACCGTGCGGGGGCCGTTCCCTCCCCTAGTAATTGCCTTGCGGTGCGCGAGCAGAATGGCTGACACCATGTCCGATTCCAGCGAGCACGGTTCCGACATCACCCAGTACGCCCCGGTCGATAGCCCTGGCGCGGGTGAGCGGATCGCGAACGACATCCCCCTGGCCAAGCCCGTGTACGGGATCGCCCAGGAGATCAACGACGCCGTCAACGGCGACACGTCCATCGCCGACGCCGCGGGAGGGATCGCCGCCGACCTGGGGATGCTCGCCGCGGGCGGGCTCATGTTCATCAAGGACCCCGTCTACGCGCTCGCGAACGCGGGCCTGACGATGCTCCTGGAGCTGGTGACGCCGCTGAACGACCTGCTCGAGATGGTCTCCGGCGACCCGGGCCAGATGCAGCAACAGCAGGAGGTCTGGGGCCAGGTCCAGGAGGCGCTGGGCGCGCTGAGCGAAGAGGTCGGCACCGCCGTCGACACGTGCATCCCGAACTGGCAGGGCTCGGCGGCCGACGCGGCGTACAACCAGCTGTACGGGCTGTCGGCCGCGATCGGCGCGATGGGGCACGAGGCGGGCGGCATCAAGCAGCTGCTGGCCTGGGCCGAGGTCGTCGCGCAGACCATCTACGACGTCATCAAGTCGATCCTCGCCGAACTGGTGTCGTGGCTGATCATGCGGGGGCTGATCGCGTTGGCGGCCAGCTCGTTCACGTTCGGCGCGGCGTTCGCGGAGTTCCTGATCAGCGGCATGGTGAAGGCCATGTCGGCGATCTCGCGGGCGATCGACAAGTTCGCGAAGGCGGGCAAGATCTTCGCGAAGATCGCGCCGCTGCTGACGAAGTTCTTCCTGCCCGCGGGCAAGCCGCTGTGGAAGGCCGTACTGATGAAGGGACTGGTCACGGGCGCCATCACCGGCGGCCTGGGGGCGGCCACCACGGGCTACCAGCAGTTGTCGAGCGGCTCCGGCCCCACGGCTTCGGTCTCGGCGGGCAGCCCGGTGGGCCTCACCGTCGACCTGGACGAGCTGGACGCCCTCGCGTCCCAGCTCGAGGGGCTCTCCGGCAACGGGGCGTCGATCAACACGGTCGCGTCCGGGGCCGCTTCGGAGGAGATGACCTGGGGATTGACGGGGCTGTTCTTCGCCTCGTCGTACCAGGGCTCCTGCGAGGAGGCGGTCGCGTCGACCGGGCAGCTCTCGGAGTCGCTCAACGGGCACGGGCAGCTGCTGCGGGACTGCAAGGCGGCATACTGCTCCTCTGACGAGGTCGCCGCGGCGGAGTTCGAGGCGAAGTACAACGAGCTGGCCTAGGAGTCACGCATGGAGGTCTTCGCCCAGGGCATCGTCGAGGTCGTGTTCGGCGAGGCCTCGCGGGCCGCGCGGCGGCGTCGGGCCGCGGCCTTCGCCGCTTCGCTCGGCCTCAGCTTCCATGCGGAGGGCCGTCCTGAGGACATCGAAGTCTCGGGGCAATTCGACGAGCTGGAGATGCTGGGTGTGCCGTTCGTGCAGCCGGTGGCCGACACGTTCGCGGGCGGGTACCAGGGCCGGCACGTGCTCGGGTTCGAGAACCTGATCTGGCACAAGCGCAAGCGCCATGTCCCGTACCGGTTCACCGCGGTGCGGTTGGCACGGGCGGTTCCGGATCTCCTGGTCGCGAGCGAGCCGCCGGCCTGGTTCAAGCCCGATGGCCCGTGCCTGCCAGTGCCGACTCCTGCGAGGTCGTCCAGGACGGTCACCGCGGCCGATCCGGCGTCGGCGAGCGCGGTGCTCGCGGCGTTGAACGGCGAAGGGCCGCTTGACCGTTCGTGGATGGTGCGGGCGAACTGGGCGGTGGGTTGGCATCGCGGTCGCCTGCGGACGCGCGGCGAGGATGACGCGGCGTCGGCGCTGCGGTTCCTGGCCGCCGCGGCCGACGCCTGCGAGCGCGCTTAGCGGCGGCTCAGACCCGCACGATCATCTTGCCGGTGTTCTTGCCGCGCATCATGTCGAGGAGCGCGTCCACCGCGTGCTCGACGCCGTCTACAATGGTCTCGTCGTAGGCGATCGCGCCTTGGCCGAACCACTCGGTCATGCGCGTGCCGAACTCCTCGCGCAGGTGCGTGTAGCCGCCGAGGGTGAAGCCCTTGACGGTGAGGCTCTGCTGCACGATCTTGGCGAGGTTGTCCGGGCCGGGCACCCGCTCCGTGTTGTTGTACAAGGAGATCGCGCCGCACATCGCGATGCGCCCGTCGCGGTTCATCACGTCGAGCGCGGCCTCGAGGTGGTCGCCGCCGACGTTGTCGAAGAAGACGTCCACGCCGTCGGGCGCGATCGCCTTGAGCTGCTCGCGGACGGGCGCGTCCTTGTAGTTGAACGCCGCGTCGTAGCCGTACTTCTCGGTGAGGAGGCGGACCTTCTCGGGGCTGCCGGCGGAGCCGATGACGCGGCCCGCGCCGAGGAGCTTGGCGATCTGGCCGGCCGCGGTGCCGACGGCGCCCGCCGCGCCGGAGACGAAGACGGTGTCGCCCGGCTGCAGGCCCGCGATGGCGGTGAGGCCGACATAGCCGGTCATCCCGGTCATGCCGAGGATGCCCAGCCGCAGTGAGAGCGGCACGCCCGGGACCTCGGGCACGGCGGTGAACCCGGCGGCGTCCTCCTGGACGAGGTCGCGCCACCCGTACTGGTGGAGGACGACGGTGCCGACCGGGAGGGCGTCGGCGGCGGACTCGACGACGCGGCCGACCGCGCCGCCGGTCATGGTCTCGCCCAGGTTGAACTGCGGGATGTAGCTCTTGGCGTCGTTCATGCGCCCGCGCATGTACGGGTCGACCGACAGGAATTCGTTGGCGACCCGCACCTGCCCGGGCGCGAGCTCGCCGAGGCTCACCCGCTCGGTGCGGAAGTCCTCGTGCGTCGGCCACCCCTGCGGGCGGCGGACGAGTTGGATCTGGGTGCTGACGGCCTCTGACATGGCGAATCCCCTCGTTTTGTAATGGTCGTTCTACTAATATATACTGGAACGATCATTCCGCAAAGAGAGGTCGGTCATGGGGCGAACGCAGACCTTCGACACCGACGCAGTGGTCCGGGCCGCCCGAGGGGTGTTCTGGAGGCACGGCTACGAGGCCGCCTCAGTGCCCGCCCTCGAAGCCGCCACCGGCCTGCGCCGATCCAGCATCTACCACGCCTTCGGCAGCAAACGCGGCCTCTTCGACGCCGCCGTCGAGTCCTACCTCGACGAGATCGTGCGCCCGCGCCTCGCCCCGCTCGCCGCACCCGCGCCGGACGCGATCCTCGAATACCTGCGGGGCCTGCGCGACGCCCTGGAACGCGCCGGGTCCTTCATCGCCGCCAACGGCTGCCTGCTCATCAACGCCGCCGGGGCCGCCATCGCCGACGACGCCGCCGTCCGCGAGACCATCACCGCCTACCGCGCCGAACTCGGCCGGGCCATCGGCAACGGCATCCGCGCCCACCGCCCCGACCTCGACGACGCCGACACGCAGCGGCTCACCGAGACCTGCACCGCCCTCGTCGTCGCGGCCTACGCCCTCGCCCGGGTCGACACCGCCAGCGCCGTCCACAGCCTGGACGCCGCACTCGATCTCCTCGAGCGCGCTTAGTCCCTGCGGCGCCTGAAGAGGTACACCAGGCCCACCGCGGGCAGGATCAGCGGCACATAGCCGTACCCGGACCCGAAGTGCGACCACACCGAGGGCTCCGGGAACCAGTGCGGCACCGCGAAACTCAACGCGCCCACCGCGAGCACCCCGGCCATCTCCACGCCCACCGCGAGCATCGCGAGGGCGCCCGCGCCGCGGATGATCGCGACCGCGGCCACCAGGTAGATGAGCGCGGCGATCGCGCTCAGCGTGAAGCTCACCGGCGCCGCGTCGAACTTCACGACCACCTGGAACACGGCCCGCACGCCCGCCGAGACGGCGAACACCACGTAGACCAGCACGATGAGGCGCCCGAACCCCGCCGCGAGCGCCCGCGGCGCCGCCTCTGCCTCAGACCCGGTCTCAGACATGGACCTGCAGCTCCCAGATCTGGTGGACGCGCAGCATGAGCGCCGCCGCGATCAGGCCCGACGCCGCCACGGTCCCTATCCCCCACCGGCTCCGGTCGATCGAGCCCCAGAAGCAGGCCGCGACGGGCACCAGGATCGTCGTCACCAGGTACGAGAAGAACAGCGCCTTCCCGTCGCCGGCCTCGCCCGGCACGATCGCGATCGCCACCACGAGCTGCGCCAGAAGCAGCACTTCCAATGCCGCGACACCGACGAAGTGGCGGCGGCCGACGAGCTGGGAGCGGGCCGTGTCCACGAAGAACCAGGCGCTCATCCCCAGCGCGGCGGCCTGGACGGCGAGGTAGAGCCATTCGATCACGCCTCGACGCTAATACAGGCCTCCGGCGGCGAATCCGAGGCCGCACCGCGAAGTGGCCGCCGCGGTGCTCGCCGACCCGGTTCGTCGCCCCCGCACGCTGGCTCCACTACGAGCTGTTCTGGCAGCGCCGTGCCGAGAAGTTCGGCGGCGTCCCACCGCGCGACTAGACTTCGCGGCATGGCAGACCTCACGCATGTCGACTCCCAGGGTGCAGCCCGGATGGTCGACGTCTCGGAGAAGGACGTCTCGCATCGTTCGGCGCTCGCGACCGGGCGGCTCCTGACCACCCCCGAGGTGGTCGCGGCGCTGCGCGAGAACTCGCTCGCGAAGGGCGACGCGCTGGCGACGGCGCGGATCGCCGGGATCATGGCGGCGAAGCGCACGCCCGACCTGGTGCCGCTGTGCCATCCGATCGCGATCAGCGGCGTGAAGGTCGACCTCACGGTGACCGACGAGGGCGTCGAGATCGCGGCGCGCGTGAAGACCGCCGACCGCACCGGCGTCGAGATGGAAGCCCTCACGGCCGTGTCCGTGGCAGCGTTGACCTTGGTGGACATGGTGAAAGCCGTCGACCCGGCCGCGGTCATCGCCGACATCCGTGTGGAGGAAAAACTCGGAGGGAAGACCGGCACATGGCACCGATAAGCGCACTGGTCGTCGTCGCCTCGAACCGCGCCGCCGACGGGGTTTACGAGGACACCTCCGGGCCGATCCTCATCCAGGGGTTCGCCGCCGCCGGTTTCGGCGTGGTCGGGCCGATGGTCGTGCACGACGGCGAGGAGGTCGAGCAGGCCTTGCGCGACGCCGTGGACGACGGGTTCGACCTGGTCGTCACCTCGGGCGGCACCGGGCTGACGCCCTTGGACCTGACACCGGACATGACGAGCCGCGTCGTCGACTACGAGGTCCCCGGCATCGCCGAGGCCATCCGCGCCGCCGGGCTCGCGAAGACCCCGCACGCGGCGCTCTCGCGCGGCATCGCCGGGGTCGCGGGAAAGACGCTGATCGTGAACCTCGCCGGGTCCACGGGTGCCGCGAAGGACGGGCTGGCGGTGCTCACCGCCGAGCTCATCGAGCACGCGGTGTCGCAGCTGCACGGCGGCGACCACATGCGCGCGGATGCGGGGGAAGACCACGGCGAGGCCTCGGGCGGGACGTCGGACGCCGCAGATGCGGCCAGCGTGGCGCAAGTGCACGGCACCGCCGCAACGCACACGCCCGGCGAGACCCCCGGCGGGGCGCAGGAGCGCGACCCCGGCGCAGCATCGGCGTCGGGCGACACCGACACCGCGCGGACACCCGGCAGCACCGACACGACACACACGCCCGGCGACGACACCGAAGCGCACAGGAGGCAACCCTGATGACGACCGCGCACCCCTGGGCCGAGGCCCGCGAGACCGCTTGGGCCGCAGGATATGCGGCCAAACCCGCCGCGACCGAGCTGCCGTTCGGCGAGGCGGTGGGTTCCGCCCTGGCCGCGCCGCTCGTGGCCGTCTCCGACCTGCCCGCGTTCCCGACCTCCGCGGTCGACGGCTGGGCCGTCGCCGGTGAGGGTCCGTGGCGCGTCGAACCGGCGCTGTTCGGCGGGGCCGTACTGGCCGGGCAGGTGCCGGAGGCGCTCAAGCCCGGACAGGCGGTCAAGATCGCGACCGGCGCGCAGGTCCCCGAAGGGACCGAAGGCATCATCCGCTTGGAGCACAGCACGATCGAGGACGGCCTGGTCGGCGGTCCCGCCGCGCGCGAATGGCGCGAGGCCGGCGAGGAGGCCGCACAGGGCGAGGAGCTGCTCGCCGCCGGCACCCCGATCAGCCCGCCCGTGATCGGCCTCGCGGCCGCCGCCGGACACGCGACGCTGCCCGCGCACGCCAAGCCCGCGGCCCGCGTGGTCGTCTTCGGCGACGAGCTGCTGACCTCCGGCGTCTCCCGCGACGGCCGGGTGCGCGATTCCTTGGGGCCCATGGTCCCCCACATGCTGACGGCCGCCGGCGCGGCGGCCGGGCCGAGCATCGGGCCGGTCGAGGACACCCTCGAAGCGCATGTCGCGGCGCTGCGCGAAGCGCTCGCCGACGCGGACCTGGTGTGCACCACCGGCGGCACCATGGTCGGCCCCGTCGACCACCTCCACGCCGCGCTCGCCGAGATCGGCGCCGAGTACGTCATCAACACCGTCGCGGTGCGGCCGGGCTTCCCGATGCTGCTGGCGCGCACCGAGGACGGCAAGTTCATCGCGGGCCTGCCGGGCAACCCGCAGTCCGCGGTGATCGCGGTCGTCACGCTCGTCGCGCCGCTGCTCGCAGGCCTGCGCGGCCTGCCGCTGCCGGCGCTCGGCACCGTCGCACTCGCCGAGGACGTCCCCGGCCGCGGCGACTTCACCCACCTGGCCCTGGTCGACCGGGACGGGCACCGCCTCGGCCACCACGGCTCCGCAATGCTGCGGGGCCTGGCCAACGCCGCCGGGTTCGCCGTGATCGGCCCCGAAAGCACTGGGGCCCAAGGGGTCACAGTCGAACTCGCCACTGTTCCTGGAGCGTGAAACCATGATCCGCGCACGCGTGCTGGACGCCCCGCTCGACGTCGCCGAGCATGAGGCCGCGGTCGCCGCGGCCGAGGCCGGGGCGGTCGTGTCGTTCTCGGGCGTCGTCCGCAACCACGACCACGGCCGGGGCGTGCTCCGGCTCTCCTACGAGGGCCACCCGTCCTCGGGCGACCTGCTGCGCACGATCGCCGAGGAGATCGCGGCTCGCCCGGGCGTACGGGGCGTCGTCGTCTCGCACCGGATCGGCGACCTGGCGATCGGCGACCCCGCCCTCGTCGCGGCCGTCGCCGCCGAGCACCGCAAGGAGGCCTTCGACGCCTGCGCCGACCTCGTCGACGAAGTGAAGGCCCGCCTCCCGATCTGGAAGCACCAGTTCTTCGACGACGGCACCGACGAATGGGTCAACTGCCCGTAGCGCCCGTCGGCGGGTGACCTGGGCGCCGCGATGCCGATGCGCCGCAGGATATCCGCCGACGCTCCACGTTGATCGGTGACGGATGCTGCCATAGACTGCCTCCGAAGTGCCAACCGTCACCCCCGCGGAGGAGCCGTACCCCTTATGACCAGTCGCATCACCGTCACCGCCCGACTCCTGAACCTCGCCCTCACCCCAGCCTCGGGCGGGCGCAAGCGCCCCGAAGCCGCGTGGCGGCAGACCGTCGCCGCCGCCGAGAAGGCCCACGGCCGCCCCCTCAACGATGCAGAGCGGCAGTTCGCCGACGAGCAGGGCTTCGCGCTCGCCAGCCTCGCCCACGCCGCCGACGACCTCACCCCGCTCGGGTGGCAGGCCGTGCACTCCGACGTGAAGGGCCGCTTGGAGAACCACCTGCGCATGAACCGGATCACCGCCGATCACCCCGCGGTCCTCGACGAGGAGATTCGCCGCCCGGTCTTCGTCATCGGGCTGCCTCGCACCGCCACCACGCTCGCGCACAAGATCCTCGCGCTCTCCGCGGACCACCGCGGACCGCTCATGTGGGAGATGCTGCACACCGACATCGAGACCGACCCCGCCGTCATCGACCGCCGTGTGCGCGCGCTCGCCAAGCAGATCGGCGCGGTCGCGAAGATCTCGCCGCTGTGGGAGGTCATCCACCCCATCCGCGTCGACCAGCCCGAGGAGTCGTTGTTCCTGCTCCCCCACGGCTACTTCCACCCGCTGCTGCGCGGCCCCATGCCCCGGTACCAGCGCTGGCTGGAGTCACGCGACACCACCCAGGACTACGAGCAGCTCAAGCTGGCGCTCCAGGTGCTCCAGTTCGACCGCGCGCCCAAGCGCTGGATCCTCAAGTACCCGCTGCACCTCAACGACATGGAGACCATCGTGAAGGTCTTCCCGGACGCGACGTTCGTGTGGACCCACCGCGACCCCACCACCGCCATGGGCTCCATGTGCAGCCTCCTGGAGACCTCCTGGTCGATGGCCCGCAAGCGGCCGGACCTGGGGGCCATCGGAAAGCTCAGCCTCGAGCTCATGGTCAAGGCGATCGACCGCGCCCGGACCGCCCGCTCCGCGCTGCCGCCGGAGTCGGTCGTGGACGTGCCCTACCACCTGCTCAACTCCGACCCGCACCGCAACGTCCCCAAGATCTACGAGGCCATCGGCGCCGAATGGACCGACCGGGACGCCGCGAACCTGGACAGCGCGCTGGCCCGGCCGGTCACCGACCGCCGCCACGAGTACGGGTTGACCCGCTACGGGCTTGACCTCGACGGCGTCGAGGCGGCCTTCGGCGACTACACGCGACTCGTCGCCGGCTTCAACCGCTGAGGGACGGGACGGGCCCGTCCTCGCCGCTACTCGCCGGCTTCGCCGCCCTCGTCCTTCTGCTTGCGGCCCAAGGTCTTCACCAGGACCACGCCGCCGACCACGACCACCAGGAAGCCGAGCAGGATCGCGGCCAGCGCCGCGCCCGTGTTCGAGTCCTCCTCATCGCGGGTCTGGCCGCCGGTCGCCCGGCTGGTCTCCTCCTGCGTCGTGGGGTCCGCGGTCGCCTCGGCCCCGGTCGTGGCCTCGGCGGTCGGTTCGGCGCCGGGCGCGTACAGGCCTTCGGGGATCGACTCGACGGTGAACGTGATCGTGTCGTCCACGCGGTGCCCGTCCTCGGAGATCACCCGGAACGCCACCGTGTACTCGCCGGGCGTGGTGTAGAGCATCGGCTGGACGAACGTGTCCGCGTCGTAGCTCGGGTCGGCCACGTCGAGGACGGCGCCGTGAGGGTCGGTCACCGCGATCTCGGTCGAGGCCTCGTCGAGGATCTCGGAGAACGTGGCCGAGACCTCGGCGGGCGCTACCGCAACGGTGGCTCCGTCCTCGGGGTCGGTGCCGGTGAGCGCCGCGTGCGCCGAGACCGGAGCGGCGAGGCCGAGCGTCAGGAGACCGCCGCCGGCGGCGGCCAGCGCCAGTGCGGCGGCGCGCCGGGCTCGGGAGCGGAGTACGGGAGTTCGATCCATTTCGCCATACTGCCACGGAGCGTTCGGTTCCCCATTGCGGGAAAGGTCACATCAATCACCAGGTCACAGGAGGGACGTGACGGACGGTGATCACCGTTGGCGAGAATGGCCCGGTTGGCGCAGATAGTACCGCTGACCCTCGTGTTGACGATCGCGAGAAGTTGTGGTGTGCTTACGTCCATGGTTGAACCGATCCGATGGGGAATCCTGGCGACCGGCGGAATCGCATCGACCTTTGTGGAAGATCTTGCCCTCCTCGACGATTGCCGCGTCACCGCTGTGGCCTCTCGATCGGCGGAGCGCGCCGCCGCGTTCGCCAAGAAGCACGACATCCCCCAGGCCTGGGAGTCCGTCCAGGCCCTTGCGGCAGACGACGAAGTCGACATCGTCTACGTCGCGACCCCGCACTCCCATCACTACCTGCCCACCCTCCAGCTCCTCGAAGCCGGCAAGCACGTCCTGTGTGAGAAGGCCTTCGCCTACAACGCCTCGCAGGCCCGCACGATGTTCGACGTCGCCCGCGAGCACCAGCGCTTCCTCATGGAGGCGATGTGGACCCGCTGCAACCCGGCGATCCGCGAGATGCGCCGCGCCATCAAGGAGGGCATGATCGGCGAGGTCGTGTCCGTGAACGGCAACTTCTCCTTCGCCGGCGACATGCCGCCCAGCCACCGGCTCCGCAACCTCGAGCTCGCCGGGGGCGCCCTCCTCGACCTCGGGGTCTACCCGATCACCTTGGCGCACCTGGTCCTCGGCAAGCCCGATGCGGTCGAGGCCCACAGCATCATGGACACCACCGGGGTGGACGCGCAGACCGCGCTGACCCTCAAGTACCCGAACGCGATCGCGCAGCTCTCCTGCTCCTACCGGGGCGGGCCGGCCAACGAGGTCACGATCAGCGGCACGCTGGGCCGCATCGAACTGCGCGAGTACGCCTACCGTCCGAGCGGGTACACGCTGGTCCGGTACGACGAGTCGCCCCGCGAGTTCGAGGCGCCCTACGTCGGCCACGGTTACGTCCACGAGGCGCTGGAGGTGCACCGGGCGCTGCGCCAGGGGCGACTCGAGTCGACGCTCGTGCCGCCCCAGGCCACCATCGAAGTCATGGAGATCATGGACGAGGCGCGCGCCCAGATCGGGCTGCGCTACCCCGGCGAGACCCATCCGAGGTAACTCAGACTCCAAGGCCCGCAGGCGGATCAGTACTCGATCTGCTTGCGGGCCTCTTCGCGTTTCGCGCTGATGGCCGCGTGCTTCTCGCGCAGCCACGCCACCCGGTTCTCGGCGGTCTCGATCGCGGTCTGCTCGGCCTGCTCGACGAGCACGCCGCGCCGCGCGGCCTCCTCGCGGAAGACCTGGTCCAGGCCCGGCAGCAGGGCCATCACCGGGCCGGTGAAGAACCCGGTCTCGGCCTCCTTCGTGCGGATCCAGCCCTTGTACTCGATCTCGCAGACCACTTGGCGCCGACCGGCTTCGGGGTCGCGGATGGCGAGGTCGGCGACCATCGCCCAGATCGTGAAGATCGCGGACGTGGCCTTCTCGGCGACCCAGCCGCGGCCGGGCACGAGCGGCAGCAGGTTCTCGATGCTCTCGCTGAACGAGTCGGTGGAGAGCTTCTGGATGATGCCGTCCAGGGAACGCGTGCGGATGGCCTTCACCTTGGGCCACTTCGCGGTCGCGCCGTCGAAGCCGACCTCTTCGGGGCCGATGTCGATCGTCCCGAAGTTGTCGAGCAGGCCCAGGAGCATTCCGGTGCCCATGGGGGGCTTGCTGCCCGAGGTGATGAGCTTGCCGAGGCTCCACTGCCACTCCTCCTGCACCGGCGAGGCCGGCAGCGGCAGCCGCTTCAGGAGCTCTTCGAGGTCGCCCTCTTTGAACGCGGTCTTGGCGTCGCTCGCGAAATTGACGGCGCCGTCGCGCTTGTCGACCACGTAACCAGTAGTGGCGTCCACTTTGCTCTTGGCGAGGCCGACGGCGGCGTCGCGCTTCTCCCGGGCCGCGTCGACGCCGACGTCGACGACCAACTTGCCCGCTTCCTGCGCGCGCTGCTTCATCTGCTCAAGGCGGTCTTTCATTCCCATGCGAGCAAGATACAGGTCCGCGGCCAGCGTCGGCGACGCTCATGAGCCGTACCGCGACCGCCCGGTCACCCGGTGAAGCACCCATCGCCTAGGTTGGCTACAGCACCGCGCACGCCCCGGCGAGAGGAGCCCGATGACCGCCCGCGACGACCTGCCCCGCCCGAACGGCTTCGACCGCGGCGCGTACAGCGACCGCGGGGACGCCTACCTCGTGCCGCGACCGCTTCGGGTGGGCGACAACGAGATGCGCGTCCTGAACGAGCGGGTCACGGCGGCCGCGCGCCCGTCGAAGTCCCGTACCGACGCCCTGGGCCTGCCGAACCGCAAGCCGATGCGCGTGGTCGCGAATCCCGACCTCGGGCCGGGGCCGGGCGAGGGCGTCCTGTCGATCGTGGTCGACAGCGGGGCCACCGCGCCGGTGATCGCCGTCGACGGCGTGCCCGTCGCGCTCGGCAACGGCCAGCTCGACCTCCTGCTCCGCGCCGGGCGGCACACCGTGGAGGTGCAGAACACCGCCACCGTCGACCCGGTCGTCGTGCAGATCGCCGAGGGCGGCGCGCACCAGCTCCAGTACTTCGAGGACGGCGTGAGCGGCCACCGCGTCCTCGGCGAACTGCCCGAGACCGCCGAGTTCATCCCCACGAACGCGGGCTGCTGGTCGTGGTTCGTGCTGACCTCCTCGGTCTGCTGCCTGCCGATGAGCGCGGTCATGACCCTCATGCCGACCGAGACCTGGCACTGGGTGTCGGGCCTCGTCCTCGGCGCGGTCGCGGTGGCGCTCATCGCGACCGGCTGGCCCATGTACCGGCGCACGAAGGCCAAGTACCACCGGGACATCGCCGAGCAGCGCCGCGCACTCCCGCGCGAACCCGTCGCATACCAGCCCGACACGATCCTGTTGGGCGCCTTGCCGACCGCGGTCCCTCCGCTGCCGGACGGCATGGCCGCGATCGACCTGCACCTCGAATGCGGCAGGCACCTGTGGGCGGGCCGCCGCAAGGCCGCGCACGGCTCGTTCCTCTCACGCGCCTGGACGCGGCCGCCGCGCGTGCTCATCAACGGCACCGAGCGGCCCGCCGCGTGGGGCCACTGGCGCTATCTGGTTCCCACTGGGGCGTACCAGATCACGGTGGTCGTCGACGGCCGCGCGGTGAACCTCGACGTCCCCGACCGCCACACCGGCAGCCCCGAGAAGCAGCGCGACCTCGTCATCGAAGCCCATGCGGGCCAGGCGATCCCGGTCAAAGCCGAAGCGCACGTGTACGCGATCTGGCGTCCTGCGAAGGGCGACATCGAGACCTTCGAGCCGCGCCTGTGGCTCGAGACCGCTTAGCCGTTCAGGATCGCCGCGTACTTCCGCTGCAGCGCAGCGAGCTTGAGCGTGAAGAGGTGCTCCTGCTCGCTCTTCGCGTCCGCGCCCTGCGTGAGGCCCGGCGTCGCGTACACGAACAGGCCGCCGCGCGCCATCCATACGACGCGGCGCTGGTGCAGCTCGTCCTTCGCCGCCTCCGCCACGGCCTGCGCGGCACCGGAGTCCTTGGCCCACACGGTGACCTGCACCGAGGTGTCGAGGAAGTCGTTGACCTTCCCGGCGATCGCGCGGCCGATGAGGCTCTTCGTGAAGCGCCCCTCCTTGATCACGGGCCTGTCCGCCTTGAACGCCGTCGCCTTCACGAAGGCGCCCGGCGACTCGCACCAGGCGACCTCGTCGGGCACTTCGCCTCGGCTGGAACGGTAGTCGCATACGAGGTCGGGCAGCCGCTCGGTGTTGCGGAGCACCCAGATCCGGTACGGGAGGACCTCGCCGTCCTCGTCGGCGTCGCACACGCACAGGCTCTCGAACGGGATGCCGCCGCGCTCACCGCGCACCAGCGTTCGCACCCGCTGCACCGGCAGGCCGAGCGCCCGCAGCTGTGCGAGCAGCGGCCCCCACTGCGGCAGCGCGAACGCCTCGGCGTCGGACTTCGGGTCGCGGTACTCCAGGCCGTTGGAGCGGGCGTTCCACTGCCACGCTCTCGAGGCCTCGTTGACCAGGTCGACCTTGGTCCGCGTCGCGTCGAGGGTTGCGTCCCCGATGACCAGGTCGGTCACGTAGACGAGGTTGTCGAGCTTCCGCCAGCCCCGGTGCCTGTCCTTCGGGCCGCCGGCCCAGCCTTCACTCGCCATCGCTCACTGCCTCCCAGAGTCGGTGCACCGCAACGAAGCCGTCCAGCAGCGAGACGATGCGCTCCGCGGCGTCGTCGCGGATGCGGTCGGGCACCATCTGGAACACGCACAGCCAGCGGCCCCGGACCGCCCAGTTGTACTCGAACGCCTGCGGCTCATACGGTCGCGCGCCGATTGCCGCGGCCAGATCCAGCGACGTGGTGTGCAGCTTCGGCATCGTCAGCCGGTCGGCCGCGCTCTCGACGGCCTTCGAGAGGCCCCTGCCGAATGCGGTGCGCCGCAACGCGGCAGGCACCTTCACGACGCTGTCCGGTTCGTTCCACGGACCGTTGTAGCGCTGGTACTCGGGCAGCCGCGGGTACCACTCGACGTGGTAGGGCCGCCGCTTCGCCAGCGCGCGGTCGTGGACGACCTCCGGCCCGTGCTCGCGCACCTGTGCACCTGCGCCGCCGCGCACCTGTGCACAGACGAACCGGTACGGCCAGTGCGTGCCGGCCGCGCCGAAGTTGATCGCGTCGAAGCTCGTGAAGGGCACGCCCTGCCACGTGCCGCGGCACAGGCCCGCGGTCTCGTGCAGCGGGAGGTGCAGTGCCCGCATGTCGGCGAGGAACGCCGCGTCCGGCCCGTCGGGCGCGAATCCCGGGGCGGACACGCCGCCCCGGTAGGCGAAGCCGTGCTCGTCCGCGAAGCGGCGCCAGTGCTCGACCCACTCGCGTCCGATCTCGCGCGGCGTCGGCTCGCGCCGCAGGTCGTCCTCGGGGTCGGGGAAGGGGTCGTCGAGGATCTTCACGGCGAGGTCGAGGGTCTTCTCGATCCGCCCCGGCTCCTTGGGGCCGTAGGGGTAATCGGCGTGCATGGCGTCTACTTCCGGTAGCGGCGCAGGTCGATGCCCGAGCCGTCGGCGAACGTGATCCGCCGGTACACCCCGGCCGGTTTGAACCGGCGCAGGATCCGGGTCCGGCGCAGCCGGTCCACCTCGCCCTCGTACCGGTACTGCGGGTCGCGCACCTCGAAGAGCGTCCGGATCGGCACCGGCTCGGTGAACGTGCTGGGGTCCCCTGAGCCGCTGAGGAGCTTCCCGTGGGTGCGCCCGTCCACCGCGACGAACGCGATGCGCCGGTTCGTGAACACCCACAGGCCGCGGCAGCGCAGCTCGGGCGTGATCAGGCGGCCCATGACCGAGTCCCGGCCTTTGCCGCGCAGGACCACGTTGGGGCCCTTGACCTTCTTGCCGGAGCCGCCGGCATCCGCGCCGCTCAGGCCGTCGGCGAGGATCGCCAGGACGATCAGGAGCACCACCGAGCCGACGACCCAGACGAGCGTCAACCAGAGGACCTTCGCGACGCGCCGCAGGACCTGCTCGATCGTCCATGGCGGTCGCGGCACGCCCTCGAACTCGGGCAGCTTCCACTGCGGGATCCAGTCGACGGTCTTCTCACCGGGCTCCAGCCATTGGCGTTCGAGCAGGCCCGGGGAGTCCAGCTGCAGATCGAAGCGGGGGTTTCGCGGCATCGGGGGCCTTTGCTGCCAGGGGGATTGCGGCTAGAGGCCGCGTTCGCGGTCGAACCGGGCGCGCATGTCCTCGGGCAGCGTCCCGCGCACCATGCCCATCACGTCCATGCGGTCGCCGAGGAGCTCTTGGGCCATCTCGGTCATCTTGACGCCGTACTCGGCCTTGGCCTGCTCGATGAGCGCGATGATCGCGGGCGCCAGGGACTGGCGCATCCGCATCGCGTACTCGTCGATGCCGATGTGGGCGACCTTGCCTTCGGCGTCGAGCTTCACGCGCAGGAGGCCGTCGTCCGAGACCACCTCGACCTCGCTCGCCCCCGACTCCTCCGCGAGCCGGTTGTACTTCGCCATCATCTGCTCGGCGTCGGCCTGCATCTGCTCCAGGCGCCGCAGCATCTCCTGGGGGTCGCGGTTCCGGTCGGTCATCGTCACGCCTCCGTCTCGGGGTCGATGCGCTGCAGCCCGCCGCCGAACACGTCTTCTCCGACGGGCATGCCCATGACGCGGGACATCTCCGCGGACAGGCCGGCCTGCACCTTGTGCTCTGCAGCCCTGATGGTCGCGACGATCACTTCGCCGAGTTCGACGCCGCTCAACTCGAACGCGCTGAGCCGCAGGTCGAGCTCCCGGAGGTCCCCGGCAGCGCCGGTGACCACGCGGACGGTCCCGTCCTCGCTCACCGCCTCGCCCTGGGCCTCGACGACGAGGCGCTGAATGTCGCCCGCTTTGCGCTGCATGTCCGCTGTCGGATCCGCGTCCACGGCGCCTCCCTTCGATTCCGCCGCGATCGCACTCCGCCCGCGGTTCACCTGCATGCTAACCGGGTGCCGCTCGCACCCGGACACAGCGTGCGCGGGACCTCGCACCCACCGGGCGGGTCCGATCGGCGCGCCGCCGATACGCTCGGGGATCCCGCGATCATCGAAGGACCGAATGACCACCTCCAAGCGCGGATTCAGCGCCCCCAACAACATCGACGCGATCCCCGAGGCCGCCTACCGGGACGCCGCAGGCCGGCGCTACGAGACGCCGAACGCGCCCGCGCTGCAGTTCGCGACGATCGCCGACTACCGCGAGGGCCGCACCGCGACGCTCTCGCCCAGCGCCGGGAACGGCCTCGTCGACGTCCTCGTCTGCACTGTGGAGTCCATGGACGCCACCGGCGTCCTCCTCCTCGACGGCGTCCCGATCGCGGCGGGCGACGGCCGCTACCAGTTCGAGGTCGCCCCCGGCGAGCACCGGCTGGAAGTGCAGGGCATCGACGCCTCCACCACCGAGTTCAGCATCAATGCGGGCGCCACCGCGCACTTCACGACCGGCCAGGGCTGCGCGGTCCGCCACCAGGTCGACTTCCGCACCCAGCTGTACCGCGTCAAGGACGCCTCCGACTTCGTCCCGGTGCTCTCCCAGAAGGCGGCCAACCGCTCCGGCGCCGGGTGCCTGCTCGCCCTCGCCGGCGTCCTGCTGTGCGTCCTGACCGCGGTCCTCGCCATGTTCGTCGGCGACGACTCGGCCGCCTCGGAGCTCATCGGCATCCCGGCGCTGATCGGCGTCGTCGCGCTCGTCGTCGGCTTCATCTTCGGCGTCCGAACCACCGGGGCACTTCACAAGCGCGCCAAAGCGAACCGGCTCCCCACCGGCCGGACCGCGCCGGGCCGACACGGCGTGCTGACCGGCCAGGCAGTGGCCTTCCCGTCACCGCAGGACGCCAAGGACTGGTCGGCCGAGCGGGCCGTGCAGGGGCCGCTCATGGTCTTCGACCTGCACTTGTTCCGCCTGACCCGCAACGCGGACGGCACCGCCGCGTACACCGGCAGCGGCGAGACCCTGGCCCTCGCCCACGCCGCGGGCGTGCGCGCCTGGATCGACGACGCCGAAGTCCCCTGCGACTGGGCCGCGTGGCACTACCCGCTCGCCGCCGGCGAACACCGCTGCCGGGTCGTGTACGGCGACGACGAAGCCGCGCTCGACTTCACCTTCACCGTTGCCGCGGTGCCCGACATGACCGTGCTGCACGTCCCGATCCGCGTGTTCCGCATCTGGGACGAGCGCACCGGCGCCCTCATCGGGTTCCCGCCGCAGATCGCGCAGGCGGTCACCAAGGTGCCGCAGAGCAAACTCGGCAAGGTCGCCAACACCGACAACGGCAAAGCCGACCAGTGGGTCCCGCTGCGGTTCTGGCCGGGCCCCGGGCAGTGACCGGGGCCCGCCCCGAATCACTTGCCGTCGAGCTGCCCCTGAAGGTTGCCGAACTCGCCGGCGATGTCGCCATCGGCCGTCGAATAGTCCTGCGCGCACTGGCGGAGGCTGGTCGCCGTCGCAGTCTGCGCCGTTGAAAGGTCGCCGATGACCTCGGTGAGGCCCTGGCCGGTGTCGGTGTACTTCTCGGCGAAGATCAGGCCCGGCAGGCCCCAGGTCATGTCCGCGGAGGTGGCCTCCTGGGCGACCGACTTGATCGAGTCGGTGTTGCCGGCGAGGTTGTCGAGCGCCGAAGCGGTGGCCACCAGCTCATCCGGGTCCACGGCCAGCTGCCCGCTGCTGCCGCGCGAGATGCCGCTCTCGTTCGGCATCAACGCGTCCAGTGCGGCGTTCTTCCCGATGTCCTTGCCCTGCATGACCGCCCCGAGCCCGCCGACGGTGGCGATCGAGAGGCCGGCCTTGGCGCCGATCGCCTTCAGGAAGTCCAGGAAACCGCCCGCGCCGCGCAGGATCACCGGGTTGTCGAGGAGGAACTTCCCGAGGAAGCCGTACAGCATGCGGAAGAGGCGGCTGGACTCGGAGAACTTCCGGAACGCGCGGCTGAACATCGAGTACGACTTGTACGCCGCCGAGAGGAGGAAGGTCGCGACGGACGCCCCGAACGTGAACGCGCTGGAGGCCAGGGCCAGGAGCCCCCGCATGATCAGCCAGGACACGAGTTCGGCGATGATCGACCTGATGACCGCTTCGATGGTCTCGGCCAGCAGCTTCGACCACTTCAGGAGCTGCTGCACGCCCTCGACCTCGTGCGCGGCGGCGTAGGCCGAGGCCTCGAGCCCGCCGAGCTGGTCGTACGCGGCGTCCGCGGCCTGGCCGGTCCACGCGGTCAGGTGGCTGTTCACCGCGTCCGCCGTCTCGTCCTTGAGCGCGGTCAGCGCCTCCGCGACCTGGCCCCAGACATCGATCTGGACCTGCATCTCGTCGGGGTCGCCCGAGACCGCGTGCAGCATCTCCTGCAGGGGGTCGACGAGCTCGAGCACGATGCTCAACCCGGCGTTGACGAGTGCGTAGACCGGGTCGCGGACGGCGAGCATCGCGTCGAGGCCGAGGGTGTAGATGTCGCCGGCGAGCCCCGCCGCGGAGGCCATCCGGTTGTCGCCGGCCACCGTGCCGTAGATGTCTTCAGCGGTCTTGTAGACGCTCTTGACTACCGGGGTGCCCTGCGCGATGTCGGTGAGGGTGCCGTCTTCGGTGGGCATGTCGTACTGCGAGATATCGGATCCGTATTGATCGGCATTGCCTGCCATGGCATCAGACTCCAGTGGGCCGGGGATGAACGCTCAGTGTCGCTTCGGGGTCGGCGACCGGCCCAATCTAACGCACTGGAGCAAGCTCCCGGTAGTCCTTCACATCCGGTCGCAGCGGCCCGCCAACTCACGAAGGAACGCGACCTCCGCGTGCAGTCCGCGCTTCCCGCGCCGACGGATCCGGTCCCCGAACGAGACCGCCCAACCGCCCAGCACCGCCCAGGAACGACGGGGCTTCGCGAGCAGCCCGCGTTCGTCGATGAGATGCCGGGCGAAAGCATGGTCGACGGCCGAGACCCGAACCAGCCGCTCGGCCGTCGGATCCTGCAGGTGCACCCTGGATCCCCCTGCGAGCCAACCGCATTCATCGCTCGTCACCACCGGCACCCACTGCCGCACGACAACGGCCGGACGCGGTCGCTGCAGCGGAACCGCGACGAACGCACCGCCCGGATGCAGGCTCTGGTACTGGACGTGGTCCTCACCGAGCGGCACCTTGACGACCCGCTCCCAGGCGATCGCGTGCCCGCCGTCGATCTGCCCGGAGACCACATTCCGCAGCGGACCCGAACCGATCTCACCGAAGGCCCGGGCCATGTGCGGCGCCTGCACGGCCGCGTCGTAGCGCAGCCCCGCCTTCTCCGCGAACCGAGCCGTGCGGCGAGCATGAAGGCGCTGGTCGACCGAATCGACACCGGCGTTCATGAGCCCTTCGAGCAGCATCTCGACCATGTTGTGCTCCTTCGCAATCGGATACGACCCAGTCGCCGTGTTGAGCGCTCCTGCCCCGCCGGGAGCGGCGAGGTTCTGCTCCGGCAGGGCCGCAGTGCCTATCAGCTCGTCGCGCTTTCCATCAGGTATAGAAAGCGGGCCGGACGATGTGGTCATCGTCCGGCCCGGAATCGATTTACGAGTAGGGGTCTTCTTCTTCGTTGCCGATGCCCCAGACGTCCTCGTCCTCGGTCAGCCAGGTGCCGGCCTCTTGCTCGCCTTCACCTTGGCCGCCCATGCCGCGTCCGCCACCGGCGCCGCCCATCATGCCGCCCATACCGCCGCCCATGCCTTTGCCCATGCCCTTGGGGCCACCGGCACCGCGACCGCCGGCACCACGGCCGCCACCGGCACCTGCGCCGGCTCCGCGTCCGCCACCGGCGCCGCCCATCATGCCGCCCATACCGGCACCCATGCCGCCGCCAAGACCGCCGCCGGCACCGGCACCGCCACCGAGGCCGCCACCAGGTCCGCCGCCGCCGGGGAGCCCGCCGCCACCGAGTCCACCACCGCTGAGACCGCCGCCGGAGGCCAGGCCGCCGGAGATGTCGTCAGGGTCGGGAACGTTGGAGTCCCACGGGTTGTCGGAATCGAGACCGCCGGTGTCGATGCCGGGGTTGTAGGTGCCGTTGCCGAGACCGCCACCGGTGCCCGAGCCGAGCCCGGGGGGCGAGTCAGGCGTGCCGAGGTCGCTCGAGAAGTCCCCCGGCGGCTTGGCCGAAGGCATGTCGCCCATGCCACCGGGAATACTCGGCGACCCAGGCGGGGACGGGTTGGTCAGGTTCGGCGGCTGCTCCAGTTCCTCACCGGCGACGATCTCCGGGGGCTTGCCCGGGGTTGCGTCGTAGTCGGTCTCGTTGACGCCGGTTTCCTGGTTGGTCTTGCGAGTGTTGATGTCGTCGGCCGTGCGCTCGGAAGCGGATTTGAGCGCCTCGGCCACGTCTTCGCGCTCGTAGAAGATCCAGTCGTCGAGCTCGCTCTCCGCAATGGACTGGGCTTCAGCCTGGTCCATGCCGTTCTGAACGAGGTAGTTGACGCGGCCCTCTCGCCATTCGTTGGCCGAGACGAACATTTCCTCGCCCCAGTTGGTGTTCCCGTCGCCGGTACCACCGTCGGCAGCGCCACCACCGAACCAGAAAGCCGCCTTCTCGTCGTCCATGATCTCGCAGTCACCGGAGTGCCACGGGGGACGGAAGTGGATCTTGGCGTCACCGCAGCCGCCGTTCTTGACGTAGTACTGCGGTTCGGGGAAGGGAATGTGCCCGCTGTCGCCACCTTGCTGGGCATAGATTTCCTGCCCTGCTTGTTCCAACGAGGTCGCGACACTATCGATTTTATCGACCGTGTCAAAGATCAGCGTCTTCAGCTCATCATTGGTATCGCTGAAGGAGTCGAAGTCATCACCGGTCCAGAACTTCGAGAGCTGCTCAATGTTGTACTTGTGGCGCTCTTCGAAATCGGTGAGGTCCTTGCCGACCTGCTTCCACGCTTCGATCATGGGGTAGATCGCGTGTTTTTCGCTTGGTCGAACCGCAGCGAGAACGGCCTGGAATGTTGCCTCGTCTGGTGCCGCATACCGGTGCCCGGAGTTTTCGAGCTTGAAGCTCGTCCCATCCTGATAGACACCGGCCATCAAGGATTCCCAGTCGGTGTCAGCCTGGGCTCTCCCGAGCGAACAGCCATCGGCATGGCAACGGGTGGTCTGCTGGTAATGCTTCGCTTCGTGCTCTGCCGGACCCTCATGGGTCTCGATCTCTTCTTCCGCCATTGGGGGGCTCCTTCAGATCAGGATTCGAGCTGGCTACTGACTGCTTCGAACATCGTGTAGATGTACTCGTCGGCAACCCAATTGACCAGTTCAGTCCGATCGAATGCGAGTGCAGTACGCGCGTCGATCTCTTCCTGACTCAGTCCATATCGGGCCGCAGCAGTTTGTTCCGCGTCTGTCGGAATCGTCAAGTACACTTCGACGATGTAGTTGCTGGTACGAGCATCTACGATCATCGACCCAGCTTCTCCTGAGCGCTCTCCTTGAGTGCCCATGACGGCATACGCATGGGCTTGGTCCCAATCGCCCTCGAGGTCCTTGTCAATCAGCAAGTCTTCAGCGGTGAGGTCCCGGGCATTGGTTTCGACGTTGTCCCTGTACCAGCCGTCTTGACGCAATCCCCACATGTCATCGACGTGTTCGGTCGAGAGTCCAGGGAACACCGCGAGAGTGACCGACATCCAGTGGATCGTGCCATCCGTATCGGGGACCTCGATCTCAGCTCTGCACGAGACAGCCTCAGTATCGATCGCCGAACCCATGCCGACATGGTTCGGTCCTTCGGCATAGGCGGTCGCTGCAACCTTGTCGCGGATCGGATCGATCGGGAGGACCTCGCACATGTCCCAGCTCGCGACCTGATTGGTGACGTCAGTGAACCCGCTTTCGGAGGTTTCCCCCCCATTGTCCGAGTCGCCGCCGCCGGTCAGGGCCGAGCATCCGGACAGCAACACCAGAGCGGTACCTGCTAGGCCCGCCGAGAACACCTTCATACGCTGCTTGAACATGCCTGGACTGGTTCCTCTCTAGGTTCTGCCCGGACTGACCGGATCACAGTTCGTCGTAGTAGTTGGTCGTGGGGGCTTCCGCGGGAACCGATTCTCCGACACTGAGGTACTGCTCGATCTCGGTGACGTTGGAGTCTTCGGTGTCCGCGTTCTGCTTCACGATCTCGTCGAGCGCTTCCAGCATCTTCTTGATCGTCACTTTGATGTTCTGTATATCTGTCCAGGTCGACGCAAAGCTGGTCTGGTACTCGCTCTTCTTCCCCTCGACTCCTTCGAGCCCGAACGCCGGCATGTAGCTGAGGTCGCCGTCTCGCATCCGCGGGATGATCTGCTCCTCGATGAAGTCGAGGTCAGCTTTGAGGATCCTTTGGAAATCGGCGACAGCTTCCGGATCGAACTCGCGCTGAGACATCAGGGCTCCTTCGGGGGAGGTGGGGGCTCCAGTAGACAGGTTAGTAGCTTGGAATTCAGGTTAGCAAAGCCCCGCAACCGGTGCTTCCCCGAAAGAAGGCCTCGAAATCCAGCAGATGCGGCGAACCGGGGCTGCGTGCGGGCGTCGGGAATGTCGGGTTTCGCGGAGTCGTGAACCGCTACCGGTCCGCCGCTTTCCAAGCCTCCCTTGGCAGTCGCTCAACGAAGCCGGTGACGAGCGCGATGCGGTCGGGCACGGTGGCGAGGCGCAAAGGCTCATGTCGGGCGGCGTAGCACCAGCCGCCGTCGAGCACCAGCACCGTCTTGGCAGGGAACTCCGCCTCGAGCAACCAAGAGCGCACGCTTTTGCTGAGCACCATCTCCGCATATCCGGCATCGGCTCCGACCACGCCGAACTCACGGTCGAACGCCCGGTCTCCGGTCGCGAGCCGCAACCGCCGGTGGATCCACAGCGAGGCCCGCATCCGGTTGCGGCGGGTGATGAGCAGTGGCCCGGCATTGCCCGGCAGGCCGACCGCGACCGCATCGGCCCAGTGGTAGTCCAGTGCCATGCCCAGGGCAGTACGCGGTTGTGCCCGGCGCGGGTTCCCGTTCCGGATCCCGTGCTGCACGACCCAATGACCGGTGGCCGGCCGATGCAGCAGCAGCTTGACGTTCTCCTCGAACGGCGTCGCCGCGATCCCTGCGAACAGCTTGGCGCTGCTGCCTGTAAGCCCCTGTCGTCTTCCGGTGGCGCGAACCGCCTCGACGTTGTCGAGCAGTGCGAACCCGTGCTCGTCTGCCCATCGCGGAACCTCGTGTGCCTGCGTGGCGATGATCCGGGCTCGTCGTCCATAAGTCGCGACGACGGCGACGACAAGTGCCGCGAGCGCTGCCACCACGAGCGCGTTGAACACCGCGGTCCAGTCGATTCCCATGCTCACACCATGGCATCCGAGCCCGCGCGCCTAGAACCCGCTAGCGCTCGCGGCATCGCTCAGCGCCGGGAGAACGCGTGGAGGTCGAGCCCGGAGCCGTCGTGGAAGCGGATGCGGAGGTAGGTGTCGTCGCCTCTGGTCACCCGGTCCTCAAAGTCGAACTGTGTTGATGGGACTTCGATGAGCGCTTCCAGGACGATGCTCAGGTCACCGGACCGGCGCAGCCCGTCAGGGCTCTTCGTGGCCGAAGTGACGCGAACAGCGGCGAAGCCGAACCGCTCGCGCGTGAGGATCCAGATGCCGCTCTTTCGTGGGCCGGTGCCGAGGACGCGGGCGGCCTGGCATGCCCTGCCGTCACCGAAGGCGATGAGACCTGGCGGGTGGCCCTCGAATCGTCGCAGTTCGTTCCAGTACGGGACGCCGCCGGTGACGATTCCCAGCGGGCTGGCGAGTTTCGCCACCGCCCACCCGGTCGCGGTCATGGCCCGCCATGGGGCCGAGGGGTATCCGCGAATCTCGGAGC
Organism: Glycomyces sp. NPDC021274; assembly: GCF_040641195.1. Taxonomy (NCBI): domain Bacteria; kingdom Bacillati; phylum Actinomycetota; class Actinomycetes; order Glycomycetales; family Glycomycetaceae; genus Glycomyces; species Glycomyces sp. NPDC021274. The sequence goes on along the minus strand of NZ_JBFADC010000005.1, from coordinate 113,520 downwards.
GGTAGTTCCCGCGTCCGGTCGGGGCGAAGGCGCGCAACGTCTCGCCCGACTTGAGCCATTGGCCAGTGACCAGGCTGCGGGCGTCTTCACGCAGGTCGTACTCGCGGCCGGTCATCTACCGACTTCTCAGCATGCCAAAGCACGAACCATCTGCTAGCCGCGTTGAAAATTCGGTTGGGTCTCTTCAGGTACCAGGCCCATGCCCTCCACGACCTCGACCTCGCGCTCGTCGTCGAATCGGGTTCCGAACCGGAGTCCCAGCTCGGGTATCGCATACATGCCGACTCGGGGTCCGATCGCCTCGAACCCGCGTGCGGAGAGCCCACTGAGCACTTCGCCAAGGGGCGCTGCCAGAATGGGAAGATCGTCCAGGAGGATCTGCCCCTCGTCGTTGATCACCTCGATGTAGTCGAGGCGATCCTGGTCGTCGTAGTCCAAGCTCATGAGCATGTCGAGGTAGAGGTCGGTCTCTCGAGGCCGGGCGGGATCACGCTGCCATGATTCGAACTCGCCGAGTCCTTGCCGGTGCTGCGAGAGGGGCTCCCCGAAGCGCACGAAGGAGAATCCGACGCGCGGGATGATGCGGAAAGGGAATTCGACCCCGATGATGCACCCGTTTCAAGAATCTGTCGCAGTGAACAGAGATCGCATCGGCGAGTCATGCATCGATGCCGGACCTCAGCTGATCTGGCGGATGACGTCACGCCATTCATCCACGGCGCCTCAATCGGCACTCGGTTCGAATCCGATGATCCCGTCGATCAGCTCAGGGTACTTGGGTCCGACCACGGATGCATCGAAGAACCCTCTCGGATCAAGAGTCCCGTGGACCCAGCCCCTCCCAGGATCGGTCCGGGACCGGTGGTCCTTGCCGACTTCGAACACGTAGAGCTCGTAGTCGACGAGGGTGTCAACCCGGAGTCGCCCAGGCGGCGAAGACGGTCACGATCGCGTCTCGCTTCCTCCTTGCGCAGGAACGCGGTCGACTTCAGGCCGATCCGACCGTGCAATTGGATCTGTCACACCGCCATGTCAGTATTAGAGACATGGAGGATCGCGCCGCATTCATCGATGTCGCAACAGAACATCTACCTAGCAATCTTGCTGGGCAATGGATATCGCTGTTGCGTCCGGCACTTACACTTGAGGCCTCTGCGAAGGGGAAGATCGCTGGTCAGCTAGGCGGCGAGCCCCTGCTTCCGGTGGACGCACCGTGGCCAAGCTGGCCGGGGCATGGACCTCTCACCTTCATTGCCGGTCTCGATTGCGCAATGTTGCGAGGGACCGATCTCGAACTGCCCGACAGCGGCTCGTTGCTATTCTTCTACTTCGACGGCCAAGTCGACGGTGATCAGGCATTCGTCAACGGCCGGCTTCCAGAGACTTCCGCTGCGGCGCAGGTGCTCTACTTGGACCAGGATGCGAAGGTTGAATCACGGTCGCATCCTGAAGGGCTCCAGCCTTACTCGCGAGTCCCGCTGCATGCAAGAACCGTCTGGAGCGCTCCCGACGAGGATAGTCCCGCTCTCGCCGATACATTTGACCTCGACGACCCCGAAACGGCCCGGCAATTGGCCGACGATGCATTTGTCGATGCCCTCGCTCCGTGGGACAAGCCGCTCCATCAAGTCGGTGGCTATCCGGCCGAGACCCAAGGTGCCCCCGAGTACGAGGTGGGTGTTGGCAGGCATCCCGAACTAGACAGCGAAAGTCCGGCTTTCATCGAGGTCAGCCGCGAATGGCAACTGCTCCTTCAGATTTCCGAAGATGACGAGGCCGAGATGCACTGGGGCGATACGGGAACTCTGTACTGGTTCATCAGAGCTGAGGATCTCCGGCTTCGACGATTCGACCGCGCTGCCTTCACCTGGCAGAGCGGCTAGGCTTCGAACTCGATGCTCGCCCCGTCCGGAAGGTCTTTGGTCTGCATGTAGATGTCGCCACGGAAGCGCATCAGTTCGACGTCGGTGATCGCACCGAGCTGCTCAGCTTCGAACTCCCCCCCGAATGCGAACGGAACAGGTGGGGCCAACCGTTTACCTACCGGTAGAGGACCGTTGAGTTCCTGCCAGCGCTCGGCGATCGGGGCACCTGTGAAGTACTCGAGATCACCCATGAGTATGCCAGCCCATTCGTAGATGTCGTTACCCATGAATTCCCGGTCCGTTGTCTCCGGGTCGAACTGGTAAAAGCCCTTCGGATGGATCGCGAACTGGAAGCCGAAGATGTCCTCCGCGAAGAACAGCAAATCATCGCCTTCCCCGGCAAACTCCCTACGCCATGTGTCCGTTGCGTTCCACCACAGGCAGTTTCCGCTGATGTTCGCGCCCCATGGACGAACGAAGAGCGCCGGACCAAAGGCGTAGAACCCGTTCTTCTGCATGAGCATCGGCTTCAGCGGTTCGGGAATCTGGACTGCAACCTGCGGAGGCCGTAGCGAAGGCCCCAGCGCGCTACCCCCCTGAGCCAGGAGATCTGCCAAGTCCTGCTGCGCCATAACATGAGCCTTTCGTTAGTCACTAGGTGCCGCCTGATCTGGCGTACGTATCCACCCAAATCCTAGATCCTTGTGGCACGCCTGCCCACTGGTTCTTGATCTCGTTGCCGGCGCCTTGGTTGTCGTCCCACTTCACGTACTGGACGCTCGATCCCTCGCCGCCCTCCTTCGTCGAAGCGAACGGGTACTCGTCGCGGTCCTCGGTGTTGCGCTTCTTCGGCGGAAGTACCTTCGTCGCTGCTCTGCGCCGCTTCCGCACCTCACTCTTGTTCGCGGAGTCCTTGGTGAGGACCCGTGGATGCCCGTCGTTCTGGGCTTTTCGGATGTGGGCGGCTGTTTCGGGATACTTCTTAGGATCGATAAAGATTCGCTTGTCGTATTTGCTCTTGTCGAGCGGCTTACTGAGATCTGGCTTGCTGCTCCCGCCTTTGCCGGTGCGGAACGCGTCCACGTCTTTGAGGACCTTCGAGACGAGCTTGCCGCCGGCCTCGGTCGCCTGTCGCGGCGGCTGGTTCCGCTGCCTAGCCATTGAGCACCATGTCGATCGCCATGCCGATGAGCTGGTCGATGATGATCCCGCTGATGATCTTGAAGATCGGAATCTGTGCGAGCGAGGCGCCGAAGGTGACTGCAGCAGTGGCGATCGCCTGGAAGATCTGGAAGGCGAGCATTACCAGTTGGACGATCACCTGCACCTTCAGGGCTAGGACCACGCCGGCGGCGATGGTCAGTCCGATGTTGATGAGGTTGGTCGGGTTGGCTGCGTCGGCGATGTTCCGCACCGCGGACTCGGCGTCGTCCCATTCGTCCTTGAAGGCGTCGATCTCCTTGCCGAGGTTGTTCTCCAGCAGTGTGGACGCCGCGCTGTTGAGCGACTCGATCCGGCCGGTGATCTGGTCGGCCATGCCGGTCCATTCACCGGCCAGGTTGAAGATCGACTCCTCATCGGACTCCGGGAAGTCGTAGCCGAGCATGCTCAATAGGCCGGTGAGTTCTGAGGGCAGTTGCAGGCCCATGGGGGTGATACCTCCTCGAGGAGCGGGAGTGAAGGGTCAGGTGCCGAGTTCGCCGAGGAGCTCGTTGAAGATCTGCGCGGTCTCGTCGTCCGTGGCCTGGTGGTTGTCGGCCATCTCCCGCACGCACTGCGCGTAGTCGGCCAGCTCTTCGATATTGGTCGAGAAGCACTCGGTCAGGGCGTCAGTGCAAGCCTGGTGGGCGATGCCGACGAGCATGCCGATCTCGTCGCCGCCGAAGGCGTCGGCGAACTGTTCCAAGGCTCCGGTGAACTGGTCGAGGAGACCCTGGACTTCGTCCTTGGCGGCGTCAAGTTGGTCGGCGGCCTGCCGGAAAGTCTCGGGGTCGATGTCGAAGCTCGGCATGGCTACCTGCCTCCATGGAGCTTGTTCATGACCTCGCTGATCGAGGCGCTCATGGCCTGGAACTGGCGCAGCGACCGGTCCTGGATCTCGGCCACCGACTCGTTGATCGCTTCAAGGTCGGGGGCGGGTTCGTCGGTGCCCAGAGCCTCGGCGCGTTCGTCCAAGGCGGCGTTGACCATTCGCTTGATCTCGTCGAAGAGGACTTCGGAGCCGATGCGCATGATGCGGGGATCGAACTCGAACTTGTCCACGCGGCCTTCGACGCCGAGTGTCAGTTTGAGGAGGCCGTCTACGCCCTCCACGATCACTGGTTCGATCTGGTGGTCCTCAGGAGACCTGACTGCCGTGCTCAGTGTCGCGCGGGCGTCCGCCAGTTGCTGCGCAATCGCGTCCTCTCCGAACATGTGATCTCCAGTTGCCTTGTGGTATCTGAGGATCACTCATCATATACCGACATGGCAAATGTCCGGGTTCAACGATCACTTGTGCCCCAGCAGCACTCACGGGCCCCACGCGATGCGCGTTGGGCCGCGTCAGGATCAGGCGTAGAGGTCGTCGCCCCCGGTGAGGCTCGCGATGTCGGTGGCGACCTGCTGGTCGACGGTGCCGCCGGTGTCGATGGCGGTTTGGAGGCCGTTGATGAGGCCGTGGAGGGTGCCGCGGAGGTACTGGAGGTTTCGCCAGGTGGTGGCGTGGAAGTCGGCGTACTCGATGGCGGCGTTCTCGGCCGCGCCGGGGGCGGTGCCGAAGGCGGGGGCCTTCTTCAGGTCGCCGTCGCTGAGGGACGGGATGATCTCGTTCTCGAGTTCTTCGAGGAGTCCGGCGAGGAACTGCCGGTAGCGCTCGAGTGCGGCCGGATCGAAAGCGCGCGTTGGCATCTCAGGGTTCCTTTCCGAAGGTTTCAGGGACGGGGTGCGTTAAGCGTAGGGGTCGTCGTCCTCGTTGACGAAGCCCCACATGTTCTCGTCCTCGACCAGGTCGACGTCCGGTTCGCGGTCCTTGTCGTCCATGTTCATGCCGCGCCCGGCTCCCGCCCCGCCGCCACCGCTCATCATGGCCGCGGAGCCGCGCGATCCCGTGGCGGCCGCGGCACCGCCCGCTGCCGCGCCGAGGGCCGCGCCGCCGAGGGCGCCGCCCATCGAAGCGCCGGAACCCGAAGTGGCACTTGCAGGTACGGCACCAGCGCCGAAACCGCCGCCGCCTCCTCCGCCGAAGCCGCCCGCGGTGCCCGTGCCCGCGCCGCCGCTCGCCAGGCCGCCGCTCGGCTCCTCGCCGTCGTCCTCCGCGGGATCGTCGGGCGCCGCTGGGTCGACCGGTTCGGCGGGGGTCTCGCCGACGGGCGGGTCGAGCGAGGGGTCTTCGCTGGCCATGGGCTGCGCGCTGCCGCTGGGCTGCTCCATCGGCGGGGGTTCGAGGTTCATGTACGCCGGGTCGGCGGACGGCGGGTACTCCTTGTCGCTGTGCACGGTCCGCACGGAGCGGTCCTCGGCATCGGTGTCGGTGCTCCGCTGCTGAATGTCCTCATTGGACTCTGCTTGGCGGGCGTCGTACGCGCCCCAGCTCTGGTCGACGAGGGTCCCGTAGTGCTCCATCGCGTCGGCGACGGCGAGCTCCTTGGCCTCCACGACTGTGAGGCCCTTCGTGGGGTCGAGGCCGTCGCGCTCGATGTTGACGGGGCTGGCGTAGTAGTCGATGTAGTGGAGGATGCGCTCGTCGATGTAGTCGATGATCTCGGTGGCGAGCTCGGGTTCGGCGCCGCCGAGGGCGAGCACGTGCTCGGCGTCCTGGCAGGTGTACTCGATGCAGTCGCCGTGCCACCACGCGGGCCGCACATGCACCGACACCCAGCTGTGCCAGTCGCCGTCGATCCAGAACTGCGGTGCGGGGTACGGGATCTCGCCCGAGCTGCCGCCTTGGATCGAGTAGAGCGCCTCCTCAGTGGACTGCAGGTTGGCGACGGTGGCGTCGATGTCGTCGACCAGGTCGTCGACGAGTTCGCGCGTCTGCGTGCATGTGGCCTCGAAGGCCTCGAAGTCGGTGCCCGACCAGCCTTCGGCGAGCTCGTTCAGGTTGGACTTGATCTGCTCGGACCAGTCGGCGATCCGCCCGGTCACGTTCTCGCTCCAGGCGTTGCGCAGGTGCTCGAGCGAGTGCGCGTCGGCGCGCTCGGGCCGCACGGCGGCGACGGCCGCGCGGAAGTCGGCCTCGGTCGGGAACGCCATCCCGGCTTCCTTGGGGCGCAGGCGGTACAGCTGGCCCGTGACGGGCACGGCCGAGACGAGCTGCTGCCAGTCCAGTTCGGCGGGGTGCTCGGTCGGGTTGCCGCAGTTGGGGTTCGAGCAGGGCGTGCGGCCAGCGGGGAGGCTCTCCTCGGCCACCGGCGGGGCGACCGTCTCGTCAGCGGGAGGCGGGGGCGGCGGAGGCGCCGCGGGCGGCGCGGCACTGCCGAACGCGGGGGCACCCATGGCCGGCGCGGCGGCGTCGAGTCCAGGGTAGGACGCACTCGAGTTGTCGCTCATCGATACGCACCTCGCGGCTTCAGGGGTGACCGGACGGGTTCACGGTAGCAACAAGGCGCCATCGATGGAACCTCGCGAAAGACCGTGATCACCGCGTGGGAGGAATGTCGTCTTTGGTCTCCCAGTACCGGCCCGTGACGGCGCGGCGCAGGCCGCCGCGGACGTCGGCCCTCGGAACGGCGGGCGCCTCGTGCGCCGCGGCGGGGCCGAGCCGGTCGATGCGGCAGTGCCAGAGGTGCAGCACGGGACGCAGCGGGTCGGGCACCGCGGTCACCGTGACCGAGAGGTCGACCCGGGCGACCTCGCCCGCGTCGACGTTGACCGTGGCGACGGCGGTGTGCGGCTGATGCGCCCGCCCTTCGACCGGGAGCGGCGCGGCCGGCGTGCGCACCTCGAGCCGGTGCGTCCCGGGCGGCACCGCGAGCCACATGCGGGTCCAGAAGGCCCCCAAGGCGACCCCGTCGAGCAGGACCTCCGGCGGCGGCACGGCGTACCGGTGCCGGATCGGGACGACCTCGCCGACCGCGTTGAACGCCTTGGCCTGCTTCCCGTCGATGCGGTCCTGGCCTTCGGGCAGCTGCAGCGCCAGCTCGTCGGAGGCGAGGTCGGCCTTCAGGAACCGCGCGTCGAGGAGCACCGCCGCCGCCCCCGGCCCCAGTTCGGGCAGGTCCCCGTCGGCGTCGAGCACGAGCGGCGCGGCCGTGCCGCGGGTGAACGGGCGCGTGTCGAGCGGCGCTTCGGGCGCGAGCCGGTTGTACCGCAGGTGCGTCCACAGGACCCTGATCCCCCACGCCGCCAGGGCGCTCGCCCAGATGACGGCGCCCGCCGGGATCGCGATGCCGGCCGGGACGCCCGCGTACGCGAGCGCGGCCGAGAGCGTCGCGCCTACGAGCGCCGCGAGCATGAAAGCGAGGAAGCTTTTGCGCTCCTTGGCGTTCGCGGGCAGGTACTGGAAGTAGTTCAGACGCCCGCGCGGCCCCACCGTGTGCCCGTGCAGGCCCTGGAGGTTCCACCGCAGCTCCGCTTCGCCGTACGCCCGGTGCGCTTCGCCGAGCATCCCGATGTAGTCGAGCTTCGTGGCCTTCCCCGCCGCGATGTCGAACGCCCGCCACGTGCGCGAGTGCTGGCTCTGCACCTCGATCAGGTGCCGGCCCGCGGGGAGCGGCAGTTCGATGCGGCCCCAGCCGGTCGCGACCGGCGTGCCGTCGACGAGCACGACCGGGACGAGGCTCGACCGCAGGTCGCTCCAGACGGCGATCGGGTCGCCCGCCTTCCGGCGCTCCGAGATGTTCACCGCCGCTTGGGCCGGCGTCTTGTCGGTCGCGCCGCCGCAGTGGCCGACCCGCAGGTCCAGCACGCCGCCGTCCGCCGGGCGCGGCTCGCCGATGCGGGCGATCTCCCAGCCCGGCCGCGGCGGCCGGAACGAAGGGCTCCCGGTGCGCATCAGGACCAGTCCAGGTCTTCGGGGTTCTTCATCGACTCGGGCGCGTTGTCCTCCCACAGCCAGTTGAGCGCCGAGTCGGGGACGCCGAGCAGCGGCCCGCCGCCGTCGAACCCGGCCTCCCATCCGTCGTCCTCGCCCTTGTACGCGGGGAAGAACGTCGAGGCGGCCTGGGTGAGGTGCCCCGCGAGCGCCCAGCCGCTGGCCAGCGCCCCCGTGGCGTGCCGCCCGCCCGAGGTCATCGTGGCGGCGTTGATGCCGTACACGAGCAGGCCCTCGAGCATGTTGGCCAGGCCCGCGCCGGCGATGTCGAGCGGCGAGACCGGGTTGCCCTGGGACTTCTGGAACGCGAACGTGAACACCGACATCGCACCGGTGATCGCCGCGCACCCGGTCGAGATGGAAATGAGGGTGGCCTCGAAGCTCTTGGCGGTGGCCAGCAGGGAGGCGGCCGTGACGTTCGCGCTGGCCATGATCGCGGGGGCGCCGACGGCGCTGACGACGCCCGACAGGGCCGCGATGTACGCGCCGAAGTAGACGGCCATGATGGCGGTGGCGGCGGTGAGGAACATCCAGAAGACGGTGAGCATCACCGCGAACGCGAGCAGCTGCGCGCCGACGAGGTAGGCGTTGACGGCGAGCTGGGTGAGCTGGGCCTTCACGTCCCCGGAGGCGGCTTTGAACGCTTCGGCGTCGGCGCCCGACCAGTGCTCGTCGTCGACCTTGTCGACCTCGGCCTGGAGCGCTTCGACCGCTTCGAGGTTCTTCTCCGCCAAGGCGATCCAGGCGCCGGCGCCTTTCATGATGTCGCCGGGGTTGCACTGGTTGAGGTAGACGACGGTGGCGAGCGCCTGCGTGGAGAGCCCGAAGGCGATGGCGGGCGCGGCGATGCCGATGGCGCAGCCCTTGATGACGGCGTTGTACTCACCGGCCATCGCCTCCCCGGCCTCCATGATGCTCTGCCCCGTTGACATGGTCGCCCGCTCCTATCCGTTCGCGCCGAACGCGGTGGCGCAGGCTTCGTCGGTGTCGTCCATATCCTGCGCGCACGCGTCAAGTGCGGCGTTGACCTCGCGGAAGCATGCGGCGGCTCCGGCCATGGACTCGGTGACGGTGGACGTGGCGATGGAGTAGGCGGCGGCCATGGGGAGGGTGACGGTGGTGTAGAGGCCGCGGTCGATCTCGCTCATGACCTGGAGGTACTCGTCGGTGCTCTCCAGGATCGGGACCACCTTGGCCTCGATGTCGGCGCCGAGCTGCCGGACGAATTCGCTGTCGAAGACGCGGGTCATCGGGGTCCTGCCTTTCGCTGGATGCTGTCGCTGAGCTGCTGGACGCGTTCGGCCATGTCCCCGGCGGCGCGGGTGGCGCGGTCGGCGGCGGCGGGGGCCTGCTCGGTCTTGCGGGCGAGGTCGGCGGGGAGGGTGTCCCGGGCGCGCTGCTCTGCTGCGCGGCGCAGTTCGTCGCGGGCGCGGGCGATGAGGTCGGTGAGCGCCCGGCCGAGGCCGTCGAGGCCCCGCTGGCGGGCGGTGGGTCCGATCCAGACGGCGGCGACGGCGCGTTCGGCGCTGGCGGTGACGCTGAGGTCGCCTTCGTCGCTGTGGACTTTGACGTCGAGGTGGTCGCGGTCGGCGGCGGGCCCGGTGCGGGCGGTCTGGGCGGCGCGCATGGTCTTGAGGACGCCGTCGAGGTGGCCGGCGAGGGCGCGGTCGTGCTCGGGGTCGCGGCTGAGGGTGTTGGGGCCGATCGGGCTGGCGACGCCGCCGATGCCGAGGCGCCCGCGCATCATGGCGGCGAAGGCCTCGTAGCCGCCGGTGGCGGCGGCGTCCTGGAGTTCGCCGATGGCCTTGATGCCGTTGGCGACCGCGGCGTCGGCTTCGGCGCCGGGGCGGGGCAGCCGGGCGGCGAGTTCGGTGACCAGGCGTGCGATGGTGCTCGGGGGTTGGCGGAAACCGGCGGCCGTCACCGCGACGATGATCTTGTCGTCGTCGAGGCGCAGCGTCACATATTCATCGATGTCGGTGAAAGTCTGGCCGGGATCGGTCACAGCGGCGGCTCACTTCGGTGGACGTCACCATGACAATACCGAACAAACGCGTGCGGAGCGCACCGCTGCACGAGCGGTAGGGGCGGCCGTTAGAGCAGCTCACCGCCGCGGCGGGCGCTATCCCAACCGGGCGTAGTGGGCGGCGCCGATCTCGCCGACGACGGCCGCCGCGTCCGACTGCGCCCGCTGCACGGCGGCGGTGAGCTGTTCGGCGAGGGTGTGGCGGTCGGTGAGGTTGAGGACGTTGTTCTGCAGGAACACCACCTCGGTGAGGCGTCCGCGCAGGTTGACGGCGAGTTTGGTGAGCCCGTCCTCGGTGGTGGCCCCGAAGCGCTCGTGCTCGCGGGCGCTGAGGGCGAACTCGATGTCGGCGAGCACCTGCTCGGCGGGGGTGTTGCCGCCGCCGAGCGCGCCGGTGCGCGAGGTGTAGTCGCCTTGGCTCTCGGCGCGCGCGTCCTGTGCCGCGGCCCAGGCGAGGCCGATGGCGTCGGCGAGGCCGTGGTTGCCCAGGCGGACGGCGTCGACGCCGAATTCGAGTTCGCGCAGTTCCCCGGCGGCGTCGATGACGACCTTGGTGGTCTGGTCGGGGTCGTAGCCGGTGTGGCGGGCCTGCTGGAACGCGGCGAGCATCGCCATGGCCTCGGCGGCTTCGCGCTGTGCGGCCTCGATCGCTTCACGGCTGGGCGGGTCGGCGAGGACGCGCTGGGCGTTCTCCCAGTTCTCGTTGCGGGGCACGACGTCGAGCGCGGCCCGCGCCTCGTCGATGTGCCGCTCGTAGTCCTCGGGCACCGCGAACTCGAACGGCTTGGGGTCTTCAGCGGGGGTCATGTGGAGCTCCAGTCGTGGCCGGGTACTAGGCGGTGCCCGGGGCGGAGACGATTCGCAGCAGGTAGGGGGCGAAGTCGTTCTCGGCGTCCTCGGATTCGATGCCGGCCGCGCGCAGCGCCGCCTGGAGCCGCGCGTTGACTGCTTGGGCCTCGTCGTCTGCGGCGAGGATGCGCGGGTTCATGTGGTCGCCTTCGCGGACGAGGCGCATGAGCGACTCGTGCTCGGCGAGGCTCTGCTCCCAGGAGACGAACACGCCGCGGCCGGAGTCCCGGCCGTAGTCGATGGTCACTTGCGCGACCGCGTACGACTGCGGCTTCTCATGCAACTGCCAGCGGATGCCCGCCGACTCCAACGCGTCCGCCACCAGGCCGCGCACCCGTTCCAATTCGTCGTCGGACGCCTGGTCAAGACTCACCGAGGGACCTCTTCTCGCTGTTCGGGATCAGATGCCATGGTACGTGTACGCCGCGCGCTTCAGCTCGGCCGTTTCGAGGTTCTTCAGCTGACGGAGTGCCTTCGCCTCCTCGGGAGTAGAGGGCGTACCCGGCACGTCGAAGTGTTCGACAGTCCAGTTCACGTCGGCTCCGGAGTGCTTGGTGTTCATCAGGTTCTCGCAGTTGCAGCACGGCTGGCGCTCCGTATAGAGCTCCTCGATCTTCAACGGTGGTGTCCGCCCGTTGTTGAGCGCGTCGAGCTTGCCCTGGATCTCGTTCTCGGAGCATCCGTGGGGGTTGCCGCTCACGCCGTCGATCACGCTGCCGTCGCTGAGCCGTGCAGCCGCGATGTTTCGGCCCATGCCCGGGTCGAGCGTGGGCGGCGGCGGTCGGTGCCGCACCTGCCGCATGTCGGCGACATGCCGTCCGAGCGGCGTCTCTCCGTAGCCGACGCGGGTTCCGATGGTGCGGCGGAAGTTCGGTGCGGTCGCAAGTGTGGTCGCGTTGGCGTGCACCGGCTTGCGGGCATTGCTGCTGGGGAGCGGACTGCCGTGCTTGCTCGTCGTCATGGGCCGGGCTTTCTACGACGGGCTCAGGGCGAGGGCGGTGCGGATGATCGCGTACCCGGCGGTGTCCTGGGCGATGACCGCGGTGTACATGGAGACCAGCGCGGTGGTGAACGCGATCGCGCCGGACTGGTAGGCGGCGAGGACCGCCGGGGCGGCGGGTCCGGCCGAGGAGACCTGGGACCACTGGCTGGGGCCGAGGATCACGAACGGGGTAGGCAGGACCTTGTAGCCGACGGCTTCGGCGGCCTGCTTGGTGGCCTTCATGGCGAAGCAGGTGGCCATGAGGGCGGCGCCGGTGCCTTCGAGGGCGCCGGCGCAGGTGAGCATCGCGGCGTCGCTGCGGCCGATGAACAGACCGACCTCTGTGGACCATTTGACGAGTTCCTGGTAGTCCTTGCCCTGCCAGGAGGCGGCGAGGCCGGCGACGGTCTGGCCGTAGGTCGCGCCGAGCTGGGTCAGCTGCGCGGCGGCCCCGGCGATGGAGGCGCCGAGGGTCATGAGCTGGGCGGGGTTGGCGTCGAGGCACTGCTGGAAGGTCGGCATCGCGTCACGCTCCTCCGGGGATGGTGGGGACGTTGAAGCCGCTCAGTTCGGAGCCGATCGGCTTGAAGTCGGCGGCGGCGTCCTCGTCCGCGCGGTCCCAGTGGTCGGCGATGTCCTCGAGGACTTCGGCGGTGTCCTCCAGGTGCTCGTTGAGGTCCTTCATGTCCTCTTCGAGGTCGTCGGCGAAGTCCTTGGCGCCGTCGGCGCACATGAATCCCCGGTTGGCGCTCTCGGCTCGCTGCGCGGCCTGGACCGCGTTCTGGGGAAGGCTCTTCGCCTGGCTCGCGAACTGCTTCATCCGGCTGGAAGCGCTGCGTATCGCCTGGCTTTCGACTTGCACGAGACCGAACACGTCAAGCCTCCTCGGGGGTGCGGTGGTGCTGTGCGGTCAGGCTAGCACCGGCCCGCCAGGGCTGGTGCGCACGGAATCGGCGGCCACGACGGTGGTACTGGCACCGCTGGTCTAGTTTGCTGGATAACCCCGCTTCCGGGTTCCCCCACGGAAGGTCCGCACCCCCATGACGACTGGAAAGCATCCAGGCGGCCTGCCCCGCAGCAGCGCCCGCCGCTCGTCGGCCTCGTCCGCGCCCACCATGGCCGATCTGCACAAGCAGTGGATGACCGGCCCCTCACCGATAGGCTCCAATCCCGGTCCCGGCCATGGCGACCGGGACACGCCGCCCGCTCCGGGCCTGCCCCGGGGCGACCTCAACTGGCCGCCGGATGCGGGCGCGCTCGGCCCTTCCCGGAAGGTCACCCTGCCCAAGGGCACGATCATCGACCGGTACGGCAGCGACTGGGGCGACTACACCTCGCCCGACGGGATCCCGTTCGAGCAGCGGGCGATGCCGCCCGAAGGCAGGTCGTCGCCGTACAGCAGGTTCCGGCTGAACGAGGACATCGAGGTGGACGAGGCGACCATCGCGCCGTGGTTCGGCGAGCCGGGCATGGGGACGCAGTACAAGCTGCCGTCCGCGGTAAAAGACCTGCTGAAACCTGATGCGTCCGGGTATTCGAAGCTCACTCGACTGTAAGGTGCCTGCCATGAAGAAGAACGACCTCGCCCGCCTGCTCGAAGCCGAGGGCGTACGCGAGAACACCTACTGGCTCGAGGGCGGGCTGCCGAACGAGAGCCATACGCTGGAGCAGCGCGAGAACGGCTGGGCCGTCTACTATTCGCAGCGCGGCGAGCGGGCTTACGAGGAGGTCTTCGCGACCGAGGACGAGGCGTGCGCCGAGCTGTACAGCCGGGTCATGGACGATCCGACCACGCGCTGATGGGCGGCGGCTCAGCGCCGAAGGAGCGATTCGGCGGCGCGGCCCGGTCCGGTTGGACGGCATCGTCGATGAGTCTTGAGCAGGCTTCGCCGAAGAAGCTCGAGCGGGTTGCGGGGCTGGTGTCCGACGCGCTTTCGGCGGCGAGATCGGCCTCGAGTCGAATGCGAACCTCCGGGCCGGCGACCGCCGAGCCGCAGGCGCCGGTCGGCACGAGTTCGACCTCGACGACGATCTGACGGCGGCCACCGCACGCGTGCAGACGGTCCTGCGGCGAGCGGGCATCGGGGCCGTCGACGCCGAGAACGACCTCGACCCCTATCTGCTGAGGATCACCTGCGCGCCCGCGGCCGACTGACCGCAGTGTTCACTCATTGTTCGGCTTCGGCCTCGGTCCTGCCGTTCTCGCCGTTCTCCAAGGGCCACACGGTGGCTTCGACGGAGCCGACGAGTTCGAGGGGGCCGACGAGGGAGGCGGTGCGGGCGACGGTGAAGTCGTCGAGGGCGAGGAGGCTGATGCCGCCGCGGCTCTGGGCGACGGCGGCGTAGTAGGCGCCGGTGCCGCGGTCCTGGAAGACCCAGCCGGGCCGGGTGTCGGTGGGGATGGTCGGGACTTTGGAGCGGGCGGCGGGGAGGCTGCCGGTGGCGGCGGTGTCGGGCGCGTACGGCGACCGCGGTTCGGAGTAGGCCTGCTGGTACTGCTGCGGGTGGCGCGGTTCCGGTGCGGTGTGCGGGTAGTCCTGCGGCTCGGGTTCCATGGGGGTCTCCGTGTAGTCCGGCATCTGGTAGCGGGTCGGGTCGCCCGACACCGGGATCGGCGGCGGGTTCATCGGCTGGTCGGGCACGTTGATGAGCGTGCGCATCTCGACGTTCCCCGCAACGTAGCTCACCAACCACAATCCGAGGGCGAGGGCGGCGAGGTCGACGCCGACCGCCAGGAGCACCCGCAGGTTCGCGTTGAGCCCGGTGCCGAACTGCGCCAAGGAGAAAAGCCCTGCGGCGAGGGCGAACATGACGAGGCCGAGGAGTGCGCCGGCCATGACGGCGGGGCGGCCGAGGCGCGGGACGGGGGCGGAGGGCCACTTCTCGGAGGCCCGCACTCCGCCGAGGGCGGCGGCGGAGAGGGCGGCGACGGCGAGACCGGCGACGGCGAAGGCGATCGCGGCGGCGGTCAGCCGCCCGGCGATGTCGTCGATGTAGTCCATGGTGGTCTCCGCGAGGTCGGTGCTCGGCCTGGTGGCCGGCGGTGTGGGCTGGATTCGGTTGTGTCGGTCGGTGCTGGTTCGTCGGGCTCTATTGTGCGGCCCAGGGGCGTCTCCGAGCGTAGGACACCGACCTCCCCGAGTTTAGTGTCGGATTGCCGACACGGAGTGATCGCGTCCATCGGATTGCCTTCCGCCGCTGAATCAAGTTCACTGTCTCGTGTCAGCGCTTGCAGTCGCTCTTCGACCCGACGAAGGTGCGTTCTGTCAGCACCGCGGCATATGATGAGGGGCAGACCCCGCAATGGGTTGGGAGACAAGAAACATGAGTGAAGATTGCGTTACGTGAGACTGCAGTGACCCCTGTGACGGAAGGATTGGGACTGACGATGATGAGTGAGACACTCTGGACGGTGGCCGCGCACGCCCAGGCCGGCGCCGAGATCAACACGCAGGGGATCATCGGATTCTTCCTGTCGAAGATCGCCCCGATTCTCTTGGCCATCCTGGGACTCATCTTCATCGCGCGCTCCAACAAGGGCGAGGTCAGCCGCGTGCTCACCTCCTCCACGATCGCCATCATCGGGATCGCGTTCATCGCCGGAGCGGTGGTCCTGGTCGCCGTCGGCACCGGCCTGGTCGACATCCTCTTCAGCTCCGAGGATTAGCAACCCCACATCGCCCCTGAAATAAGGCCGGACGGAGGACGCCCATGCGCTTGCGCACCGACGACGACATCTACCGTGCCCGGCTGCTGTACCTCGGCCCTCCCGGGTACACCCTCCCCGTCCACCTCCCCTACGGGCAGTACGGGGCCTTCGCCGCCCTCCTGGCCCTGTTCATGCTGCTCCGCTGGACCTTCACCGGCGACGTCGACCTCTTCCCCGCCATCGAGATCTCCCTCGCCCTCGTCGCCACCTCGCTGATCTTCCGCTACGTCGACGCCGACCGCCCCGCGACCACGGTTGTTCGCACGCTGCTCACCGACTGGAAGCACACGCGCGACGCCGGCGACGAGAAGCGGATACCGGCGTTCACGACCCGTTCGATCCGCTTGCGGCCCACACTCGTGGAGCCCGTCCGAACTGAGGAGCGTCTATGAGCGGCGAGGATCGCCGACAGCCCGTCGCCAAGTTCTCCGCCCCCCGGCCCCCCGCACCCGTGCGGGACCGGGAGCGGCAGTCCGGCGACCTCGGCGACGACGCCACCGCGCTGGCGGACGCGGTATTTCGGGCGGAGCCCGTCAAAGGGCACAGCAGGGCGGAGCCGGTCAGGAAGCAGAGCACCGAGCCGGTCATTGCGCACCGCTCGGCGAGCCCGCCCGCTCCGAGCCCCACGCAGCCGAGCCCGGCCGCCCAGCCCTCACCGGTGGCGCCCGGGCGCCCGTCCTCCTCTTCGGACTCCGTCCGACACGCTTCGCCACCTGCGCCGATGACCCCTCCGTCAGGGAGTCGTCCACAGGCTTATCCCCAGGGTTATCCACAGAATCCGGGGAGTT
Organism: Glycomyces sp. NPDC021274; assembly: GCF_040641195.1. Taxonomy (NCBI): domain Bacteria; kingdom Bacillati; phylum Actinomycetota; class Actinomycetes; order Glycomycetales; family Glycomycetaceae; genus Glycomyces; species Glycomyces sp. NPDC021274. Next base: position 97,288 of record NZ_JBFADC010000005.1, on the reverse strand, counting down.
ATCCACAGGGGTATCAACAGCGTTACCCACAGGCTCCCACCAGCGGAAATCCACAGGGTTATCCACAGCACAACGGAAGTTATCCACAGCCGGGACAGAGTTATCCACAGGCTGTTGACCAGCGGCGCGGGAATGTTTCCACAGGTCGTACAGCAGCTGAACAAAAGGGTGCACAACGGGTGCCGGGCCAGGACCTCGTCCCGGTCAAGCAGGCCCGCGCCGAGGCCGCCCAGCTGCAGACGACCGAGCTCAAGCCGACCCGCGTCAAGCCGCTGCCCCGCGACAAGGAGAAGCAGCCGCTCCGCGAGCTGAGCCTCACCGAGATCGCCGGGCACGCCACGTTCACGCCCGCCTCGGTCACCGCCTGGTACAAGCTGCCCGGCGTGCGCTGGTCCTTCCGGCCCGACCTCGAACGCGAGGCGCTCATCGTCGCCATCGCCGAGCAGTTCGCCGGCCTCGCGGGCATGCGCGTCCACCTCCGCCGCACCACCCGGCCGTTCCCGGCCGACGAGTGGGCCCGCACGGTCGACCGCAACACCGCGCGCCCGCTGCGCACCGTCCCGGGCGGCACCAGCTGGGCCGACCACCTCGTGGCCGCCCAGCGCCACCTGCAGCAGCTCTCGCACGCCGAGGGCGAGACCTTCCTCGGCATCACCTTCAGCCGCCGCGGCGCCCTCGACCAGCTGGGAGAGAAGGTCGGCCGCATGTTCGGCCGCGGCACCAAGCTCTCCGAGCGCGAGAAGATCGAGAAGCGCAGCCTCCAGTTCGACGAGGTCCTCGGCTCCTTCGGTGTACGCGCCCGCCGCGCCACCACCGCCGAACTCGAATGGCTCGTCTACCGCTCCGTCGCGCTCGGCATGTCGCCGCCGCGCCTGCTCTCAGGCTCCAACAGCGAGTGGGAGACCGGCGACGTCCTGGCCCTCACCGAGTCGATCGAGCGCTACCGGAGCCCGTACGGCTCGACGGTGAAGCTCGTCAACCGCCTCACCGGCGAGGAGAAGCACACCGCGGTCCTCACCGTGGGGCGCATGGAGGAGCTGGAGATCCCGCAGCGCCACGAGCCGTGGCTGCACTTCCACGAGCGCTGCCCCTGGCCCGTCGAACTCTCGAGCCGCATCGACATCCTCGGCCCCGGCGAGGCCTTCCGCGACCTCGACCACCGCCTGCGCCTCATCCGAAGCCAGCAGCGCGACTACGACGAGCACGCGATGGACGCCCCGCCGGAGCTCCAGCGCCTCGCCGAACGCGCCCTCGGCGTGGGCGACGAGATGACCACCGGCCTGCCGATCGACGCCGCCCGCGCCCACGGCTGGCACCGCATCGCCGTCACCGCCGACACGAAAGAGGAGTGCCTGGAGCGCGCCCGCACGCTGATGCAGATGTACCAGCGGGACATGCGCATCAGCCTCCAGCACCCGAAGAACCAGGACTGGCTGGCCCGCGAGTTCATCCCGGGCGAGCCGGTCGCGCAGACCGGCTACGTGCGCCGCATGCCCGTCAAGCTCTTCGCCGCGGCCCTGCCGCAGGCCGCGTCCACTGTGGGCGACCAGCGGGGCGACCTCATCGGCCGCACCGCCGGCACCTGCCGCCGCCCGGTCTTCCTCGACATGCACTTCGCCACCGAAGTGCGCGAGAAGTCCGGCCTCTCGGTCTTCGTCGCCGAACCCGGCGGCGGCAAGTCCACGCTCATGGGCGCGATCGGCTACCTCGCGGCCCGCCGCGGCGTCCAGGTCACGCTCCTCGACCCTTCGGGCCCGCTCGCGCGGCTGTGCGAGATGCCCGAGCTCAAGCCGTACTCGCGGGTCCTCAACCTCACCGGCTCGGAGCACGGGACGCTCGCCCCGTACGCGCTCATCCCCTCCCCGAAACGCGAGCACTACGACGACTCCCCGGACGGCCAGCGCGAGTACGACATCGCGATCTCCAACGCGCGCAGCGAACGGCGCATGCTCGTGCAGGACATCTGCGCGATGCTCCTGCCGCCGCAGATCCAGCGCGAGGCCTCCACGGCGCGGCTCCTGCGCCACGCGGCCCGGTACGTCCCGGCCGAGGAGGACTCGACCATCGAGGACGTCGTCGAGTCCCTGCAGGAAGCCGAGGACCACGCCACCGGCGACGGCGCCGAACTCGCCGCGCTCCTGCTCGACACCGCCGAGATGCCGCTCGCGAAGCTGTTCTTCGGCAGCCCGGACAAGGGCGTGCTCGAGGACGACACCGCGCTCACGGTGATCACCATGTCCGGCCTGCGCCTGCCCGACCTCGGGATCGAGCGCGAGTACTGGAGCGCCGAAGAGGCCCTGGCCCTGCCGATGCTCCACACCGCGCACCGCCTGGCCGTGCGCCGCGCCTACGGCGGCGACATGCACCGCCGCAAGCTCGTCGGCCTCGACGAGGCGCACTTCATGGAGGGCTGGAAGTCCGGCCGCTCGTTCCTGGTGCGCCTGGCCCGCGACTCCCGCAAATGGAACCTCGCGGCGCTGGTGGCGAGCCAGAACCCGAAGGACATCCTCGGGCTCGACGTGCAGAACCTCGTCTCCACGGTCTTCGTCGGCCGCATCGCCGAGGACCGCGAGGTCGCCGAGGAGGCGCTGAAGCTGCTGCGCGTGCCCACAGGCGTCGGCTACGAGAGCGTCCTCGCCTCGCTGTCCGAAGTGGATGCGGCGGAGACGCAGAAGCTCCCCTACCGCGAGTTCGTGATGCGCGACGTCGACGGACGCGTGCAGCGCATCCGCGCCGACTTCAGCTGGGTCCGCAACCTGCTCGAGTACCTGAACACCACGCCCGGGGAGGCGAAGTGACCGACCCCTCCGCCGATCACGACCTTGCTCCTCCATCAACCCGACACCGACTACCAGGCCTCGCCGCACGCGCGGCCGGACGCCTCGGCCGGGTCCTGCTCGCCCTGACGGCGGCGGCCGGGGCCTTGGTGTTCACACCGGGTATGGCTGGGGCGCAGGGTGATGCGGAGGGGTGCACCGATTACGAGTGGCACACCGAATGGTCGAGTTGCCTGGAGGAGCTGCCCGCAGGTCAAGAGCTTCAATGCGAGGCTGCGCCACAGCCCGCTTCTCCGGACTCAGGCATGGCGGGTTGGTTCGCCGAGCCGAGCAGGCTCGACAAGAGCGAAGGCATCGGCACCTATAGCGCCTACGGGTACGCCGGTTACCAGCTTCCGATGTACGGCTCCCAAGAGATGTCGATCGGCGGCGGCTGCGTCGACTCCGTGTCGATCCCCAACGGTGCCGACACCGCGAACGCCTTGGCGAACATGGAGTTCAACCTATCGGTCGCCACTGTCGGGGCCGCGAACTCGATGCGGCAGGCCGCCTGGGAGCCCGACAACATGTGGGGCTGGTCCAACGAGTTCATGGAGCAGGGCACCGAAATCCTGTATCGCCAGATCTTCACGGTCTTCGGCGCGGTCACCGTAGGACTCATCGGCCTCTACCTGCTTTGGCGCTCAAAGCAAGCCGACATGAACAACGCGGTCACGACCGTGGCCTGGGCTGTGCTCATTCTCGTGCTCGTCACTGCCGTGGTTCGCTGGCCGGTCAAGGCCGCCGAATACACGGATCAGGCTTTGACCATCGGCATGAACCTCAGCACCGTGCTCATCAACGATGACATGGTTGAGGGCTGCTGGCGCGAGGACGGTATGGACCAGGAGCGGTACGACGAGCTAAAGGAAAACAACGGCGAAGACTTCTGCGTCGACACCCGCACTGCCGCTGTAGTCGCCTCCGACACCGTCTCCGGGCAGGTGCTCTACCAGAACTGGCTGCGGACCATGCTCGGCCAGAGCGAAGAAGTCACGTTCCAGGAGCGCGACGGCAAAGTAGTTGAGGACGCCGAGGGAAACCCCGTCGTCACGGACTCCAACGCCGCTTACAAGTACGGTCCAGCTCTCTTCGCAGCTCAAGCCTTCTCCTGGGAAGAGCAAGCCGAAGCAGAGGACTCCGCGACGTATCGCAACGACCTTATCGAGGAGAAGCAAGAGAACTGGCGCAACCTGGTCGCTCAGATCCAGACCGAGGACCCTGAGGCCTACGCCAACATCAGCGGCCAGCGCGCCTGGGAGCGCACCGGCACCGGCTTCCTTGCGCTCCTGACCGCGATCTTCTTCTCGCTCTTCGACCTAGTGGCCTCGATCCTGATCATCCTGGGCTTCATGATCGTGCGCTTCGCGATCGTGGCCCTGCCGATCATCGGTACGATCGCGCTGCTGCGCCCGGCTGGCGGCCCATTCAAACGCCTGGTCAACACGGTCCTCGGGGCGATCATCAACGTCGCGATCTTCTCGTTGGCTGCGGTGATCTACATCTGGGCTTCGAGCCGCATCCTGGGCACCACGATGCCCGTCTGGCTCCAGGTCGTCCTCATTGGACTCTTGGGCGTCGCCGCTTGGCTGCTCCTACGACCAGGAAGGCGCATCGCCGGACTCGTCGCAGGCGGCGGCGTGGCCGATTCGCTCCTCGGCAGACGCACCACCGAATCCGAGCGCGAGGCCGAACGCGAGCGTGAGCGCGAGCGGGTCTCGCGCCGCCGCGACGACGCGCGCCCCGAAGAGGTCCCCGATACCGTGCGCACACCGCGCGGAACTGACACCCTGCCCGAGCAGAAGACCGGAGCCGACCAACCGGCCGGCGCCGGTGGTCAAAGTGGGACGGCGGCGTCCGGCGGAGGCGGTTCCGGCGGTGGAGAGGTCTACCGGCCTTCGAGAAAAGAGTGACCGATGAACCGAGCCCTCCGGATCATCTTCTCCCGCTACGGGATCGTCGTCATCATCCTGATCCTCGTGCTCGGCGTCATCGCACTGGCAAGCCAACGCGAACAGACACCGCTCGACGGCGGCAATGCCAACGGCGGAGGCTCGACGTCGGAAGCGAGCTCCGAGGCCTTCACTGAAGACGACGGCTTCGCGACGGAGAACTGCGAAAGCGACGACTGCTACCCCGAAGAGGAGCTGCCGCAGGAAGCGGTCGACCGATCGGTCGAGTTCGCCGAGGCCTGGCTCAATCCGAACGGGTACAGCGCCGACGGCTGGTACGACTCGATCATCCCGTTCCTCACCGATGAGCAGGCCGAGCTGATGCAGGGCGTCGACCCAAGCGAGGTGCCTGCCACGGAGGTCACCGGACCCCCGGTCCCAGAGGGCTTGAAGGTCGCCTTCCCGATGGACACGGGAACACTGACCCTCACCATGACTGAAGGCTCCAACAACCTGACCGGGACCGGCTGGCTCGTCTCGGCGATCGACTGGGAGCAGTCATGAGTGCCATCGGCGACGACGAGACCACTGCGAAGGAACGCTCCGCGGACCCCATCACGCCCAAGATCCCCAAGAAGCTCAGGCCGCTGATGTGGATTCTCACCGTGGTCAGCGTGTGCTGCCTCGGTGTGGTCGTCTCCGTCGTGCAGCTGCTGTCCGACCAGTCGAACGGCGACGAGGGCACGGTGAGCCTGGCCGGTTGCGGCACGAACTCCACGGTCGACCCGAATGCCGAGTTCCCCGCGATCAGCCCGTACACCTCCGAGGAGATCAAGAACGCCGCGATCATCATCTCGGTCGGACAGGACCTCGAGATCCCGGCCCGGGGCTGGATCATCGCCGTGGCGACGGCGATGCAGGAGTCGAGCCTGACGAACCACGGCCACCTCGGCGACCAGAACGACCACGACTCGCTCGGCCTGTTCCAGCAGCGGCCGTCGACCGGTTGGGGCACACCGGAACAGATCACCGATCCGGTCTACGCCTCGACGAAGTTCTACGAGAAGCTCCTGACCATCGACGACTGGGAGACGCTGCCGCTGACGGTTGCGGCGCAGAAGGTCCAGATCTCCGCCTTCCCCAATGCCTACGCCAAGCACGAGCCGAAGGCGACCGAGATCGTCAACACCCTGACCGGCGGCGGCGGTCGCGTGGCCGCCGTCGACACCCAGCTCGGCAACTGCAATCCCTCCGGGCAGCTCTCCGCTTCAGGTTGGATCATTCCAGTCGAAGGGCCGCTGAACTCCGGATTCCGTACTGCTGAAAGACCAACCCACCACGGCGTCGACATCGGCGCACCGCGCGGCGCGACCGTGGTCGCCGCAGCTGCTGGAACTGTGATCACCTCAGAGTGCAACGCGAGCCTGTACGGTGCGCCCTACTCCTGCAACCAGGACGGTTCTCCGGAAGTCGCCGGGTGCGGCTGGTACGTCAACATCGTGCACGCCGGCGACTACCTGACCCGCTACTGCCACTTCGGATCCGCTCCGCTGGTGAAGGAGGGCGACGTAGTCCAGGCCGGTCAGATCCTCGGCTATGTGGGTTCGTCCGGCCGATCGAGCGGTCCGCACCTGCACTTCGAGACGCACCTGAACGCCGACCGCAGCCCGGCCGGCGCGGTGGACCCGGTCGACTTCATGAACCAGATGGGCGCCCCACTGAACTGAGGTCGCCGCCTTTCGATGAGGGATGGACGGCGCAGCCGACAGCGGCCATGCGGCGACCCGCACGTCGTTTGACGTTGCCTCCCAGCAACAGAGCGTGATTGACAGAGCCTTCAGACCCTGTTAACCTTGCGGCAATCCAATTTGCGCAATCGCTTATGGAGGCTCCCTCACAGCGCCGGACACCCCTCTGGCACAGCAAGATCGTCCCTCTCCCCGCATCGAAATGCCAACCAAACGGCACGACCCGACTGGCTTGCATCCGCAAAGTCGGGGCGTAGCCATGCACACAAGGCGCACGCCCTGTCTCCCTCCGGGGCCTCCGGCATGCCCTGACTCCTCGAACAGACAGGAAGACGCATTGCTGACAGCCTTTGCAGACAAGATCGCGGCCAGAATCGTCGGCTTCTGCGCCGTTGTGCTCATCGCCCTGGCGGCTACCGCCGGGATCGCTTGGGCCGCTTACACGGACAACATGTATCCGACGCAGTACGCCAACGCCGGCTGCTTCTCGGAAGAACCCAATGCACGCCAGTCCACCTGCCGCACGGACAACGCCACACTCACGTACTACATGGACAGCGGCGGCGAGTTCGAACTCGAAACTCCGGACAGGGACGACGTTCGGGCGACCATGTCCAGCGACTACAACCCCACCGACCTGAGCGTCTCGTACGACTCGACTCCGTCGTTCTCCGGCAGCGCCGAAACCGACATCATCTATCAGGAGGGCTCGGCCGACATTCCTTCCAGTGTCGACGGCATGACCTGGTGCAACAACGCATCGGACCTGGACAAGTGCGACCAGCAGTACGTTCGCATCCGAGGGGCCGGCTCCTACACCCGTGGACTCGCTTGCCACGAGACGGGGCATGCGGTCGGTCTGGTCCACGGCAACGTCTCATCCCCGATGAAGACCAACACCGATACACGGCTCGGCTGCATGGTGACCCCGGTCGGTTCCACCACCTCGCTCGGCTCCAACAACATCGAGAACATCAACAACACCTACTGAGGAGACGGCAATGAAGCGACTACCCCTGATCGTCTCCGTGGGAGCGGTACTGGCCACCGCTGGGGCCATCGGCCTCGCAATCGCCGGGTTCGCCGCTCCGGAGCCCCTCCCCCCATCGCAGCCCCCGCCCGGTGCAGTCATGGTCGAAGGTGTCGACCACCTGCCGAGTGAGACTGCTGCCGACTGGGTCACCTATGCCGACCACGTTGTCGTGGTCAGCGCGGTATCAGAGGTATCCGTCCCGCCGTCGCAGACGGAACTCGATCGCGGCGAGGGCATCATCGGCCGCACTGTGACCCTGGAGGTCAGCGAGGTGCTCTGGTCGCGTGACGGCACCCTCGTCGCCCCGCCTGCAACGTGGGACTACTCCGCGATCGGCGCGCAGTTCACGGAGGGCAACACCTCCGAGCCGTTCGAGATGGCCCTGCACGAGCGTCCGCGGGTCGAGGTCGGCCACAGCTATGTCATGGCGATCCGATGGGAACCCGAGCGCTGCGAGGACGGAGAATCCGAGCCCGCGCAATGGCGCGGCCTCGGCGAAGGCTCCGAAATTCCCTACGATGACGGCGTGCTCGGCAACGGCGAACTCGAAGGTGAGATCCAGAGCCCGCAGCAGTTCGCCGCGACAGAGGAAAACGTGGCCTTCGGCGGCCTGGAAGAGCAGGTGGCGGGGCAAAGCGCAGACGCACTGGTCGCCGAGCTCGAAACCGCCACCCCGACGGCAACACCCGAAGTCCCGGTTGACGCGTTCTCAGCGACATCCGACTGTGTCTGACCCACAAGGAAGATAGCCGCGATTCGGGCGGCCGGAGACTGCAAGAGGTCTGCGGTCGCCCGCAATGCGGAGCTGCCGTATGAAATGACGACCGGCTCCGAACGTTCCACCTGGTTCGCGCGTCATAGATATCAACAGTAAGGAGGAAGCCGCCATGACGCGACAGCGCAGCACCAGAGCGGAGCGAGGCGCTTCGCTCCTCACCGACCAACAGGAGGTGGAGCGGGTCCGGGCGGTCCTCGCTCTGGGCGGCGTGCCCTGGGACGAACTGGACGACGCACTCCAGGAGGTCCGCCTCAAACTGCTCCAGTCAAGCTCGAAGGCTCATCTCGAGACGATCCGGAACCCTGGGGCCTGGGCCTCGGTCGCCGCTTCGAGGGTGGCGGCAGACTGGCACCGTTCCCGGAAGCGCGACACCGGGCTGCGCGAACGCCTTGCCGCACGATGGGCCGCAACGCCGCCGGATCATCCCCAGGAGGACCGCGACCTCGCGCTTGCAGTGGCGGAGCGGCTAGAGCTTCTGACCGATCTCCAGCGGCAGGTGGTGGCCTTGCGCTTCTTTGTCGATCTACCGGTCAGGGACATCGCTCTCATGCTGGATATCCCGGAAGGCACAGTGAAGAGCCGACTGAACTCGGCTGTGGCCGCGCTTCGGACCCGATTGCAAGTAGAGGAGATCCAATGACGGAGAAGGAACCTGAACCGGAAGACGAGGATCTGCGGAGGGCGGTCAACCTGATCGGGAAAGAGGCCGGTGCTGCGCCTCGCAAACGGATCTCGGGTGGTCTGGTCGCCGGACTGGTGCTCGGCGCTTCGCTGGTCATCTTTGGCACGTTCATTCTCGTCACGGCTGATTTCGGCAAGAATGAACGACAGCCGTTCGTTCAGAGTCTGAACGAAGCCGAGAACATCGCCTGCTCCGAGTTCATAGCGGTGGGGGAGGTCGTTTCGGTGGCGCCCTCCGATGTCGCTGACCGAATCATCGTGACCTTCGCGGTCGAGGATCCGCTCAAGCCCGCCGCGTCGCCGGCACCGGTGGAGCTCGATGTACTGGATCCCGGACTGTCTGATCCGCAAAGCGCACTTCAACCCGGTGATCGGGTGCTGCTGGAGGTGCCGCAGCGCGAGGACTTCCCCCCGGCCGTCTATCGGGGTTCCTACCTTGAATCGAGGGTCGCGGAGATCGAGCAGTATCTGGACGAGGCCTCCGATACCGAGTGCCCGCCCTACTTCCAGGAAGGCGGTGAAACCGTCGAGATGGAAGGGAATCCGAACGACGGTGCTTAAGGTGCGGGACAGCCGTTGCTGGACATGTCGAATACACAACTGGGCGTATCCGCGAAGAGCAGCAGCGGGATCACGGTCCACATGAGGATCAGAACGATGAGGCCGCCGAAGTACAGGAGCTTCTGCATGCGCGTGTAATGCACGAACACCACGGTCTTGGCCATCCACCAGGACATCCTGAGGTGCCGCTCCCCGTAGCGCGGGGTGCTGCGGGTGACGATCAAGTTCGGCACAGGATGAAGAACGAGGCCGTGGTGCACCGGGTGCCGGGGATCGCGCAGCCGCGCCTCGACCTCCGGCGGTACCCCCTGAGGGTTCGGCGACCCCTGCGGGCCGTTCACGCGAGGACTCCGGTGAACACCAGGGTGGCGAAGAGCAGGATGAAGAAGAGGTTGGTGCCCCAGATCAGCCGGATGTTGATCCGCGCCTGCCTGCGGTAGAACTTCCGGGCCTCTTCAGGAGTCGTCACCACCCCGTACAACTCGGCGAGCCGCTTCAGCGGAACTCCCTGCCAGTCCATGGCCACCTCTCGTCCGTGGTCCTCAGCCCCGGCGCGGGGCCGCCTCATTCAGCTTCTGCTGCAGCTCGGCTCGGGCTTCGGCAAGCGTCGCGACGATGACCGACCCGAGCCTGCGGTACTGCTGGCCATGTACTGCCGGATCGATGACGAGGTCCGTGATGTAACCGTCGCTGCCCACGGTCAACGTGACCATGCCCTCGGCATCGGTGCGAGTCACGGTGATCGCCGTGATCTGCTCCTTCATCGCCTCGAACGCGGCCAGCTGCTGCTCGGCCTGCGCCTTCATGGCTTCAAGCCGCACGATCATGTCTTCCGGTCTCATGTGCTTCAGCGAGTCGAAGTCGAAGCTCATGCCTGTCCTCCTCCGAATTCCGGCATCGTCGCCGCGATGTGCGCTTGCACTCGCTGCTGGAGCTCCGCATCGGCTTGTGCTTGCGCCGCACGAATAACGGTCAGGATCTCGGCCGCCGCCGTGGCGGCGCCCAGGTCGTGCAGGGTCGGCTGGATCTCGAGCTCGACGATCACCCCGTGCGGGAGTGCGGTCGCCTTGACGAGCGATTCCTCATGCGCGGCGGTGGCGGTGATGCCTTCCGCCAGCGCGGCGAGCGTGGCCTGGTCGAACGGGTCTGTCGCCATTGCAGCACCTCCTAGACGCTGAGCGTGGGGTTGTAGCCGGAGAACTTCTCAAGCACTTCCATGGCTTTCTCGAAGCAGCCTCTGATCGTGATGAGCAGCTGCATCCCGGCGATGATGAACCAGGCTTCCTGGATGGCGATGCCGATGAGCCGCATCGTGTACCGAGCGAGCAGGATCGCCAGGTCGATGCCGATCGGAATGATCGCGAGCGGCCCCTTGGTGGCGATGTCGCCGATGGCGCCGATCACCGTGCCGACGATGTCGGCGATGAACTGGCGGACCGTGTCGTTGATCCGCGCTGCCATGTCCGCGTAGATCAGCAGGAGCTCACTCAGCCCCTTCGCGCTCTGCGAGGCGAAGTCGACGGTCTGCAGGAGGTCCCCGGCGCGGACGCTCGCGTTGCACGCCGCCTGGCCGTCCCAGCACTGGTTGAGGGTCCGCTCCAGGTCCGGGCCCATGGCGTCCAGGAGCGCCTTGAGGTTCTCGGACACCGAGTTCCACATGTTCGCGGAGTTCGTGATCTTCGGAGGGTTGCCGAGCAGCACACCGACGGCGTCCTGCAAGGGTGTGAAGGAGTTCCAGAGGAAGTCCAGCCAGCCTTTGCACACGGCCGCCGCGAGGGTGCCGAGGATGTCGAGGAAGTTGCCAGTGAACAGGTTCACGACGCCTTTGCCGTAGTCGAACACGTCGACGATCTGCAGGCAGATGTCGGCGCTCGCCTGCATGGCGTTGAGCAGTTCCTCCCACCATTCACCGTGGAAGTACGGTTGCGGCGGGTTCAGGCCGTTGTTCCAGGCCGTCTTGGCGTTGTTCCACTGCGAGTAGATCGGTGCGTTGCCGAGGGCGGCGGTCTTCGCGTTCTCGCCGAGTTCGCCGTTGATGATCTTGCCGTCGGCGTTGAGCCCGAACTTGGAGGCCTGGGGGTCGTCGGTGAAGTCGACGACTTGGCCCTTCTGATTGTCAGACAAGGACGATGTCCCCTTCGAGGTCGTCGAACTCCTTGCCACTCTCTTCGTCGGAGTCGGTGTAGGCCTCGGCGCAGTCGATGAACCGCTGGGCGAGGCCGGAGGTGGCCGGCGCGAATTCCTTGAGGATGGTGTGGATCTGGTCGGCGCTCGCGAAATAGAGCTGCGCCAGCGCGATGCCGGGCACTCCCCACATGTGCCAGTCGGGGTCGGCGTCCTGGGCGTAGTCGGCGACGATGTCGAAGTCCCCGGCGAGGGCCTTCAGCCGCTCGCCCTCGGCTCTGATCGCATCCGGGTCGACCGAGAGGTCTTGGCTCATACGGGGCTCCTGAGGTTGGGGGCACTGTAGGGTGCCGCCATCGTACTCGAGGGCCTCAAATGGTCCCGTTTCGTTCACGGCAGGCGACCCGTGGAGCACGCAAACCACACAGGTCGGCTGAATTCACAACCATTGGACCGCCAGGACCGCCGTAACTCGGACTTTGGTGACTTGGATAATGAAAAGGTCGGCGCACTGCCCCACCGCGGTGCGCCGACCTTCCCTCATTCCCGGCTCAGACTTCGCTGCCCCGAGCGATCGACTTCCACACCGATACGGCCTCGGCGACGATCCTCTCGGCGTGCTTGTCCGCCCACTCGACTTCCAATGGGGCGCAGACGCGCAGGCCGGGTTCGTCGGTGTCGAGTCGGATCACCGAACCGAGCGGCTCGGTCCGCTGCTCCCATGCCCGCGCCATCGTGATGCGAAAGCGCGCCTGGGAAGGCAGTGCAGCGAAGTAGAGCCTTCGTCCGCCGATCACGGCCGCGAAGTGCAGGCCGTCCAGGTCGGCATCCGCAGCATCTGAAGCGCGCTTGTCCAGGCCGCCAACGTACTCGTAGCTCACAGCGCCACCGCCTCTCGGAAGGCCTGACGCTCATCGAAATGTCGCTCCCAGTTCCCCAGGTACGGAGCGATGGGGTTGGTTCGGTGCGCCCCTTGAAAAGGCGTTCCGGCGAGGAGCGGTCGAGCCAAGGATTTCGTCGGTGCGTTCACGGTTCGGAGCGGCACGGTCGGGCTCTCGACCGGTAGCGAAGCCTTGATCGGAGCCGGGCTCTCGACCAGCTCCGAGTTGTCGGCCGGGGTGATGCCGAGCATTCGGAAGAGGAAGGCGCGCATGGTCATCCAGAACTGAACCCAGCGGTCGGTGAAGGTGGTGGTGGCGATCAGGTGGGCATGGTGCAGCTCTTGCGAACCGGTCAGGAACCGCACCCAGGCATCCTCCCTGAGCTTGCCGAAGTCGTAGCGGTCCTCGTGATCGTCCTCCCAGAAGCGGCGGCGCGGGCGCACCGGTGGTTCGGGCGGTTCGTTGCCTCCGCGACCGGGCGACGGGCGACGCTCCTCGGCCCCTTCGGAGGTGGGGCCGGGTGACGGTCGGTTGGCGCGCTCGGACCGAGGCCTGGTCGGTTCGGTCTCAGCTGGCGGGTCGGGCAGCTCCCCGCGGCGGTGTCTGCCGGTGCGGTTGTCCGGGCGCCAGTCCAGCGAGCCGAACGGCCCGGGGTCAAGCGGGTCGCGCGGGCGGTCGCGGTCGATGATCCACGTGTCGCCGGGTTGGTGCCGCAGATGCGGCGGCTCGTAGCGCGGAGAGCGCGGGTCCGATTCGGGGACGGTCGGGTCGTACCCCTTGGGGTCGTAGCGGTACGCGCCGGGCGAATCCGCGTCGTCGGTGGCTGCGTAAACCACCTGCTCAAGGTAGGTGGGAACGCCCGGTCGGCGGTTCTGATTCGCCCCGGAATGGCTGTTTGCGGGCAGCCCGAAATCGAGTATGGTCGTAGTTGCCAAGGGAGCTTGCTCCTCTGGTGTTAGGGGCCGCCCGGTGGTCCGGCTCGCCAAAGTAGGAGCCACCGGGCGGCAGAATTTTTCACTGCCTTCTTCAGTTGGGTGCATGGTCTCGCACAAACCGATCAAACCGGCCGTGCGGGGACGCGCTGACCAAATGGTGAGCGATAATCCCTCGATTGTCAACCGCCGCTTCCGGCGTGTCACGAAGTCTTAAGTGGACTTTGAGCGCATGACATTCATATGAGTCCATCTACGTCTTCGAGCAACGCAACACAGTTCCCTTGCACCCCAACAGTAAAGATGAAGGATTCCCTAATCAGCTCACCCTTGAGGGTAATCTTGAAATCGAAGGCTGTGACCGAAGACTCTGAGGACTCTGTCGGGTTGATCGTGTCGATGGCACCTTCTGTAGGGCCGTTGGCCGAGGCCCACTCGGTGATCGCCGCATCTAGCGCTTCTGGGGTTATGCCTATGTAGGACTCAGGGGGACACTGGAACTCAGCAGCTGCGGCGGGATCACGATCAAGCACCACCGCTTGCATCAGGTCGCGGGCTATCGCTTTCGGATCCACTGGCTCCTCTGTTCGATCCCCAGCATCCGGCTCATCTCCCTCTGGCAAAGCGGCATCAGAAACACAGTAGGTTCCGTCGGCTTCCACAACCGTGACAACGAAATCTTGATACTGCTGTTGCGCCTGATAGATATATGCAGCTGTGATCGTGAACTGAGTGCCCCCAGCCACGGGCGACGGCTCTCCCGCGTCGAAGTCAGTCCGGGTAATGCCGCCCAGCTCTTCATCGAACGCCTGGCGGATCCCATCGATCTCAGCCGGAGTGAGTTCAGGTGAAGCATCCTGGCAGAGGGCGGCGTCGGCCCGGTCTATGTCTTCATTTGAGCCGTATCGGATGTACCGGAGGGCAGCACCGCTCGCGTCGGTCGCGGGCTCGTCGCGCGGGTCCACGTTGTCCGGGTTGCCACTTGCGGCGAAGCCGGGGGCGACCCAAGCGCCCAGTGAGAGGGCGATGGCCCATGCCCCCGCCATGAGGCCGACCCGTCCCCACTTCCTTGGCGGGTCGGCGAACTCGGTGTCCTCAGTCTCGTTGACCGCGACGACGCGGTACTGCCTGCCGTCAGCGCTGCGGACCGTGGAGCCGCGGCTAGCACGACGCGTGCGGCGGGCGGTGCGAACGACACGCCGGAACAACCTACCCATGCCCCCACCCTATTGGACCCGACCACCGACCTCAACTAGAAGCAGGCGACTCCTCCCGCGTCTTCCCTTAACTTCACCGGAGGTGGGGCCGTTAGAGCACGAAGGCAACCGCCGACGACCCTACTGCGTGTAGTCATCACCTTCCGCTTCGGCAGGCGGTCGTCCTCTCGAGAAAGCACCCCTACACGTGAACCGCAGTTCCTCGGCGTCCAGAGGACGCCGTCATCCCGATCCTGCGCGAGTCGTCCAGCTTCCCGCGCACAAGCCGTCCGCGAGCATCGGGCCGCACCAAGTACGTTGCCCCGCTTGTGGAGCAAACTTCCAAACGCCGCACTACTCCGACCGCTGCGTCTCCTGCGGAGGACCCGTCACCGTCGACCCGGCGGCGACCGAGCTGATCCCCCCGGTCGCGGTGATCCCGTTCAGCATCAACGAGGCCGATGTCGATGCCCACTTTCGCAACTGGGCGGCCTCGGAGCTGCTCGCGCGCGGCGACTTCAAGCGCGAAGTGCAGGTCGGCACGAAGCGCTCGGTGTACCTGCCGTACTGGGTCGGGTGGACCGACCTGTACTCGAATTACCGCGGCCAGCGCGGGCGCCGCGTCACCCAGACGCTCTACAACCCGAAGAAGGGCCACTACAAGGTCAAGCAGACCGACTGGACGGACGTCTCGGGTCAGGTGGAGCACGGTCGTGAGGATTTCAGCCTCCCGGCGTTCGTGCCTGCGGCGGCGCTCGTCGGCATCACAGAGCCCTGGATCAGCGAGGTGCGGAAAGGCTGGGACTTCAACGCGGCGTTGCCGTTCGAGTCGGGTTTGCTGGCCGGTCATCAGGCGCTGCGGTATTCGGTGGAGCCTGAGTCGGCCCTGCTCGAGGCGCGTTCGGCCCGGAAGAAGGCGATCGCCAAGGACATCAAGCAGGACATCGGCGGTGACGTGGCGCGCCAGACCGGCACGGACACAGGGGATGTGGCGGTCGACTGCCGACTTGTGCTCGCGCCTGCCTGGATCGTGGAATGGAGCTTCGCGGGCAAGACCGGCAGCGTGATCATCAACGGCCAGAACGGCAAGGGCGCCGGGAAGTACGTGGTGAGCGCGGGGAAGTCGATCGCGCTGTACGGAACCCTCGGCGCCGTCGTGATCCTGTGCTGCGGGATCGGCATCGTCGCGAGCCAGTCGGACGACGAGGATGATCCGGGTGTCGGTGAGACGACCACAGCCGTGGCGTCACCGTTCCCGCTTGATACGGAGTCCGCTGCCGAGGCGGTGAGCACACCCGAGCCGAGCGAATCGAGCGCATCGCCTTCGGCTGGGGCGGCCTCGGAGGAAGCGGCCACTGGGGAGGCGGAGCCCGACCCAGAGCCGGAACCTGAACCCGAGCCTGACCCGACGACCGAGGCCGCAGAGGAGTCCGAGGAGCAGTCGGACGTGTACTACGAGAACTGCGACGCCGTTCGCGCCGCCGGAGCCGACCCGATCCATGTGGGCGAGCCCGGTTACGACACTCATCTGGACCGCGACGGAGACGGCGTTGGCTGCGAATGACCGAGAGCCGGACCGGCGCACCGCGTCGGACCGGTTCTCGGCGGCAGGCGCTGCCGGCGAATTCGGGGCGCTGTGCAGAGCCCTTGGCGCTCAAGGACTTTCGGATACATGTGGTTGAGTTCCACTGCTTTCGAGGACGGAATTCGACGTCGGGGAGTGTTACCGTGTCAGGAAGCGCGCACCCTACCCCAAGGAGCCACTGTGTCCGATGGCCGTCGGCCCGGAGAGGATTCGTCGAACCCGATCGCCGGGCCCGTCCAGCCCTACGAGGCTGACGAAGACTACGAGGAGCGACTCGCGCAGGGCATCGAAGCGTTGGAGGCACTCCCCCGCGACGACGACTGGGAGCACACCAGGCGGGTTCTCGAAAATGCGCCGTCCAGGACCGAGATCGAAGCGGCGGCTCAGGCACTCGTCCAAGCCCAGGAACTGCTCGCAGCGCTCACTGAGGCGCGTTACACCGGTTTCGACCCTGACCGCCTGGTGAAGGTCGTCATCGACACCGGCGGTCGCATCCAGGACGTCGAGTTCGACGTCGCCGCCGTGCGGTTGGGCGCCCGGACGGCCGCAGAAGCGGTCCAGGAGGCCTGGCTCGCCGCCGAAGCGCAGCGGGATGCCGACAGCGCGAGGTTCGAGGAGATGTCGCGTGGACTCGGAGGGCAGGAGCGATGAGTGACGCGGGCGAGCGCGCCGCACTGATGGCCGCACTCCAGGAGGCGACGGCGCGCATCGAGGCGATCGCCCAGTCCCGCGCCTACGAGCGCTTCGAGCGGACTTCACCGTCGAAGCTGTGCACCGCGACGGTGAATCTCCGGCAGCAGCTGGTCGATTTCCAGTTCCTGCAGGCGAATGCCATGCGGGAGCTCGATCGGGTGGCGCTGGCCGAGGAGGTGCGGTCGACGATCGCCGCAGCACAGGCGAAGGCCCGCGAGGCCACCGATCTGATCGCCGCTGAGGTCTACGCCGAGCTCGGCTTGTCCTAGCTCGAGGCAGGGCGCGAACCGGGGGCGCCGATCAGCTCGGCCTGGCGCGGCACCCAGCCTTTGGCGCCGTGCTTCTCTCGGCCGACCCGTTCCCACTGCTCGACGATCGCGTTGGAGAACCGCTCGAGGGATTCGCGGTCGCACGCTTGGATCGCGACGGTGAGGCCGGCGTATGGCACGTCCGAGGCCGAGAGCAGGAGCATGGTCAGCAGGTGCTGGACGGCCCGCTCCGGCAGTACGCCCATGCCGTCTCGCGCCCAGATCGGGGGCAGCAGTGACGGGTTCGCCCAGTCGGGGATCCGGGGCATGGTTCGCGGGAGCGCGTAGAGGGCTTCGGGGCCGAGAATCGACTCCAATGCCGCGTGTCCTGCTTCGCCGTGATCGGCGATCTCGGCGGCCACGGCCTCAGCACCGTGCCGGAACGCGAGGTACCGCCAGGCTTGAGCGGCGGCGTCACGAAGCGGACCGGGAGCACCCAAGGCGTCGAAGGCCAGCCATGGCACGGTCGCCACGCCGTGGCGATCGAACCAGGCGCGGCTCGCTTTGCGCGCCTGCGGCTTCCCGCTCAACCACGAGGCCGCCACGCGGGCCGGTCGCAGGCCCGTCAACGGCAGCAGGCGATCGCCGAGATCGGGCCGGTCGACGATCGCTTCCAACACGGCTGCAGAATCGGCGTCGGTGGGGATGGGCTCTTCCGTTGGCAGCCAGCGCCATGCGATGTCGACGGGGGCGGGTGTGGCAAGCGGCTGCGGTGGTACGGGCGCCTGGTCCCGGTGCAGCCATGGCGGTTCGGTGAGCAGTGACGGCAGGTCGGCGGGGTCGGCCACCGGTGTCTCGGGGCCGACTTCACGCATGCTCGCCGTTGCGGCCATGTCGGAGTCGGAGAGTTCGGCTGCGATGGCCCTCCAGACGACCGGATCGGAGGGCAGCAGTGCCGCCAGTTCCGGGGTGGTGCAGGATTCGGCGGCGTGAGCGGCGATGCCCTGTACCGCCATCGCCGGGAAGCGTCGTGCGATGGCTCCGGCCAGTGGGAGCGCACCTCGGATTTCCAAGCTCGACAGCAAGCGTCGCAATGCTTCTGGGGATTCGGTGGCGGTCAGGGCCGTGGCCATTTCAGGGCGGGTCGCGGGTTCCCAGCCCGAGCGGCGCGAGCTGCCTGCGAGTACCGGCAGACCGGCGGCTCCGCAGCCGTCGAGGAAGGTGGCCAGTGTTCCGGTGTCGCCGCGGCTCGGCCAGTCGCTGCGGCGGTCCAGGGCCGTGAGGTGGTCTGCGGTCGAGACGGCATGCCACCACATCCAGTCGACCGTGAACCGTTCGGGGAAGTCGGCGTCCAATGCCTCGCTCACCCAGTTCGTCTCGGTGGGGACGAGGAACGCGGCGACCGTGTTCCGCCAAGGGCTCGAACGGCGTGCGGCCAGGGCTTGGACCACTGCGTCGTAGTCGTCGGCGCTCGCGATGGCGGACCGGAGTCGGCGCAGGTCTTCGCGGTCGAGGCCGGCGGCCCATTTCAGGCCGCCGGGTTCGTCGGCGGTGACCCGTCGGTGGTCGCCGATCATCGTGTACTCGCTGGTGATCATGCAGCGTTCGAGTGCTGCGGCGGCGGCGAACGCCGGGCCGTGTTCGATGATCCAGGCGTCGAGGAACGGCCCGAACCGCTGTTCTCCCGTCACGAGGTGTCCGAGGATCAAGTGCAGCACTGCGGCGCCGGTCGGGTCGGGACCGGTGCTGAGGTGCGCTGCGGTGGCGTTGCGCAGGACCATGTCGGTGAAGAGCGGCGGGAAGAAGGATTCGATGAACGCGAAGTGCTCCCGTACCAGGCCGTCGATCCGTGCGGGCGCTTCGGAGTCGAATCTGATCGGCTCGGTCGGCGTGCGCCCGCCTTTGCGGGGCATGACGAGTCGCGCCCATTCCGGCGGCAGGTCGAGTTCGGGCTGCTGCATGGTCGTCACCGCCGGATTAGATCACTGATTCGCGGGCCATGTCGGCGGCGTCGATCCGCTCCTCCTCGAAGCGCTCGATCAGGGCGTCAGTGCCGACGGCGACCGCGAAGTCGAGTTCGCGCTGGGTGATCGGCACCGGCTGGAGCCACACCACGGTGATGTCGCCGAGCTCCAGGAGGGTGAAGGCGTCGTCCCACAAGTACGGCTCTGCGAACAGCACGTGCTTGAGTTCGAAGCCGGGGAAGTAGGGCTCGACCGCGCCCTCATAGATCTGGCCCGGCATGATGGGCGCGCCGTCCATGACACTGAACGCGCCGGTGGCGAGGACGTTGTCGTAGGTCCTGAACTGCTCGTAGGCGGCGCCGACGAGTTCGACCCGAAGGTCCGGTTCTCCCTCGGCCGGCTGTCCGCCGATCGGGAACGACGAGAGGCCGAGCGTGCCGAAGGTGACGCCGCCGCGGAACGGGACGTTGTCGAAGCGCACCAGGTCGATGTGCTTCGTGCCGGCGCCGTCGGTGTGCCGGACGATGCCGTCGGGGGCCCGCCCACCGACCGCGTCGGCGATGGCGAACGCCAGGCGGTCGTCGACGTCGTGCCGGTCTGCCATGTTCATCGCCTCTTCCGGAGCCGTCAGATGACGGGGTGGAGCGGGTCGCCGTAGGCGGCCCGGTACTTCTGCACCCAGTAGTTGGTCTCGTCGGGCGCCTCACCGATGTGGCTGCGGTTGGTGTTGGTGGACTCGACGCGGTAGGGGACGTCGTTGTGCTGCCTGAGCACTTCGGTGCGGGGTCGCTTGCCCAGCTGCTCGATCTTGCTCTCCCACAACCGGGCTACTTCTTCGTGCTTCTTCGACTCGTAGCCGTACGGGTGCCCCATGTCCCAGGTCTTGCGGTCGGCAGTGTTGATCGGCTGCTGCGTGTGCCAGTCCCGCACGACCCCTTGGCTGTCCTTGGAGCGGTCTTTGGCGTCCTTCGTCGTCTGCTGCCGGAAACTGCCCGGGCGCTGGCCCGGGTCCTGCTTCACGGTCTTGGAGACGTCGCCGATGCTGATGCCCTGCCCGATGGCGCCGGTGACGTCGCGCAGGCTGAGGCCGAGGGTGTGGAGGGCGGCGGCCGCGGTGGCGTCCTGGACGCAGATCGCGGTGTACTGGGCGATCAGTGCGGTGGCGATCGCGGTGGAGGTGGCGAAAAGCGCCGAGTAGGCGGCCGGGGCTCCCGGCCCCAGGGAGGAGGCCTGCTGCAGCTGCTGCTGGCTGGGCACGCAGAAGGGCATGGGGAGGACTTTGAACTGCGCGGTCTCGGCGCCCCGCTTGGTCTGCTCGAGCGTCTCGGACAGTGCCTTCATGATGGGGCCGTTGAGCTGGAGGGCCTTCCCTGCCGCCTCGACCTTCAGCTTGGTGGCGTTGATGTTGATGACGAGCGTGTCCTTGTCGCGGGTGAGCGCGTCGTAGTCGTCGCCGTTCCAGCTCGCGCCGAGTGCCTTGACCTGGCGACCGTATTCGCTGCGGAGGTCACCGACGTCGGACCCGGCCGAGCCGAGGTCGCCGCCGGCGTCGCTGTACTTGGCGGGGTTGGAGTCGATGACCTGCTGGAACGTGGGCATGGCTGCTCCTATGCCTCGATTTCCCCGGCGATGCCGTCCAGGTCCTGGGCGGCCTGGTCGTCTGCGGCCTCCCAGGCCTTCGCGCTGTCCTCGATCGATTCGGCTTGCTGCTCGATCCGGTCTTCTATGGATTCGAGCACGGGTTTGAGCTGCGTCGCGAAGTTGTCCGCCGCCGAGCTGGTGAGGTAGCCGCGGTTCGCCTTGGACGCGCTGTCGACTCCGTTGTCCACCGGAGGGTGCTGCTGCGGGAATCGCGACGCGGTCGACTTCATCTGCGACGCAGTCGAACGCAGCTTGCCGGGTTCCACCAGGATCGGATCGCCTGCCACCGTGCACCTCCTTCTGACATGAAGCCGTTTCGTGAACTTCAGGGTACAAGATTCGCGCCGATCGGTCGGCACACTCCACAGTGGGTGTCGTTCGGGCGGTCTGCGGGAGTGGCCTCCTGAGCTGCCGTTCCTTGGGATACTGGCGCCTGAGGGGGCTGGGGATGAAGTACCGGATCATGGAGCAGACGCGGCCCGGCGGGCTGCTCGGGCAGGTGTACCGGGAGGTGCTGGTGCCCGCGTTCCCGCCCGAGGAGATCGAGGGCGAGGCGGGGATCGCCGAGACGCTGGAGGCCGGGCTCGGGAGCCTGCTCGTGGCGGTCGACGACGCGGGCCGGCCGGCCGGGGCGGCGTTCGGGCGCTGGTCGGAGGCGTCGCGGGTGCAGTTGCTGGCGTACCTGGCGGTCAAGCCGGGCACGCGCGGGCACGGCCTGGGCGGGCGGCTGCTGCACGACGCGGTCGAAGCGTGGCGCGAGCGGTACGACCCGTGCGTGATCGTCGCCGAAGTCGAAGCCCCGGACGCACCCATGGCGCATGAGGCCTACGGCGACCCGCGCCGCCGCCTGGCGTTCTACGAGGCCGCGGGCGCGCGCGTCCTCGACCTGCCGTACTTCCAGCCCGGCATCGGCAGCCCCGCGCGGCGGGTGCGCGGAATGCTGCTCCTGGTGCTCCACGCCGACGCATCCTTCACGCAAGGACGCCCGGACCGGCTCTCGGGCGCGCCGCTGCGCGCGTTCATGGAGGCGTACCTCGAATCGGCCGAGGGCGCGCCGCCGGCCGACTGGGACGCGAAGGCCCTGTTCAAGGCGATCGATCGTCAGGGCGGTATCCGGATGGGGCGCAACCGAACGGGCGGCTGAACGCAGCGGCGGGGGTTCCCCGGCCAGCGCCGGTGCACTACAGTCGCTCCCAGTGCGCCAACCCACACCCCCGCCAGCGAACACGAACTGGGAATGATCGAGCGACCCGCCACCCCCGCCCCGAGGGCCACCCGCGACCGCGTCGGTGACGCGGCCCCGCTCGCGCCGACGGCGCGGCCGTGATCGCCGCGTGCCTGACGGCGGCGCTCACGGCGTTCGTGTCGGCGTTCTTCCCGATCACGCCCGTCGAGCCCTACCTGCTGGCGCTGGCCGCGGCCACCGCGTACAGCCCGATCGCGCTCGGCATCGCTGCGGCCGTGGGCCAGACGCTCGGGAAGACGACGCTCTTCCTGGGGGCGCGCGGGGCATTCCGGTCGGCTCGGCTGCGCCGGTGGGTCGAGGCCGCCGAGGAGCGGCGTGAGCGGCGGCGCGCGGACCGGTGCGCCGAGCCCGCATCGGACGACGGCGTGCGGGCGGACGATGGCGGGGCCGCGCCGGAGGGAGGCGGGGGCGCTCCGACCGCGACGCGGGTGCGCCGCGGTCCGATCGCGGCGCTGATCGCGACCGGCCGCAGGCTCCTCGCGCTGCTGGACCGCCCGTCTCTCGCCGTGCCGATCCTGCTCCTCAGCGCCACAACAGGTCTGCCGCCGTTGATGGCCACGAGCATCTACGCCGCGGGCACGCGCATCAACCTCCCGCTGTTCGTCGCGGCCTGCATGGTCGGCCGCTCGATCCGCTTCATCGCGATCGCGTACGCCCCGCAGCTGGTCCTCGGCTGAGTTGCCGCCGCCGGGTACGGTCGCTCCACTATGCCGTTCGAATTCCCGCGCTCCGTCCACCGCGTCGACGTGCCGCACGGCCTCGGCGTCGTCGACTTCGACGCCGGGCCGAGCCGGGTCACGCTGCGGCTCGCCGGGGACCCGATCGCCCGCGACGGGCACGACGGCGGCGGCTCCATCATGTGGCTCGCCAGTCGCATTGCGCCGCAACCGGATGACGAGCCGCTGCATCGTCCTGAGGCGTGGACAGAGCCGGAGGAGTGGGACGTGCTGCGCCAGTGGGTGCGCCACATCGAGCCCGAGGACGATCCGGTGGCGCCGCTGCGCCCGCTCCTGGGGCTGCTCGCGCCGGGCCGGTACGGGATCGGGGTCGGGACCCTCCCGAACGCCCATGTGCGGGCGGTGAAGACCGGCAAGGAGGCGAAGTGGTACGCCGACAGCTCCATTCCGTTCTTCGGGCACACGATCATCCCGACGCACCACTGGCCGCCGCCGGACAAGGCGGCCGTGGCCGACTACCGGGAGCGGATCGCCGACGCGCGGGCGCAGCCGGCGCTCATCCTCGTCACGCACCCGGAGTCGGAGGCGCACTACCTTCTGGACGGGCACCACAAACTCGCCGCCTACCTTGCGCTCGAACGCGATCCGGTGTGCGTCGTGATCGAGGCCTACACCGCGCGCCGCGACCATCTCTCCTATCTGGAGGGACCGTCGTCGGAGTACCAGCACGCCGAGAACGAGTTCGGGACCGGCGTGCTCCATGTCGTGGGCCGCGACGGGGCGAGCGCCCTGCGGATCGGCGGCAAGCCCTGCCTGGTCGAGGGGTACACCGGCTCGGGGACGGCCGACCGCCTTGCCGTGCGCTCGGGTGACCCGTGGGTGCGCCGGAAGGTGCGGCGGCTGCGGGCGTCCCTCCGCGATCCCGCGCGGGACTCGGCCCTGGAGCTGTCGCGGGCGCTGTGGCCGCTGCTCGCGCCGGGGCGGTACGGCCTGCGCCGCTGGGTGCCGGACACCTACTACGTGGAGGCGGTGCAGCCCGAGCGGGTCACGAGCTGGTACGTGGGGATCACGACCCCGGACCTCGGTGCGGTCCTCCTCCCGACCGACCAGTGGCCGCCCCAGGACGCCGCCACGGTCGCCGACTACCGCCGCAGGATCAGGAGCGGCGAGCGGCCCCTGGTGGTGACCCTCCGCGCGGGCCCGCCGGAGGACGAGGACGACGCGGTCGCGTTCGTCGTCGACGGCCACCACAAGCTGGCCGCCTACCAGCACCTCGGCGTGGCCCCGCACTGCCTGGACATCGCCAGGATGTCGGACGAGACCGCCTGCGACCCAGCGGATCTCGCCGCGGTCACCGGCGAGGATCCGGTGCTGCGGGAGGCCACCGCGAACCTGCTGCGCCACCTGTCCCAGCGCGCGGCGGAGGCGCAGTAGCGTGCGCCCCACCGGGATCGCGTCCCGGTCAGTTGCCCCGGTCCTCCAGGTAGCGCATCAGCTTCGCCGCGGACTGCTGCAGCTTCTCGTCGCCGTCGATGACGTCGCGGAGGTCGGCGGGTTCGCACGGGCGGCGGTCGGCGAGGCGGGCGATGTCGAGGAAGTGCGGGGCGATGCCGGTGCGGCGGTAGGCGGCCAGCTTGTGGTGGCCGTCGATGAGGAACGACGCGCAGTCCTGCTCGTCGCCGGGAGGCTCGGAGCGGAGGATGACCGCGAGCGGGCGGTCGCCGTCCTCGATGGCGTCCACGTAGCCGGCGGTGGTCTCCTCGTCGCGGGGCGGCCACGTGTCGGTGGGGATGACGGCGGTGCCCTCGGTGCCGATGGGCTCGTACGGGTACCACCAGGCGGTGCCGTTGTCGCCGAACGGCTCGATGTGCACGTTGGCGTCGCGCCAGATCCGCACCCCGTAGTGGCCGGGCTGCAGGAGCCCGAGGATCGGCCGCGCGAGTTCGACCGGATCGGTGTCGCGGGTGGCGTGGCGCAGGCGCCCGCGCAGGTCGCGCAGGGACCCGCGGAAGGCCGCGTCGCGGGTGCGGATCGCGAAGCGGTCGATCGAGCCTGAACCGGTGTATCCCTCGACGATGAGCGGTCTCCACCCGACGCGGAGCGCACTCGCCCCGTCGTGGCCGCCCACCGACAGCGTGCCGTCCCCGTCGCGTACCTCCAACACCCGGTACCCGAGGGACTCGGCCAATCGCGTGATCATCTACTCCTCCGTCCAACCGTCGGCCGCTCGCCCGCGCGGCGTTCGCACACGCCGCTCCGCCGCGACGAACCCGTCATTTCGGGCGGCGCGGGCCTCCGTCCAGCCTAGTACCCCTTCGCGAAACGCATGAACACCACCGCATTGACCTGGGTGTTCGGTATGCGCGCATAACGGTTGCCGAAACGGGGTACCCCGTTTCGGCCTCGAAGCACCTACAATGAGCAACTAGCCCTTCATCGCCCCTGGAGGTCCGCCGTTGGCCGTCCGCCGCAGCACTCCCGCCCATGCACCATGTTCCGCCGCACGCCCCGCACCGGCCACCCCCGAAACCGCGCCTGCCGGGCCTGCGGCCGCCGTGCGCTCCGGGCGGGCGCGGCCGCGTACCTCGTCATCTGCTTGCTCGCGGTCGCCCCGGTGACCGCGAGACCCGTTTGTTCCGCCCGATGTTAGGAGAACCCCCATGAGCAATCCGCCGCTTCCCCCCGCTCCCCCGCCCGGCCCGCCGCTCGGGTCCGCGCCCGAGACGATGCCCGGTTCCACGAAGGGCGCCGTGGTGCTCCTGTGGATCCTGTTCGGATTCGGCATCTGCGGCGGCGCCCTCTCGGTCGTCGGCTACACGATGCTCGCGGGCCTGGAGGACACCGGTGACGTGGTGATCCCGTCCTCGTTCATGCCGTTCCTGATCGCCTCGATCGTCCAGATCCTGGTCTGGACGGTCCTGCGCGCGATCTTCGCGGTGCGCATCGCCAAGCGCAGCGCGAGCGCCCGCAAGGGCGCGATCATCCTCGAGCTGGTCGGCCTGGGTCTGGCGGTCCTGTCGTGGCTCTTCACCCCCGAGGTCGAGGTCACCAACGGCGCCGCAACGAGCAACACGGCCGGCACCGTCATCGGTGCGGTCATCGGCATCGCCTTGGCCGCCATCATCATCAGCCTGCTGTCCACTGCGGACTCCAAGCGCTGGTGCAACGAGTAGCACGTGCTGAGCGGCCGCCGGAGGGCTCGATCCTCCGGCGGCCGCGCCGCGTTTAACGCGTTGCCCGCGTTGGCACGCGGGTCCTATGGTGAAGCCCGAAAGTGAGGGTTGCTCCGTGACCAAGTTGAACCAGATCATCGCGATCGAGAAGAGCGTCAAGGCGAAAGCCGCGCGTGCGCTCGGCGACGCCGGACGCGAGCTCGGCAAGGCGCCGCTGCTGTCCGGCATCTCCCGGACCTACCAGCCGAAGGACGAGGAGGGCGAGCAGCTGCCGCCCGAGTCCACCAAGGTGCAGCGCCGCGTCGAAGAGCAGCTGCGCGAGGTGTCCGCGGCGATGACCCGGCTGTTCGACGTCACGGCCACCAAGGACCGCACCAACGCCCTCGCCACCGCGGACATCACAGTGGACGGTGAGGTGCTGGTCGCCGACGTCCCCGTCACCTACCTCCTGTTCCTGGAGAAGCAGCTCGCCGAACTGCAGGCGTTCGTCAAGGCCCTGCCCGTGCTGGACGCGGCCGAGTCCTGGACGTACAACGACGCCTCCGACGCCTTCGCGACCGACCCCGTGAAGACGGTGCGCACCAAGAAGATCCCGCGCAACCACGTCAAGGCCGAGGCCACCGAGGAGCACCCGGCGCAGGTCGAGGTGTACTACGAGGACATCCCGGTCGGGTACTGGACGACCGTGAAGTTCTCCGGCGCGGCCCCCGCCAAGCGCGTCGCGCAACTCTCCGAACGGCTCGAGAAACTCCAGATCGCCGTCAAGTTCGCCCGGGAGGAGGCCAACGGGACCGACGTCGTCGACGAGCAGATCGGCGCGAAGGTCTTCGGCTACCTGCTCGGCGACTAGGGCACACAGACCCCCCTGTTTGAGCGACAGGGGTGGCGCAGAATGCGCCGAAACACGCTGAAATTGAAGTTCAGTCCGAGTAATACGCGGGAACTCTTGAGGGTATGAGCCCTCCTTCGGCTTTAGCCGCCGAAGGCCCATCGGCACACGTTCTCCGCCAAAACTGAGACTCTCGCTCCAGCTTCAGCATTCGCCACGCCGCACGATCCGCGAGTAGTCCCTCTGGGACATCGATGTTGGGGGTTCGAATCCCTCCCGCCGCACCACATGCGGCGGTAGCTCAATGGCAGAGCACGGTGCTAGCAGCAGACTCAACGGCTACCGCAGATCGCAGCGGCCACTATGTGGCACATGGCGGCCCGGGATGGAGGTCAACCACCCGGGCCGCACCTATGCCCTTCGTGGCGGGGGCGATGCACAATGGTCGCCATGAGCGACAACAGAAAGGGCGATGCCGCGTAGGCCGCCCGCGCGAGTCCGCGCACAGCAGCGCCGGCACCCCAGGCCCACCGCGCCGTGGCGACGGCTCCCCCGCCTCCCCCATGCTTCAAGCACCCTGCACGCCGCTGTCCAGCTGCTCGAGCTGCACCACGCCTGGCTCGGCCCCGGCGACGTCGCACGATCCTTCAACACCTGGCGCCGCATAGCGAACCGACCCACCCCCAGCCCCCTCGGGTACGGGTTCGTGGGCGAGTGCGGCATCTGGGGCTGCTGCCCGCCGTCAAGGGAAGCCCTCGAGATGGCGATGCGGGATCTTCCCACGCGCCCCGCCCGCGAACTGCGCCGACTCATCGCACCCCTCGACGAGCGCTTCCGCAACCGCACCTTCCCCGACCCGACCGCACCACCAGGACCCTGGTGGACACGCCGCTGCTGAACCCGACCGCATGAACGGCGCCGACGGCCGCACCCGGCCGCCGGCGCCGCACTCCGCTCCGCCCGCAAGGGCAGGCCCGACAACCCCGGTAGGGCTGTCCCCACCCGCGAAATGCCTGCTCGCAGGGTCGTTGCGAGAGCCGGATCGGACGAAGATTGATCCCATGAACAAGATCTTCAAACAGCTCGGCGCCGACTCCGCGTACCTGCTCTCCTCGTTCCCGATCGCGATCCCCGCGTTCGTCATCACCGTCACCGGCTTCGCCGCCGGCATCGGCACCGCCGTCGTCTGGATCGGCGTCCCGATCCTCGCCGCGACCCTCTTCGCCATGCGCGGCCTCGCCGCCGCCGGACGCAGCCAGCTCAGCGCCGTCCTGCGCCAGCCGATCAACCAGCCGCACTACAAGCGGGCCCCCGAGAACGCCTCCGCGCTCCGCCGCGCCCTCACCCCCGTCACCGACGGCCAGTCGTGGCTCAACCTCCTGTGGGGCCTGGTGAACTTCCCGCTCGCCGTCGCCGGCTTCTGCGTCGCCCTGAGCTGGTGGGCCGCAACCGTGGCCTCCCTCGCCTACCCCCTGTACGCCTGGATCATCAACCGCGCCGTCGGCAGCGACGGTGGCGACGGCCTGGAGTACGCGACGCGCTGGCTCGGCTGGGGCGACTCGTACGCCGCCGCCTCCCTCCTCGCCGTCCTCGGCGGACTCGTCATGGCCCTGCTGCTGCCGCTGGTCCTGCGCGGCTTCGCCATCACCCAGGCCGCCCTCGGCAAGGGCCTCCTCGCCTCGCTCACCGAATCGGACGCACCCCAGCCCCCGGTCCGCACCGCCACGATCGACGCCGAGGTCACCCGCGTCCAGGAGCGCCTCGCCGCCGCATAGACCCCGACTCCGGGAAACCCGACCGGGCGGCCGCCTCACGCGGCCGCCCGGTCGTTCGTTCGCGCCGGGAACCCCCGTGGGCTAGGTTGGGGCGCATGGCAGCGCATCACGGACACCGGCACGACGACCACTCCGCCGCCTTCGACTTCGCCGAAGCCGCGCCCCGCTTCAAAGAGCGCGCCGCCGCCGAGGCCGCCGAGTACCGGCGGCTCGCCGAACGGCTCGCGGACCCGGCCGACCACCTCGTCGCCGACATCGGATGCGGGGCCGCGTCCATGGCGTTCGCGCTCGCCGAGACCCTCCCCGAAGCCCAGGTGGTGGCCGTGGACGCCGAACCGGCCATGCTCGACCTCGTACGCGAGCGAGCCGCCGAGACCGGCACCGGAGTGCGCGCCGCGCAGGCGTCGGTCGACGACCCGGAAGCGCTCGCCGCAGTGTTCGGCGCCCCCGCCGACCTCCTGTGGGCCGGACACGTCATCCACCACGCCGCCGACCCCCAAGCGGCCCTCGGCAACCTGGCCGACATGCTCGCCCGCGGCGGGCGGCTCGCGATCGGCGAAGGCGGCACCGCCCCGCAGTACCTGCCCTGGCACGTGGGCGTCGGCAGGCCCGGCCTGGAACTGCGCCTCATCGAAGCCGGATCGCGCCGCCTCGAAGGCGAAGGCGCCGAACACGGCTCCACGCCCCTCCCGTACGGCTGGAACCTCGCCCTCGAACGCGCGGGCCTGACCGAGGTGCGCGAGGTGAACGAGCTCGACGCGACCCCCGCCCCGCTCGACGGCACCGCCCTCACCCACGCCCTCGAATCACTGCAGACCAGGGTGGAGTGGTTCGAGCACTACCTCAGCGACGACGACAAGGCCGCCTGGGCCCGCCTCCTCGACGCAGACGGCCCTGACTGGCTCGGCCGCCGCCGCGACCTCCACCACCTGTCGATCGACACGTACTTCATCGCCGTCAAACCCTGAGCGGCCTTCACTCGCTCCCGGAGTCGACCTCGAGCTGGAACAGCCGCTCCAGCGCCGCCCGCGCGTACACCTCTTCCAGGTGCTCGGCGCGCGCGAAATCGCTGAGCAGGTCGTACCCGTCGCGCAGCCCGAGCCGCCCGAGCCGGTACGCGGCCTCGATGCGCCCGAGCCAATGAAAGCAGTCGTCGGAGGCCAGCACCGAGTACGCCTCGACCCCCACATCCGGGCTGATGCCGTGCATCGCCTCCGCCGCATCGATGCCCAGATGGAAGTCCATGACGGACTCCACGCCCTTGACGATGCGCCACAACGCGTTCTCCGCGTCGATCACGCTGTCCTCGGCGAGCTGCTCGGCGCAGATGATCCGCAGCCGCACCGAGATCAGCGGTGCGTTCGCCAAGTGCCGCAGCGCCATCGCGGCGGCCGAACCGTGCACGTTGCGCAGCGCGTGGGCGGCGCTGTGCCGCACGTACTCGCTCACCGACTCGTCGGTGACCAGCTGCATGAGCGCGATCCCGGCCGGACCGGCGGCGCAGTCGACGAGGGCGCTGGCGGCGTCCAGGCGGTACTTGGCGTCTACTGTGGTGTCGGCGGCGATCGACTCGAGTGCGCGGGCGGCGTCCTCGACGCTGAAGCGGCCCATGTGCTCGGCGACTTCGAGCCGCACCTCTACGTCCACATTGGACGAATTGGCTACGGAAGAGAGACGCATGGCCATGTCCCGGCCGCCGAGGTCGACGAGGTCCTGGATGAGCTGGATGCGCAGTTCGGCGTCGATCGCCTCGTTCTTGATGGAGCCCACGAGGTTGCTCATGGCGCGGTCGCGGCGCTGATGCGGGACGGCTACGACGGCCATCCCGATTGACGGCTCGCACGCGTCGCCGAAGGGGCCGATCGACGGTTCGCGAGCGTCGCCGAAGGGGCCGACCGATTGCTCGACGAGTGAGCCGCTCGACTCGCCCGCCCCGCCGAATGCGCCTGTCAGCGGCTCGGCTCCGGCGGGTGAGCGGTAGGCGTCGCTGATCGCGGACTCGTAGGAGCCGATGCGGTCCTCGTCCGGTGCGTCGGAGTCGCTGTCCCAGAAGCGGGTGCGGGTCAGGCGGGGGTGCGGGTCGGGCTCGTCGCGCATGCGGGCGAGCTGGCGGCGGCGCTGCCAGCGGCCGGTCGCCCAGGTCGCGGCGAGCGCGGGATAGAGGAGGCCGTAGCCCCAGCGTCCCGCGTCGAGGAGCTCGACCACCGGGACGGGGGCGAGCGCGGCGGAGAAGCGGATGGTCCAAAGCTGCACTGCATTGGCGTTCGCCATACGTCGAACCTCGGGTAGAAGCGTGGTCGGCGGGGACTTCTCGGTGCGGTTCCACCGGCGTCCGCGGCAGCGGACTGCCTCGGGCGCCGCGCGGCCTCGACGTGGGATCGACGGCGCCTTGTTTTGAGGCCGCATGCGTGGTGCCGGGGCATAAATCGTAGTCCTACCGGGGGACAGGCCGTCGCACTGGGTGTGCGACGGTTCGCTCGCGGCGGGGCTTGCGGAGCAATTCGCCCCTGTACGGCCCCTTTGCCATTGGCATGCGATGCGACCTGGGGATTTCCGGGGGCCACGATGTCGTCTGCTACCTGTACGATCGAGGTCACCCCGGTGAAGCCCAATCACCGCGACCGATTGCCCCCGAGCAGACGAGGCGTGTAGAAGCGATGACGTATCCGCCCCCCGGCGGTGGGAACCCGCAGTACCAGCTGCAGCCCGAACCGCAGCAGCCAAGCGACCCCTACTCGCAGGGATACAACAGCACGCCTCCGCCCGGCAACTACTACCAGCAGCAGCCGCCGCCGCAGTACACGCAGCCGCCGACCCAGCCGCCGATGCCGCCCGTGGGCGTGCAGCCGGGCTACCCGTCGGCGCCCGGATCGGTGCTGCCCCCGCCGCTCCCGCCGGCGAAGCAGGGCGGCAACCTGCCGGTGATCCTGGGCGTGATCGTCGTCCTCGTCGTGGTCCTCGGCATCGCCGCGGTCCTGATCATCCCCGGGATGGTGGACGACGACGACCCGCAGGCGGGCGAGGGCACCACTGAGACCACCGAACCCTCGAAAGAGGAGGAGGCGACGACCGAGGCGGCCGAGGAGACGACCGCGGCGGAGGAGTCGGCCACTCCTGACGCGGGCGGCGACTTCAGTGCCTGGGGACCGCCGTCGAGTTCCGAAGATTTCGACCCGGCCAGCCCCGAAGGCGTTGCGATCGCCTACCAGGTCGCGCAGAACACCGGGGACGACGACGCCATGCGCGCGCTGGTGAGCGCTGACGCGACCAACGCCATGTTGGTCGACCTCGAGTGGGAGATCGAGGACACGACTGAGCCGTACCCGTACCCGTACTGGGGCATGGCGAAAGAGAACGACGACGGCACCATGCAGGCCTGGGCGGGCTGGACCTTGGACGACACGGCCCCCGAGAGCGCTGACGACCCCCTCTCCGGTTACACCTACACCCTGGTGCAGGAAGACGGAGCCTGGAAGCTCTACGACGTGCAGTACGGATTCGTCGAGTAGCAGCCGCACACCGACCGCGTTCGAGCGAGATCTGAAGTAGGACGGCCGTGGAAGCCCTTGGGGCCCACGGCCGTTCGTTTTGCATTCGCCCGCCGGCCGGAACCCCTCCGAACCAGCCCCCGAATCCACGCCCGACGCCCCTTGCCGGCCTCTCACCTGCACCTTCCTTCCAACTCCCCAGAGTTATCCACAGGCGGAAAAGTAATCGTTGACGCTCCGCATCGGGTCGGCGACAGTTGGTACATGACACAGATACCGATGTACCGCACCACTACCGCCGCGATGACGGCAACGATGAACCGGCCGCTCGACGGGCCGCTCCGCGACGCGGGAGAGACCCCCGACGACCTTCTCATGCGCTTCGAGGCCGCATTCGAAGCCGACTTCAGCCTGGTGGCCACGGGCCGCACCGCGGCCTGGATACACGGTTTCGACGTACTGCCACCGGGAGCCGACCAGCGCGAGTGGCCGGTCGAGAGCTCGCCCGATCCGCCGCTGTCGGACATCACGGTGATCGACGGCCTGCCGGTGACCCGCTTGGCGCGCACCCTGGTCGACTGCGCGGCCGATCTTCCCCGGCTGGAGGCGGTGGCCGCGGCGGATCAGTTCCTGCGGGCCGGCATCGACGCGGGAAGCTTGTCGGCCGCACTCGAACCGCTGCACGGCGACCGGCTCAGACGAGCGAACGCGACCCTGCTCGCGGCCGATCCGCGGTCGGAGTCGCCGATGGAGTCCTGGGCGCGCTGCCTGGTCGGCGACGCGGGCCTGCCTGCGCCGGTCCCGCAGCTGCGGGTGCGCACGCCGAACGGGCGCTCCAAGTTCCTCGACCTCGGCTGGGAGCAGTGGCGGGTCGGGGTGGAGTACGACGGTATGGGCACGCATTTCGGCCTCGCCACCGAGACCGCCGACCGGCGCCGCCACCAGATGCTCCAGAACCTCGGCTGGGAGGTCCTGGTCCTCTCCGCCTCCGATGTGATGGAGCACCCGCGGCCGTGGCTGGTCCGGCTCCGGGAGACGCTCCTCGCCCGCGGCTGGGACCCGGACACGAATGAGCTGCGCGACATCAACGAGCGCATCGAGGCGGTGCACATGGCAGTGGGCCGCGGCTGACCGAACGCTGGACCGGTGGCGCGGGAAGGCGCCTCCCGACCACCGGTCCAGCGAACCGAAGCCGAAGGGCGGCAACGCATCCTCGAGGCGAAGCGCCTGCGGGCCCGCTCGAGCGGCCGAGCGGTCGGCGCCACCGCAGGCGGCCCGAGCGCGGGGCGGCGGGTGGGCGGAGCGGTGGGTGGGGAGTGGGTGGACGAGGGAGGGGTGGGGTGGGTGGGGGCGGGGGGGGGGAGGGGCCCCAGGGAGGCCCGAGCGATCCGCCCGCTTTGCCCGAGAAGGCACGCATCTCTCCCCGAATCGGAGCCCGCCGGCAGATCTCACGGTTTGCAATCGTGGACCGGGATCGGGGCGGCGGCGGGCTAGGATCGGTGCGAGCATCGTTCGAATCGGTAGGAGCGGCAGTGGCGGAAGGGTCCTTCACCGGGTTCGCGCGCCCCGCCGTGCCCACCCCCCAGGAGATCCGCGACTGGGCGCTCGACCCCTACTCGACCGCCCCCGAGGGCCGCCAGTGGGATCTCACCCTCGCCACCGACGAGCTCGTCGACACCTGGCTGGAACTCGCCGCCGACGCGACGTGCCCGAAGCGCTCCTTCGCCCTCCACGTGCTCTACATCTACGCCGGCGACGCCGTGCGCACCAACTTCCGGGTCCACTCGCGCAAGCGCGTCGACCGCCTCCTCGAGAAGGCGGTCGAATCCCGCGACCAGTACGTTGAACTCTGGGCCGCCAACACCAAAGCGCTCATCCGCCAGCCCGACCTGTTCGACTACCACGAATGGTGCAACGGCGGGCTGGTGCGCGGGCCCCGGCGGCTGAACCCCGGCCCGACGAGAAAGCCCTGACCCGATGAAGACCACGACGAAGCCTGCGAGTCCACGATGACGCACGACCCGAACATGCGCGTCTCCAACGCCGAGCGCGAGGCGATCCTCGCCAAGCTCCACGCCGCCACCGAGGAGGGCCGCCTCGACCTCGACGAGTTCGCCGACCGCTCCCGCCAGGTCTACGAGGCCCGCACCTACGGCGAGGTCGCGCGCCTCCTCGCCGACCTGCCCGAGACGACAGGGGCCGTCGCCGTCCCCGCCGCGGTCCGCTCCCCCGTGAGTGGACCCGCCGAGCTGCGCCTCAGCCCCACCGGCTCCTCGGTGGAACGCCGCGGTGAGTGGGTCGTCCCGCCGAAAGTGGTCGTCCGGGGCAGCATGAGCTCGGTCAAACTCGACTGCCGCCACGCCACCTTCACCGGCCGGACCGTGGAGATCGACGTCGACTTCAACATGTCCTCGCTCGAGGTCATCCTCCCCGCCGGGGCCTACGCCCTGGAAGACGGCGTCGAAGCGACTTTCGGCTCCGTCACGAACCGCGCCCCCTACAAAGGAGGGGACGGGGTGCGATTCACCGTCAGGGGCAAGGCGAGGCTCGGATCGGTCACGATTCGCCATGAGCGGCGATTCCTCTGGTGGCGCTGGTGATCGCGGCGCCTGCATTGCGCGCAATTCACTGAATATCCACCTGCCGGAACCGAACATGTCACGGACTCATAACAGTCATGCCTGATCCCGGCATTCTCCTCATATGAGGGTTTACAGCGAACCAACCTCGCAATAGGCTCCTTTCCGTGCGCCGCGGCGCGGCCGCATATCGCTGTCCGCGCCGGATCACTCACCCACGGCGCACTCCCCCTTGAGAGGAGCTCATCGCATGGGATCTCCGTCCCTCCGCAGGCAAGGGCGCGCGTCGACGCGCGCCCGAGCCAGAACCAGAGCCGTCATGGCGGCCGCGGCCGTCCCCTTGGTGGCCATCGCGTTCACCACCGCCGCCGCCCCCGTCTCGGCCGAGCCCCCCGCCCTCCCTGAGGTCACACCCGAATACCTCAAAGAGGGTGCGGCGCTGCCGATCGACTACGTGGACGGTAACTACATCGTCCAGCTCGCCTCGGACCCCATCGCCACCCACGAGGCCACCGCGCCCGCCGAGGGCGAGACGATCGACTTCGAGGCCTCGGCCGTCGAGGAGTACCGCAACACCCTCGCCGAAGAGCGCGAAGCGGTCATCAACGAGTACGACGTCGACGCGATCGCCGAGTACGACACCGTCCTCAACGGCTTCGCCGCGAACCTCACCGCAGCCGAAGCCGAGGAACTGGCCGCCAGCGACGACGTCGCCGCGGTCGTCCCCGAGACGATCTACCAGCCGACCGCCGCGGTCGACACCGCCGGCTTCCTGGGTCTATCCGGTGGCAACGGCGCCTGGGAAGACGAG
Organism: Glycomyces sp. NPDC021274; assembly: GCF_040641195.1. Classification (NCBI taxonomy): domain Bacteria; kingdom Bacillati; phylum Actinomycetota; class Actinomycetes; order Glycomycetales; family Glycomycetaceae; genus Glycomyces; species Glycomyces sp. NPDC021274. The sequence goes on along the minus strand of NZ_JBFADC010000005.1, from coordinate 61,937 downwards.
TTCGGCGGCGCGAAGGAGGCCGGCGAAGGCGTCATCGTAGGCGTCCTCGACACCGGAATCTGGCCCGAGAACCCGGCCCTGGCCCCGCTTCCCGAGCCGCGCCCCGACCAGCACATCATCGACGCGAAGTGGAACGGCGAGTGCGTCACCGGCGTCGACGAGGACCCGGCCAACAACGTCGAGTGCAACAACAAGCTCATCGGCGCCCGGTACTTCGACACCTGGGGTTACAGCGAGGACGGCTTCGCCTCGCCCCGCGACCAGGACGGCCACGGCACCCACACCGCCACGACCGCCGCTGGCAACTACAAGACCAAGGTCGAGATCGACGGCGAGAAGATGGGCACGTTCTCCGGGATGGCCCCGGCTGCGCGCGTCGCCGCCTACAAGGTCTGCTGGGGCGGCTGCCCCGGCGCCGACCTCGTCGCGGGCATCGAAGCGGCCGTGAACGACGGCGTCGACGTCATCAACTTCTCGATCGGCTCCACCGGCACCGCCGAGTTCATCGACTCGGTGTCGCTCGCGTTCTTCAACGCGGCCGCGGCGGGCGTCTTCGTGGCGGCCAGCGCCGGCAACGACGGCCCCACTTCGACGGTGGACCACCAGGAGCCGTGGGTGACCACGGTGGGTGCTTCGACGCACGACCAGACGTTCCGCACCGAGGTCGAGTTCGGCCGCGAGGAGATCGAAGCGGCTGCGGCGGTCGGCGAGGCCAAGTGGTACGTGAAGAACGCGGTTGACGCGGCGTACGACGGGGCCGACCCGGAGGCCGCCGCCCGCTGTGACGCGGGCACGCTGGACCCGGCGAAGGCCGAGGACTTCGCGATCATCTGCGTGCGCGGGAACCTGTTCAGCGACAACGCGAACCACATCGCCTCTGTGGGCGGCGTGGCGCTGATCGTGCGCGACCAGTACGATCGCGGCCCGGCCAGTGTGGTCACGTCGCAGGCCGTTCCGGTCGTGCATGTGAGCTATGAGGACGGTCTGGCGCTGGCCGAGTGGGTGGATTCGAAGTCGAACCCGCGCATCGAGGTCGAGACGTCGGAGCTGGACTACCAGAACGCGCCGAGCATGGCGGCGTTCTCGTCGAACGGTCCGGCGCTGGCGGCGGAGCAGAACCTGCTGAAGCCTGACATCACCGCTCCCGGTGTGGAGATTCTGGCCGGCATTACGCCGTTCAACCACGCGGGGAACGATTTCGCGACGAACCAGGGCACGTCGATGTCGAGCCCGCACATTGCGGGTCTGGCGGCGCTGCTGAAGTCGGCGAACCCCGAGTGGTCGCCGATGGCGGTGAAGTCGGCGATCATGACGACGGCGTACCAGACCGATCAGAACGGTGACCCGATTCAGCGCGGTGGCGCGGATGCGACGCCGTTCGACTACGGTGCGGGGCATGTCGACGCGCAGTCGATGTTCGATCCGGGCCTGGTGTACGAGTCGAGCCCGACGGAGTGGATCCAGTACGTGTGCGGTACGCCTGAGGCGTCGAAGCTGCAGTCGTATTGCGATGCTCTGGGTTCGATGGACCCGTCGCAGCTGAACTACCCGTCGATCACGGTGGCGGAGCTGACGGGTTCGTACCAGGTGACGCGTACGGTCACGAACGTGTCGGAGAAGAAGAGCACGTACAAGGCCGAGTTCACGGCTCCGGCGGGTTTCGAGGTGACTTCTGACGTTTCGAAGTTCACGTTGAAGCCGGGCGAGTCGGCGACGTACACGCTCCAGATCACTCGTACTGACGCGGCGTTCGGCGAGTGGGCGTTCGGTGATGTCACGTGGGTGGAGAAGAAGGGCACCAAGACGGTGCACGAGGTGCGGTCGCCGATCGTGGTGAAGCCGGTGCAGCTGGCGGCCTCCGATGAGGCGACCTTCACGGGCGCTTCGGGTTCGGCGACGCTTTCGGGCACGTCGGGCTTCGAGGGTTCGCTGGGCGCTTCGGTGTCGGGTCTGGTCGCTTCCGAGGTGAAGACGGCGACGCTGTCGGACCCGGATTCGTCGACGTTCCCGTCTGCTGCGCCGGTGGAGAGCTCGCACGCGGTGTCGTACGAGTTCACGACGCCGGAGGATGCGGCGCTGGTGCGTTTCTCGACCTTCGACGCGGAGCACCCGGCGGGCACGGACCTTGACCTGTTCGTGTACGCGAAGGCTGCTGACGGCGCGTTGACGCTGGTGGGCAGTTCGGCTTCGGGCGGTACGAACGAGACCGTGACGCTGCCGGGCGGCTACACGTTCGTGGTGTTCGTGGACGAGTGGGCCGGGCCTTCGCCGCTGGAGGCGAAGCTGCACGCGTGGGTGGTTCCGGGTGCTGACGAGGGGAACCTCGCGGTGGATCCGGCCGAGCAGTCGGTCGCCATGGGCGATCCGTACTCGGTGGGTCTGACGTGGTCGGGTCTGGCTGAGGGGCAGCGGTTCCTCGGCACGGTGAACTACTCGGCCGACGGCTCTGCGATCGATTCGACGATCGTGGGGATCACTACCTGATCGGTTTAGCCGCAAGGTTCGATGTGATCGACGCGCCCGTCGTGGGCGACTGGGGCCGCAAGGCTCGCGGTCGGCTGCGGCGGGCGTTGTCGTCGGGGCGCGTCGAAGTTCACTCGAACGATTGACCCGGCCGTCATGTTCCCGTTAACATTGAGTCGTTTCAATCAATCGATTCACGGACAAGGCGGTCTTCCATGCAACGGAAGCGCACCACCCTCATAGCCGCGACCGGCGCGATCGGCCTCGCCGCAGCGGCGCTGGCGATCATCACGCCGGCCGCGCTGGCCGGCCCCGGCAATGGCAACGGGAACGGGAACGGCAATGCGCACGGCCACGACCGGCAGCAATGCGACCTCGAAGCGCCCGGCGCGCTCGGCGGCGACCTCGGCGCCCACGACCCCGGACTCTTCGCCCCCTGCACCGACGGCGACCCCTGGTACGTGTTCGCCACCGGCTGGGGGCCCCTCGGCGACGGCAACGTCACCATCCGCTCCTCCACCGACGAGGGCGCGACCTGGAACTACGTCGACACCGTGTGGGACACCAAACCCCAGTGGCTCAAGGACGCCGTCCCCGGCGTCGACAACATCTGGGCCCCCGAGATCTACTTCGACGAGGACCAGGACCGGTACTACCTGTACTACTCGGCCTCGACCTTCGGCAAGCAGCGCTCGGTCATCGGCGTCGCGACCAACGAGACCCTCGACCCCGCCGACGACGACTACGAGTGGGTCGACGAGGGCCAGGTCTGGGAGTCCAACCCCGGCGACCCGTACAACGCCATCGACCCGACCATCCTCGAAGCCGACGGCAAGCACTACATGTCGTACGGCTCCTGGTGGCAGGGCATCTACATGCTCGAACTCGACTGGCCCTCGGGCAAGGCCGCGGACGGCGCGGAGCCGATCCACATCGCCGGCCGCGGCGGCGCCGGCATCGAGGCGCCCGTGCTGACCGAGCACGACGGCTACTACTACCTCTTCACGTCCTGGGACGTCTGCTGCGCGGGCGCCGACTCGACGTACAACATCCGCGTCGGCCGCTCCACGTCGCCGACCGGCCCGTTCGTCGACGCTGACGGCGTCGCTCTCACGGACGGCGGCGGCACCCTCGTGCTCGGCGCCCACGGCGACTACGTCGCCACCGGCGGGCAGTCGATCTCCAACGGCCTCATGGCATACCACTCCTACCACCAGGACGGGCACTTCGACCTCGGCATCGAGAAGATCGAATGGAACGCCCAGGGCTGGCCGCTCCTGGACGGCGTCTAGGACCGACAGCGCTGAGGAGCCGAAGGGCTGCAGCGCTTTTCGCTCGGCGTCCACCACCGGCACCGCTGGACCGACACCGAGTAAGACCTTGACGGCGCCTCGGACCGCCCGGATCGGGCCGAGGCCGAACGGCACGCACAACTGAAGAACCGGTGGGCCCGCTGCAATAGCGGGCCCACCGGTCCGTCCGCCACTGCGGTGCCTCGTCAACGCCGCTTGGTGTCGCGCTTGAACCGGTACGCCTTGCCGAGCGTGGCCGCGCCGGCGATGAGCACCGCCGAGAAGACCGGGCCCGTGAACCTCGGGTCGATCGGGGCGTCGACCGCGGACAGGATGATCGCGAGCAGGATCGGCACGACCAGCAGCCCGATGCCGGCCAGGACCAGCTGCCGGTGCTGGGCCTCCTCCTCCGCGGTCAGGCCCGAAGGGCCGACCGGCCCGGGCGCGTACGGATGTGGATTCGACTGCAGCCCTTGCGGTTGCACGCCCGGCTGCGCGCGCTGATCCGGGTGCTGCGGCGGAACGCCGGGCTGCGTTCCATCCGAGTACGGGGGCTGGGGATCGGGCTGGTACGACATTGCTGGCGCTCCGTTCGCGTCGGGGGGTTCGTTCGGCACACACTCGCCACTCCCGTCACGGCTCGGTCATGAGTCCGTCCCCGAACCGGCACGGGCCGCGATCCCGAAGGATCGCGGCCCGCCGCCTTGCAATGAGGCTCAGTGCATCGCGCTCAGTGCCACGCGCTCAGGCGTAAGGGTCGTCGTCGATGGCGCGGATGCCCCAGATCTCCTCGTCCTCCTCGAGCCAGTCGCGGTGCTCGCCTTCGGCCTGCTGGTCGCCGCCCATGCCGCGACCGCCACCGGCGCCGCCGCCCATCATGCCGCCCATACCGCCGACGCCGCGCCCGCCGCCCGCACCGCCCGCCGAACTGCCGCCCTCCAATGTGGAGGATGCCGGGCCGACCGGGAACGCGCCGCCGCCGCCGAGCGTCTTCCCGCCGCTGGCGAGACCACCGCTCACGTCGCCGGGCGGCACCAGACCGCCGCCACCGCCGCCGCCCCCTCCACCGCCGCCGGCGTCCGGCGAGGGCGGTTCGCCGCCGGGCTGGAAGCCGCCCGAGCCCGCGTCCAAGCCCCCGTAGGAGTCCCCGAGCATGTCGGAGGCCTCCCGGAAGTTCGACGGGTTCGACGGCTTCGCCTCGGGCGTAAAGGTTCCCGCCGACTCCTCGGCGTTCTCCCACCGGTTGACGACATCCTCGTTCGCGATCCGCGACCGCGACTCGTAGTCCTCCATGCCGTCGACCATGTCGGTGCTGATCGCGTTGTTCGCGTCGGCCTGCGCCCACGTCCGCGCCTGGTCCTCGGTGACCGGCGGATCCTCGTTCTTGAACTTGTTCATGTAGTACTCGGTCTGCGCCTCGACGTAGTTCCTGGTCTCACGCAGGTAGTCGCTGTCGAAGCCGCCGAGCTCCAGCAGCGAGCCGAGGAGCCCGCCGGAGTGCCCGCAGCCGTCCGTGACATCGCAGGATCCACTGCGGAACGGCGGCCGCACATGCACGAACGGGTCGGTGAACATCACTTCCATGTCCGAGATCCAGTACAGCGGCGCGGGATACGGCAACTCCCCCGAGGAGCCGCCCTGCAGGCCGTAGAACTCGTCGGCCTTCTGCTCCAGCAGCCCCACCGCGCCCGAGGAGAGGTCGCCGATGTCGTCGCAGATCGACGCGCAGTTGGACATCACCACCTCCACCTGCTCGGCGAACGCGTCGAAGTCGTCCCCCTGCCAGTGCTCGGAGAGGGTTCGCAGGCCCGCCTTGAGCATCGGGGCGATCCCGGTGGTCGGGTCGGAGTCGAAGCCGTCCTTGAAGCTCTGCCAGTGCGAGCTGATCGCCCTGAGCGCGTAAGTGTCCGGGCTGTCCGGCCGCACCTGGGACACCAGTGACTGGATGGCGTCCTGACTGGGCGCGGCCGTGCCGGTGGTGACGACGGTGAGGTTGCTGACCTGCCCTACCTCGGGAATCGCGGAGACCAGTTTGATCCAGGCGGCCTCGGCGGGGTTCTGGGTGTTCTGGCAGGTCGCGTGCGGGCAGGGGGTGCCGGAGAGGAACAGGGCTTCGGCGTCCATGCGCTGGTACTCGAAGTCGGTGGAGTTGTCGGGGGCCGAGTTGTCCCATTCCTCGCGCTCGTAGGTCTGCCGGCCCTGGTGGTCCTTGCCGTCGTCCTCTTCTTCTTCCTTCTTGCCGTCGTCGTCCGAGTCCTCGTCGTCGTCCTCCTCATCGGAGTCCTCGTCCTCGGAGTCGTCGTCCTCTTCGCCTTCGGAGTCGTCGTCTCCTTCGTCCTCGTCAGGCTCGGAGTCGTCATCGTCGGCGTCGTCCGCGTCCGCGTCCTCATCCGAGTCCTCGGCCGGGACTTCATCGTCGTCCGCGTCGGGATCGACAGGGACGTCGGCGGGCTCCTCGTCCGGTTCGACGGCGCGGTCGGGGTCGAGCTCGTCGTCGTAGTTCGGGTCGTCGCCGAGGTCCGGGTCCTGCGACTGGTTCTGCTGCTGCTGGGTGTCTGACATGGCGTTCAGTCCCTCCCGCGCGACATCTGGACGGCGGAGGTCTCGTCGTCTTCGACGACCCGATCGGCGACACCGTCAAGCGTGGCGATGATGCCGGTCAGGTCCGCCCGCAGGTCCTGGAGGTTGGTCCAGGTCTGGCGGTGGAACTCGCGATAGGCATCGCGCGCGGTCAGGGCGCTGTCGAGCAGCCCGAACCCGGGTTCGACGCCCAGTTCGTTGCCGTTGCGCAACTGATCGATGAGGGTTTCGAGATAGTCCAAGCGGCCCTGCGCGATCTCGCGGAACACCGCGAGGGCTTCGGGGTCGACGGAGCGATCGGACACGGGGTCACACTCCAAGGGGAAGGTTAAGTCCAAAGCGAACTCAATTCTAACCACCGAGAGCAATACCATGGGTACGTAGAGTTGCGGCATTTGTCCGGATAGGACCATTCTTTCGCCCCACCGAGAATGGTAAGTTTTCCTTATTCGACCGCAAGTTGCCGCCGTCGCTTCGAATCAATGCGTTACTGATTCACCAGTGAGCGCAATCGCCACTCAGTCAACTTTGGACACAAAGAATTGAGCGGGTCCGCTTCCGCGGACCCGCTCGAAATTCACTCGTCGGTATTCACTCGCCAGTGAAGGCCCGGAGTCAGGCGTCGACCCGCTTGGGGACCGGCTCGGACTCGCGCAGGTTCTCCGGCGGCGGGGCCACGAACTTGTAGCCGACCTGCCGCACCGTGCCGATCATCGACTCGTACTCGCTGCCGAGCTTCGCGCGCAGGCGCCGCACGTGGACGTCGACGGTGCGGGTGCCGCCGAAGTAGTCGTAGCCCCACACCTCCCGCAGCAGCTGCTCGCGGGTGAAGACCCGGCCGGGGTGCTGGGCCAGGAAGCGCAGCAGCTCGAACTCCTTGTACGTGAGGTCCAGCGGCGTGCCCTTGAGCTTCGCGGCGTACGTGTCCGGGTCGACCGTCAGGTCCCCGGCGCGGATCACGGCCGGGCCCGCGGCCGTGGCCGCGTTCGGCTTGCCCGTGGCCAGGCGCAGCCGCGCCTCGACCTCGGCCGGACCGGAGGAAGCGAGAAGGAAGTCGTCCACACCCCAGTCGGCCTGCAATGCCGCCAGGCCGGCCTCGGTGACGATGGCGTACAGCGGCACCGTCAGTCCGGTGGCCTGCAGGACCCGGCAGGTGGCGCGGGCATCGGCGAGGTCGGACCTGGCGTCGACCATCACCGCATCGGGGCTCGGGCCGCTCAGCAGGGCCCGCACGTCCCGGCCGGCGTAGCGCGCGCGGTGGGGCAGCAGTTCCAGCGAGGGCAGGATCGACTCAGGGGACTCCGGAACGGGGTTGGAAGTGAGGATAAGGATTTCCACAGCAGTCCTCCGCTGGTTGGTGAGCACACGCGACTATCGCTCTTCCCGGCGTCGGCGGCGGGCGGGCTTACATGCGGTAGGTGGAGTCCTGGACAAGTGTAAACGGTCACCAGTCAAAAGACCAGCGTCACCACCGTGAAACCTCACCATGCGGGACGACGCAACGGTAGGTCTCCGTCAAGTCGCGTTCACCGCGCCGACACGATACGGTCACGATCCCGCCCTACGCCGTTGGCCCGTACCGGATCCGAAAGCGCCTCCGCAACGGGCCGCCGAACGCGCTCCTGCCCGCTCCTCCACGCGTCCACATGATGAGACGATGCGAGGCGGGCGACAGTCCGGCACCGGACCCGCCCGACCGGACCCGGCGTCACCCGACGTGCCGGACGACCGTCCGCAAGGGTGACTCATGGCGAAGCTCGCGAGCCGGGATTTCCTGCTGCCGTAGGCTGTGGACGTGTCGTACAGCCGACCCGACGAGACCTGGGGCTACGAGCCTCCCGAGGCGCCCGGCGCCGCCGAGGGCTCCGCCTGGGGCGACGCCTACGCCGGAACCGCCGGCGCCGCCGACGAGCGCGGCGGACCCGCAGAACCCCCTGGGCCCGACGCCCCTCCCCGCCGCACCGAACGCCGCCGCGCCGCCGCCCGCTCCGGCGGGACCGGCGCGCCCCCGGGGAGCACCGGCTCCTACCGGACCAGCGGCGCCGACGGCACCGAGGACCACACCCTCCCCCCGCCCAGCCCCGCCCTCCTGCACCGCCTCCCCGCCATCGCGGCCACGATCGTCATCAGCGCCGGCCTCGTCCTCGGCGCCCAGATGGAACGCCCCGTCTACGCCGCCGGGATCGCCGTCCTCCAACTCGCCACCGTCGGCCTCGTGACCTGGGTGCGCAGGATCGACGGCGCCTGGGTGCCCCTCGCCGTCGCCTCGCTCCTGGCGATCGCCGCCAGCACTGCCGCCGTCGTCTGGACGCCCGTCTCGCTCGTCCCGATCACCGTGCTCCTCGCACTCGGCTTCGGTGCCGCCGTCGCCGCGCAGCTCGTGCGCCGCACCCACGTGGGCGTCACCGAGAACCTCGGGTTCACGATGCTGCTCTGCCTCGCCGTATGCGGCTACGCCTGCTACATCGCGCTCTCGCGACTCGGCTCCGCCCCGCCCGCCATGTACTCGGCGGTCGTCGCGGCCGGCACCGCGATACTCGCCGCCCGCGCCGTCGACCTCGTCATGCCCGACCCGCGCATCAACCGGCAGGTGACGCGCGGCGCGTTCGGCATCGTCATCGGCACCATGTGCGGCACCGCGTCCGCCGCGTACGCCGGGCTCGTCATCGAAGGCCCCGACCCCACCCACGCCGCGGTCGGCGGGCTCCTCATCGCACTCACTGCGGTCCTCGCCGACCTCGCGTGCGGGTACATGTCCGCGTCGCGGCGCATCGACGGCGCGGGCACCGCCCCGAACCCGGTGGTCAGCGCCGCCGGGCCGCTCCTCGCGTTCGCCATCACCGGCCCCGTCGTGTACCTCTTGAGCGCCTATTACATGATCGACTGACACATTCCGTCCGTCGACCGCCCCCAGGCGCACCCCGCCGGGCACACCGCTGCACAGGAGACCCGCTGGTGAAGATCCTCCGCCGCCTGCTCATCACCCTCGTCATCGTCGCCGCGGTCGTCGCCCTCGGCGACCGGGTCGCGAACGCGCTGGTCGAACGCCGCATCGCCGACGAGGTGGCGACTACCGCCGCCGAGAACGGCGCCTACTCCGACCAGGAACCGGACGTCAAGATCCACGGCTGGCCGTTCCTCACCCAGGCCTGGACCGGCGAGTTCGAGCAGATCGACATCACGCTCCAGGACGTCGGCTCCAACGGCCTCACCTTCCCGTCCCTGGAGATGGTGGCGCACGACGTGGACGCCGACTGGCGCGAGCTCAGCAACGGCGGCGACGCCGTCGCGAGCACCCTCGACGTGAGCGGCTCCGTCTCGGTCGACTCGATCGAGGCGATCATGGCCGAGCAGACCGGCTTCGACCTGCAGATCGACGAGGACGGCACGGCCTCGCTGACCGGCTCGCAGGAGTTCCTCGGCACCCAGGTCGAACTCGAGGCCACCGGCCAGTTCGCGTTCGCCGACAACACGCTCACCTTCACGCCGGACGCCGTCGAAGCCCTCACCGAGAGCGTGCCGCCGCAGATCCAGCCGCTGATCGACCAGGCCGCCGGCGAGTTCGCCTCCACCGTGACACTGCCGGAGCTGCCATATGGGATCGAACTGTCGGAGATCCGATTCGAAGGCGACATCGTGACCGTCTCCGGCACCGCCCAGGACGTCGTCCTCACCTGATCCACCTGCGCTTTCCATGCCCGTCCGCCGCCGGCGCGGGCGGGCACCGGGCGACACCGGGCCGTAGCGCTGGGTCTTCGTCACAGTCCGCATCGCGAGAACGGGTATGGATTCGGCCCGGGAAGTCTGCTAGCGTTCCAGCCATGCGCAAGCCGATGCTCACCAAGCGGCGCGCGATCGACTACTGCATGATCGCGACCACGCTCTGTCGAATGCCCTAGGCGACTCGCCAGGCCCTCAGAGGCCCGACGGCGGTCGCCGCATTGCGGCCCAGCGTGCGCGAACTTCAGAGCAAGGCTTACGACTCACCAAAACCCAAGGCCCGCTTGCGAAAAGCGGTACTGCTCGGGTGTGACGTCAATCGGCTCGAATCCCGGACCATCTGTCCAGGACGAACCCTGCTCAGCTGCGAACAGCAGCGTTCCGCCCCGCTTCGCACCACGTACTGGGCTCGCTCTCGAACCTTAGAACTCAAGTTTCATTTACGTTCAGGAGAGAACAAGCCATGGCTCGTGAAGACGTGCTGGTCACCGCCGATTGGGCGGAAGAGAACCTCGACACCCCCGGAGTCGTGTTCGTCGAGGTCGACGAAGACGCCTCCGCCTACGACTACGGCCACATCAAGGGCGCGGTGAAGATCGACTGGAAGGACGACCTCCAGGACCCGATCCGCCGCGACTTCGTCAACCAGGAGCAGTTCTCGCAGCTCCTTTCCGAGCGCGGGATCTCGAACGACGACACCGTCGTCCTCTACGGCGGCAACAACAACTGGTTCGCCGCTTACGCGTACTGGTACTTCAAGCTGTACGGCCACGAGGACGTCAAGCTCCTCGACGGCGGCCGCAAGAAGTGGGAGCTCGACGCCCGCGACGTGACCGCCGAGGTCGTCAAGCGCGAACGCACCAACTACGTCGCCAAGCCCCTCAACTGGGACCTGCGCGCCAAGCGCGACGAGGTCGAGGCCGCCATCGGCGTCAAGAACCTCATCGACGTGCGCTCCCCCGACGAGTACGCCGGCCGCCTCCTGGCCCCGGCCCACCTCCCCCAGGAGCAGTCCCAGCGCGCCGGCCACATCCCCACCGCGCTCAGCGTGCCGTGGAGCAAGGCCGCGAACGAGGACGGGACCTTCAAGTCCGAGGCCGAGCTGCGCGAGCTCTACGTCGGCGACGCCGGTCTGGACGAGACCAAGTCCACGATCGCCTACTGCCGCATCGGCGAGCGCTCCAGCCACACCTGGTTCGCGCTCCGCGAGCTCCTCGGCTACGAGGACGTGAAGAACTACGACGGCTCCTGGACCGAGTACGGCTCGCTGGTCGGCGTGCCGATCGCCCTCGGCGACGAGCCCGGCACCAAGTAACACCGGCGACGGTACTGAGAGGAACAACCATGTCTGACAGCTGCGCTGCACCTGACCAGGACGCGGCCCTGCCGGCGTCGGTCGACATCGAGAAGGAGACCGTGCTCACGGGCACCGTCGTGAACGACGAGGGCGAACTCGTGCAGGGCGCTTACGTGCGCCTGCTCGACGGCTCGGGCGAGTTCACGGCCGAGGTCGTGACCGGCGAGGGCGGGCAGTTCCGCTTCTTCGCCGCCCCCGGCAAGTGGACGCTCCGCGCGCTCTCGCGCTACGGCGACGCCACCGGCGAGGTCGAGGCCGACCGCGGTCTCAACGAGACCAAGCTGGCCGTGAGCCGCTAGTCGATCACGATCACCGAGACCGACCGGGGCGATTCAGCTCGTAACCCAGTCTGAAGGGCGGGGCCGCATCAGCGGCCCCGCCTTTTGCGTGCCCGAGGAGAGGCTGACCAGCGGCCCCATTTGCACGCCTGAGCACGAGCGGCGCGAGCAGCCCCGCCTCTTGCCTTGCGCCGAACGGGAGCCCGGTCCGTTCCGGCACCTCAGGAACCCGCGTCGACTCCGGCGGCTCCCGCCCACAGCAGGGCCCGCAGGCAACCGGTGCGGATGTCCTCCAAAGCCGCGGACCGTTGCGCCGGGGCATGGTCGAAGGCGCCGAGCCGGACCGCCGCCAGGCCCGGTCCCAGCCGCAGGTGCAGTCCCCAGGTGAGGTGGACGATCGCGAAACCGGCCTCGGCCTGGTCGGCGAGGTCGGTGCCCGTCACCTCGGCCAGGGCACGACTGTAGGTCTTCAGCAGCGCCCGCTCATCGAGTGCGCCGAGCCCGCCGAAGGCCTGGTGCATGGCGACGAACGTGGCCAGGTCGAAGCCGACCGGGCCGACTCCGGCGTGTTCCCAGTCGATCAGGACCAGTGTCTGTGTCGAGTCCAGTCCCGTGTTGCGCGGCGTGAAGTCGCCGTGCACGAGCGTGGGCGGCAGGCGCGCGGCGCGGTCGGCCAGCGCTTCGGCGGCATCGAGGCACCGGTGCAGCGCCCGGACCTGCGCTGGGGTGAACAGGTCCGCCAGGCGGGGGTCGGTTGGGAGCGCTTCGAGGTTGTCATGGCCGGAGGGGACGTGGTGGGCGTAGGCGTGGTGTCCGGTCCGCTCCAGAAAGGGCAGGTCGAGCAGGGCGGGGTCGGCGGCGACCGGGGTGTGCAGGAGCGCCAGGCGGGCGGCGGCGGTCGCGGTGGCTTCGGGCGTCCACGGATTCGCCAGTGCCGGACCGAGGTCGCGCATGACGATCCATTCCCGGCCGTGGTCGCCGGGGATCACTGCGGCCGGGGGCGTGGTGATCCCGGTCGGGAGCCGGGCGGGCAGGGTGCTGCGGAAGAAGGCGACTTCCCGGTCGTTCAGCTGCGCGTCTTGTGAATCCAGGAGCGATCGTGCGCCGCCGCCGGGAATCTTCACGATCCACTGTGTCTGGTTCGCCGTGTTGCGGTCGGTGGTGTGCACGCGCATGACTGCGGCCTGGCCGAGTCCTGGCGAGAGGTCCTCGACCTGGTGTACGCGGGACGTCGACCCCCATGGGCCGTCGTGGGCGGCGAGGGCCGCTTCGATCCGGTCGGCGGTGGGGAGGGTGCGATCGCTTGTCATCGGTGTCCTTCGGGACTGTTCGCGGCTCGATGTCGGTCGCCGGCCGGGGGCGGGAAGCGGGACAGGGGCCGGGAGCGGGGGCGGGAAGCGGGGCCGGGGCCGGGGCCGGGGCCGGGGCCGGGGCCGGGGCCGGGGCCGCAACTCAGGCTAGACGCCGCCGGGTTCGAGCGCCTTGCCTTTTCTCCGTTCCGGTGCCCGCCATGGCCTCCAGGAGCGCGGGCAAACTGGCCCCGAGCTCTCGAAGGTTCCACGGCCTCAACGACCTTGACTTGTTGGGCCGAGGACGTGCGCCCGAAGGAGCTCGCCGGGCTCGCCTCCAAGCGCACGTATCCGCTGAACTCCAGCAGCCGCGAGGCCCGCGAGCCAGCGTTCGAAGCCGACCGCTTCGAGGTCAGCGGGCTGGGTTTCTGTCGGCATCAGCGCCGCAGCTCTGCCGCGCGGCTCCGCAGCCGATGCAGCTCAGTCGCATCGAGATTGCCGTCGGCCTCCCGAAACGCCACTCCCGCGTTCAGCGCCTCGCGGGAGGGGCCGCTGGCCAGCAGTTCGAGCAGTAGGTCGAGGCTCGCGGCGAGTTCGGGCTCCAGCAGCGTCGCATCGACGCCGGCGAAGACCGCCCACGTGACCGCGAGGTCGATCTCCGGATCGCCCGCTGCGGCATTGGTCCAGTCGATGACCTGCGGGCCGTCCTCGGTGAGCAGGATGTTCTCGGGGTGCAGGTCGAGGTGCAGGACTGCGCAGCCGCGCGTGCCGCCGGTCAGGTCGACGCCCCGGGCCTCGGTGGCGAGCCACGTCGGCGGTTCGATGCGGTGCAGGTCGTCGTGCAGTCCCCGGATCAGCTCGGCGCACTGCACCGGACCGATGCGGCCGGTTGACAGTTCGTGCGCGAGCGTCGGACCGTGCAGGCGCTCCATTCGCATCTCGCCGCCATCGGCCGCATAGACCTCCGGGACCGGATAGCCCCGCTCCCGGAGGTACCGCATGAGCCGCACCTCGCCCGCGATGTCGAAACCGGTGCGCCGCAGCACGGTCCGCTCGTCGATCGCATAAACGGCCGAGGCCCGGCCCGAAGCGAGGAGTTCCATGACCGCACCCTAGCGCGCGGGCGGAACCGAGAACGCCGGCGAGTTCGGCCTTCTGGCGGCGGCCTGCCGCCCTCGTGGTCGTTCTCCTTCCTACTTGTCGAGGTCCTTGTATCGGGCCGTCTTGGTGGCCGGGTCGTAGAAGCCCGCCGGGGTGCGGAGGGCGACGTTGATGCGGTTCCAGGCGTTGATCTGCGCGGTCATCGCGACCAGGGCGGCGATCTGCTCGTCGTCGTAGTGCTTGCGCACCTGCTCCCAGGTCTCGTCCGTGACGCCGTGCGGGTTGTCCGCGAGGCGGGCCGACTCCTCGGCGAGCGCCAGCGCGGCGCGCTCGGCCTCGGTGAAGGCGGGGGCCTCGCGCCACACGGTGACCAGGTTGAGGCGTTCGGGGTCTTCTCCGGCGTGCACGGCGTCCTTGTAGTGCATGTCGACGCAGAAGCCGCATCCGTTGATCTGGCTGACCCGCAGTTTGAGCAGTTCCATGGTGGTGTGCGGGACGGGTCCGGTGTGGAAGAGCTTCTCGTTGGCGAGCATGTGCTTGTAGTACTGCTTGGCGAACTCGGTCTCGGCGAAGGCGAGTCGGGGTCCCATGGTGGTGTCCTTTCTATTGTTCGGCCTGCGTGGTGCGCAGGCCGGCGAACTTCTGCGGATTGCGGAGGTAGTCGACGGTGACGATGCGGCCGTGCTCGATGCCGAGGGCGATCACGCCGTCGACCACGCCGCCGCCCACGGTGACGAGGGCGGGGCTGCCGTTGATGACGATCGGGCGGTGGACGCGGTCGGCGTACTTGTGGGAGACGCCGACCAGGAAGCGGGCGACCTTGTCCGCGCCGCGGACCGGGTTGCGGGCGGCCCTCACGAGTCCGCCGCCGTCGGTGGTGAGGACCGCTTCGGGGTCGAGGAGCTCGAGGAGGCCGTCGAGGTCGCCGGAGCGGGTGGCCTTGGAGAAGGCCTCCACGACGGCGCGGTGCGCCTCGGGGTCGACGTCGAAGCGGGGTCGGCGCTCTTCGACGTGTTCGCGGGCGCGGCTGGCGAGTTTGCGGCAGGCGGCGGCGCTGCGGCCGAGGGCCGCGCCGACTTCGTCGAAGGTGAGGCCGAAGACGTCGTGGAGGACGAATGCGGCGCGTTCGGCCGGGCTCAGGGTCTCCAGGACCACGAGCATCGCCCAGGACATGGAGTCGGCGAGGCTGACCGAGTCGGCCGGGTCCGGCGCGGTCTCGACCGGTTCGGGGAGCCAGGGGCCGACGTAGGCTTCGCGGCGGGTGCGGGCGGCGCGGAGGACGTCGAGGGCGAGGCGGGAGGTGGTGGTGACGAGCCAGCCCGTGAGGTCCTCGATCTCGTCGATCGCGGTGCGCTGGAGGCGGATCCAGGCGTCCTGGACGACGTCTTCGGCTTCGGCGACCGAGCCGAGGAGTCCGTAGGCGACGCCGAAGAGGCGTGGACGGAGTGCTTCGAACTGCGTGAGCGCGCGGCTCTCGGGAGGCGCCTCGGCGGGTGCCTCGGGGTGGTGCGCTTCCTGACCGTTCATGCGAGGAGGACGGGGCATGGTTCAAGAGTGTGACATCGGATCGCAGATTGTGACCGGCATCTCACGGGAGGCGTAGGGCAGACTTGTGCCGTGTTCTCGAACCTCTCGGAGCGGTGGCGCCGCCGCTTGCGCATCGCGGTCGTCGTGTGGGCGGTGCTGCTGGTCGCGGTCGCGTTCGCGGGCTCGCGCGCCACGGTGCGCGAGCAGGTCGACGCCGCCGGGGCCCGCGGGCTGCTCGACGCCGCGGTGGGCGAGGCGGCGGCGGCGTTCACCGGCGCGGCGGTCCTCGCGGTGGGGCCGCTGACCTGGGAGTCATGCGACGTGACGCCGGTGCGGCCGGGCCTGTCGCTCGAACGGACCCTCCAGGTTTCGGGCGCGACGGTCGAGCACGTGGAGGCGCTGACCGAGCGGTTCGCGCTGCGCTCCTTGACCAGCGAACCCGACGGCGCGTCCTGGTCGGGCACGACCCAGGAGTTCCTCAGCGTGCGGGTCACCGCCCCGGCCGCCGATCCCCCGGGCGGGCGTTGGGCCGAACCCGTTGCGGTGCAGGCGACCAGCGGCTGCAGGCCGCTTGAGGCGCCCGTCGGGTCGTTCACGCCGGAGCCCCCGGCCGAAGCGACCGCCGCCTGGAACTACGGCTCGATCGACTGCCCCGGTGGGGAGACCCTGACCAGTTGGACCGAGCCGCTCGACGCCCAGCCCATGCGCGTCCACGAGACCACCGGCGGCTGCGCCTGAAGCCGGTTCAAGGCGACCGCCCCGGCCCTGCAGCCGACGCGGGCTGAGCAGTCCCCCCGCGGCACCGCTGCGGTACGGTGAGCGGGCCTTCACGCCCTTCCCCGAAGGAGTCCCTCCTCGTGACTTATCAACCGCCGCAATGGCAGCCAGGTCAGCAGCCGCAGTACCAGCAGGCCCCCGCGCCGTACCAGCAGCCGATGCACCAAGCCCCGCCCATGCACACGCCGCAGCCGTACCAGCAGGCCCCGCACCCGCCCGCGCCGTATCCGCCGCACCCCCAGCAGCCGCCCGTCTACACCGGGCCGATCCCCAACCCCAGGTCGCAGACGGTGACGCAGAACCGCCTCGCGTTCATCCTCGGCTCGATCTTCACCATCGGGATCGTCGGCTTCGTGGTGGTCTACAACGTGTTCGTGGTCTGAGCCGCCCGCTCACTTGTCGATGTCGCCGACCACGAAGAACATCGAACCGAGGATCGCGATCATGTCCGGGATCAGGCAGCCGGTCATCAGCGTCGCCAGCGCCTGCACGTTCGCATAGGACGCGGTGCGCAGCTTGAGCCGCCACGGCGTCTTCTCGCCCCGGCTCACCAGGTAGTAGCCGTTGGCGCCCAAGGGGTTCTCGGTCCACACGTAGGTCTCGCCGACGGGCGGTTTGAAGATCTTCGGCTGCTTCACGTTCACGGGTCCGCTGGTGAGGGCCGCCTGCTCCAGGCATTGCCGGGCGAGCCCGATCGAGACGGCGACCTGGTCGAGGAGGCAGATGAAGCGGGCGTAGCAGTCGCCTTCGGTGCGCAGCACGACCGGCACGTCCAGCTGGTCGTAGGCCAGGTACGGCTCGTCGCGGCGCAGGTCGAAGTCGAGGCCGCTGGCGCGCGCGACCGGCCCGGTGACGCCGTACGCGGCGGCAGTGGCGGGGTCGAGCACGCCCACGCCTTTGGTGCGGGCCGCGAAGATCTCGTTGTGGCGCAGGAGCTTGTCGAGACGGATCATGCCGTGCTCGACCTCGTCGAGGGCGCGGTGCGCGCGGCCTTCCCAGCCTGAGGGGACGTCGGCTTTGAGGCCGCCGACGCAGTTGTACATGTAGTGGATGCGTCCGCCGCTGGCCTCCTCGAACACCTGCTGGAGCCGTTCGCGTTCGGTGAAGGCATAGAACATCGGGGTGATCGCCCCGATTTCGAGCGGGTACGAGCCGAGGAACATGAGGTGGTTGAGCACCCGGTTCATCTCGGCGAGGGCCATGCGCAGCCAGGTGGCGCGTTCGGGCACTTCGATGCCGGCGAGGCGTTCGGCGGCGAGGGCGACGCCGAGCTCGGAGGAGAAAGCGGAGAGCCAGTCGTGGCGGTTGGCGAGCAGCATGATCTGGCGGAAGTCGCGCACTTCGTAGAGCTTCTCGGCGCCGCGGTGCATGTAGCCGATGATCGGTTCGCAGGCGGTGACGCGTTCGCCGTCGACGCGCAGCCGCAATCGCAGCACGCCGTGGGTGGACGGGTGCTGCGGGCCGATGTTGAGCACCATGTCGGTGGTCTCGGTGCCGGCGCCCACGCCGACGATCAGTTGCTCCCGTTCGCTCACGGTCCCATCGTCGCAGCTTCGGGGCTCCCGGGGAAGGGTCTGCCGCGGTGGGGCTCGCGAGTCGTGCGGGAGGATGGGGGCGAGGGTCGCGGCGGGGAGGTTTCTCTGGCGCGTGTTGCGGGGTGCTGGCATCCTTGAGGAGCATCCGACTATGGAGGTGTCGCCGAATGGATCGCGATCAGATGCGTGCGTCGGAGTCCGACCGGCAGGTCGTGATGGAGCGGCTGCGGGAGGCGGTCGAGGAGGGCCGGCTCGACGTGGCCGAGTACCAGGAGCGCGTGGACGCCGCCATGCAGGCGAAGGTCTATTCCGAGTTGGACATCCTGCTGTCGGACCTCCAGAAGCTGCCGCCACCGGGGTTTTCGGCGGCCGGGCTGGAGCCGACGGCGGTCATGCCCGGGGCGCCGTTGTCGAAGGTGAACCAGCAGTTGCGCGACAGTGCCGGCGAGGGTTCGCGGAAGTGGAAGGTCGTCGGCGTCTCGGTCGCGATCGCGGTGGCGCTGGCGCTGATCCTGATCGCGATCAATCCGGAGATCTTCTTGTACATCGCGATCGGGGTGCTCGTGATCCTGGTCCTGTTCGTCGTCGCGGCCGTCTCCGGGCTGTTCTAGCGGCGTGAGTGCTCATCTTTCCGACGTGCGGCGCAAGCTGGCGCTGCTGCGTGAACTCGATGCGCCGGCCGAGATCTATCGGCGATGGGACGCCGCCGAGGTCGACGACGACTTCGCGGGGTACGAGGTCCCTCGGATCGAGGACGGCGCCGAGCCGGCGCGGGACTGGCCCGGCGGACTCGGCGACTGGTTCCGGCTCTGCGCGACCGCGAACTTCGGCCGCGTGAGCATGAGTCCCGAGAGGTCGGTTGCACCGCAGAGCGCAGTGGACTCGCTCGGCGAGCCGATCGACGACCGCTCGTGGCTGCGCATCGGCGATGTGGGGCACGAGGACGCGATCCTCATGGACGCGGAGTCCGGCGAGGTCATCGTCTACTTCGACCGCTATTTCAAGTACGGCTGGGCGTCCCCGGTGATGCTGCGCCGCCCTGACGTCCCGGCGTTCATCGACACCGTCGCACTCGGTCCCGGCCACCGCGAGCTGCTCGGCCCCACCGGCGACGACCCGTGGTGGGCGACCGATCCTTGGTACGCTTACCTGCGCGAAATCGGCCTGATCCCCGGCGAGCACCCGATCCCCTGTGAGGAAGCACCGTGACCGACAGCGACGCTTTTCTGAAGGCCTGGGAGCCTGACAACGTCATCCCCTACCCGCGGCAGCAGTGGCTGGACGAGTTCGCCGCGCCCGCCGCGACCTACCCCGCGGTCGACTTCCTGCCGATCGACATGTCCGCGGTGTTCACCGCATACCTCGAGGGCGCCCGGTTCGACCTGTACAGCAGGATCAACCTGGACATGGGCCCGGACGGGACGCTCCCGCTGGCGGTCGTCGGCGCGGTCCCGGAAGACCGGGACGACATGCTGTTCTGCCTCGACGGCGACAGCGGGCGGATCCTGCTCCTCGGTGTCGACGACGGGACGCTGGAGCTCGTGAACTCGACGTTCAAGGCCCTCACCGAGTTCCTGTACCACTTCGCGCTCTTCATCGACGCCGACACGGGCGGCTTCGGCCGCGCCAAGCGCGCGAAGGCCCTGCGCGCCACAATGAACGCCATCGACCCGGAAGCGCTCTCCGACCGCGAGTCCTGGTGGTCCATCGCGCTCATGCAGATGGGCTCGAAGGGCTAGCCGCCCTGCCGTTTCCGGTTTCACGAAGCGGCGCCACCTGCGGCGTTGCTCGTCCCGGCATGAGCGGTCGTTGAGCGGGTACCCCTCTGCCTCGGAGCAGAGGGGGAGACATGTCTGATCGACACACGGCTCATGACCGCGGCAATCGCAAGATCGAAGACGACGCGGAGGACTACAGGGGCGAGCATTTCGGGCTGACTCCTGAGGAGGAGCGCCGGGGCACGCCGCTTCAGCAGGAGATCGCCGGAGAAGAGCCTGAGATCGCGGGCGAGCAGGAGGAGCCGGTGCCCAACCGCCCGGTACCGCGCGATCCCGGCAGGCCCGACCCCGCGCAGCCGATCCCCGATCCGAACCGGCCCGACCCCATGCGGCCGTACCCGGAGCCGGGCGATCCGACGCGACCGTACCCGGACCCGAACCAGCCGCCGGACCCGAACCGGCCCGACCCGATGCGGCCGTATCCGGAACCCGGCGAGCCCGATCCGAATCGGCCGCTGCCGGGCGGACCGCAGTAACCGGCGGGGTGCCCGAGCAGGACGGCCTCAGGATCACCAGACTCTGATGTGCGCCTGGCCTGTTCGAGGATCAATGCGCACCAGGGTGGGTGGCCGGTGGTGCAGGACGACGCCGCAGCTCGGCCTGCTCGGTAGCCTACAGGCGTGACAGCTCAAGGAAGTCCATCAGACGAAGTGTTCTCCACGTTCGGCAGCGGAGAGGCACGACGGGAGAAGCTCGAGGGCGGCCGTGGGTTGACATGGCGGGCCGGGCCCGTGGTCCTGCGGCCGACAGGTGGCGGGGACGAGGCGAACTGGCGGGCAGGCGTGCTCGAACACCTGGAGCACACCGAGGAGTTCCGAACGCCGCGACCGATCCGAGCCGCTTCAGGCGAGTGGATCGTCGACGGATGGGAGGCCTGGCAGTGGGTGCCCGGGGCTGCGGACGAGTCGCGGGTCTCGGACATCGTCAAGGCGGGAGCAGCGTTCCACCAAGCGATCTCGGACCTCGCTCGGCCGGCGTTCATCGACACCTCCGACGACCCGTGGGCTCGGGCGGACCGGATCGTGTGGGGAGAGGGCGCGCTGCCTTCCGATGCGATGCTCGGCCGCCTCGCGGAGCGGTTCCGTCCGGTTGCGTCGTCGTCGCAGCTCATCCACGGTGACCTGCTCGGCAATGTCCTCTTCACCGAAGGCGAGCCGCCGACGATCATCGATTGGGCGCCGTATTGGCGGCCGGCCGGTCTCGGTGCCGCGATCGCGGTCGTGGATGCGGTGTGCTGGCACGGCGCGCCGACAGAGCTGCTGTCCTCGGCGGGCAGGGACATCGCGGAGTGGGAGCAGTTGCTGGTGCGCGCCCTGGCCTTCCGCATGACGACGCTGCACCTGCTCAACGCCTGGAACCCGTCACGAGCGGAACGGCACGCGCCCGTGGTGGACGCCGTTGCGAGCCTTGCACAGCCTTTTCTCGGTCGCAACGGCTCATTAAAGCGCTGTGCCGATCCACTCCGGCGGGGTCGGGTCGGGATGGAACGAGACGAAGATCAGGTGGTCGTCCCCCGGCCGCCGCGGGTCGAAGAGCACCATGGCGAAGCCCGTGGTCGGCATCGCGGTCCGTCCGCGGCTGAAGCGGGTCACCCACCGTTCGACGCCGTGGGCGTCGGTGAACCGCACCGTGACCTCGGCGCCGACGACCGAACGCTGCCCCTGGTCGTTCGCCGAGGTCCGCAGCACCATGTCGGTGATCGCGCCCCTGGTGCGGCGGCCCTCCGCGAGCAGGCGGTCCCGGTCGGCGATCTGGCGCTGCAGGCGGCGGTAGTGCCGGATCGCGTGGGCCACAACGAGACCAGCGATGATCACGACAATGACGGGCAGCCAGATGTCGGCGTAGTAGGCGGTCCATCCGAAGACGCTCCAAGGAGCGTCCTCGTGGAACACGGGATCCGATTCGATGCCGACCTCGAGCGGGGCGAGCCAGGTCGGCGCGTCTGCCACGACGGCGGCGGCTGCTGCGCAGACCGCGAGGGACGGCAGGATCCGCGGCTGCTGCTCCCCGCCCCTGTAGGTGTCGAGCAGCCAAGAAGCCACCTTGGCGCTGGTGAACGTTCCGATCATGCCGAGGCTCCAGAGGTACCCGAGGGTGCCCATGCCCCAGAACGTCGGGAACGGCAGCCGGTCGTCGAAGACGCTGTCGATGATGGAATGCCGCAACATGTCCGCGGTCGCCGCAACGGCCAGTCCGCACAGGGCGGCGCATCCGGTCATGATCGCCGCAACGGCGATCGCCCAGGCCAGGAAGCGCCGGTCTCCGGTGCGCTGCAGGCGCTTCGCCCGCTGTGCGGCGACGGGGTCCATGGTGCTCATCGGCGGCCTCCTCGTGGTGCCGCGCCCGGGGGCGGGCGCGCCGGTGACGGCCGGGGCGCGTCACCTGCCCTGGCGGGCCGGCCTCGCCAGCGTCGCGCATCGCAGCGCCCTACCGGTCACAGCTTTCGCCGCTCGGGTCCGACGCCGCTTCCCGCGTCGCACGATCCGTCTCTCGAAGGCGCAGAACACTCGCCGCACCGGCGATCACCGGCACCGGCCTGGCCGCGGGCGCCCCGGTCAGGCGGTGAGCTGGTCGAAGACCAGCGGCCACCAGGCTCCGGCGGCGAAGGCGTTGGGGTCGAGGCGGATCAGGATCTCGCGGAGGGAGGCGGCGCGGGCGGCGCGGCCCTCCTTGCCTTCGTCGGCGTTGACGAACTGCTGGAAGTGGTAGAGGAACTCGATGAAGCAGCGGTAGTTGGAGTTCACCGCCTGGACGTCGCGGGGGTTGGCCTGGTCGAGCTGGAGGATGTCGCCGCTGTCGGGGTCGAGCACGTACAGGAGGTTCTTGTCGTCCTCGACCGCGCCGACCACGATGAGGCGCAGGTCGACCTTGCCGTCCTCGGTGCCGAGGCTGATCGTGTCGTAGAGGCCGGGGCTGCCGGGGAGGAAGGCGGTGTAGACGACCTCGACGTCGAGGGGGACCTCGTCGCCCTCGGGGAGGGCGGCGGCGGGGAAGCCGTCGGCGAGCCAGGCTTCGCGCGGGTACGGGACCAGTTCGTCTTCGGTCCACAGTGCTTGGTACTTCGCTGCCGCGGGCATGCGGTCCTCCTCAGGTCGGGGGTCGTTCGGTGGCGGGAGACGGGGCGGGAGACGGGGCGGGAGACGGGGCGGGGGACGGGCGCAGGGTCAGGCGAAGTCGAGTTCCTCGATGAGGAGGCGCCATTCGTCCTCCTCCTCGTCCTCGGGGGTCTGGTAGCCGCCCGCGAGGTCGATGAGCTCGCGGTAGCGCGGGCCGAACAGGAACGCGTCGGCGAACGCGACCGGGTTCGGCGCGATGGGTTCGGTCGGCAGGGGCCCGCCCTGCTCGATCGCCTCGACGAGGGCGTCCGCGTCGACCAGATGCACTGCACCGGAATCGATGTCGGTGCAGAGCGTGAAGCTGTAGCAGACGTTGCCGAACTGGAGGAGCTGCGGGACGGGGTCGTGCAGGTCCCCCGTCCCGTGCTTGCCGAGTTCGGCCAGGACGTCGTCGGCCGCGAAGAGGTCGATGAGGCCCATGCGGGTGCTCAGGCCGTCGAAGACCCGGTACAGGTCCGCGAGCGCGGGCGGCAGGCCTTCGGCCTCGGCGGGTTCGCCGAGCTCGTGGGCCCAGCCGTTGCGCTCGAGCTCCCCCATGCGGGGGCGGACGAGCGCCACTTTGGCCGCGAGTTCCATCCTGGACTGTCCTTTCAGTACCCGATGACCCTGATGATGACGGGTGTGCCGTCGGGGACGCCTCTGAGCTGCCCGGCTATCTGGGAGCCGATCGTGCGGTTCGTGTAGGCGTCCATCCAGCGGAGGTTATCAGCGTGGTCGCGCCCGCCCAGCTGCAATTCGTGCACGTGGTCGGGGTCGAGTCCGTCGCCGGCGCGGGTGACCGAGTTGCGGCCGCCGAACTTCTGGGCGATGCGCCGCTGCTGGTCGCGGTTGCCGCGGTGCTGGCCGGCGAGTTTGCGGATCGTCGCACCGCGGTAGTTGCGGGTGATCTGCGGGTCGCGTTTGACGGGGGTCTTGCGGAGCTTGCCCTCGCGGCTGAGGCGCCGGAGGGAGTCGGCCTTCGTGCGGAAGTCCTTCTTGCTCATCTTCGGGTCGAACCTGACGGTGACGACCTTGGGTTTGATGCCGCGGCCCTTGCCTGCGCGGAAGAAGCGCGGGTTGTCGATGATCGCGGAGATGATCTTGGCGCCCTTCGCCACGGACTTCCGGGCGGCCCTGGTGCGTGCCCTAGCCATTGAGCACCGCCTCGATCGCCATGTTGAGCAGCTGGTCGATGAGCATCGAGGTGATCATCTTGAAGATCGGGATCTCCAGGAGCGACGCGCCGAAGGTGACCACGGCGGTGGCGATGGCCTGGGCGATCTGGATGGCGAGGGTGACGAGCTGGACGATCATCTGAAGTTTCAGGGCGAGCACGACGCCGGCGGCGATCATGAGGCCGATGCTGATGATGTTCGAGGGCTCGCCGATGTCGGCGATGTTGCGCACCGCGGACTCGCCGTCCTCCCATTCGGAGCGGAAGGCCTCGATGTCCTTGCTGATGTTGTTGTCGGTGACGGTGCGGGCGGCGTCCTCGAGCTGGTCGATCGCGCCGGTGATCTGGTCGGACAGCCTGGTCCAGGTGTTGCCGAGGTCGAAGAGCTTCGTCTCGTCCGATTCGGGCCAGTCGTAGCCGAGCATGGAGAGCAGGCTCGTGAGTTCGGAGGGCAGTGACATACCCACTTTGGGTCTCCTTCGTAAGGGGAGGAACGCGAAGGGTGATGGGAGGGCGCGACCGGTGCCGGCGGCCGGGCGGGGCGGGGCTAGAGGCCGAGTTCGGCGAGGAGTTCGCGGAAGATGCGCGCGGCCTCGCTGTCGGCGGCTTCGTGGGTGTCGGCCATCTCGCGGAGGTTGACGGCGTAGTCGAGGAGGTCTTCGATGTTCGATTCGATGCACTCCATGAGGGCCTCCATGCACACCTGGTGCGCGAGGTCGAGGAGCGAGCCGATCATGTCGCTGCCGAAGGAGTCGGCGAGGCCTTCGACGGCGGATTTGAACTCGTCGAAGAGGCATTGGACGGTCTCGGTGGCGGCGTCGAGCGCTTCGGCGCCTTCCCGGATCGAGTCGAGGTCGAGCTGCACCACCATGTCAGGCCCCTCCCTGGAGTTTCTTCATCACGGCGCTGATCTGGGTGCTCATGGCCCGCATCTGGGCGAGGCCCTGGTCCTGGATCTTGGTGACGGCCTCGCCGATGGCTTCGAGGTCGGGCGCGGCGGTGTCGTGGCCGAGGGACTCGGCGCGGGCGTCGAGGGCCGCGTTGACGACGTTGCGGAGCTCTTCCTCGAGGAATTCGGTGCCTTCCTTGAGGACTCGCACCTCTGTGAACTCGAACCGCTCGACGCGGCCGTTCGCGCCGAGGGTGATCTTGATGCGCCCGTCGGCCGCCTCCGCGGTGACCGGGGGGACCTGGTGGTCCTGTTGCGTCTGCCTGACGACGTCCAGTTGCGAGCGGGCTTCCGCCAGCTGCTGGGCGATGGCGTCCTCACCGAACATGCCGCCTCCGAGGGGCTCAGTGGACTCGAATGTGAGTATCAGCATAGACCGGCGACGCTCGTTTCGGGTCCCCTGAATATTGGTGCCTACCAGGGGTTTTGGCAAGTCTGTTTACCGAGTGTCACGATGTCGACTCTGTCCATATTGGTGCGCATTCCACGATGCACTCGAGTCCCACTGGCGCGCTCGGAACACACGACCGCCGCTTCACCCGTTCGCGTTCGGCGGCAGCCCTCGCCTCACTCGAACGGGTGAGTCGCAGGTGGGGTTTCTCCCCCCGTTCCCGAAGCGCCCGAATCCCGCGCACTCCGGTACCGTTTAGTCATGGACCTCAACGCGGACCTGGGGGAGGGTTTCGGGCGCTGGGTGCTCACGGACGATGACGCGCTGCTGCGCATCGTCACGAGCGCGAATGTGGCGTGCGGCTTCCACGCCGGGGACCCCTCGACACTGCGCCGCGTCACCGCCCTCGCCGCCGCCGGAGGCGTGCGCATCGGTGCCCAGGTCTCGTACCGGGACCTCGCCGGGTTCGGCAGGCGCGAGATCGACGTCCCCCCGGAGGAGCTTGCCGCCGAAGTGGCCTACCAGATCGGCGCGCTCCGGGTCTTCGCCCAGGCCGCCGGCGCCGAAGTGGCGTACGTGAAGCCCCATGGGGCGCTGTACCACCGCGCCGGACGCGATCCGGTGCAGGCCGCCGCGGTGGTCGAGGGCGCGAAGCTCGCGGGTGTGGGCGTGCTGCTCACCCAGCGCGGGAACGCGCTCGACCGCC
Organism: Glycomyces sp. NPDC021274; assembly: GCF_040641195.1. NCBI lineage: Bacteria > Bacillati > Actinomycetota > Actinomycetes > Glycomycetales > Glycomycetaceae > Glycomyces > Glycomyces sp. NPDC021274. The sequence continues at coordinate 35,925 of NZ_JBFADC010000005.1, read as the reverse complement.
TCGCGACCGAGGCCGGGCTCCGCGTCGTGGGTGAGGCCTTCGCCGATCGCGGGTACCTTCCCGACGGGCACCTCGTGCCGCGCGGACTCCCGGGAGCGCTCCTCGGGCACGTCGAAGCGGTGGCGCAGGCCGTATCGCTCGCCGCCGACGGCGTCGTGACAGCGATCGACGGTACTGTCACTCCTGTTGCGGCCGAATCAATCTGCGTGCACGGCGACGGTCCCGACGCGGTGGCGGTCGCCGCGTCAATCAGGTCCGCATTGGACGAACGAGGCATCGACGTGGAGGCTTTCTCGTGAGCACCAGACCCACCGCACCCACCTCCAACCGCGGGCTCAGGCCGCTCCCGGCCGGGCCGCGCGGCATCCTGATCGACTGCGGCACCACCGCGCTCGCCCGCGCCTGCTACCGCTCGCTCCAGGCCCGGCGCATGTCCGGGCTTTTGGAGGCCGCCGACCTGGTGCCGGGCGCGACCACGGTGCTCGTCGACGGTGTCGACGAACCCGAGCTGCTGGCGGCCGAGCTCCCCGGCTGGCCGCTCACGGAAGAGCCCGAATCGGTGAGCGAGGCCGTCGAGATCCCCGTCTGCTACGACGGGCGCGACCTCGAGACCGTGGCGAAGCTGTGGGGCGTGAGCACCGACGCGGTGGCCGACATCCACTCCGGCATCGAGTACGAGGCGGCGTTCTGCGGGTTCACCCCCGGGTTCGCGTACCTCGAGGGCCTGCCCGCGGAGTACCAGGTGCCGCGGCGCGAGAGCCCGCGGACCTCGGTCCCGGCCGGATCGGTGGCGATCGCCGGGCCTTACACGGGCGTGTACCCGCGGTCGAGCCCCGGCGGGTGGCAGCTCATCGCGACGATGACGAACCCGGGCCGGTTGTGGAACGAGCACCGCGAACCCGCGGCGCTCCTCGTCCCCGGCACCAAGGTGCGATTCGCGGCGGTGCGGGTATGAGCCACATCGAGATCCTGCGCGCGGGCGTGCTCACCACCTGCCAGGACGCCGGCCGCCCCGGCTGGGGCCACCTCGCGGTGCCGCCCTCGGGCGCTGCCGACCGGCCCTCGTGGCGGCTCGCGAACCAGTTGGCGGGCAACCCGACCGGCGCCTGCGCACTCGAGACGACCCTGAACGGCTGCACGGTCAAGGCGCACCGGAACGTCACGGTCGTCGTGGGCGGAGCCCCCTGCCCGGTGACTGTGGACGGACGCCCGGAGTCCTGGGGCCAGCCGGTGAAGCTCAAGGCCGGGTCGGTGCTCGACGCCGGCCCCGCCGAGGTCGGCGTGCGGTCCTACCTGGCGTTCTCCGGTGGGCTGCACCCGAAGTCGAGCCTCGGCTCGCACTCGACCTGCCTGCTCTCGGGCCTGGGCCCCGCGCCCCTGGCCGACGGCGACACGATCCCGCTCGGCCCCAGCCCCGCGCACCCGCCGCTGCCCACGCAGTGGCCGACGCCGTGGGCCGGGGTGAGCGAGGAACTCGTCATGAAGCTCCACCTGGGGCCTCGCCTCGAGTGGTTCCGGCCCGAGGCGGTCGCGGAACTCGCGCGCGGCGTGTGGACGGTCTCGGAGCACTCCAACCGGATCGGCCTGCGACTCGACGGCCCCGCGCTGCGGCGCACCGACACCGCGGAGCTCCCGAGCGAGGGCATCGTCGCGGGCGGCCTGCAAGTGCCCCCGAACGGGCAGCCGATCCTCTTCGGCGCCGACCACCCGACCACGGGCGGCTACCCCGTCATCGGCGTCGTCGGAGCCGAAGCCCAGGCCGCCGCCGCCCAGGCCCGCCCCGGCACGAGAATCAGGTTCGCCCCGATCCCCATGCCGCACTGGAGCAGACGAGCCTGACCGAGCCGACCCGGTGGTGCGTCGAGGCGATCAGCGCACCCATGCACTCGGCTCAGTGATCGCGGCCGCCCGCCCCCGGCCCGGGCAACGCGCCCGCCATCGGGTCCGTGCACGGGCGTGCCGACTCCGTCGGCGCCTCGGGCGGCGTTCACGAGCGCGGCGGCCTACTTGACACGGCCGAAGGCCCGGTAGACCGCGGTGGGCATCCGGTCGAACTCCGCCGTTCCGCAGACGGCCGACCCTTCATCCCCGCCAAGGCCGCCGACGCCACGTTCAACCGCGTCGCGGGTCTCGCCGACTCGTCGTGGAGCGGTCTGAGAGCTCCGTTCCTTCGGCCCGCTGGGAGTCGGCCTGCACTCCGCCTGGTCGCGGCCTTAGCCAGGTCGGGCTGGCCTGACGCTCGTCCGGCCCGCGCGGCGGGCCTGCCGCGCTTCGGCTCGTTCCCGTCGCCGCGTTGCGCTTCAGCTCGTCCTCGAAGCCTCGTCGATCCTCCGCTCACTTCCGAGGTCCCGTCGCACCTCCTCTCTCCTCCGAATTGCCGTACCTCCTATTCCCCAAGCGCCCTCCCGAAATCTTCGATGAGATCCTCGGCCGCCTCGATGCCGGTCGAGAACCGGATGAGGTCATCGGGGATGCCCACCGCCGCCCGCTCTTCGGCGGTCAGCTTCGCGTGGCTGCTGATCGCCGGACGCGTCACCAGCGACTCGACCCCGCCCAGACTTGCCGCCGAGTACGGGATCTGCAGCGCCTTCAGCAGCCGCTCGGCCGCCTCCAGGCCCCCGACCGGCCGGAACGCCAGCATCGAACCGAACCCGGAGAACAGCTCCGAGGCCCGCGCGTGGTCGGGGTGCGACTCCAGACCCGGGTAGTGCACCTCGGCGATCGCACTGTGCCCCTCCAGGAACCGCGCCAGCGCGAACGCGTTCTCGCCCTGGGCCTTGACCCGGACCGCGAGGGTCTTGATGCCGCGCGAGAGGAGGAACGCGGCGTGCGGGTCGATGCTGCCGCCGAACAGCGTCAGGTGGTGGCGCACCTGCTCGATCCGCTCGGTCGAGCCGGTCACGACGCCGGCGACGAGGTCCGAGTGCCCATTGAGGGCCTTGGTCGCCGAGTGGCACACCAGGTCGTAGCCGATGGTGTGCGGCCGGAACAGCATCGGGGTGGGGAAGGTGTTGTCGATGATCGAGGTCAGGCCGTGCTCGCGCGCGAACGCGGCGAGCCCGGTGAGGTCGCCGACCCTGATGAGCGGGTTGGTGATCGACTCGACGTAGACCGCTTTCGTCTCGGCAGTGAGCGCGGCGGCCCAGGCCGCAGGGTCGGCGGCGTCCACGAAGTCGACGCCCCAGCCGGACCGGCGGGACTCCTCGGCGAGGAGCGCGTGGGTGCCGCCGTAGATGTTCCCGGCGACGATGATGCGGTCGCCGGCGGCGAGAATGCTGCGGAGCGCGGTGCTGATCGCGGCCATGCCCGAGGCGGTGGCGACGGCGGCCTCGGCTCCTTCGAGGGCCGCGAGCTTCTCCTGCAGATAGTTCTGCGTTGGCGTGTTGGAGTAGCGCAGGTAGTCGACGCCGGCGCCGGGTTCGATCTCGTAGACCGTGCCCTGGTAGATGGGGAAGACGACGGAGCGGCCATGTGCGGGCCGGGGTTCGGCGGCGTGGACGGCGAGTGTCTCGAAGCGAACGTTGTCTGTGGTCATGCAGCCACATTACGTTCGGGCGGATCGGGGCCGCATCTGTCTAATGACCGGTTCGTACCCTGTAGAAAGTCACGTCGCTTCAGCGGCGCTCCTGGTCGAGGCCGTCCAGGTAGGCGTTGTACACCTCGTGCGGGTCGTCCTCGGGGCGGCCCGAGGCGGCGGCGCGCTCGGCGATGCGGTCGATGCGGCGGCCTTCGCGCTCTTCCGATCGCGTCCACTGCGCGATGAGCACGACGATGATGATGAGGCTCGGGATCTCCCCGAACGCCCACGCGATGCCGCCCCCGGCGCGCTGGTCGGCGAGGAGGTCGCCCACCCACGGGATGGCGATCTGGGTGTACCAGTCGACGGCGATCAGGTTGGTGCCCATCATGAGTGTGAGCCCGAAGATCGCGTGGAAGACGATCGACACGAAGTACAGCAGCACCTTCGCCGGGTAGGAGAGCGGGCGCGGCTTCGGGTCCGGGCCGATGATGACCCAGAAGAACAGGCTCCCGGCGGCGAGGAAGTGCATGGTGATGAACAGGTGCCCGAAGTGCTCGCGCATCCCCCACTCGAACATGCCGGTGAAGTACATGAGGTACAGGCTCGTCAGGTAGACGAACAGGGCCACGAGCGGGCGCGACACGAACCGCGACCAGCGGCTGTGGATCGCCGCGAGCAGCCATTCGCGCGGCCCGCCGGCGCGGTCGGGCTTGAGTGCCCGCAGCGCGAGCGTCACCGGAGCGGCCAGGACGAGCAGGATCGGCGCGAGCATGTTCAACGCCATGTGCTGCACCATGTGCGCGCTGAACAGCACCATCCCGTACTTGCTCAACCCGGAGGAGGTGGTGAAGACGATGACCGCCCACCCGGCGATCCACAGCGCCGTGCGGTACCAGGGCCAGGAGTCGCCGCGGCGGCGCAGGCGCACGACGCCCGCGACGTATCCACCCACGAGTGCCAGTGCGGCCGTGCAGAACAGCACGGACGGGTACCAGTCGAGGACGATCGACTCGAACGAGAGCGGGCCGGGCGTGGGGAAGCCGAGCAGGGCCGTGTTCGGGTCCGGCAGCTCCTCCGACGGCGGCGGCGTCACCGACAGGGACGAGGCCAGGCCGAACGCGGCCGCCATGAGCCCCAGCTCGACCGCGGCGAGGCGTGTGAACACGCTCCGGTCGCCCGCTGCGATGCGCGGCAGGGTGGCGCGCCGGTGCGCCCAGCCGAAGACACCGCCGATCGCGAGGACCACGAGCTTCGCGAGCGCGATGCGCCCGTACGAGGACGTCCACAGGTCCGTGAGGTTCACGTTGGCGCAGAACACGATCAGGCCCGAGAAGCCGACCGCCGCGTAGGCGAACACGGCGGCGGCGGAGTACCGGCGGGCGGCGGCGAGAGGGTCGCGGCGGGCGATGAACAGCGCGAACAGGCCGCCCGCCCAGAACGCGGCGGCGATGACGTGGATGAGGAGGCCGTCGACGGCGATCTGGTGGTTCCCGTTCGACGCCGAGTGCCCGGTGAACACCGGCGGGAGCGCCGCCGCGACCGCGAGCGCGGCCGCCAGCACCGCGCCGGGGATCGTGAACGCCCGCGCCGCGACCACGGCCGCGGCGATCGCGAGCAGCGCCGTCAGGCCGAGCGCCTGCCCCTGCTCGTACTGGCCCACATACGACCACAGGCCGAGGGCGGTGACCCCGCCGAGCGGCCGGGCGAACGAGTTCGCGAAGTCGACCGGCAGGCTCACCAGCGCCACGGCCGCCCAGATGCCGGAGGCGACGGCGCCGACGCGCAGCCACCGCCAGGACTGGCCGGTGAGCCGGGCGCGGTCGCCCTTTCGTCCGGGCAGGAAGCACGCGGCCGCGATCATGCAGCCGACCGCGGCGAGCATTGCCAGGTCGTACCCGTACTTGAGGAGGCCCGCGGCCCACGTGACGGTGGGGTCGGCGGTCGACAGGCCGGGCAGGTCCGCGACGTCCACGGCACCGCCGAGGTCGAGTGCGATCACGGCGACGGCGAGCCCCGCGAGCACTGCCGCGGCGACGGCCAGCGCGCGCAGTCCGCGCCGGTGCCGCGCCTGCTGCCCGCCTCGGGACCCCGCGCCGCCGCCAGGTATGGTAGCGGCGGTGTTTTGGCTGGTCTCGGTCGATGCGGTCACGTAACCCAGCATGGCTGATTGTTCCAGCTCACGCCCCACCGGGTGGGGTCCAGTTATCTCGTGCAACTCCACGGCGCGCCCAGCCGTGTCGGGGTTGCAAGGCACAGTCATAAGGCACGGTCACGGAGTGCGGCATGCGATGCCGTGCGATGGCAGTCACGGCGGCGGAGGCGTCGCCGTAGTTTTCTATGGTGGATCGCGATGGGAATCATCGAAAGACGCGGTGAGATCATGAACCTGCTTCAGGGGAGCGGTGGCGTGCTCGGCAACATGCACTTCACGCTCGACGGCTCGGACGATCCGTCGAACGTGCTGAACCTCATGGCTCTGGACGCGTACGTATCCGGGGAGCAGCCGCATGCGGTGGTGCGGGCGCTCGACATGGTCGCCGACGACGTGGACCTCATTCCTGAGGGCGGTTCACTCGTACGGTCGATTTCCGGGGCTTCTTTTCTGCAACTGGTGACCGGTGAGGGCTGGACGCTGCGGACGCAGCGGTGGCGCGACGGTTCGGGCCAGGCGGTCGTGACGGCGGTGACGCGCGAGCGCGCCGAGGAGATCGCCGCCTACCTGACCGACCGGACCGGTTCGGTCGAGGAGGTCGGCGAGGACAAGGTCGACATGGGCTTCTGGTACCGGTCGGCGCGGGGACCGTTCCGGTCCACGCGCTCGATCAGCGCACCGCGGTGGCCGGAGATCGAGCGGAACTACTCCTCGAACGCCGGCTCGGCGCTGGGGAAGCTGATGGCGACGCAGGCTTCGGACGTGGCGGGGCGGCTGGTGCTGTTCCACGGCCCGCCGGGGACCGGCAAGACGACGGCGCTGCGGGCTCTGGCGCGCGAGTGGGCGCCGTGGTGCCAGGTGGACACGGTGCTGGACCCGGAGGCGTTCTTCGCGGACCCGTCCTACCTGATGGAGGTCATCATCGGGTCGGAGATGGACCTGGTGCTGGACGCGGACCTGAATCCGGACGAGCCGCGGCGCGGGCACTGGCGGCTCATGGTCCTGGAGGACTGCGACGAGCTCATCCGCGGCGAGGCGAAAGAGGCGTCGGGGCAGTCGCTGGCGCGGCTGCTGAACCTGACGGACGGCCTGCTCGGTCAGGGCCGCGAGATCATGGTCGCGATCACCACGAACGAGCGGCTCGACCGGCTGCACCCGGCCGTGGTGCGTCCGGGGCGGTGCCTGGCGCAGATCGAGGTCGGGGCGCTCTCGGCGCTGGAGTCGAGCGATTGGCTCGGCGGCGACCCGGTGCGCGAGCCGATGACCCTCGCCGAGCTGTACGCGCGGCGCGGCGGCACTGACCCGACGCGGACGGAGCCTCCGATCCCGCAGCAGCACATCGGGCAGTATCTCTAGTACATTTTGGGGCGCTAGCCTTCAAATCGGACACCCTGGAAACCCCAAATTCAATACTCCCAGCGGGGTACGACAGCCGAGGGGCGCATCGCGATCGCGATGCGCCCCTCGGCTATATGCGAATACTTCTCAAAGATTCATCTTCGTCGGGTCGACTCGATGGGCGAGTTCAATGCATCAGCGGCATCGCAGGATCAGCTCGACGGGCCCCGACACGGAAGGCTCGGCCTGATGGGATTCAGCCCGCGTCGCAGCCCGCCGAGTCCCGACACCACGCGCTCGGCCAGTCGGGAATCAGCTCGCGGCATCGCGGGCGGCGAAGACCTCCCTGGCGGCCTCGACAGCGTTGATCGCGGCGGGGAAGCCGGCGTACACGGCGATCTGGATGAGCGCCTCGATCACCTCGACCCTCGTGCAGCCGGCGTTGAGGGCGCCGTTGATGTGGAAGCGCAGCTGCGGGGCGGCGTTGCCCAGCGCCGCGAGGGCTCCGATCGTGACGAGCTCGCGGTCGCGCAGGTCGAGTTCGGGACGGGTGAGGACGTCGCCGTACGCGAACTCGGCGATGAACCGGCCGAGATCGGGGGCGATGTCGGCCAGCGAGGTGACGACCGTGGGTTCGGCTTCGCCCGAGAGATGCTGCAGGGTCTTGAGTCCGCGCTCGTGGCGTCCGTAGGAATGCTCCATGGGGTCCTCCTTGGTCATGTGAGGGACGGATTCGGTTGCCCCACAACGCCAATCCTCCAGGAAGCAGGGTGCGGTCGCAAGGTTCAGGCGCTGCACCGCAGCCCGGGCGGCCGAACCGGGACCATTGCCCGTGGCCCTCGATCCGCGCGTTTCACCCCACTTGATCCATATTTGACTTGATACGCTCAGGCGCGAATCCCCCCTGCACAGTCGACCGTCGTCCTATCCAGGGGAGCACCATGCCGTTCACACCGCCGAAGCCCATGCACCGAGTCCGAACGCGTCGCATGGCGGTGCTCGGCACCGCCGCAGGCGTCGTCGCGGTCGCGGCGCTCGCCACAGTGGCCACGGTCCCCAATGCACAGGCGGCGTCGGCCGGCATCGATCCCCTCGCGAGCGCGCTCGGGTTCAACGCGTTCGTCGAGAACGAGACGGTCCTCGCCTCGACCGAATCCGAAGGCGGCGTCGCGACGGGCGGAAACCTCGTCATCTCAGGCCCCTACAACGTCAACATCCACGACGCGAGCACGTTCACCGCGCCTGGCGACTCCACGCCGAGCGCCCTGGTCGTGGGCGGCCGGATCGACTTCACCAAGGACCCGGCGACCTCGGTCGTGCAGGTCCACGACTACGTGAAGATCGGCGACCTGAGCGGCGCCGAGGTGATGAACACCGACGCCAACAACGCCTCGGTGAACACCCATGTGGTCGCCGCCGGCGCGGGCTACGACTCGACGCCCAGAATCGAGCTGAACCTGCAGCAGCCGCTCGCCTCGGTGGGCCCGACCTCCCCCATCGACTTCGGCGCCGCGTTCACCGAGCTCCGGGCGAACGCGGCCGACCTGTACGCGTGCGAAGCGCACGAAGTCGTGATGAAGGACGACCAGGGCGTCACCGTGCCGAAAGGCCAGGTGCAGCAGAACCAGCAGGTCCGCATCACGCTGGAGGAGGGCGTCACCAACATCCTCCGCGTCACGGGCGGGGACCTCAACGCCATGGCGGACATCGTCTTCGAGAACATGCCGAACGCCGACACACCGCTCCTGATCAACGTCGACACCTCCGGCACCGGCGGCGAACTGGACTGGCGAGTCGCCTCCCAGGCCGGCATCAGCGGTCAGCAGGCGCCGTACATGCTGTGGAACTTCAACGAGACCACGCGACTGCGCATCAGCGCGGGCGACACGGTCGAGGGCTCGATCCTCGCCCCTGACGCCGACTACTCCGACATCAGCCCCGCGAACGTCGAAGGCCAGATCATCGCCAAGAACGCGAGCCTCGGCGAGGACGGTGAAAACGGCGGCGAGATCCACCACTTCCCATTCAATGCGGAACTGACCTGCGACAGCGATGTGAATCCCACCCCCGACGGCAGCACCGACGCCCCGACCACCGGCGACGTAACCACGGCACCTACCGGCGGCACCGATACCGGCAGCGATGGCGCGGGCGGTTCCGGGAACGGAAGCAGCGGCCTGGCCACAACCGGCGGCGACATGCGGGCGTTCATGATCACCGCTGCTGTCCTGGTCGCGGGTGGTGCGGTGGCGCTGATCGCCGCGGCGCGAAAGCGAGCGGGCGAGTAAGTGCACCCGACCGGAGCCGCGACCTGCAGACGAAGCCGCAAGGCGGGCGTCCGGGCGCCGAACCGGTGATCCCGTTCAGCCTGCCCGAGTCGCGCACTCGCGTGTCTCGATCGCCTCCGGCAAGGGCGGCGTCGCTCGCTGCGGGCGATCGCGGGGGCCTCGTGGGCGTGCGCGTCGACGGCCGCTTCCTCACGGGCCTGCTCTTGCGCATCGGCTCTCCGGAGCGTGCGGCGGGTCGATCGTGGCCGCGCCTGTGCCGGCGTTAGCCTGGGGCGCATGTGCCGCCGTTTCGCTTCGTCCTTCTCCGCACGGCCGCAGCGAAACGGCGGCAGTCGATGAAACCGGCGACTCCCACGTACGCGCACACCTGGACCGCGCTGGTCCTCACCGCGATCGCCGGTGCCGTCGACGGCGCCGGATTCCTCAGCCTGAGCCAGCAGTTCGTCGCGAACCAGACCGGCAACGCGGTACTGCTCGCCGTCGCCGTGTCCGGCGAACTGACCGGACGCGAGGACGGACTCTCGCCAGTCGGCCCACTGTGGTCCCTTGCGGGGTTCTCGCTGGGCGCGGTGCTCGCCTCGCTCGCGACGCGCCGCCACGTCCTCACCAGCTTCGGCGTGCCGCTGCTCCTGGTGGTCGAGGTCGTGATGCTCGCGCTGGCGGGACTCAGCCAGGGCTTCTCGCTCGCGATTGCGCTGGCGGCGTTCGCGATGGGCGTGCAGAGCGTTCACGCGGCCCGGATCGGGCTCGCGGGCGTCACGACCACGGTCCTGACCGGCACGCTCATCGCGTTGTCCGTCAACCTCTCCGGCGGGCGCAGTGGGCTTCGGACTGCCCGCCTGCAGGCCGGGGTGTGGGCGGTGTACCTCGTGGCGGCCGGGCTCGGCTCGGTGCTGGCGAACGCGGTGTCCTTCGGGGCGGTGTGCGGGATCGCTGCGGCGGTAGCCGCCGCGATGGCAGTGGCGGCGTTCGCCGAAGCACACCGGGGACGCTCCGCCTGAGGCGTCCTGGATGCGATCGGCGGTGAGTCGGCACGTCCCCGCGCGCAACAAGCCACCTGTCGCGCCCGAGTCGCGATCGTAGGCGCGGGACGACTGGCCTGCGCGCACCGCTCCATTCCCGGGCCGCAGACCTCCCGCCGCTCAGCCGCCGCCAGCGGGATCCGGCGCATTCGGTTGCTGCGGCTCAGCTGCCGGTCAATGCCCTGACCGCCTTGAGTCCGGGTCTGCGCATCAACGGCCACTTCCGATCAGCGGCCGTGCGCCGCGCGAGGTCGTCCGCTGCGGCTTCCCAAGCGGGATAGGTGAACTCGAACCCGGCGTCCTCGAGGCGACCGGGGATGACGCGGCGGCTCTTGAGCAGCAGCTCGGTGTCGCTGCGGAGCGCGAACGCGCCGATCTCGGCCATCCACTTCGCCGCCGGGACGCCGAAGTGCCCGCCCCAGGCGCGCCGGAGAGTCCGCATGAGGTCCTTCTGCCGCAAGGGATGCGGTGCGGCGAGATTGACAGGTCCGGCGAGGTCGTCGCGATCGATGAGGAACTGCACGGCCCGCGTGAAGTCCGCTTCGTGGATCCACGACACGAACTGGCGTCCGCCCCCGACGGCCCCGCCGAGGCCGAGCAGGGTCATGCGGGAGAGCATGTCGAAGACCGAGCCGCGGTCGGTGCTCATCACCATCGCCGAGCGCATCGCGACCTTGCGGGTGCGGGGCGTCTCTGCCTCGTCGAGGGTGCGTTCCCAGGCCTGGGCGATCTCGATGCTCTTGGCCCAGTAAGCGGGCACATCGGGTTCGCCGCCGCCGATGACGCCGGTGGCCTCGTCGTTCGCGCGGTCGAAGGTGTGGGCGTAGATGGTGGCGGTGCTCATCTGGAGCCACACGGCAGGGGGCTGGTCGGCGGCGGCGATGGCCTCGCCGACGACGCGGGTCGAGTCGACGCGGGAGTCCATCATCGCGGCGAGGTTCTCGCGGGTGTAGCGGCAGCTGACGCTGCGTCCGGCGAGGTTGATCACGATGTCGGCGCCGTCGACGGCCTCGACCCAGGGGCCGAGGGTGCGGCCGTCCCAGTGGACGTGGTGCGGGCGGGAAGGACTGCGGGTGAGGACGATGAGGCGGTGGCCTGCGGCGAGGAGTCCGCGTTCAAGGACGGCACCGACACTGCCGGTCCCGCCGGGAATGACGATCTTCATGGGGTTCCTCCTTCCCCGCCAAGCCTACCCGCCTAGTTGAACACGTTCAAATACATTCTTGGAGACTGACGCGAGACACGCCGCACACCAGCGCGGATCCTGACGTCTGCAGCTTCCCACACCGGCCCCGCACTCGGTACGCTGTCCACAGTGAACTTCACGTTCGGTAAAGGACCCCCTCCATGACCGATATCCCCTTCGAGCACGAACCCGACGACGAGGACCGCGCGCCCGTCACCTGGATCGTGCTGTTCCTCCTGCTCTTCGCGACGGTCGCGATCGTCGTGTACCTCATCCTCCCCTCTGGCGGCGACGGGACCTCGGCGGCCGCCACGACTCCGGCCGCGACCGAGACCGCGAGCGCCACCGAACGACCGAGCAGCACGCCGAGCCCCGAACCCCTCAGCGAGCCGGCGCCGAGCCTCCTCGAGACGACCAGCGCGGCCGAGACCACGAGCGCGGCGTTCCCGACCGTGCCGCCCTCGGAGCACCCGCCTTGCACCACCTACCTCGGCGGCGGCCCCGCTCCGGTCTCTGAAGTCGAAGCGGCCCTTGAAGAAGCCGCCGAAACCCAGGTGTGGACGAACTCGAGCGTCGACGTCCCTCACGACCTCATCAAGGCCGTGGCCTGGATGGAGAGCGGCTGGCAGTCCGACATCGTCGCGTGCGACGGTGGGACGGGCCTCATGCAGATCCAGCCCGAGACCGAGGCGTTCATCAACGAGCGGTTCGAACTCGACCTCGACCGGACCGGGGTCGAGGAGAACGCGATGCTCGGCAGCGCGCAGCTCCAGTGGCTCGCGAAGTACTTCGCGGTCAACTACTTCGACGGCTCCGACCCGGGCAGCTACTCGCTGCAGGACGACTGCGGCCGGGACGAGGACGTGCCCGACCATCTCGAGCGGTGCCTGCTCAACGCCGTGATCTCGGCATACCAGGCGGGTTTCGGCACGGTCGAGACCGTGCTCGACGCCGGCGGCGGCCCGGACTACACGAACCCGCAGTACATCGAGACCGTCAGGGCGCTGCTCGAACTGCGCCCCTGGGCTTGAGCCGACGACCGGGTGCCGTCCAGGCCCGATGCGCTCAGTCGTGCCGCAACCCGCAAAGAGTTAGAGTGACTAGGGCCACTCGTTGCTCGGCGGCGTGCGTGAAATTGTCGGCGCGCTCGCGTAGCCTGCCGGGGTCACGATGACCTTGGAGGCTCGGTGAAGTTCAGGAAGATCGACGACAAGCTTTCGATGCGCAGGCCGCTCTGGGAAACCGAGCGGTTGCGGTCGTTCGACGAGGAGCCCGAACCGGACTTCGAACTCAGCGAGTGCCTCTTCGACGGCCTGCAGTGGACCGGCGGACACGGCGACGGCAGCCTGGACCAGTCGCTGCTGCGCAGCGTCGACTTCTCGGGGACGGTGCTGTCGCCCTTCGAGATCGTGGACGTGACCGTCGAACGCTCGATGCTGGCCAACGCCCGCTGGGAGCGGGCGACCGCGCGGCGGCTGGAGATCACCGACAGCCAGCTGGTGGGCTGGCAGGCGCAGTTCGCGCTGGCCCAGGACGTCTATATCGCCGACTGCCGGGCCGACTTCGCCGGCATCTCGATCGGCACCGCCAAGGGCCCGGTGGTCTTCGAGCGGTGCCGTTTCATGAACGCGACGTTCCTCGGCGACCTCTCCAGGACCGTGTTCATCGACTGCGCCTTCCCGGGCGCGGACTTCTCACGCGTCTCGAACGCCAAGGGCTGCGACCTGCGGCGTGCGGAGCTGTCGGGTATCAACGGCCTCATGAGCCTGCGCGGAGCGCTCATCACCGCGGACCAAGCGGTCGAGATCGCGGGCGAGCTGGCGACCGCCGCGGGCTTCAAGCTGGCCTGAGCCGTCTAGCGGGGGTTCCTTATCTCACCTCCTCGAAGGTTCCGGTGTGCACCTCGCCGACCCTGCTGCCGCCGGCGTCGAGCGATCGGAACGCGGTGATCCTCTTGGTCTTGAAATCCATCACGTGGGCCACGGTCGCCCCGGAGAGCTCGTTCCAGCCGATCAGGTACATCCGCGGCGCGACCTCGGCGACGTACAGCTGCACCTCCTCCGAAGCGCCTTCCACCGCGCCGTCGATCTGCTCGTACACCAGCTTGTTGCCTTCCGCCGCAAAGGTGTTGTGGAAGAGCACCCCGTTGTCCAAGCGGATGTCGAAGGCCTTCCCCGCGAACGCGAAATCGGTCATGACCGTCTCCTTCCTCGACTGCGCCCATGGTCCGCATCGGCACGGACCGTGTTGGCCGCCTTCCAACCTAGGAGATCAACGACCGCGACACCGGCGTTTCGCCGAGCCTGGCATGGTCGAAACCGGTCTTCGGCTAGGCGTTCGACACGCCTCCTTCCGACTCGATGGCGATGCGGGCCGCTTCCACTCGGGCGCGGAAGTCCTCGTCCTCGGTCTCGGCCAGCGCTTCGAGCGTGGTCTGCCGCCGCCGCAGTGATCGCTCCAGCCAGGCCTGCCACTCCGGCGTCTTCTCAACGGCCGCCACGGTCGCGGGCCGCCAGACCGGCATGGGGGCGCCGGTGGACGCGAACCTCGGATTCGGTTTCAGGCCTTCAGGTTGGGGCAGGAAGTCGCGGACTGCGGAGTCGGTCCAGCCTCGCGAGCGCAGGATCGGCTTGGTCACCCAGATCGTGCCGTCGCGTTGGCGTACGAACTGCGGTCTGGGCGGTGCGGGCGGTCCTTGCCACTCGAGCGGCAGCGGCTCGCCTCTCGGCGGGTCGTCAGGTGGAGCCGCCTCGGGGGCGGTTTCGACCGCGTCCTCGGAGGGCGTGGCGATCGGAGGTGGCCGAGTGTCGACCGCAAGGGCGGTATCGGCTGCGGCTTCGATCGGCGTTGCGGGCGGCGATGACCGAGGGTCGGCCTCGGGTGCCGTGGTCGGCGCTGCTGCTTCCGGACCGGTCGCCGGTGGGCGGGTCTCGGGTTCGAGGCTGGGGAACGGTCCGAGCCGGTCCGCGGTCGCCAGGGAATCGAGAAGCCACCTGGCGAAATGCGCTCGGAGTGGCTCGTCGGGGATGGTCGTGAACGGCAAGGCCCGGGTGATCACCTCGAGGCTCGCCTGGTTCCGTGAACTGTCTGATGGTTTCGCTGCCATCGCTTCGTCCAATCGGTTCTCGCGCCCCGCCATCGGGCGTTGCGCGCGCTATTCAGTTGCCTCCGCAACTGTAGAAGCGGGGTACGACATTTTCGTTCACCAGGAGCCTGACCTGCAGTGACACCCGGTTCGGGGGTCGTGCGGGCGGCGTCGTCAGCCGCGTGTCAGCGGCGCGTCAGCGCTCGAGGCGATGGTTCCTCTCGACACGGCTTCCGGGAAGACTCCGGCGGCATCCGAGAGGGGAACCCACCTTGAGCACCAATGCATTCCAGCAGTTCGTCGCCAAGGCCGCCGCCGAGTTCGCGGTGCCCGGCATCGCGGTCGGCATCTGGCACCAGGGCCGCGAGATCTACGCGGCCCACGGCGTCACCAGCGTCGCGAACCCGCACCCGGTCGATGAGGACACGATCTTCACCCTCGGCTCGACCAGCAAGAGCTTCACGGCGACCGCGCTCGTGATCCTCGCCGAGCAGGGCAAGGTCGACTTCGACGCTCCCGTGCGCCGCTACCTCCCCGACCTGCGGCTCGCCGACGAGCGGTCCGCCGCCGCGATCACGGTCGGGCACCTGCTCAACCACACCGCGGGCCTGGACACCTGGATGCTCCGGGACACCGGTGACGGCGACGACGCCCTCAAAACCTATGTGGACCATCTCGACGAGCTGACCGTCATCGCCGAGCCCGGCGAGCGGGCCTCCTATAGTCAAGCCGCGTACAACCTCCTCGGACGCGTCATCGAGGTGGTCACCGGCACGACCTACGAACAGGCGATGGCCGACCTCCTGTTCAAGCCGCTCGGGCTCGAGAACTCCACGTTCTTCGCCGCCGAGGCGATGACCCGCAAGTTCTCCCTCGGCCACAGTGTCACGGCCGACGGCACCACGGTCGTCCCGACCTGGAAGGTCCACCGCTCCCAGAACCCCGGCGGGGGCGGCGCCTCCACCGCGCGCGACCTCGTCCGCTGGGCCCGGTTCCACCTCGGGGACGGCCGCGCGGAGTCCGGCGAGCGGATCGTCTCTGCCGAAGCGCTGCAAGCGATGCGACGCCAGACCGTGGAGTTGCGCGGCAGCTCCCTGGGAGACGGGTTCGGCATCTGCTGGTTCCTGCGGGAGATCGACGGCGCGGCCACGTTCGCCCACGGCGGCTCGTCCGTCGGACAGTTCGCGGACTTCATCGCCGTGCCCGAGCACGACTTCGCGATCGCCGTGGTGACCAACGCCGAACCGGGCGGCACGCCCTGCAACCTCGCGGTCATCCGCTGGGCGCTGGAACACTACCTCGGGCTGGTCGACCGCGACCCCGAGCCGGTCGCGTTCGACCGGGAGCGCGCCGCCGGGATCATTGGCGACTACGAGGTGGACATGATGGTCGTGAGCGTTGTCGACGAGGGCGACTACTTGAGCCTTGCGGCCTGCATCCGGCCCGAACTGCGTGTGGACTCGCCGGAAATGCCCGCCGACTGCGAGCCCGCGCACATGGGCTTCCTCCACGAGGACGGCGACGACTACATCGTCACCGAAGGCCCGCTCCAAGGCCAGCGCGGCTACTTCGCGCGGGACGAGCGCGGTGAGGTGACGGCGATCGACCTCGCCGGACGCCAGTTCCGCAGGGTTCGCGGGCGCGCCTGAATCGCAAGGCCGGTCTCGGTAGGCCCACTCGGACTCGGACCGGGGCTCAAGCGGGCGGGCAGGACCGGACGGGCCGTGCCGTGCCGCCGCAGCCGAGTGTGCGGCGGCATTCGGCCACACCTGGGACCGCAACCCGCAACGATCGTGGTGCGCCGCCCTCCACGCCCCCGCTCGCTCCCTCCCCGGCACACTTACACCCATGCGCGTACACCTGCTCGGCCCGTTCGAGATCCGCGACGGCGACGACGAACCCGTCGAGCTCGCCGGCGCGCGCCTCCGCGCCCTCGTCGCCCGCCTCGCTCTCGAACCGGGCCGCGAGGTCACCGCCGACACCCTGCTCGACGCGATCTGGGAAGACGACGCTCCCTCGGCGAACGCGTTGCAGGCCTTGGTCTCCCGAGTCCGCCGCGCCATCGGCGCCGACAGACTCACTCGCGGCGCCGCCGGATACCGCCTCGCCGTCGAACCCGGCGACGTGGACGTGCAGCGGTTCGAGCGCCTCTCGGAAACCGGCCGCAGACAAGCGGACCTCGCCGCACTCCGCGAAGCCGAATCCCTTTGGCGCGGACCGGCCCTCGCCGATCTGCGCCACCTCCGGTTCGCCGAGAACGAAGCGATCCGCCTGGAGCGCCTGCGGAACGAGACCGCCCGCGAGCGCCTCGCGCTCGAGATCACCACCGGCGCCGACGTTCTCGCCGAACTCGAGCCCGTCGCCGAAGCCCACCCGCTGGACGAGCGCTGGCAGGCCCTCCTCATGCGGGCCCTCTACGCGACCGGCCGCCCGGCCGAAGCCCTCGACGCGTTCGAGCGCGCCCGCGAACGCCTCGCCGACGAGCTCGGCGCCGACCCCTCCCCCGAACTCGCCGAGCTGCACCTGCAGATACTGCGCCAGAGCGCGGCCCCAGCCGCTCGGGTCGAGAAGCGCACCAATCTCAAAGCGCAGCTCACCAGCTTCGTCGGCCGGGAAGCCGACCTGGACGCGCTCGCCGCAGCCGTCGCCGCGTCACGCCTGGTCACCGTCACCGGGCCCGGAGGCGCGGGCAAGACCCGCCTCGCGGTCGAGGCCGCGGCGACGATGTCGGACCTTGCGCCCCAAGGCATCTGGCTCGCCGAACTCGCCGCGGTGGGCGATGACGCCGACGTCGCGCCCGCAGTCCTGCGCGCCATCGGCGCACGTGAGTCGGGGCTGCTGGAGCCGTCCGCGCACGATGCCGAGTCCCGCCTGGAGGAGTACTTCGCCGACCAGGACGCGCTCATCATCCTCGACAACTGCGAGCACCGCATCGACGCCGCCGCGCGCCTCGCCCCCCGGCTTCTCGGCGCCTGCCCCGGCCTTCGGCTCCTCGCCACCAGCCGCGAAGCCCTCGGCATCGGCGGCGAGCGGCTGTTTCCGATCCCGCCGCTGCCGCTCTCCGGTGACCGTCCAGAAGTGAGCCCAGCGGTGCGGTTGTTCTGCGAGCGAGCCGCCGCCGTGCGGCCCGATTTCAAGCTCGACGAGTCCAATACCGAAGCGGTCGTGGAGATCTGCCGCCGCCTCGACGGCCTGCCCCTCGCCGTCGAGCTGGCCGCCGCCCGCATGCGCGCCCTCGACGCGTCGCAGATCGCCGCGCGCCTGGACGACCGGTTCGCGCTGCTCGCCGGGTCCGACCGGACCGCGCCCGAGCGGCACCGCACGCTCGAAGGGGTCATCGCCTGGAGCTGGGACTTGCTCTCCGATGCCGAACGGGCGCTTGCCATGCGCATGGCCGTCTACCCCGGCGGCGTGGGCCTCGACCGGGTCGACGACCTCGAGGCGCTCGCCGGACTCGTCGACAAGTCCCTAGTGGAGCGCACCGGCGAGCGGTACCGCATGCTCGAGACCATCCGCACCTACGCTGAGGCGCAACTCGAGCCCGACCGGGCCGCCTCCGAACGGGACGCGATGGCCCGCTACTGCCTCGACCTGGTCGAACGCGCCGACGACAAGATCAGGGCAGCGGCCCAGCTCGAGGCGATGGCCCGCCTGGACGCCGAACACGACAACCTCCTCGCCGTCCTCGCCCGCTCGGTCGAGTTCGGGGACAAGGAGACCGGTCTGCGCATGATCGCAGCCCTCTTCTGGTTCTGGCACCTGCGCGGGTTCCGCACTCAGCTCCAGCACTGGTACCCGGCGCTGCTCGGGCTCCCCGGTGAGATCCCCGAACCGCTCGTCCCCGCCGTCAAGCTGCTCACCGGCATGGGGCAGTTCGAGTTCGGCGACACCGAGGAGGCCGCACGATCGATCCTCGAAGGCATCGAACTGGGACACCACCTGAACGCCCCGGTCGCGGGACGCTCGCTCATGGCCATCGCCCCCGCGTTCCTCTCCGACCCGGCCGTGTCCGCAGACCGCGCCATGGCCGAGGGCTGGGAGCTCGGCGTCATCCTGCTCACTGAGGCCGCCGCCGGCGAAGGCGGCACCGGCGCCGAAGGCCTCGACCAGATCGAACGGGCCGAAGCCGAGTTCGCGAAGCTCGGCGAACGCTTCGGCCTTGCCTCCGCCCTGCGGATGCGCGCCGAATACTCGGCGCGCCACGGCGACCACGACGAGGCCAAGGACGCCCTCGCGCAGGCCGGACACCTCTTCGACGAACTCGGCACCGCAGCCGACGCCGCCGAGACCTACGCCGAACTCGCGCTCGTCACCGCCCGCAGCAGCGCCCTCAGCTCCCTGATCGAAGGCCCCGGCGAACCCCCGGCGATCGCGCAGGCCCGGGAGGCCCTGCGCCTCGGCCTGGATCGGGCCGACGCCGAACGCACCCCGCAGACCACCGCGTACGTGCACTGGTGCCGGGCCCAAGTCCTCTTGTGCGCGGGCGAGCACGAGCAGGGACTGAGCGCGCTCGCCGCCGCTGAGGACGTCTTCGGCGGGACCAGGATCGACTCGCGCATCCAGGTCTGGGGGGCGTCGCTGCGCGCGATCGTCGCGCTCATCGAGGGCGATGCGGCACTGGCGCACCGCCATCTCAATGCGCTCACGGCTCCCGGCATCGAAGGCGCCGCGGGTCCGAATCTGGCTGTGGCCGTGCGCGTGCGGGCGGCGACCGCTCTCGCGGACGGGGACGCGGCACACGCGGCGAGACTGCTCGGTGCCGCCGTGTCGCTGCTCGGCACTGAGGACCGGCGGGGTTACGACACGGCGCTGCGAACGTTTGACCGCACTCGGGAGGCGCTGGGCGACACCGCGTTCCAGGCCACGTACGAAACCGGTGCCGCGCTCGAACGCGACGCCGTCGTCGAACTGCTGCTCACGAACCTGTAGTGCGTTTCAGGCATTGATCCCGCTCGGATCAGCCTGCGCCGAGCGGGATTGAGGCGTTCGGATCAACCTGCGCCCCAGGGCCGCACTTCAACGACCGCTCTCGTCGCCAGCGGGCCGTACAGGTGCGGGTACTCGGGCGCGCCGGGAGCGGGCGCTTCGTACCGGATCGGCACGTCGACCAGCTCGGGGTCGATGACCAGAACCACAAGCGGCCCTGGGTGATCGCCGTATACGAACGCAGCCACGGCCTCGAGCTGCTCGGGCAGCGAGCAGTGGATGAAACCCTCCTCGGCGAGGGTCTTCCCGCGTGTGGAGCCTTCGTACACGCCAGTGGCGAGCGCGGCCTCCCAGAGGCTCCGTTCGGTCAGGTGCAGCAACTCGGTCATGCTCGTACGCTACCGCCGCGCCCGCCACGGCGTGCGGCCCCGCGCGACGCGCGGGGCCGAATGCTCCTGCCTGCTCCTGCTGCTATGCCTTGCGGAAGTACTCGCGCGCCGGGCGCAGCGCCAGCAGCACCACGCCGAGGACGCAGCCGGCGGTGACCACCGCGAAGCGCACTCCTTCGAGGGTCGGCAGCCAGTCCGGGTAAGCGGCGAACGCGGCATCGAGAATCGCGGCGGCGTCGAGGGAACGCACGGCCGCGTCCCCGGAAGCATCGAAGAGTGCTTGGACCTTGGCGGTGGCGGTCGCGTTGCTGGCCACGATGAGGGCGTTGCCTGCGAGCACGAGCGGCAGGGCGACGAAGGCGAGGACGCGGGCGACACGTCTTCCAGTCAGCAGCATCGCGCCGAGGAGGGCGAGGGCGGCGGTGATCGCGAACGTGGCCCAGATCGCAACGCCGCGTTCGTCGAAGGCGAGCCCGTTGGCGGCCAGCAGGTCCGGGTCCTGACCTTGGCGTACGACCTCGGCCTCAGCGGCGGCCTGGACGTCGGCGCCGTAGAGCAGCCCGATGATCGGAATCGAGGCGAACGCGAGGGCGATCGCGAAGTGGAGGAACGCGGCGATGGTGACGGCGGTGGGGCGGTTGCGCTTGGCGAACACGGGAGTCTCCTGAGGTCGAGGGGTCTGCGGTCGGAGCTGTTGTCCGGGCCCGTGCCAGTACCTTCGCCGCCGACGCTGACGCGGCACTGACAGCCCGCTGACGAGCTCGGAAGCCGTTGCGTCACAACACCTCAGGGGACGACGCCGCCCGCGGCCGGAGACCGGTCGCGGGCGGCGGGAGGATGGGGCTCAGTCGGCGTAGCGGACGATGAGGTCCCCGACGCTGGTGTTGACCGAGATGACGTAGTCGGCGCTGCTCGAAGGGTCGGTGGCGATGTCGATGTGCTCGCTGCCGACGCCGGACTCGAACACCACGTCGTAGGTGGTGCCGTCGTCGGGCACGATGATCTCGACATCGCCGGTGCTGTTGATGACGTTGATGTCGCCCCGGACCTCGGCGAACGCCAACCGGACGGAGCCGACGCTGGATTCGACCCTGGTCTCGGTGGTGCGCAGGTTCTCGCCCTGGATGTCGCCGACGCTGGTCTCGATGTCGATCGCACCGTCGAGGCCGTCGATGTGCACATCGCCGACCGAGCTCTCCGCTTCGGCGGCGGCGCCGCTCGGCAGGGCGAGCGTGTAGTTCACATCGCACTCGTCACTGGCGAAGACGATCAGGCGGTCGTTGCACGTGCCGTCGGCCGTGAAGGTGTCGCCCTGCCACTGCTCGACCAGCTTGGGATCCTCACCGCGCCAGATGATCTCGCTGTCGACGACGAGCGCGTCGTCGGCGGAGGCGTTGAGCTCGATCCTGCCGACCTCCACGACGACCTCGACGCCCGCAGTGTGCTGGGTGTACGTCTCGCTGTGGGTCTCGGTCTTCTCGGGCGAGGCGGTGGACCAGATCCAGACGCCGGCGACGGCCATGGCGGCCAGGAGCACGAGGCCGGTGCAGGCCGCGCCGATGATCCACCAGACGGTGCGGGCGGCGCGCTGGGTTTCGGGCTGGGGGGCGGTGGTCGGCTTCTCGGGGCTGTCGATCATGACCGGTCCTTCGTGTTGCCTTGCAGGAACTTGAGAATGGCGAGAACGCGGCGGTTCCCGCTGTCGCTGGGCGGGAGGCCGAGCTTCGTGAAAATCGAGTTGATGTGCTTGCTGATCGCGCCCTCGCTGAGGACGAGGACGGCGGCGATGCCGGCGTTCGAGCGGCCTTCTGCCATGTGCGACAGCACTTCCCGCTCCCTCGGGGTGAGGCGGTCGAGCTCGCTGCCGTTGCGGCGCACCAGGAGCTGGGAGACAACTTCGGGGTCGAGTGCGGTGCCGCCGTCGGCGACGCGGCGCAGCGAGTCGAGGAACTCGGCGACATCGGCCACCCGGTCCTTGAGCAGGTACCCGATGCCGCGCATCTGCCCGGTGAGCAGTTCGACGGCGTAGCGCTCCTCGACGTACTGGGAGAGCATGAGGATCGCGAGGTCCGGGTACTGGCGGCGCAGCACCAGTGCGGCGCGCACGCCCTCGTCGCTCTGGTCGGGCGGCATCCGCACGTCGGCCACGACCAGGTCGGGGCGGTCGCGCTCGACCGAGCGCAGCAGCGCCTCGGCGTCGCCCACGGTGTCGATGACTTCGATGCCGCCGACCTCCATGAGCCGGGCGAGGCCCTCCCGCAGCAGGACCGAGTCTTCGGCGATCACGACGCGCATGGCAGCTCCGCTTCGATGACGGTGGGTCCCCCGAGGGGGCTGGTGATGCGGAACCTGCCGTCGACCGAGCGGACCCGGTCGGACAGGCCCTGGAGTCCGGTGCCGCCTTGGGCATCGGCGCCGCCGCGTCCGTCGTCGGCGATGCGCAGTCGCAGCGCGTCATCCTCTAGGGACACTTCGACGGCCGCGTGCTCCGCCTCGGAGTGCCGGGCCACATTGGTCAGTGCCTCGGAGACGACGAAGTAGGCCACGGCCTCCACGTCGCGGGCGACGCGCCGGTCCATGTCGACCCGCAGCCGCACCGGGATCGGCGAGCGGGCGGCGACCGCGGAGAGCGCCGCGTCCAGGCCGCGGTCCTCGAGCACGGCCGGGTGGAGGCCGCGCACCAGGTCGCGCAGGTCGGTCAGGACCTGCTTGGCCTCCTCATGGGCCTGCGCGATGGCGCGGGCGCCCTCCTCCGGGAGGTCGTCGAGGGTGGCCCGAGCGATCCCGAGGTTCATGGCGAGCGAGGTCAGCCGCTGCTGCGCACCGTCGTGGAGGTCCCGCTCAATGCGCCGGCGTTCCGCATCGGCCGCATCCACAGTAGAATCCCGGCTGGCTGCAAGATCGCTTACCCGGGTCTCAAGCGCCTCGGCCCGGCTGGTGCCCAGCAACACTCGCGCCAGGAGCCCGTCGAGTGCCGCCAGGCCCCGCGTAATCCAAGGCGCTGCGAACGTCACAACTATGCCTGCGCCGCACAGTACCCAGTGCCTGGTCTCCAATCCCGCCTCGAGTCCGATGAGCGGCGCCATGATCATCGCGGGGCCAGTGGTCCACGCGGCGACCGCGATCGCCGCCGCGAAGAAGCCGAAGGCCCCGGCGATCACGTGGTAGGAGAACTGCCGCCAGGTGCGGGGGTTCTTCACCAGGGCCAGCAATGCACGGGGCGCGAACGTCACCGGCTGCGCGAACGGCCCGTCGGGCCACTCCGCATCGAGGAACGCGGTGTGGCGGCTGCGCTGCACCGCCGTGAGCCCGCCGCTCACCACGAGCAGCGTCCCACCCGCGAAGACCGGGATCACCACCGTGAGGAACCCGCCGACGCCGAGGATCACGAGCACGGCGATGGCGCCACCGCCGGCGACGCCGACCACCGCTCCGGTGACCAGATGCATGAGTGAGCGCCAAGTCGACCCCGCCCAGAAGGCCCGCACCGCTGCTCGCGGGGCACTTCGCCAGGGGATCGGCGACGCCGCTGAAATGTCCATGCCTTGAACAGTAGGTTCGCGCGCCGCCCCGCACATTGCCGCTGGTACCCGACTTCACGGTGAAGTTATCTCCACCCTGTCCGCGCAGAGGGCCTCAGCCTTCGCATCCGGTGCCGTCGCCGTCCCGGTCGAGGTGGGAGCCGTACCCGGGGTCGCCGGCGTGGACCGGGGCCGCGCCCGCGGCCCGGGCCGCGTCGCAGTTCTCGTAGTAGACGCTGCCGCCGTCGTCGTCATCGTCATTCCCGCCGCCTCCGCCGCCGCCGGAGTCGGAACTCGACGTGTCCTCACAGCCTTCGCCGTCCCCGTCGCCGTCGAGCCCCGCGCGATAGCCCGGCTCGCCTTCGTAGATCGGGGCCGCGCCCGCGTCACGCACCGCGTCGCAGTTCTCGTAGTAGACCTCCTCCTCGGCCTCCGCTTCGGCCTCGGTGGTCTCGGGCGGCGGCTCAGGAGATGCCGAAGTGGCGGCCTCAGTCGGCGCCGCCCGGGCGGTGGTCGGCTCCGGCTCGGTCGGCGACGCCGACTCGCTCGTCTCGCTCTCGGTGGGCACCTCCCCCGATGAGCCGGGCTCATCGGCGTCCGGGAGCAGCATGATGCCGCAGCAGAGCACGAGGATCGCCAGGATCGAGATGATGGCGACCTGCGACGCCTTCGGCAGATCGGACCAGGATTGTGGGCGGCCCGCATTCGGACCTTGACCAGCGTTGTTGACGGACACGGGATCTCCCGAGGGTTGAGAGGATCGTGCCAGGGGCAGGCAAGCAGGTTATGCCCGTTCGCAACTCCCGCACATCCCCTTTGCAGCCGAGTGACTACCAACCGTTGGGTCCCCCGGACCCGGCCGTCCTCCGCGCGCACACGGGAAAGGGGGCCTTCCGGCCCCCTTACCTTTGGTCGGGTTGACAGGATTTGAACCTGCGACCCCCTCGTCCCGAACTAGCGGCACGGGGGTCACTGGGGGCCAACCAAGGTGCATCAAGGCTGGTCAGAGCCAACCCAAGACATCTTCGTGCACTGCGGTTGCTGCACTTCCCTGCTGTACCTGGCCCCAAGGCTCTACCCTCTGAGCAGGCTCGGGGTGTCCGCTCGCGGGCTCAAATTCCGGCTCCTCCTTAAACGTCTCATTGGCCGATTCTCGGGCTGCTGCACCCCGCTGGACGCGCACCCCTGCCCGGGAGCCTTGGTGCACAATGGGGTGGTGTCGAAGTTGGAGTTCACTGCAGCGCTCGTCGGCGATCTCGTATGGCCCCTCGTTGTGGTTGCAGGTCTATTGCTATTTCGGAAGACGATGCAAGATGCCGTTTCGAAGCTTTTGGGAAAGGGCTCCGGGCACCTTGAGGGCTGGGGTGTAGTTGCAAAATGGGACGCGATCACGGCTAGGGCTGAGGCTGCAAGTGAGGCAGAAGCAGAAAGTGACGAAACCGCAACACCGAGCGACCTTGGCGCCGCGCTTGGAGCGAAAGAGGACAGCGAACCGCAGCCCCAGGCTGACATTGACACTGCAAATGGCCAGACGGACGCGAGCAAAATTGAGATTAAGAAGGAACCCCCAGCTGAGTCGAGGCGCAAGAAGTTCGAGTCAGTCCTGCTCAATCACCACGAGATGCCTTCTTCTGATTCCCAAATTTCACGTTGGATCCTGGAGAGCCTCGCGGAAAAAAATGGTGAGCAGCTTATCCAATATGGAAAAAATAGGCTGGGTCGTGCTTTGTGGCGTTTCCTAGAACGACATGAACCTGCGCCGACAGAATTCAACGCGCTTCGACTGCAGAGGTTGATGAGAAAAGCCATCGACTCTGAGAACCTGAGCCAGAATTCCGTTGATGCACTAAGAGATGTTTTCAAGATGTTGGCCGCAGTAAATTCTGGGGATGTATTCCTGACACGTGGACGCGCAGTTGATCTTCTCCTAGTAACAAATCAGGCATCTGTCTCTATTGATCGCGACACCGATCTTCGAATTGGCTCGGACTGAGTTTCTGCTCCGATATGCACATTTGAAGGCCGGGTTCATTGGGCGGGGGCGGGCGCGCGATACGCTCGCCCAAGCGACAGGGCGGGCCCGCAGGGATCGCCCTCAATCCGGCCTGGGCGCGCGCCCGCAGGGGTCCCCGGCCAAGGGTTCCGGCCGGAACCTTTCATTCCATCCTCAAGGCGTCCTCTGCTTGGCCCGTGGCCGGCCGAGGACCGCCCGGAGCGAAGCGAGGACCGGACCGCAGGCCTGCCACGAAGGCGCGGCCGCAAGGCCGCCTTGAAGATGTATAGAAAGTTCTCACAGGTCCCTTGGCGGGCACCCTGCGTCGCAGGTGACAGTGTCCCTGGCCTGGTGTTAGGGTCGAATCGATGAGTACCTACGAAACCGCATTTGAGACCTCCCAGCGTTTGCTTTCTGAAGCACTTCCCCGGCGCTGGAGGCATGTACAAGCGGTTGGTAGGAAGGCTCTCGATGTGGGTGGCCGTCTCTTCTCAGCCGACGATGCCGATGCCCTTGCGATGGCAGCGATCCTCCACGATGTGGGGTACTCCCCGGAACTGGTCAAGACCGGATTTCATCCGCTTGACGGTGCTCGCTGGCTCCGTGCTGAGGGCTGGGACGACCGGGTAACGTCGCTCGTTGCCCATCACTCGTGCGCCACGCTCGAAGCCGATGAACGTGGCCTCCGTCGGGAACTTGAGTCAGAGTTCATGAACGAAGATTCTGCCGTTACTCAGGCGCTCTGGTTCTGCGACATGACGACTGGGCCCGACGGTACGGATCTCAAGGTCGAAACTCGGCTCGCCGAGATCCTTGAACGGTACGGCCCGGAACACGTGGTCACTCGGTTCATCAAGCGTGCGCGCCCTCTGATCCTTGATGCGGTACGCCAGACCGAGCAACGTCTAGCCGCTCAGCCCACGTAGGGCGTATCTCCTCGGTCATACCCGTGCTCGATCCTCAGGCGCATAGAGGGGTTGATTGGAAGATCCGCAAGCTCGGCTCGGTCGAACCACTCAACTTGGGATGATTCTGCGCTCACGGCTGGCGTCCCGCCTGTCTGCCTGCCTCTGAAACAGATCGAGAACTGCTGGCGGACCTCGCCGTCGCTGTACTCGATCAAATGGCCGGGATCTGTATATATGCCAACGATTCCGGTGACCTCGATATCGATGCCGGACTCTTCCTTGGTCTCCCGTATGGCTGTCTGTGCGATGGACTCGCCGAGGTCATGAGCGCCACCGGGAAGCGCCCAGTCTCCGTTGTCGGTGCGCCTGATGAGGAGAACCTGGTGCTTTTCATCGAGCACGAACGCCGTGGTCGAGGGAACGACGCTGTTCGGAGCGGGCGCATCGGGGTTGTTGATGTGGTCAATGCGGCTCATGGTTTGACCTTCCCAACTGGGTTCGTCCAAACGTCCTTGGAAGCGGACCAAACCTTGTCAAAGCTGTCGGAGAACGTCCTGAACATGCTTCCGCCTGCGAGTTCCCTCAGGTGCATCACAGGAGCGTGCGCCGCGGGGCACCCAAAGATGTGCGTGTTCACCAGCATCTCATTGTCGAATCTGTAGATGCTGTTGTACAGCGCCGTGTTGTGGAAGCCGACGTACACGCCTTCAGTACCTTCGAGCTGGTTGTAGTACGCCAGGACGTTCCTGACCTTCTCCGCCATCGCTCCCTTGATTCCCTCCTCCTCGCCCCTGAGGGCAACAGCGTCCGAGTCGGGATCTCCCAAGAGGATGACGATCTTTGTGCCCTCCGCTGCCTTCGCTTTGATCAATTCGATGAGGTCTGTCTGTTCGGGCAGGAACAGCCCGGCGTACGCGAGGACTCCGATGAAGTCCTGAGCTTGGTCAAGCAGGCGTGACCACAGGTCGTTGGGTACGGCGTACCGGCGCGGGTAGGTCTTCACCAGCTCCGACTCTGAGACAGCCACCTGCTTCTGCTCGGGAAGCATGTTGGGCCACAAGTAGTTCTCGCTCTCCTTGACGAGTGCCGCGACCTCTCGCCGGTACTTGGGGTACGGCGGACGTCCTTGAGTGATCCACCGTTCGACGGTCTTTGGGTCCACACCGATCTGCACGGCCAGGCTCGCAGGGCTGAAGCCGTTGGACTGCATCGCATCTCGGAGACGTTCATTCGGCATAGGTGAGCCCTCGCTTCGAACCGGGAAGGGACTTCTAGGGACGACTTCATCCTAACAGAGACGTCCCTAGAAGTCCCTCCACGCGGTGAACTCGTCCTCCAGAATCCGCGAGTCTTGTTGCATCAGCCCGGAAGTCCCGGGTTGAAGCCCAATGAGGGCAGTCAACAAACAAGGAAGAGGTAGGGCTATGAAGCTCAAGCTGGATGTCTCGGACGTGACTTTCATGGTGTCGCTGGCCCCCGTGGCCAAGGAGTACGACGGCAAGCACCAGACCGACAAGGACGGTTCGCTGAAGTGGACCACCGAACTCATTGCGCTCGGCTCGTCCGAGGACGAGGGTGCGTCGGTCATCAAGGTCGTCACCACCGGTGAGAAGCCGAACCTCCCGAAGGGGCAGCCGGTCTCGGTTGTCGACCTGGAGGCGGTCCCGTGGGTCTCCAAGCAGGGAACCCTCGGCACGGCCTACCGCGCCGCTGCGATCAACCTGGCGAAAGCCGGTAAGTAGTCACCCTGAGGCGTATGCCTCTTGATCCCGAGAGGATCTGCCATGCGAACCAGTTTCCGGACCGACGTCTTCTTGAAAGAGGACATGGTCTTGAAGGGGTACGACCTGTACCCGCACCTGATCAGTCAGGGCGTGATGCGGATCGAAGATCCCAGCGACAGCAACAGGCTGGCGATCTTCGGCGCTCCCGGCGAACTGCGAAGGCTCGCAGAGAGTCTGCACCAGTTGGCCGATGAAGTCGAGCGGACGGGCAACCGTCAACGGACGCTTGACAACGCTCCGGCGAAGAGCCGAACCAAGTTCGTCCTGGAGGGCGAAGCCACCACCGATATCAAACTCGCCGCTTAAGCGGCACTGGGGAACCGGTCCAAATCCGACCAAGAACTCGACCGGTTCCCCGGTTTCCAACAAGCAACCATCCCTTGCCCTCAAGGGGGCGGAAAGGAGTGCTGCCATGCCTAGTAATGGTAGCAACCGTACCAGCTCCGGGCGCTCCCGCTCGGGTGTTCGTGCTGGTCAGACCATTATCGACACCTTCGAAATCGACTCGGCGAAGCGCCGGGCCAAGATCGTCGGCATCCTCGCTGGCGTCTTCGCCGGCCTGGTCGGCTTCGCTATCGCTCTGACGGTCAAGGATGGCGCCGCGGCGTTCCTCCTGGCGGTCGTCGTCGCCTTCGCCACCGGCTTCGTTGCCGCTGGTTTGGTGCTGATCTGGCCGGGGCTGCGCATGGCGTGGCACTGGGCTGGAGAGCTGGTCGTTCTGGCGCTGGTGGTCACCGTCTGGGCGTTGCTCAACGCTTGGGCGGGTCCGCTGGTCGCTCTTGGCGCGACGCTCCTGCTAGTCGGTGTGCCGTGGCTGTTCCGCCCGGTGTGCCGGTTCCTGGTCCGTTGGGCCTGGTGCATGATCGTGCGTCACCGCATCCGTGTCGCCTGCGATGCCTTCATTGAGGGCAAGGGTGTTCGCGGTTCGGTGATGCCGTTGATCCTGTGGGCTCGTCCCACGGATTCCGGTGAGCGTGTGTGGCTGTGGCTGCGCGGTGACCTCACCTTGGACGATCTGCGGGACCGTCTCACCGAACTCGCTTCGGTGTGCTGGGCTCACGAGGCATCCGCCGAAATGGCCGGGTCGAAAGCGGCCTACGTGGTCGTGGACATCCGTCGTCGTGACGTCCTCGCTGAGGGCGTGGCCATGCCGGTCACCGAAATGCTCGAAGGCATCGATCCCGATTCCTACCCGGTCGAATACCGCCGGGTGGACGACTCCGAAGGCGTCGACCTGACACCGGAGTCGGTGAACGCCGAACTGGATGCCCTGCTGGGCACCAAGGGCGGTCGCAAACCGCGTCAGCGCAAGGCCGATGACGGCCAGACCACCGCACCCGATGAAAACCCGGACGAGGGCGACATGCCCGCCTGGGTCTAACCAGAAAGCTCCCCAGCTGGGGCTGCTCACGGTGGGAGCCGTGGAAGCCAACTAGGCCAAGTACCGGCTCCCACCACCAAGACTCACGCATCGATAGATGCACCGATTTCACTAAGGAGATTGCACGATGAACATCGCACTGGGACCGGTCATGTCGATCAAAGACCCCATCTACCTGGGCCGGTCGGCTTCGAACGAGGCCGTGAACGTCACCATGTACGGCAAGAACATGATGCTCAACGGCGAGCCCGGCTCGGGCAAGTCGGGGCTGATGAACAACATGATCGCGCAGGTGTCGCTGATGCCGGACGCGCGAATGCTCGGCTTCGACGCCAAGTTGGTCGAGCTGATGCCCTGGACCGATGTCATGGACGTGTTCGTGGGCCCGGAGATGCGCAAGGCGCTCCAAACGATGCTGTGGATCCAGAAGCTCATGGACCGCCGCTACGACTGGATGTCTCGTAACCGGATCCGCAAGCTCGTCCCGTCGCCGGCCGAACCGGCGTGGGTGCTCTTCCTCGATGAGGTCGCGTACTACACCTCGGTCGCAGGAACCAAGGTCGAGCAGGAGCTGTTCTCCGCGCTCTTCCGTGACGTGGTTGCTCGGGGACGGGCGGCGGCGATCATCCCGATCATGGGCACGCAGCGTGCCTCGTTCGACATCTTGCCGACCGCACTGCGCGACCTGTTCGCCTACCGGTGGACCGGCCGCGCGACCACGCCCGGCTCCTCTGATGTCGCGCTCGGGGCCGGTTGGGCCGAAGCGGGCTACAACGCCATGAGCCTGGACCCCAAGAAGCCTGGGGATTCCTTCCTCCTCGCCGAGGGCAATGCACCCCAGCGGATGCGAGCGGCCTGGATGACCGACGAAGAGATTCAGACTGTCGCGGCCTTCGCTGCGCAGCTTCGGGGCCACAGGGCCTCTGCCTAGAGCGAGTGCCGTCAGCGCCAGCCGATGTCAACGGGCAGTTGACGGCACTCCAGGGCGAACGGTTCACCCGGGGTTCGATTCCCCGGCGTCCACGTCGCAAGGAAAGCCACCGCAAATACGCACCAGGCCAGTACTGCGCCAATTTGCCGATGAAGCAATAGAAAAAGAAAGCGAGGTTCAAGCATGAAGCACCTCCGAGTCGTATTCGACAACGGTCGCGGCGAAAACGGGGAAGTGAAGCACTACCTCACCACCGATGACAACGCTGCCGCCGTCGTGACGGAAATGAAAGCGGGCCGTGCGATGGCCATTGAGAACTACAACGAGGACCGCCTGATCCGGGTCTGCACAACCTACGTCCGAGCCGACCAGATCATGTTGATCGAGGTCACGAACCGATGAAGCGCATCACGATGTTCTACCGGAACGGGTACAAGCAGAGCTTCCGCACGACCGAAGACAGCGCCGTGAGGATCTTCTCGGACTTCTGCGCTAGCGCGGACATCCTGGTTCAGAAGTACGAGTTGTACAACGGCACTCCGTTGCTCAAGTCGGGCGAATGGGTGGATGCGGATGAGATCCGCAGAATCGAGATCGGTCGAGTCACCGACTGACCGATTGGTAGAGCGATTGGCAATCTTCGGGGTTCGAGACCCCGACGCTCACGCGGTAATAGCAATCACGAATGAAAAAGAGAGGAGGAGTGTGCAATGTTCCGTACCGAATTTGATGACCCGGAAGGCGTCAGCCATGGCGGACTGCCGACCTTCAATTACCGCTCTGCGCCGGACGGCTTGTACACCCGCCGACAACTCGCCCTTGAGGGCCTTACCCCCGGGCGGCAACCTATCGCAGGCCAGATCATCTGGCGTCGCGGCAAGAGGTTCGCCTACCTGTACAAGCGTGATCTGGCCGTGCCCAAGCGTCCGGCCACCGATGCCCAACTGCGGGCCCTGATGAAAGCGTGGGTTGCCCTGTCGACCTGCCCGTCATGCCAGACGGAATACGGCTACTACATCCCCAAGCGCTACGGCGAATGCCTCGCCTGCTTCGAAGGCGGCGCGCGATGACCGATCTCCTCGCCGCGTTCGCCATCTTCCGCGAAGCGATGCCACTGCATCGCGTCAAGCAGATCGACTCGCTTCCCCCGTGGGAGCCCGATCTTTCCCGCATGCGGTTCCTCTGCGTCGTCTGCGACGTGCACATGACCGGAACCGAACTCGCCGACGACGACAGGCACCTCTTCGTCTCTCTGCCCTTCGAGGGCTGGGAAATGCGGGCGTGCGACGTCTGCGGCGAAGAGACCGTGCCAACGGTCGAGCACTCCAAGAAATGCGACTACTGCACCGGCGTGCAGTGGCAGAAACCAAGGAGCCAGAAATGAAACTCGAAGACGGCGTGCAAACCGTCATCATGCTGTCCATGGGTGTGGCCGCTGGCGCGGTCTCCTTCACCCACGTCCACGACGCCACCGTCGCGGCCGGTCAGCCCTCCTGGGTCGGCTGGGTCAACGCGGTGACCATCGAGTTGATGGTGATCGCCCTCGGTCTCGAGGTGCGACGCCGCCGCCGCAACGGCGGCCACAAGGTCAAGTCCGTGATGGCGATGATGATGTTCTTCATCGCTCTCTCGCTTGGGGCCCAGGTCCTCGACGCCGAACC
The DNA here is from genome assembly GCF_040641195.1 of Glycomyces sp. NPDC021274. Taxonomy (NCBI): domain Bacteria; kingdom Bacillati; phylum Actinomycetota; class Actinomycetes; order Glycomycetales; family Glycomycetaceae; genus Glycomyces; species Glycomyces sp. NPDC021274. The sequence continues at coordinate 3,840 of NZ_JBFADC010000005.1, read as the reverse complement.
GACTGTTGTCGGCTGGCTCGCGGCTTCGGCCTCGGCCCTGGGGTTCTTGACCCTGGTCAAGGTCGTGCTCTCGCGGCCCGCTGAGGCACAGCCGGCCGAATCGCCGGTGGCCTCATTCGCGGAATCGGATTGGAGGGAGTCGGCTCCGGTCGCCTCCTCGGATCCGATCGACGTGCCGAGCCTCCAAACCGAGCGCTCTGCCGTCGCCGCTGAGCCTGCTCAGCCGGACTGGGCCAACGCCTTCGCCAACCTCGGCAACGGGGACCGGTGATCGCGATGGTCGAGAACCGCGAGTTCAACGGCTTCGCCCGCCGCATCATCCGCGCCTACGGGCGCCGGGTCGCTGAGGGTGACGTGGACGCACTCCCCGAGCTCCTTGAGCTCTCCGCCTCCCTCGATGAGGCCATCACCAACGCCGTCAGGGGCCTTCGTGCCTTTGGCTACTCCTGGGCCGAGATTGCCGAACGTATCGGCATGTCCAGGCAGGCCGCCCAGCAGCGCTGGGGCAAGGCCATCCCCGATCAACGGGACACCGAAACCAACACCTAGCACCGGCCCCGCCCGGCCCTCGACCACGCAACCGACGTCGAGCAGCCCGGCGGGGCCATGACCCCAAGCGCATCTGAAGGGAGGCAACCGCATGGAACACAGCACGATCACGCCCGGCCTCGCCGCCGACATCATCGCCCGGTCCGAGTCAACCGGTTGGGAGCCGTGGCTCTCCCACGTCGCCGGTGCCGCTGGATGCTCCAACCCGGTTCGGCTCCACGGTGACCTCCACACGGTCAACGAGTCCACCGGCGAAATCCTCTCCGCGCGCACCACCGGCACGATGCCCGATAGCGTGATCTACAAAGCTTGCGGCACGCGTCGGGCCTCCCTCTGCCCGACCTGCGCGAAGACTTATCAGCACGACGCGTTCCACCTTGTGCGCTCCGGCATGACCGGCGGTAAAGGCGTCCCCGACACCGTCACCGCCCACCCAGCCCTGTTCGTCACCCTCACCGCCCCCGCCTTCGGCCCCGTCCACACCCGAACGCTCACCGCCTCGGGCAAGGTCCGTCCCTGCCGCGCCCGTCGCGACGCCGAAACCTGCCCCCATGGCGTCCAACTGGCCTGCCACACTCGCCACGGCGAAAGCGCCGGCCGAATCGGCCAGCCGCTGTGCCTGGACTGCTACGACCATGACGCCCAAGTCGTCTGGAACGTCGCCTCCGGCGAACTGTGGCGGCGCACCCGCATCAACATCGACCGCGGATTGTCGCGCCTCGCCAAAGCCCACGGCATCGACCCGGCCTCGGTGCGGCTCCGCTATGTCAAGGTCGCCGAGTTCCAGAGGCGCGGTGCCGTTCACTTCCACGCGCTCATTCGCCTCGACGGTCGCATGGCTGGCAGTGACGCGATCCTGCCGCCGCCTGCCGCCCTCGACGCCGACTCCATCGCCGCCCTCGTCGCCGATGCCGCCGCCTCGACCAGCTTCCGCACCGACGAACACGACGAGCGCTCTGAGGGCTGGCTTATCCGTTGGGGTGCGCAAGTCGATGTCCGCCAGGTCGAGCTCGGCGATGACGAGTTGAGTGAGAACCATGCGGCGGGCTATCTCGCCAAGTACGCCACCAAAGCCACGGAGGACACCGGCCACCTGTCCGGCCGTCTCACTGAGGCCACCGTCGCCGTCTACGCCGATCCTGAAGGCGATCACATCGCCCGTCTCATCGCCGCGTGCTGGCGTCTCGGTTCCGAAGGCGGGGAATGGATCAGGCTCCGCAAGTGGGCGCACATGCTCGGCTTCGGCGGCCACTTCATGACCAAGGCGCGCGCCTGGTCCACCACCTTCGGCGCACTCAGAGACGCACGCGCGCAATGGATCCGCTGTCAACACGAGCTTGACACCGATCCGACTGAAACCATCGTGCTCGTCAACTACCTCCGCTACGACGGCACCGGCTGGCACACCGAGGCTGACGCCCTCATGGCCTCTTCCGCTGCCGCTCGTGCCCGGGAGCAGCGGCAGCTTGCCCGTGAAGCTTTGGATGAACTAAACACTATGGATTGATTGGATTGATTGCGATGGAAGGAAGCACGGTACTCAAACCGCGTTGGTACGACACCAGGCAGACCGCCGAGGTCCTCGGCTTTGGGGTCTCGAAGGTCAAGATGCTCATTGCCTCCGGTGAGCTGCGCTCGGTCAAGGTCGGCGGCCACCGCCGTGTCCTGCCCGAATGGATCGAGGAATACGTTGAGCGCTTCGCCCGCCAGGACGACTATGTGGGTGCGGCATGAGCAAGCGGGGCAACGGGGAAGGCTCGATCTACCCGCATGGCAACGGTTACGCCGCCTACGTGTGGGTAACGACCCCTGCGGGTGTGAAGAAACGGAAGTACGTCTACGGCCCGACCCGTGAAGCGGTCCACGGCAAGTGGCTCGATCTCCACCAGGCCGCCGCGCGCGGTGCTGTCGAGACCAAGTCCAAGACCGTCGAGCAGTACTTGCACGCCTGGCTCGCAGAGGTAATCAGGCCCAACCGGGAGCCCAAGACCTACGACGGGTACGAGCGGTTCATTCGGCTGCACATCGTGCCGTGGCTCGGGAAGAAGAAGCTTGATCGGCTGTCGGCGCGGGATATCCAACAGTGGGCGAACAAGCTCGCGACGGTGTGTCAGTGCTGCCAACAGGGCGTTGATGAGCTTCGGACGCCGCACAAGTGCTGCGCGAAGGGCGCATGCTGTCGAAAGGTGTTGTCAGCCAGGTCGATCAGTGATGCCCGGACGGTGCTGCGCTCGGCGCTGTCGCAGGCGGTCACCGATGAGCTGGTGTCGGTGAACCGAGCGATGCAGATCCGTCTGCCCAGTGGACGCAAGCGGCGCAAGAAGTCGTGGGGCACCGATGAGGCGCGGCGGTTCCTCGAACACGTGCGCCCGGATCCGCACTATGCGGCGTATCTGCTGGTCCTCGCGATGGGCTTGCGCAAGGGAGAAGTGCTCGGCTTGACTTGGGACAGCCTCGACCTGGACGAGGGCGTTCTTGAGCCGCAGTGGCAGCTCCAGAGGGTCATGGGCGAACTGATCCACAAGAGGAAGGCCAAGACAGAGGAGTCAGAGAACGCCCTGCCGATGCCTGATCTGTGCGTCAAGGCGCTGCGGGAGCGTCGGGAGCGGCAGCTTCGGGACCGGGCGAAGGCCGATGTCTGGCATGAGTCGGGTCTGGTCTTCACCACTCGGTACGGGACGGCGATCGAGCCTCGCAACTTTCACCGGTACTTCGTCAACCATCTCGAAGCAGCGGGACTCCCCCGGATCTCGGTGCACGACGCCCGGCGGACCTGTAGCTCGCTGCTCGTGGATCTCGACGTTCACCCTCGGGTGATCATGGCGATCATGCGGCACTCGGACTTCAAGATGACCATGGAGGTCTACGCGCAGGCTTCCGACAAGGCCACCAGGGAGGCGCTGCGGAAGCTGAGCGAGAGTTTTGAGTCCGAGGACTAGCGTTGCTGTAAACCGCTGCTGTAGACACAGTCAGGGCCGGAATCCCGAAGATGGGAGACCGGCCCTGAACTGCTTTTTCATCTGTCGGGTTGACAGGATTTGAACCTGCGACCCCCTCGTCCCGAACGAGGTGCGCTACCAAGCTGCGCCACAACCCGATGTTCTATTTTCACGCACGCTGGGCGTTCGTGTCGATTGGAAATGCTACCCGAGGGTGCCGACCCCCATCGAGCGGGGGCGGGGCGGGGGGGGGGCCGGGCGAGGAGGGGCCCCACCGGCGGGCGGGAAAGGCGGAGGGGGATACGGGACGAGGGGGGGCCCCGGGGGGGCCCCCGGCCCGACCCGCCCCCAC